>JAOPYI010000016.1 GCA_025964675.1 Sphaerisporangium sp. | reverse complement strand
GTCGGGACACTGCTGCTGGTCACGCTGGCCATCGCCCTGACCGGCGGTTTCGCCGTCCAGCTGCTGCGCGGCTATCTCGTCGACCGGGTCGACCGGCAGTTGGAGCTGGCCGGGCGTGCTCGACGCGACCTGTACCTCTCGCCCGCGATCCCGTCGAAGACGATCGAGACCCCCCGCACCTCTAGACAGTTCGGCTTGTTCTATATGGCCGTGCTCGGGCCGGACGGCGGTGTGGAGCGCACGCTTCAGGAGAGCCCGGACACCGACCCGCCCCAGCTCCCTCGCCTCACGATTCGCCAGGTGCAAGCCGGGGAGCCCCGGCTGTTCACCGTGGGATCGGATTCGGGGGCGAACTGGCGGGCGCTCGCGGTGGTGGACGGCACGCGGATCCGCGTGATCGCGCTCCGCATGGACGACATCGACGCCACCGTGGCCCGGCTCGCGATCATCGTGGCGACCGTGGGCGGCGGTGTGCTCGTCCTGCTCGGCTTCGCGTGCCATTGGCTCGTACGGCGGAGCCTGCGCCCGCTCGGAGAGATCGAACGCACCGCGGGGGCCATCGCCGACGGTGACCTGTCACGCAGAGTGCCGCTGCGGCACCGCCGTACCGAGATGGGGCGGCTCGGAAGGGCGATCAACGGCATGCTCGCGCAGATCGAGGCCGCCTTCCAGGACCGCGAGGCCTCGGAGATCGCGGCACGCAAGTCGGCCTTCGAGGCCCGCAGGTCCGAGGACAGGATGCGGCGGTTCGTCGCCGACGCCTCCCACGAGTTGCGCACGCCTCTCACCTCGATCAGGGGTTTCGCCGAGCTCTACCGCCACGAGGCGCCCGACCTGGAGGAGGCGGCATGGCTGCTGCGGAGGATCGAGGACGAGGCAACCCGCATGGGCCTTCTCGTGGACGATCTGCTGCTGCTCGCCCGGCTCGACCAGCAAAGACCCCTCGAACGCCGGCCCGTCGACGTGCTGAGCCTGGCCGCGGGTGCCGTGCTTGACGCGCAGACGCTCGCTCCCGATCGCGAGATCGACCTGGTGCGGCTGGACGCCTCAGAGGAGCCCGTCACCGTCGAGGGGGACGAGGACCGGCTCCGGCAGGTGATCTCCAACCTGGTGGGCAACGTGCTCAGGCACACTCCCGAGGGCACGGCCTTCCGGGTGGGCGTGGGAGACGTCGGCGGCCAGGTCGTGGTCGAGGTGGCGGACGAGGGCCCGGGGTTGCCGCTCAGCGACGCGGAGCGGGTGTTCGAGCGCTTCTACCGGGCGGATCCCTCGCGCACCAGGAACGGGACCGGCGGCACCGGGCTCGGCCTGTCGATCGCCGCCGCGCTCGTGCAGGCCCACGGGGGAGTGATCATCGTCGACAGCGAGCCCGGCCACGGAGCCACGTTCCGCGTCATCCTCCCCACCGACTGACCACCCCCGCGCCCGGGGGGTTGACAGCCGACTTTCAGCCTGGGCGCACCTGAGGCTGAGTTTGGTGGCCTGTCATTGATTCGTCAAAGCCCCTCGATTTCCCTATGGAGTCCAGCCTGTGATCGCGTTGCCTCGTGTTCTCGGCGCCGCCGCCGTAGCCGCCGTCCTGTTGACATCCGGCTGTGGTGGCGGTGGTTCGAACGCCGCAGCCGGTGCCCAACCTTTGCCCAGTGGGTCCGGTGACCAAAACGCGGCATTCACCGAGTGCATGCGCAAGAACGGGGTGGACATGTCCACTGGCCGCCCTGGCGCGGCACCCACGGCTCGGCCCAGCGGTTCCCCGTCAGCTCGGCCGAGCGGGAGAGCGGGGGGCTTTGGCACCATGTCGCCGGAGATGCAGAAGGCGATGCAGGCATGCCGCGCGCTGAGGCCCCAGGGCCAGGGCGGGCAGGGACGCGGACCGCAGGGCGGCTTCGACAGCTCCGCTCTCCAGGCGTTCCGCTCGTGCATGAAGGACAACGGGGCCGAGATCGCGTCGAACGCCAACATGCGTGACCTGAAGACCAGCGACCCCGCGATCGCCAAGGCCCTGGAGAAATGCCGCCCCCTCCTTCCCACAGGCGGCCCCGGCCAGCCGGGCACCCAGCCCTCGGCACAGCCCACCAGCTAGCCCCCGCACCCCCGGGGGGACGCGGTTTTCCGTGATGGCGGATACCTGGGGCTCCTTGGGGCATGACCGGTCGTATGGCGGGGAACAACGGGCTGCTCGCGGCCCTCGAAACCCTGCGGCGCCAGCTCGATCACGATCTGTTCCCCCTCGCGATCGGGGACGTCGCAGCGCACCGTCGCGCCCTCAAGGAGCTGAGGGGACAGCTCGACGACTACCTCCTGCCCCGCGTCGCCGCCATGGACGCTCCCTTGCTGGCCGTCGTCGGCGGTTCGACGGGCGCGGGCAAGTCCACCCTGGTCAACTCCCTCGCCGACGCGGACGTCACAGAGCCTGGAGTGCTGCGGCCAACGACGCTCGCTCCCACGCTGGTCGCCAACCCGGCCGACGAGGTGTGGTTCACCCGGCAGAACGTCCTGCCCGGCCTTGCAAGGACGACCGGGCACGGCCGCGGAGAGCCGGGCACCTTGCGGGTGGTCACGGTCGACACTCTTCCCCCCGGACTCGCCCTGCTGGACGCCCCCGACATCGACTCGGTCGTCACGGCCAACCGCGAGATCGCGGCGCAACTCCTCGCCGCCGCTGACCTGTGGCTGTTCGTCACCACGGCCTCGAGGTACGCCGACGAGGTCCCGTGGGGCTTCCTGCGCAGTGCCCGTGAGCGCAGTACGGCACTCGCGGTCGTCCTCGACCGGGTGCCGCCGGACGCGCTGCAACCGGTCACCGCCCATCTCAACCGCCTGCTCGACGCGAACGGCCTCGCCGGAACGCCGCTGTTCAGCGTGCCGGAGGTGGTGCTGCCGGAGGAGAACGCGCGCCTGCCCGAAGCTGCCGTACGGGCTGTGCGCGACTGGCTGGCCGCGATCGCGGCCGATGCCCAGGCTCGGGCGGAGGTCGTGCGCAGGACCCTGTCCGGAGCGCTGGACAGCATCACGATCCGGGTCCCGGCGCTCGCGGACGAGGCGGACCGGCAGCGGGCAGGGCTCGCCGATCTACGCGTATCAGTCGAATCCGCCTACGGGGCCGCGATGGCGACCTTCGACGACGGCATACGTGACGGCTCGCTGCTCCGTGGCGAGGTGCTGACCCGCTGGCAGGACTTCGTCGGCACCGGCGACTTCATGCGCTCGCTGGAATCGCGGATCGGCTGGCTGCGCGAGCGGGTCGTATCGGCGTTCACAGGACGACCCGCTCCCGACAGCCGGCTGAGGACGGCCCTGGAGACCGGGGTCGAGGCGCTGATCCGGTCGGCGGCGGACGCCGCCGCGGAGCGCGCCCTGGAGGCGTGGTCGGGCATGCCGGCAGGCCGTGACGTCATCGAGCGTGCCGGCGCGGTGTCGGCGGGTCGTCTCGGGCGCGCGTCCAACACCCTCCCGCAGCGTTCGTCCTCGGCTGTGCGGGCCTGGCAGGGGTACGTCCTCGACCTCGTCGCCAAGGAGGGTGCCGAGAGGCGCACCACGGCGAGGCTCGCCTCGTTCAGCCTGAACGGCGCGGGGCTGCTGCTCATGCTGATGGTGTTCGCCTCCACCGGAGGGCTCACCGGGATCGAGGTCGGCATCGCCGGAGGCACCAGCGTGCTGAGCCAGAAGCTGCTGGAGGCGGTGTTCGGGGACCAGGCGGTACGGACCCTCACCCAGGCCGCGCGTGACGATCTCCGGGAGCGGGTCGGCGCGGTGCTCGACGAGGACGCCACCCGCTTCACATCACTGCTCGAAGGAGTCGGGCCTCCCGAGAACACCTCCGCCGCCCTCCGGCAGTCGGCACAGGCCGTACGAGACCACCGGGACGAGATAGACACACCTACCGTTGAAGCATGGGTCGACACACCATGAAGGTGCTCCGGCGGGCAAGGACCATGTCGCTGGACGACAGGATCGCCGCGCTGGCCGAGGCCGCCGATCTCGCTGAAGGGCGGCTTGACCCGGTGGCGGTCGGGCAGGCCCGTGCCGTGGTCTCCCGCGCCGGGGCACGGCGGAGTCTCTCGGTGGACCACACGGTCGTGGCCCTCGCCGGCGCGACGGGCAGCGGGAAGTCATCGCTGTTCAACGCGCTTTCTGACACCTCGCTCGCCGGCGTCGGGGTGACGCGGCCGACGACTTCCACGGCCCAGGCGGCGATGTGGGACCCCGAGGGGGCGGGACCGCTTCTCGACTGGCTCGAGATCCCTCGCCGCCACGCGGTCGATGCCCTCGACGGCACGCTGTCCGGGCTGATCCTCCTGGATCTTCCCGATCATGACTCCATCGAGTCGGCCCACCGCCTGGAGGTGGACCGCTTGGTCGCCGTGGTGGATCTGTTGGTATGGGTGCTGGATCCGCAGAAGTACGCCGACGCGGCCGTCCACGAGCGTTATCTCCGCAGGCTGAGCAGGCATCGGGACGTCATGGTCGTGGTGCTGAACCAGACCGACCGCCTCACCCCGTCGGCGGCCGGACGATGCCTCGGCGACCTGCGGCGGCTGCTGGACGAGGACGGGCTCCCCGGCGTGCCGATCATCGGCACCTCCGTGCCGAAGGGCACCGGGATCTCCGATCTGCGCTCCACGCTGGCCGAACGGGTCGCGGACCGCCGCACGTGGGCCACGCGCCTGGCAGCCGACGCGACCACAGCCGCCGACCTGCTGGCGATCGCATCCTCTGGGAGCCTGGCCGAGCGCGCGGACTCAGGGGGCCCGGGCGGGGACGCGTTCGTGGGGGGTTTGGAGAAGAGTGCCCAGGCCGCGGAGGCGACGCTCTCGGACAAGCTGGCCAGGCCGCTGACGGCCGCGCTGGTGGAGGGGGCCGGCGTCCCGCTTGTGGTGGAGGCGGTGGCCAAGGCCCACAGGCACCGATCCATCGCGGCCACCGGCTGGCCGGTCACCCGCTGGCTCCGGCGGTTCAGACCCGACCCGCTGCGCAGGCTCCAGGTCGCACTTGGGGCTTCCGGTAGTGGCTTGGCGGGTTCAGATGGTGGCGTGGCGGCTTCCGGAGGGCGTACGTCGATCCCGCGCGCGACGGCCGTACAGCGGTCGCGGATGGACACGGCGATCCGGGATGTCGGCTCCGCCGCCTCGGAGGGCCTGCCCGAGCCATGGGCGGTGGCCGTACGGCAGGCCGCCCGATCGCTGGCGGACGACCTGGCGGACGGCCTGGATCGGGCGGTGTCCGTGACATCGGTGGGCGCCGGAAGGCGGCCCCGGTGGTGGCGGGTGGTCGGCCTGCTCCAGTGGCTGGTCTTCGCCGTGATGATGGCCGGCATCCTGTGGCTGTCCGGGCTTTTCGCCATGGACTACCTCCGGCTTCCCGAGGTGCCGACTCCGACGCTCGGGAACGTCCCCTGGCCCACTGTCCTGCTCGCGGGCGGGGTCCTTGCCGGGCTGATCATCGCCCTGCTGTCCCGGGTGGCGGCGGCGCTCGGCGCTGGACGCCGGGCGCGCAAGGCACGGCGGGCATTGTGGGCGAGCGTCGACACGGTCGGCCGCGAACTGGTGCTCGATCCGGTACGGGATGAACTGTCACGCGTACGGCGCTTCGCCGGACTCCTGACCACCGCTCGCGGCTGACGCCGACCGGCCGAGGGCGAACCCTCGGCTGGTCGGCGCGGATCGCGGGCCTGTCAGGGGGTTTCCTTGTGGGTGTTGGCTGGGTGTTGCTCCGGGGATTCCTGTTGTAGGCCGGAGAAGGCCCCCGGGATGGGGGTGCTGGGGCCGAGTTGGCGGGGGCCGGACTGTTCGGCGTCGGCGATCGCTTCCGCGGCGGCCTGCTGGGCGCTGGCGGCCTCGTCCTTCGCGGCCGTCTTCGGCTCCGTGACCTCGCGAGTGGCGGCGGACCTGGGCAGAGCCTCGTTGAACGCCCTGGACACGCCCTGCAGAGCGGAGGTCACCTCGCTAGGGATGACCCAGAAGGTGTTGCCCGGGCCCTGGGCGAGCTGCGGGAGCATCTGGAGGTACTGGTAGGCGAGCAACTGCGGGTCGGGGTCGTTGCGGTGGATCGCCTGGAACACCTCGTCGATGGCCTGCGACTGGCCCTCGGCCTTCAGGATCGCGGAGGTCCGATCGCCCTCGGCACGAAGGATCGAGCTCTGCTTCTCGCCTTCGGCGGTGAGGATCTGCGACTGGCGGAAGCCCTCGGCGGTGAGGATCGCGGCGCGCTTGTCACGCTCGGCGCGCATCTGCTTCTCCATCGCCTCCTTGATGCTCTTCGGCGGGTCGATGGCCTTGATCTCGACCCGGTTGACGCGAATGCCCCACTTGCCGGTGGCGTCGTCCAGCACCCCGCGGAGCTGGCTGTTGATGGTGTCGCGGGAGGTCAGGGTCTTCTCAAGGTCCATGCCGCCGACGACGTTCCTGAGCGTCGTGACCGTGAGCTGCTCCACGCCCTGGATGAAGTTGGCGATCTCGTACGCCGCCGCGCGGGGGTCGGTGACCTGGAAGTAGAGCACGGTGTCGATGTCGACGACGAGGTTGTCCTCGGTGATGACCGGCTGCGGCTTGAAGGACACCACCTGTTCGCGCAGGTCGATGAGCGGTTTCACGCGGTCCACGAACGGGATCAGGAAGTTGAGACCGGGTCCGAGAGTGCGGGCGTAGCGTCCGAGGCGTTCGACGTTGCCCGCCCGCGCCTGCGGGACGATGCGGATCGAGCGGAGGACGGTGACCACCGCCAGCAGGACGATGAGAATTCCGGCGATCAAAGCGGCGTCCATGCTTACTCCCGGGGATAGACGAGGGCGGTGGCACCCTCTATTTCGATGACGTCCACCGTCGCGCCCGCTGGGATCACCAGCGTTTCGTCGTAGGCGCGGGCGGACCACTCCTCTCCGCCGATGCGCACCCGGCCGTTCATGCCGGTGACCTCCCGGGTGACGAACGCGGACTTCCCGACGAGCGCCGAGACCCCGAACCGTCGCACGGGTGGCTGGATGATGTGGCGCTGGGCGATGGGCCGGAGGACGACGAGACCGGAGCCGGAGGCGAGGATGAACACCGCCAGTTGAACCCCCGTGGGCAGTCCGGTCGCCGCGACCGCCGCCGTCAGCAGGGAGGCGGCACCGAGCAGCCCCAGTGCGGCGGTGAGCGTGAAGATCTCGGCTACACCGAGCACCGCCGCGAGTATCAACCAGAAGATCCATGAGTCCATTGCCCCGGCCCTCCTGCAATGTGAAACGCGTTTGAGGCCTCGGTGGTTCCTCAATTTCCAAGGTAGTCCGATTTCTCGGGGTAGGGCAGGGCAAGCGCGCCCGGGTCTTGGAGAGCGCTTCCCTTGAGCCATTCGGCCCAGGAGAGCTGCCAGTATCCCCACCCGTTCCACCATTCGAGCGGGCGGTCGGTGCCGCTCACGATCACCGGATCGCCGCGCAGCGAGTTGTCGAAGAACCACGCGGCCTGGTCGGGCCGTGCGTTGACGCAGCCATGGCTCACGTTGACCCGGCCCTGGGCCCAGAGGTTGTCCTTGGCGTGGACGTACTCCCCGCTGCTGGAGATCCGCACCGCGTGGTGGATCACGACGTCGTAGTAGCCCGCATCACCCTGGCGCCTGCCGGGGGACACCATGCGGACGGGGTCGCCCTTGTCCATGGTCAGGTGGACGCCGCTGGTCGTGGTGTACTCGCGGGTCGAGGCGTTGCCCGCGCTGACGGCCATGCGCTGTGCCAGCCTGCCGTCCTGGTAGACCAGCATCTGGTGAGTGAGGGTGTTCACCAGGCTGATCTGGCGCCTGCCGACGGAGAACTCCAGCGTGCGGTCGGCGGCGCCGTACGTCCCCGGCGCGGCGCGCACCCCGGCGAGGTGCGCGGTGACGGCGACCTTCTGCCACGCCGGCCAGTCGGTCCTGGTGCGGTAGACGACCTGGGTGTCGCTCACCCAGTGCCAGGCTCCCTCCACAGGCCTGGCCGCCCGCACGTCCAGGGATCGCTCGACGGCGGCGCGGTTCCGTACCGGCCAGGTGAAGGTGAGGATGACGGGCATGCCGACGCCCACGGTCTCCCCTGGAGTGGGGGTCAGCGACTGGATGCCCAGCTCGCGCACCGCGTGGTGCGTACGGTGGCCGGTCCGGGAGCCGGCGGGCGGCGCGGGGGAGATCGCCGTGACGGGCGGGACGCGGGACTCGGGCGTGGAGCCGGTGGTCACCCAGGAGCCGCCCGTGATGAGCAGGAGAAGGATCACGGGCACAGCCAGAGGGTGACGCATCTTCCTGCCTTCGTGGATCGATGATCGGGAGCGCCCAGATTAGCGCCGCGTAGCGTGCTGAGCACACCCAGTCATCGACCTGTGCGTGCAGGCCTCATGTTCGTCGCCTCGGCCCAAGTCTCAGCTTCGTGAAGGCAGGATCGTGCCCGTGACCTCGCCGAGCGCGATCTCCACGCCGCCGGGGCCCGGGGCCGTCGCGGTGATCGTCACCGTGTCGCCGTCCTCCAGGAAGGCGCGGGTCTGGCCGTCTGCGAGCTTGATCGGCTCGGTGCCGTTCCAGCTCATCTCGATCAGCGATCCCCGCTGCCCCGGCTCGGCCCCGGAGACGGTGCCGCTGGCGAACAGGTCGCCCGTGCGCAGGGAGGCGCCGTTGACGGTCATGTGGGAGAGCATCTGGTCGGGGGTCCAGTACATCTCGCGGTACGGCGGGCTGGAGATCGGCTCGCCGTTGAGCCGCACCTCGAGGGTGAGGTCGAGCCCCCACGGCTCCCGCCTGCTCAGGTAGCTCAGCGGCTCCGGATCCTGCGTGCGCCCGGGGATCCGGGCATGCTCCAGGGCCTCAAGCGGCGTGATCCACGCCGAGATGGACGTGGCGAACGACTTGCCGAGGAACGGCCCGAGCGGGACGTACTCCCACCCCTGGATGTCCCGGGCGCTCCAGTCGTTGACCAGCGTCACCCCGAAGACATGATCGGCGAGATCGCCGGCACTCTCGCCGAGCCGGGTCGGCCCCCCGATGACGAAGCCCAGCTCGGCCTCTATGTCGAGCTTCGCGGAGGGCCCGAGCGCGGGAGCGGCGCCCGGAGCGGAGACGCTCTGCCCACGGGGACGGGTGATCGGCGTGCCGGACACCACGACCGTGCCCGACCGGCCGTGGTACCCGACCGGCAGGTGCCGCCAGTTGGGCATCAGCGGGTTCCCGTCGGGCCGGAACATGCGGCCGAGGTTCGTCGCGTGCTCCAGCGAGGAGTAGAAGTCGACGTAGTCACCGATCTCGATCGGCATGTGCAGCCGCACCTGGTGGAGAGGGATGAGGTGGGGCTCGGTGGCGGCGCGGTTGGCCGACGCCTCCCTGGCGTCCGCCGAAAGGAGCCGCTGGATCCGGCGCCGGGTGTCCCGCCAGGCCGTACGCCCCCGTGCCAGGAAACCGTTGAGGGTCCCGGTGGCGAACGCCTCGTCGTGCAGGACGGGCGCCAGGTCGAGGACGTGGTCGCCGATGCGGACTCCGGCACGCGGAGGCTCCCCGGGGCGGGAGAACACGCCGTACGGCAGGTTCGCCGCGGTGTAGGAGGAGGCGTCGGCTCCGGGCACCCAGCTAGAGGTCACGATTTCCTCTTCGATGATCAGTGTCGGCATCGGAGCGCGCTCGGACAGGCCGAGCGTCCTCAGGTCGTCGATCGGCGTGCGCGTGTTGCACGAGCCGTAGGAGACCAGCAGCTCCCGGGCCCGTCGCGCGGTCTCAGGCGGCACGGCTCGCGCCAGGGCCTCCAGCTCCCGCTTCTCCATGATCTCCAGCACGCTCACCGGGTCACGGCCTTCGACGGCAGCGCACACGGCGAGCACGAGATTGAGGAAGCCGTGCCGGTACACGCCGAGGCTCGCGTCGGGGTGGCGCACCGCGTGATGCAGGCCGGCGGTGGCCTTGAACGGGACGCCCTGCTCGACGCAGTTTCGGACGAAGAACCCCAGCTCGTGCGTGGAGGGGAACAGCTCGGGGGTGAGCCCTCCGCACCGCACCTTCAGCCCCACGCCGTCGGGGACCCGATGCAGGTCGGTGGGCGGGACCTCGACGAACAGCCGCGCCTGCGACTCCGCGCGGCGCACCCGGTCGACCAGGGCGTTCATGCTCGAATGCGGTGGGAGGGCCACCTCCACCAGGTCCACGACGATGTCCGCGTGGCCGCTGAGGTCCGGGAAGTCGGGCGTGTCGAGGATGAGCCCCACTCTGATGGGCCTGGTCAGCAAGGCGCGCAGCTCATGCAGGCGGCCGGCCTGGCAGAGAAAGCGGTGGGTGAGCACCGGGCTCGCGTCGTCCTCGTCGGCGTAGTGGCGGGTCAACGCCTCCGACATCGGGAGAAGCGTGGGCGGGAACAGCCCCGCGTCGTCGACGAGAGCCGTGAACAGGCGGCTTATCGCGGTGGTCACCGGGCCCACGTCCACGCGTAGGCGGGGTCCTCGCAGGACAGCGCGGCGTCGCCCAGATCGAGCGGGCGGAAGGTGTCGATCATGACGGCCAGTTCACTGGTGACCGTCTTGCCCTGCCGTACGGCGTCGACGGCCGCCTCGACAGCGCCCGGCTGCGGGCCATGGGTGAAGCCGGCAGGATGCAGGGAGACGGAGCCGACGTCGATTCCCGACCCCTTCCGCGCGGTGTAGTCGCCGCCCGCGTAGAACATGAACTCGTCGGAGTCGACGTTGTGGTGGTTGTACGGGATCGGCACGGCTTCGGGATGGAAGTCCAGCGGCCTCGGGCAGAACGAGCAGATGACGAAGCCCGGCCCCTCGAAGGTCTGATGCACGGGCGGCGGCGCGTGGGTGCGCTTCACGATCGGCTCGAAGTCGGCGATGTTGAAGGCGTACGGGTAGAGGCAGCCATCCCAGCCGACCACGTCGAACGGGTGGTGGGCGTAGGTCAGCCGGGTCAGGCCGCCACGGGTCCTGACCAGCACCGGAGTCTCGGAGTCGTCCACGGTCAGCGGCTCGACGGGCGCCCTGAGGTCACGCTCGGAGTAGGGCGCGTGCTCCAGGAACTGGCCGTACTGCGAAAGGTAGCGTTTCGGCGGCCGGATGTGCCCCGCGGCCTCGATGGTCAGCGCTCGCACCGTGGTGCCGTGGAGCGGCACCCAGCGGTGGATCGTGCCCGTGGGGACCACGACGTAGTCACCCTCCGCGGCCTCGATCACGCCGTACGTGGACTCGAAGCGCACCGTGCCGCTCGCGATGTAGACGCACTCGTCGCCCTTGGAGTCGCGGTAGAGCTCGCTCGGCCTATCGGCGGCGGCGTACGACAATCGGACGTCCCCGTTGCCTGCCAGCGGCCGCCGCCCGGTGACCAGGTCGCCGCCCGCGGGGAGGTCCTGGGTGCGGAAGTGGCGTGGGGAGAGCGGGAGGTTCGGCGAGAGCGTGGCCCGCGTTCCTTCTGTGACCGCCTCGGCCTTCACGATCGCGGTCGGCAGATGGCGGTGGTACAGCAGCGAGGAGTCCGAGGAGAAACCCTCCTCGCCCATCAGCTCCTCGGCGTACAGACCGCCGTCGGGCTTGGGGAACTGGATATGCCGTTTGCGCGGCACCTCTCCGACGGTGCGGTAGTACGGCATCGCCCCTCCTGGTGTACGCATATCGGACAGTGCTGTCCTCTATACGTACGACGATCCGCCATCGAGGCGGCGATGTCAATCTCCGGCGGCCGGGGTCATTCGAGGGCTTCGCCCAGCTCGACGGCGGCGGCGACCACCCGGGGACCGAGGGCGGCGGCGTCGAGCGCGCTGAACGTCACGACGCCCACGGACGCTTCCAGCCACGGAAGTCCTGGCAGTGGAGCCGCGACGCCACGGGCCCCTTCCTGGAGCTGCCCCTCGGTCACCATGTAGTCCGTACGGCCCTCCCGCAGGGCCAGGATCGCGAGCCCCGCCGCCCCTCGCGAGAGCGGGTGGCGTGACCCCTCGCGGTAGGCCACGTGCATGTCCGTCCAGGTCGGTTCGACCACGGCGATGGCCAGCCCTTCTTCTCCCTCGGCCGCGGTCAGGTGGGCCGTCGCCCCCGTGTCCTCCGCCAGGCGGCGCAGAGCGGGCAGCGCGGCGGCCCGCAGCAGGGGCTGCACGGCCCGGGCCAGCGCGAGGACGCCGAAGCCGAGGTGGGCGCGCCCCTCGGCGTCGCGCCGGGCGAAGCCCTCGTTCTGCAGCGTGGTGAGCAGCCGATAGACGATCGGGCGGCTCAGCCCGAGCTCCTGGGCCAGCTCCGTCGGGGTGCGCCCGCGATGGCCGTCGGCGAGCAGCCGGAGCAGCCGCAGCCCCCGCTCCAGGGTCTGGGCCGATTCCGGGCTCCCCTTGTGATCGCGCATCTCCCGATTATGCGAGGCGCCGCCATGTCCGAGCGGTAGCAGGGTCAACTCGGTCATGTGGTTGCCTGAGCCGTACGGGACGGCGAAATCCGCGTTTACTTCATGAAACCCGGGGTCGGATGCGCATACGAGATCTTTCCAGGGAAGGAATTCTTTTGAGCCACTGGTCGAGTAAAGATGTGCCCGATACAGTCGTTTCGATCGTTTACGGGCGATCACTGTAGATTTCGTTCCGCCCAAGGAGACGCTTGATGCGAATCAGGAGAGCCCTCGCCCTCGGCGCCGCACTCACCGTTCTGGCGGTGGGACTGCCGGCAGCCTCGGCGTTCTCCGAGGACGGCACCCAGGATTGCAAGAACGTCACCAACGGTGGCTCGCCGTCCGATCCCCAGTGCTTCTGGATGGCCCCGACGCCGAAGGACGCGCTCGACATCGTCCGGTTCTGGGCCAAGGACGACGGCGCGAACCTGAAGCAGGCCACCGAATATCCCGTCGGCTGGATCGACTGCACGGTGGAGGCCTGCAGCCAGGACGGCCAGGGTGACGGCCAGGCTCACAGCGAGGGAGACCCCGCGCCGGAGGGCTACCAGGACACCAGCACACCGCCCACCTGCCAGACCGCGGGCGAGACCTGCTCGGTGACCCCCGAGGAGATCGCGGCGGCCGCCCAGACGCCCGCCGGGCAGGCCATCGCGGCCGCCGCGGCGAGCAACATGCGGGTCTGGGTCGACACCGAGCTGATCGATGACTACAAGGCCGGCACCGCGGCCTTCGCCGCGGCCGTCAGCAAGGTCGGCGCGCTGGCCGCGCAGCCTGGCGTCGTCGGGATCCGGTTCACCTCCCAGCTCGGCTACAACGGCTCGGTGAAGACACCGGAGGAGATGAGCGCGTTCGTCACCGCTGCCGCCGCCGCGCTGCACCAGGTCGCTCCTGGCAAGAAGCTCGGCGTTCACACGGTGGTCCCCCAGTTCGGCTGCGGGGCCAACGATCCCTGCAAGGCCGAGATGACCAAGAAGTACCCGCTGCTCACGCCCGAGCGCATCGAGCCGCTGCTCACCACGGGTTCGGTCGACCAGCTCGCGCTCGACTCCGGCCTGCTCCAGAGCGCCTACTCCACCTGGAACATCACTCCGCAGCAGGCGCAGCAGAACCAGTGGAGCAAGGTCAAGGCCCTGGCGTGGGACACGCTCGCGCAGATCGCGGCCGAGGACGCCGGTCTCGCCGGCAAGAACGCCTCCTCGCTCACCGCCGAGCAGGCCGCGACGGCGGCTCAGGAGCGGATCGCCACCCCGCTGAAGGACGGCGCCGCCACCGTCAACGTCTGGACCCGCTGGCAGGACGGCACGGGCTCGACCTACCGCGTCATGGGTTCCGGCCTGGCCTCCACCGCCACCTGGGAGCAGCTCAACAAGCTTCAGCCGCTTCAGCGCCGCCTGTCGACGATGTTCGACCCGGCGTCGCCCGAGGTCGGGATCGCGCAGGACGTGAAGAAGCTCTCCGAGGTGTTCAGCCAGGTCTACGTCACCAACTGACGATCGGGGCAGGGGCTGCGGCCCGGACCGGCGCGAACCGCGGTCCGGGCCGTTCCGGGTTCGGGACGGCTCAGGACCTGGCCTGCGAGGCGCGCGGGGGAAGGCGTGGCACGCTGTCGATGAGACGGCGGGTGTAGGGGTGCCGTGGTGAGCCGAGCACGGCGGCGGTGTCGCCCTGCTCGACGATGCGGCCCCGTTCGAGCACGGCCGTGTGCTGGCACAGCGTGGCCACCACGGCGAGATCATGCGACACCATGACGACGGTCAGGCCGCGCGTCTCCCGTAGCTCGGCGAGCAGGTCCACGATGCGTACGCGGGTGGAGACGTCCAGGGCGCTGACGGGTTCGTCCGCGAGCAGGACGCGCGGCTCGCAGACGATGGCTCTCGCGATGGCGACGCGCTGGCGCTGCCCACCGGAGAACTCGTGCGGGTAGCGGTGCGCGGCGTCCGGCGGAAGCCCGACAGCACGCAACGCCTCGGCGACCATCTCCGCCACGTCCATTCGCCGCGATGCGGGCGCGGGCAGGCCAAGCGATCTCAGCGGTTCCGCGACGATCCTGCCCACCCGCTGCCGGGGGTCGAGCGAGGAGTACGGGTCCTGGAACACGGTCTGCACGCTGCGCCGGAAGGCCCGCATCTGGACGCGGTCCCGAGGCGAGAGCTCGGCTCCGTCGAAGAGGATCCGCCCGCTGGTTGGCCGCATGAGGCCGAGCAGGAGGCGCAGCAGCGTGGTCTTGCCCGCACCCGACTCGCCCACCAGCGCCACCCCGCGTCCGGGAGTGACCTCGATGGAGACGTCGGCGAGCACGGGAGCGGCGCGCCGGTACGCGAAGCCGGCGCCGCGCGCCTCAAGGATGGCCGAGGTCAACGCGGGCTCCAATCAAGCGCGCCGTCGAGCTGCCGGGCGCTGCCCACCAGCTCACGGGTGTACGGGTGGCGCGGCGCGTTGACGATGTCCAGAACGTTCCCTGACTCCACCGCCACGCCGTCCTTGAGCACCAGCACGTCGTCGGTGACGCCCGCCACCACGGCGAGATCGTGGCTGATGAACAGCAGTGCCATCCCGCGTGCGGAGACCAGGCCGTCCAGCAGGGCCAGCACCTCCGCCTGGACCGTCACGTCGAGCGCCGTGGTGGGCTCGTCGGCGATCAGCAGCGCGGGTTCGCAGGCGAGGGCCATGGCGATGGCCACCCGCTGGCGCTGACCGCCGGAGACCTCGTGCGGGTACGCCTTCGCGATACGGCCAGGGTCCGCCAGCCGGACCTCCTCGAGCGCCGCGATGACGGCCGTGCGAAGAGCGGCGCCCCGCAGCCCGCGTACGCGGCGGAGGGGCTCCGCGAGCTGGCTGCCGATCTTCATGAGCGGGTCCAGCGCGGTCAGGGGCTCCTGGAAGACGACGGTGGCGGCCCGCCCGCGCAGCCCGTTCAGGTGCCGCTCGGCCGCGCCGACCACCTCGGTCCGTACGAGCCCCGGGGCGTCGAGCACGACGCTTCCCGAGACCGTCATCCCGGCGGGCGCGAGCCCCATGATCGCCAGCGCGGTGAGTGACTTGCCGGAACCGGACTCGCCGATCAGGCCGAGGCGCGCGCCGGAGTGGATCGTGAAGGACACGTCGGAGACGAGCGCGCGGCCGTCCGCCGACTTCACGGTGAGCCCGGTGACGTCGAGCACGTTCATCGTCTCCTCCGCCGGGTCGGGTCGGCCACGTCACGCAGGCCGTCGGCCAGAAGGTTCACGCCGACGACCAGCACGACGAGGACGACGCCCGGGGCGACGGCGCCGAGCGGCGCGGTCAGCACGGTCGCTTGGGCCTCCTGCAGCATCCGCCCCCACGAGGCGTTCGGCGGTGGCGCGCCGAGCCCGAGGTACGACAGGCTCGCCTCGGCCAGCACGGCGAGACCGAGTTGCAGGGCGAGGTTGACCAGCAGCGTCGGCCAGATGTTGGGCAGCACGTGCTCGATCACGACCCGTGGCCAGGAGGTTCCCGAGGTGCGGGACGCGGTGATGAAGTCCTCGGCCAGCACCCTCTTGACGAGCACCCGGGTCAGCCGGGCCACGATCGCCGACATCGCCAGCCCGATCGCCAGGATGGCCGAGCCGAGTGACGCCTCACGGGCCGCCACCACCAGCATGGCCAGCAGCAGCGTGGGGAAGGCGATGAGGATGTCGAGCAGGGCCGAGATCGTGTCGTCCAGCCATCGCGTGGCGAACCCCGCCAGCAGGCCGGCGGTGACGCCGAGCACCCCGCCTAGCGCGACCGAGCCGATGCCGGCCGTCAGCGCGATGCGGGCGCCGATCATCAACTGGGTGAGCAGGTCGCGGCCGAGCTTGTCCGTGCCCAGCAGGTGGGGCAGGGCAGGGGGAGCGAGCCGCCCGCCCGAGGTGTCGTCCTGGGGGAACGGCATCCAGAACAGCGAGACGATCGCGACCGCGACGATCGCGCCGGCGAGCACGCACCCGATCACCAGGGTCGGCGACCTGCGCGTCGTGCTCGGCCCGCTCGCGCGGCTCATCGGGCCCTCCGCGACAAGGTGCCGCGCAGGCGGGGGTCGATGAGGCGCTGCCCGAGGTCGGCGACGAAACCGATCACCAGCACGCCGAAGGTGCTGACGAACAGCACACCTTGCACGATCGGGTAGTCGTGCTGGGCGATCCCCTTGGCAAGCATGCTGCCGAGCCCCGGCAGGGCGAACACGCTCTCCACCACCACCGCGCCGAGGAAGGTGGTGGCCAGCTCGATGCCCAGGATCGAGATCACCGGGACGGCCGCGTTGCGCAGGCCGTGGCGCCACATCGCTCCGGTGAACGACGAGCCGAGCGCCCTGAACGTCCGGAGGTAGTCGCTGTCGAGCACGTCCACGGTGGCGGAGCGGACGTATCGGATGAGCGAGGCGGACATGACGAGGGCGATGGTCACGACGGGCAGGGCCAGAGAGGTGAGCGCGTCGGCGGGGTTCGCCCAGTCGTCCTGCGGGAAGCCTCCTGCGGGCAGTATCTGGAAGTACAGCGCGAACGCCGTGATGAGCAGCATTCCCAGCCAGAAGACCGGCACCGCGAGACCCAGTTGCGACACCCCGTTGAGGAGCGGACCGTACCAGCGGTCCGAGCGGTGGGCCGCGACGAAGCCGACGGGCACGGCCACGACGACGGCCAGGAGGAAGGCCAGCAGCGTCAGCGGGACCGTCACCACGAGGCGCGACGCGATCTCCGGGCCGACGGGAAGGGTGCTGATGAACGATGTGCCAAGATCGAACGTCGCCATCTGCCCGAGCCAGGTGACGAACTGCTCCGGCAAGGGGCGGTCCGACCCGATCTGGTGCCGCGCCGCCGCGATCTGGTCTGGCGTGGCCCCGACCGACAGCAGCGAGTTGGCCGGGTCGCCCGGCAGCAGGCGCAGCAGCAGGAACAGCACCATGCTGGCCAGTAACAGCGAGACGACCAGGAAGGCCATCCGCCGCAGCAGGTAGGTGGTCATCAAATCTCCTTGAGCGTGGAGACTCCCGCCTTCAGGCGGGGAAGGAAACGCGGCACGGTGCCGCACGTTGGGTTATCCAGATCATGCCGTCCCGTTAAGATCGGGCCATGAGGACGGCGTACAAGTGTCGGGCCTACCCGACACCCGAGCAGGCGGGCATGTTGAACCGCACGTTCGGTTGTGTACGCGTCGTCTGGAACCGCACCCTGGCCTGGCGGCACCAGCGGTA
>JAOPYI010000012.1 GCA_025964675.1 Sphaerisporangium sp. | reverse complement strand
CGCGAAGTCGGCCCCGCGACGAACGAGGATGCCAATCACGGTGGGGGTGAGGGTCCGCAGCAGCGGTTCGTTCACTCGGTGACCGTGGGCGAGTCGGCCCAAAACGGCCGAACCTCCAGCCACTCGTGGATCGGCTTCCCACCCGCGCCCGGAGCCGCGGACAACTCGCCGGTCAGCTCGAGCGCCCGCTCGTAGGTCTCGACGTCGATCACCATCCAGCCGGCGATCAGGTCCTTGGTCTCCGCGAACGGGCCGTCGGTGACCGGCGGCCGCCCCTCGCCGTCGTAGCGGACGAACGTGCCCTCCGGGGAGAGCGCCTGACTGTCGACGAACTCGCCGGTGCCCTCGAGCCGAGCGGCGAAGTCCTGCATGTACTGCACGTGGGCCGAAAGCTCCTCCGGCGTCCACTGGTCCATCGGCACGTCGTTGGCCGACGCCGGAGCGCCCCGGTAGTGCTTGAGCAGCAGGTACTTGGTCATCATGTTCTCCTTAGTTCGGTACGGCCCATTGTGGCCGTGTGCACCCACCGGCGCACCGACCAGTCGCCCGTCGCGGCCTGTTCGTCGTCAGTCCTGGTCGTCGGGGTAGAAAGCGCGTCCTCCTCTGCCGCCGGAGACCGACCAGACCTCGGTGATGAGGCCGTTGTCGAGCCGCAGCATGTCGATGCCGCTGATGCGCAACCGGCGTCCGGTCTCATCGGTGAGGCGCGCCAGGTAGGGCCGGGCGACCTTGCCGGTGGCCAGGCCGTCGATGAGGTGGAGTTCGGTGACGGCTTCGCCGTCGGGGGCAAACCGCAGCCCGGGGCGGTCCCGGTGGAATCGGATGATCATCTCGGCCAGCTGGGGGCGTTGCTGGATGCGGTCGAAGGCATCGGTGCCTGGAGCCTGCTGGGCATAGCGGAGCCGAAACCGCGGCGCCATGATCTGGTCGGCCAGAGCCACCTCGCCGTTCCACATCTGCGACCACAACTCGAAGATTCGCGCGCCGGTCTCCTGGGCTTCAGTCACGTGGCTGTCAACGGACATCGCACACCTCAATCGTCTCATTGGTACGGTATCGTTGAGATGAACATAATAGTCTCATTGAGACGATGTCAAAGTAAGGATGTGGAACGTGTCGGAGCTCACTCCGCCCAGGTACGTGGTGCTCGGACTGATCGCGCGCCACGGTGCGATGACGCCGTACGAGCTGAAGCTCAAAGTGGAGGAGTCGGTCGAGTACTTCTGGCCGATTCCGCACGCGCAGCTGTATCGGATCCCGGCGCGCCTGGCCGAGCTGGGCCTGCTGCGCGAGGAGACGGAGCAGACCGGCCGCCGCCGCCGCGTCTTCCACCTCACCGACGCGGGTCGTGCGGCGCTGCGGCAGTGGCTGGCCGACCCGAACACCCCCCAGCCGGAGACCCGCGACCCAGGGCAACTCAAGCTCTTCTTCGCCGACCTCGGCGACCCCACCGACGTGGTCGCGCTCGCCCGCCAGCAGGCGGCGCAGCACCGCCACTGGCTCGACCTATACCGCTCGCTACGCAGCGGGCTGGACCCCACCGACACCGCACGGCTGGTGTCACGGGCCCGCATCCTCAAGCTCGGCATCCTGCACGAACAGGCCTACGTGGACTTCTGGGAGTCCCTCGCCACCGACCCGCACCGCCTCGACCTGGACTGAGCTCGATCGACCAGTGCGTGGCGGCGGTGGAGACGTTCGCGGCGAGCAACACGGTCATCCTGGTGTTGGCCGATGAGCCGGCCGCGGGCACGATCGAGAAGACGCAGCGCCGCCTCGGACCGGGTGACGCCGCCCTTGGTGATGGAGTCGAGTTGCGTGTCCAGGGACTGGCGGAGGGTGGAGGCGCGGTTCCGGTTTCGTGGTCAGGTTATGCGGTGGTGCTGACATTTTCGGGTTGATCATTTTGCTGAGCGGTTGTGTTCCCGCTCAGTGGCGACGAGCGGTGACGATCCAGGCGCGGGAGTCGAACCAGACACCGTCGTCGCTGGTGTGCGCGGCGAGTGCCTCGCGTAGGCGTTCGACCGCGCGCGTCGCGGCGGCGGGGTCCAGTCGTTTCAGTGCGTTGCTGGTGCAGGTGAAGCCGCGGACCCAGTCGAGGGCGCTGGCCACGTCTGGGCCGTAGTAAACCGGTTCGCAGACGTCGGTGAAGGCGACGTCGGCGAACCCTGCGGCCTGCAGGATTTGCGTCACGGTCAGCGGGTCGGCGAGCGAGAATGGATCTGGTCCCTTGGAAGGGAGGGCCATTGGCCCTGCGGCTGCTTCGAGGGATTGGTGGATGGCGACGTCCCACTCGTTGCGCTCGTGGGCCTGCCAGACCATCATCACCAGGCGCCCGGCCGGGCGCAGGGTCCGCCTGATGTTGGCGAACGCGGCGTCGGGGTCGTCGAAGAACATCGTGCCGAATCTGCTGATCGCAAGGTCGAAGCGCTCCTTCGGAAAGCGGTGGACCTGCGCGTCGGCGCGCTCGAGGGTGACGTTGCCGAGCCCCTCGGCCCGGGCGAGTTGACGGGCACACTCGATGGCGGGCGCGGAGATGTCGACCCCGAGCGCGCTGCCTGCTTGGGCCGTGCGCGCGGCCTGCCGCGTCGTCTGCCCGGTCCCGCATCCGATGTCGAGGACGTGGTCGCGGAACTGGACGCCACAGGCCCGGCGTAGTACCTCGTTATGCCGCCGCAGTTCGGCGTCGTAGCCGGCGGAGCCTGAGCGCTGCTGGTGATCGGCGTCCATCATGGATGGCACCTGGCTGTCAGCCCGCGGTTGGCCGGCTTGGGCGCCGGGCGACCGGTAGGAATCAGTCCTCGCCCGGCGGCGTATGCCTCGAGGCGGTCCGCCAGCTCGTGCGGGCGGCTCAGTGCGGGGGTGTGCCCGCCGTCGATCTCGTCGGGGGTGATGCCCAGGCGCTCCCGGGCGACGCGGCGAAGGAAACCGGGAGGGAACAGGCGGTCATCGCGGCAGATCAGGATCCGCGTGGGCACGTCGGGCCAGGCCCGCAGTGGCGACGGTTCCCCCAGCCGGGCCTCCGACTGGCCGCGTGCCCGCTTTAGCGCCTCGGCGGCCAGCTCCGGCGGCACATCTTGGTAGAACAGGGCGATGGAATCGTCGTACCGCTCCCGCACCTCCTCCTCGTACCTCGTACCGGACCAGTAACCGGCGGGCGCCTCGCCCGGCGCGGGGATCATGGGTGCGACCAGGACGAGCAGCGCCACCGCCACCCGGTCGCAGACGAGTGGGGCGGTGAAGCCGCCCAGCGATTGCGCGACGACGACCAGATCGGCCCTGTCGTCGGCCGCGGCGGCCACGGTGTCGGCGTACTCGGGCAGGCCGGCCGAGTCGTCGTCACAGGGAAGATCCGGAGCTACGGTGTCATGGCCTCGCTCACGCAGCTCGGCCGCCACCAGATGCCAGTACCAGCCGACATCCCCGGCGCCGTGGATAAAGACGAATGTAGCCATCCGGCACCCCTTCCGCC
>JAOPYI010000284.1 GCA_025964675.1 Sphaerisporangium sp. | reverse complement strand
ACGACCGGGACCGTCTGGGGAGCCGGGGAAGCGCCAGGCCACGTTCGGCGAGGTGTTCGCCGTGCGGGAGTTCCGCGTGCTCTTCGGCAGCTTCACGCTGCTGGTGGCGGGCGACACCGTGAAGATGCTCGCGTTCTCCGTGCTCGTGTACGCGCGCACCGGCTCGGCGGGGCTGTCCGCGCTCGCCTACATGAGCGGGTTCCTGCCGTACGTCATCGGCGGGATCTTCCTGCTCTCGCTCGCCGACCGGGTGCGACCCCGGCGGTTGATGATCGTGGGCGAGCTGGTCCGCGTCGCCGTCTGCCTGGCGCTGGGCTTCGCGGGGCTGCCGATCTGGGCGATGCTGCTGCTCGTCGTGGTCACCGGGGCGCTGAGCCCGGTCTTCGGCGCCGCGCGCACCGCGACGCTTCCCGATTTGCTGCCGGGTGACGCGTTCGTACTCGGCCGGTCCGTCCTGACGGTCACCTCGGCCGCCGCGCAGATCGGCGGCCTCGCGGCCGGCGGCGCCGTCCTCACGGTCGCCGGACCGGGGGGAGCGCTTCTGATCACCGCGGCCCTGTCCGCCACCAGCGCGCTCGTCCTCAGGTTCGGCCTGCCCGACCGCCCCGCGCGAGCGGCCGGCTCCCTGCCCGTCCAAGGCGTGCCGGTGAACCCCGTGCGGGCGACGCTGCGGGTCAACCGGCTGCTGCTCGCGGACGGGCGCGTTCGGGGGCTGCTGCTCGCGGCGTGGGTTCCGGTGATGTTCGTGGCCGGCGCCGAGGCCGTCGTGGTGCCCTACCTCAGCCAGCGCGGGGCGCCGTCGCAGGCAGGCCTCGTCCTGGCGGCGTTCGCGGTGGGGATGGCGGCCGGAGACTTCGTCGTCGGCAGGTTCGCCGCCCCCGCGCTACGCGAACGCCTGTCCTTCCCGCTCGCCCTGGCGGTCGGGGTGCCGATGCTCGGGTTCGCCACACGGCCCGGACTGGCCTGGTGCCTGGCGCTCGCCGTGCTGACGGGGCTCTGCCTCGCCTACAACCTCGGCCTTCAGCGCAGGTTCGTCGACGCGGTGCCCGAGGATGTACGCGGCCAGGCGTTCGGCCTGTTGACCTCGGGCCAGATGACGACCCAGGGGATGGGAGCGGCGCTGGCGGGCCTGCTCGCCGAGATGGTCCCCTCGCACCTAGCCATCGCGCTGACCGGAGTGGGCGGCGTCCTCGGTGCCCTCACTCTCGTACGGCACCTGCGCCCGGAAGGCCACCCCACCCACCCGGTCACACCAGCAGCAGGGTCTTTCCGATGACCTCGCGGGACTCGATCGCGGCGTGCGCTTCGGAGGCCCGGTCCAGAGGGAAGGTCTGGCCGATGACCGGCCTGATCCGGCCCGACGCGGCCTCCGCCAGCGCGCGCTCGGCCAGCCGTTTCTGCTCGGCGGGGGAGTACCGCACGTCCTGGATGCCACGCACGGTGACCCCGGCCCGCCCCGCCTCCTCCGGGTCGATCGGGCTGAAGCCGCCGCTGGGCGCGCCGTGCGCGGAGAACCGGCCACCGCGTGCCGTGATCTCGTACGCGCCCCGGCCGATCTCGCCACCGGCGCCGTCGAACACGACATCGGGTCCCGTGCCGCCGGTCGCCTCTCGCACTCGCTCGGCCCAACCCGGCTCGGTGTAGTCGAACGCGACGTCCGCGCCCAGTTCCCGGGCCAGGCCGAGCTTGCGCTCGCCGCGAGCGGCGGCGGCGACCCGTGCGCCCGCCGCGTGCGCGAGCTGGACGAGCAGGATGCCCATGCCCCCGGCCGCCGCCGTGACCAGCACCCACTCGCCCGGCTTGACCTCGGCGCCGTCGAACACGCCGACGCCTGTGACGCCGTCGTGAAGCAGCGCCACCGCCTGGCGCGTGTCCAGCCGTTCCGGCACGGGGATCAGGGCTTCCGCGCGCACCACGGCCCGCTCGGCGTAGCCGCCGCCTCCTCCTGTGTGCGCCACGACGTGGCGGCCGGCCCAGCCGGAATCCACGCCCTCACCCACGCTGAGCACTCGTCCGCCGACCGCGCCGCCCGGAACGTACGGCGGCTCCACGGGGAACCACTGACGCGCCACGCCGCTGCGGATCGCCGTCTCGACGAACATGGTGTCCGCGACCGACACGTCGACCACGACCTGGCCCGGTCCGGCAACCGGATCCGGCACCTCGCGTGTCACCAGCACCTCTGGCCCTCCGAACCGCTCTACCCGTACCACCCGCATGCCGCCACTCTCCCCTACGCGTCTGTCGCACGCCGTCGAGCCAAGTCTCCAACCTCAACTAAAGTTGAGGTCAAGGCCTGGCGATTAGGTCGACGGTGCTCCTACAGGGCGTTCAGCGCGGAGACGAGATGCCGTTCCTCGTGGTCGAAGTGGGCCTCCAGCTCGGACGCCAGGCGCCGGAGGTCGGTGCGAACCTTGGCCGCGTCCCCGGAGGCGAGCTCGGTGAGTGTCCGCTGGAGGTCGTGCCGGATTGCCTCCACCACGTCGTGCTCCCGCCGCAGTCGTTCGAGCGCCGGGCCAAGTTCGGGGAACCGCTCTTCGAGCAGGGGGAACCCTCGGCTCGACTCGTTGGAATGGTGCGCGTGGACCGCGTCGCAGTAGGCCAGGCAGCGCTCGCTCAATTGCGCCCCGAGGCTGGGCGGGGGGAGCCGGGCTCCGGAACGTGCCGCTTCTGAGCGGTCGGCCAGGAAGCTCTCGACCTCGGTCAGGAGTGCGGCCATCTCGTGGCGGAGATCGGCGTGGATCCGTACCAGCTCGTCACCGAGGGCGTGGGCCCGGGCCGTGTCCCTGCGGTGCAGGGCGACGACCGGGATGACGCGGGAAGTCTGGGCCTGATATCCCGTGAAGGCCGGGTCGAGCTGGGCCTGGCGGGCGTAGAGGCGGTCGCGTTCCTCACCGCGCAGCGGATGCGCGGTCGCGGTGTAGGTCTCAAGGCGGGGCCCGTCGCCGATCTCGACGGTGACCTCCGGATGGGTCAGCAGGTTGTGGTACCAGGCCGGATGGGCGGGCGCCCCCGCGTTGGAGCCGAAGACCAGGATGCGATCGCCATCCCGCACGTACACGACCGGGTTGGTGCGGAGGTTCCCCGTCTTGGCGCCGGTGGTGGTGAGGAGCACCAGAGATGCTTCCTTGAACATGCCGCCGACCTTGCCGCCGTTGGCCCGGAACTCCTCAATGATCTTCTGGTTCCAGTCTGACATGGGACGATGGCCTCCAGAGAGAAATATTTGCTTTAATAGCAAAGATAATTTGGAGATCAAGGTATGTCAACCGACGAGGGCTTGACCGTTGACGAGGGGATCCGGACACTGCTGTTGCTCATGCCGCGTCTGGTCGGGCGGGCTAAGCGCATCCCCATCCCGGAGCAGCTCCGGTCGCTCGACCTCGCACCGCGACACCTGTCACTGCTCGCCTATTTGCTGTTCGACGGCCCGCTGACCGTCAACGAGCTCGCCGCCCGGCTGGAGGTCGTACCGGCGACGGTGAGCCTGATGGTGGGCGAGCTGAGCCGCAAGGGTGTCGTGGAGCGGCGCGAGGACGACGCCGACCGCCGCCGCACCATTGTGAGCATCGCCGAGGCCAGCCGTACGGCGGTCGACGCGTGGCTTGCCAGAGGAGCAGGCGCCTGGCGTAAGGCCCTCCAGCCACTGACCCACGCACAGCGCCAGATGTTCGTCGAGACCCTCCTGGCCTATGAGCGAGAGGCCTCGGGCGAGGACTGACCCGGTGACCCGCCGCCCCTGCCGGAGCCTGGCGTCGAGGGCGACCGGCTCACGTGGCTCGCAGCCACTCGGCGGCCCCGCTGGGCGATGCGAAGCGTATGACGTGGAGGGGCTGGAACCGGGGATCGCGGACGCGCTGTCCGATCTCCGCGCGCCGGACGGCGTGCTGGGACCACGCCCACCTTGCCGGGTGATCGCCGCTGAACCAGTCGGACCAGGTTTCCACGTTGCCGCCGAAGATCCGCTCGCGTCGCAGGGTCCGGCGCAACGACCGGCGCAGGATCCGGGGCATGATGACGGCTTCCACTCGCGAGCCCATCAGTCGTGGCTGATCAGACCTTGACTTCGCACCAGACGGCCCGGCCGGCCGCGTCTTCGTCGACTCCCCAGCATTGGGATATCTCCTCGACCAGGAACAGGCCTCGGCCGCCTTCGCCGCAGAGGTCGTCGGAGACGCGGGGCCGGGAGTCGGAACCGCTGTCCCTTACGATCACCCGGATGGCGTGATCGCATTCCAGCAGCGTGATGCTCACCGGCCCGCCGTCTCTTGAATCCGAGTGAAGCACGGCGTTGGTCGTCAGCTCCGAGACCAGGAGCGTCACGTCTTCCAGGGCGGGGTGTCCCATGCCGAGCGTCCACCGTACGAAGGCTCGTGCCATGCGCACAGAGGCAACCGTACCGACCAGTTCCAGGGACCCCAACAGATTGTCCGTCGCCATTCGAGCCTCGTTCCTGACGTCGTGGTGACACGCCGTGTCCTGTACGAGCTGTAGGACTCGCATGTCATTCGCTGATTTCGTCCTCAAGATTGGCTCTGTTTCGTTACTCTGTGCAGTCAATTCGTTGCACAATGAACACACGCTTGAGTGCATCGGCGGTAGCACGCCATACGGAAATCGCATTTGAGGAGGGCCCGTGCCTCAGCCAGTGGAGCTGAACCCAGAAGGTTCGCCGTTGGCCCGTTTCGGCTTCGAGGTGCGAAGCCACCGCCTGGCGGCAAAGCTCACGCAGAAACAGCTGGCCAAGAGGCTTCTGTTCTCGACCAGCATGGTGGGAATGGTCGAACGCGCGGATCGCAAGCCTGAGAAGATCTTCGCCCAGCGATGCGACGAGATCTTCGCCCTTGAGGGTGTTCTCACTGAGCTATGGCTGATGGCCGACCGGTGGAAGGACGCCGCAGCTCCATGGTTTCGGCATGGTCTGGAAGCCGAGCAGGAGGCGACTGCGCTGCGAACGTGGGATCCGCTCCTCGTCTTCGGCCTGATGCAGACGGAGTCCTACGCGCGGCACGTTCTGGCGGGAGAACCCGGGATCACACCCGAATTGCTGGAGCAGCGTCTCGCCACACGGCTCCAGCGCAAGTCCATCCTGTCTAAAGCCGATCCTCCGACCCTTTGGGCCATCATCGACGAAGGAGTGCTGCACCGCCCCATAGGTGGGGCCGACGTCATGCGGGGGCAGCTGAAGTACCTACTGGAAGTCGCGGAGCATCCGAAGGTGACGATCCAGATCCTGCCCTTCGCCGCGCAGTCGACCTGCGGGTTGATGAGCGCATTCGTAATAACGGAGCTTTGCGGTCACTGGACAACGGTTTGGGCGGAGTCTTCCATAAAAGGAACAGTGACCGACGCGCCAGAGACCGTGAAAGCGATCAGCGACCGTTACGACGCCCTGCGCGCTGAGGCATTGCCCCAGCACATGAGTCTGAAGATCATCGAGAAGGAGCTGACCACGTGGACCTGAGCGCAGCGATCTGGCGAAAGTCGTCCAAATCGGGTTCGGACGGCGGATCGTGCGTGGAAGTGGCGACGAATCTGCCTGGGGTGGTGGGGGTGAGGGACAGTAAGGACCCGGGGCGTCCCGCAGTGGTGGTCGCGGCCGATGAATGGCGTGTTTTTCTGGGACAGGTGAAGAAGGCAGGGGAGTGACGGCGGGCTCGAGTGACGCCGCAGCGCTCAGTTCCGCCTTGGTGGAAGCTTGCCGGAGCCGCGGGGGATGAGGTGGGTCGGGAGCCGGATGCGTTCGGCGAGGCCGTTGTCCCCGGCCAGGCGGCGGAAGAGCAGCTCGGCGGCCATACGGCCCAGCCCTACGGGATCCTGGGCGATCACGGTGACAGAGGGCGTGAGAAGGTCGGCCAGCTCGAAGTCGTCGAAACCGACGATCGCGATCTCCGACGACGACATGGTTCCGAGATCGTGGGCGGAGAGGGCTCGCAGGGTCGCTGTCACTGGGGTGTCGGTGGTGAGACGCAAGGGGCGGGGACGCTCAGGTGGCGGGGAGGGCTGTGCGGTGGCCGCCGCCGGAGGTGTGGAGGTCGGCCTCGATACGGGCGGCCGTGGCGAGCAGCGGGGGCAGCAGGTCGCGGCGGGCGGACTCGACGGTGGTGCGGCTGGCGTGGGAGGAGATGTTGACGGCAGCGACGACCTGGCCGCTCCGGTCGCGGATGGGCGCGGCGATCGACCGCAGGCCCTCCTCCAGCTCCTGGTCGACCAGGGCCCAGCCCTGGGCTCTCACGCGCTCCAGCTCGGCGGTGAGCGCGTCCCGCGAGGTGATCGTGCGGGCGGTGCGCCTCTCCAGGCCGGTCTTGGTGAGGTACTCCTCCAGCGCGGCGGGTGGCAGCCAGGCGAGGAGCACCCGGCCCATCGAGGTGCAGTGGGCCGGGAAGCGCGTGCCGATGCTGATCGTCACGCGCATGATGCGGGTGGTGGGCACCCGGGCGACGTACACGATGTCCGAGACGTCCAGCACGGACACCGAGGCGGACTCGTGGGCCTCGGCGACCAGGCGCTCCAGGTGGGGGAGGGCGACCTCGGGCAGGGACAGGCTCGACAGATAGGCGTAGCCCAGCTCCAGCACCCGTGGCGACAGCGTGAACAGACGCCCGTCGGTGCGGACGTACCCCAGCTCGACGAGGGTGAGCAGGAACCTTCGGGCGGCGGCCCGGGTGAGCCCGGTGGCGCGGGCCACCTCGCTCAGCGTGAGCTCCGGTGTCGTGGCGTCGAAGGCCCGGATGACCGCCAGCCCCCGGGCCAGCGACTGGACGTACTCCTCCGCCATGGTGGACCCCCCTTCGCGGTGACCGTTATACCAGCAGACCGCTCTAGCCCCTTATGTCAGTGCTCGCAGGACGCTCAGTTCCTCCTCCGTCGGCGGGTGGGTGGTCTCCAGGTTGGGGGCGGAGACTATCGGCCAGCCCGTGGCGTCGCGGACCGTGTCGAGGTCGACCCCGGGATGCAGGTGCGTGAGCCGTAGCTCCTCGGTCGCCGGGTCGGGCTCCAGGATGCCGAGGTCGGTGATGACGGTACGGGGGCCTCGTCCGCGCAGGCCGAGCCTCTCGCGCTCGCCCGCTCCCGACCCGAAGCCGAATGAGGTGATGAAGTCGACGCGGTCGACGAACGCCCGCCGGCTCTGCCGCACGATGACGATCACCTCGCCGCAGGAGGCAGCGATCTCCGGGGCGCCGCCCGCGCCGGGCAGGCGGACCTTCGGGTCGTCGTAGTCACCGATCACGGTGGTGTTGATGTTGGCGTACCGGTCGATCTGCGCGGCTCCGAGGAAGCCCACGTCGATGCGGCCCGGCTGGAGCCAGTAGTTGAACACCTCGGGGACGCTGACGACGGTGTCGGCGGTCTCGGCGAGGATACCGTCGCCGATGGACAGCGGCAGGTGGCCGGGCTTGGCGCCGATGGTGCCTGACTCGTAGATCAGGGTCAGCTCGGGGGCATGAGTTCTGCGGGCCAGGTTGGCGGCCGTGCTCGGCAGCCCGATGCCGACGAAGCACGACTGGCCGTCACGCAGCCGGCGCGCGGCCGCGATCGTCATCATCTCGTCAGCCGTCCAGCTCATGCGGGCCTCCCAGCGGACATCACGTGATGCTGCATCCAGGACAGGAACGTCTCGCGGTCGCGGCTGACGTCGTCCCACGCGGAGTAGAACTCGTTGTCGCGGGCCGAGTAGTCCTGCGTGTAGGAGGGATGCGATCCGCCGGGGGCCACGGACACGTACCCGACGGCCCACGAAGGAAGCACGATCGCGCCGGGCACCGGGTCGAGGGAGTCGACGACCTCCTCCACGGTGACCAGCGAGTCGCGGGCCGCGAGCACGACCTCCTTCTGGACCCCGGTGATGCCCCAGAGCTGGACGTTGCCCCGCCGGTCGGCCCGCTGGGCATGGATGACTCCGACGTCCGGGTTGATGGCGGGCACGGCGGTGAGCTCTTCGCCGGTGAACGGGCAGGTGATCGGCTTGATCGTGGCGGTCACGCCCGGCAGGTCGGTGCCCAGGTATCCGCGCAGCACCGCGAAGGGCAGCCCCGACGCGCCCGCGACGTAGGCGTTGGCCATGCCCGCGTGGCTGTGCTCCTCGATCTCCAGCGAGTGGTTCTGTACGGCTTCGCGAAAGCGGTGTAGCGAGCCGACCCCGGGATTGCCGCCCCAGGAGAAGACGAGCTTCCTGGCGCAGCCCATGCCGATCATCTGGTCGTAGACGAGGTCAGGCGTCATCCTGATGAGGGTCAGGTCCCTGCGGCCTTGACGGATGATCTCGTGAGCCGCCGCGAACGGGATCAGGTGGGTGAACCCTTCCAGCGCCACGCTGTCCCCGTCGTGCACGAGCCGCTCGACGGCGTGTGAGAGCGGAACCACCTCGGCCACGCTCACCTCCCAGAGTGTTCGCCCTACGAACAGAAGTTCTCGCACGTGACGCTACTTACCAGAGCGCGACCCGGTCAAGCCGGGGAATGACGCCAAGGCGGCAAGGCCGTTGACGCGATCTGGTCACGGGCGTACCTTGCACTACACGTTCTTTCGGAACGAACGTGCGCATGTCGAACACTATGGCGCTCAGTTAACCCCCCTTGGAGTGTTCATGCGTCGCTCCGCTCGTATCTGTCTCGCGGCCGTCCTCCTGGTCCCGGCCGCGGCGTGTGGTTCGTCTGGTTCCCCGGCGAAGTCCGGCGGGAAGGACAAGGTCACCGCCGGGGTGATCGCGATCGTGGACACCGCGCCGATCCACCTCGGCAAGGCCAAAGGGTTCTTCGACAAGCAGAACATCGACCTGTCGATCACACCCGTACAGGGAGGCGCGGCCAGCGTCTCCGGCGCGGTCGGCGGCCAGTTCCAGTTCGCGTTCGGCAACGTCACCTCGCTGCTCACCGCGAAGGAGCAGGGGCTGCCGATCAAGGTGGTCGCCAACGGCGTCTCCTCGACCGGAGAGCAGGGCAAGGACTTCAGCGCCGTGCTGGTGAAGCAGGACAGCCCGATCAGGACCGCCAAGGACCTCGCGGGCAGGAAGGTGTCCGTCAACCAGCTGAGGAACATCGGTGACACCACCATCCGCGCCTCGGTGCGCAAGGCCGGCGGTGACCCGTCGAAGGTGACGTTCGTGGAGCTGCCGTTCCCCGACGCCCCGGCGGCACTCCAGGCCGGGCGTGTCGACGCCATCTGGGTGGTGGAGCCGTTCGTCAGCCAGGCGATCTCGCAGGGTGCCCGGCCGATCGCGTGGAACTACGCCGACGCCGCGCCGAACCTCACCGTGGCGGCGTACTTCACCACCACCAAGACCGACCCGGGACTGGTCAAGCGCTTCACGGCGGCGATGAACGAGTCGCTGCGGTATGCCGACGATCACCCCGGCGAGGCCCGCGAGATCCTCAAGAGCTACACCAAGATCGACCCTCAGATCATCGCCAAGATCACCCTGCCCAAGTGGCCTACGGAGATCAACCGCGAGTCCGTCCAGGCCATCGCGGACGACGCCCTCGGCGACGGCGTGCTGAAGCAGAAGCCCGACCTCGGAGCGCTGTTGCCATGACAGGGTCGCCGGGAACCCGAACGGTGACAGCCGGGTCCATGACGACCAAGGGTGCGAAGGCCGCTTACGGCCTGGCGGGGCTGGCGGGCCTCTTGGCGCTGATGGAGGCCGTTCCCCGGCTCGGCATCGTGGACGAGCGGTTCCTGCCGCCCGCGTCGGAGATCCTCGGCGCGCTGGCGGCGGAGCTCCGTACGGCCGCGCTGTGGACGGCCCTCGGAGAGACGCTCGGCGGCTGGGCACTCGGCCTGGCCATCGCCTTCGTCGCCGCGGTCCTGGCCGGTGTCGTCATCGACCTGGTCCCCGGGCTGCGGGCGGCGTCGCACTCGACGATCGAGTTCCTCCGGCCGATCCCGTCGGTGGCGCTGATCCCGCTGGCGACCCTGCTGTTCGGCGCCTCGCTCGGATCCACGCTGCTGCTGGTCGTCTACGCCGCGTTCTGGCAGGTGCTCATCCAGGTCATGTACGGCGTCGCCGACGTGGACACCGTGGCCGACGACACGGCCCGTTCGTACGGGCTGTCGCGGTGGTCCCGGATACGGAACGTCGTCTGGCCCACGGCCCTGCCGTACATCATGACCGGGCTGAGGCTCGCCGCTTCCGTGGCGTTCATCCTCGCGATCACGGCCGAGCTGGTCGTCGGCAGTCCCGGACTCGGCCTGGAGATCCAGGTCGCGCAGTCCAGCGGCGCCGTCGCCACGATGTACGGGCTGGTGGTGCTCGCCGGGCTCATCGGCATCGCGGTCAACCTGGCCGTACGCGTGCTGGAGCGCCGCGTGCTCGCGTGGCATCCCTCGGTACGAGGCGAGGTGGCCTCGTGACCGTGACGGAACGGCCGGGACTCGGCCTCAGGCTGCTCCGCCTCCTGGGGCTTCCCATCCTGCTGATCCTGGCCTGGTGGGCGTTCAGCGTGACGTCCGAGAGCTTCTACGTGCCCACCCCGCCGCGCGTGGTCCAGGCGTTCGCCGAGACGTGGTTCTCCCCGCGGCTGATCGACGACGCACTCCCGAGCGTCGCACGGCTGCTCGCCGGGTACGCTCTCGCCACCGTGCTCGGCGTGGGCCTCGGCGTGCCGATCGGCCTGTCGGTACGGCTGCGCGCGGCGGCCGAGCCCGTGCTCGAGTTCTTCCGCGCGATCCCGCCGCCCGTTCTGGTTCCGCTCATCATGCTGCTGGCCGGGATCGACAACGGGATGAAGATCCTCGTCATCGTCTCCGGGTGCGTCTGGCCCATCCTGCTCAACACGGTCGAAGGCGTCAGGGCGCTGGACCAGGTGCTCTCCGACACCTGCCGGATGTACGGCGTGCGTGGCCGGTCGCGGCTGCGCCACCTGGTGCTGCGCGGTGCCAGCCCGCAGATCATGGCGGGGCTCCGGCAGGCCCTGTCCGTGGGGATCATCCTCATGGTGATCAGCGAGATGTTCGCCAGCAGCAGCGGGCTCGGATTCACGATCGTGCTGTTCCAGCGCGGCTTCGCCATCCCCGAGATGTGGAGCGGGATCCTGCTGCTCGGCCTGCTGGGGTTCGGGCTGTCCGTGATCTTCCGATGGATGGAACGCCGCGTCCTTTCCTGGCATTGGAGCCACCGTGCTTGAGGTCACCGGCCTGAAGAAGGTCTACGAGTCCACCGGGCGTGAGGCGGTCGGCGACCTGTCGTTCCAGCTCGACGCGGGCGAGCTGGCCTGCGTCGTGGGCCCCTCGGGATGCGGCAAGACCACGCTGCTCCGGTGCGTCGCCGGGCTGCTGGCCCCCACGGCGGGGACGATCCGGGTCGCAGGGGTCCCGGTGACCGGGCCGCCCGACAACATGGCCGTGGTGTTCCAGGAGTACGGCCGCAGCCTGTTCCCGTGGATGACCGTTCAGCAGAACGTCGAGCTGCCCCTGAAGGAGAAGAAGCTGCCGAAGGTCCGGCGCGCGGAGCTGGTCGCCGAGTCGCTCGCCGCCGTCGGCCTGGCCGACGTGCCGAGGTCCTATCCGTGGCAGCTGTCGGGCGGCATGCAGCAGCGGGTGGCCATCGCCCGGGCCCTGGCGTACGAGCCGGAGGTGCTGCTCATGGACGAGCCGTTCGCGGCCGTCGACGCGCAGACCCGGGGCGAGCTGGAGGACCTGGTCCTGCGCATCTGGCAGCGGCTCGGCACGACCACCCTGTTCATCACGCACGACATCGACGAGGCCATCTACCTCGGGCAGCGGGTGATCGTGCTGTCGTCATCGCCCACGGTCGTGCTGGAGGACGTCAAGGTCGACCTGCCGCCCGAGCGCGACCAGCTCGCCACCCGGGCCCTCCCGAGATTCACGGAGCTACGCGGCCACGTCTACGCCCAGATCCAGAGAGCGAAGGACACCCGGTGACCGCGCGCCATCGAAAGGGGATTCATCGTGGACTTCCTTGATCCGAAGATCTGGTCGGGGTCGGTCTTCGGGGGTGACGGCTGGGAGGTCTCCCGTGCCGGTGACGCGCCGGTGATCGAGCCCGCCACCGGGAACGAGATCGGCCGGGCGGGAGTCGCCGGTCCCGCCGACGTCACCGCGGCGGCCGTACACGCCGCGAGGGCACAGCGGGGGTGGGCCGCCGCCTCCTTCGAGGAGCGCGCGGGCGTCCTGCGCAGGGCGGGGCGGCTGTTCGAGGACCACGCCGCCGACATCCAGAGGTGGCTCGTCCGCGAGTCCGGCTCGATCCCAGGAAAGGCCGGCTTCGAGACCTACGTCGCCGCGCAGGAGTGCTACGAGGCGGCCGCCCTGGCCTCTCAGCCGCCCGGCGAGATCCTGCCGACCGCGAAGAAGCGCCTCAGCCTCGCGCGACGCGTCCCCGTCGGGGTGGTCGGCGTCATCTCGCCGTTCAACGCGCCGCTGATCCTCGGCATCCGGTCGGTCGCGCCCGCGCTGGCCCTCGGCAACGCGGTGGTGTTCAAGCCGGACCCTCGTACGGCGGTCTGCGGCGGCGTCGCCATCGCCCGCGTCTTCGAGGAGGCGGGGCTGCCGACCGGCCTGCTGCACATGCTCCCCGGCGGCGCGGACACGGGTGAGGCGATCGTCGCCGACCCTCGTATCCGCGTCGTCTCCTTCACGGGATCCACGGCGGCCGGGCGCAAGGTGGGGGAGCTCGCCGCCCGTCACCTCAAGCGCGTTCACCTTGAGCTCGGCGGCAACTCCGCGCTGATCGTCCTCGACGACGCCGACCTCGACCTCGCCGTGTCGGCCGGGGCGTGGGGATCGTTCTTCCACCAGGGCCAGATCTGCATGACCTCGGGACGGCACCTGGTCCACTCCTCGATCAAGGACGAGTACGTCGAGCGGCTCGCGGCCAAGGCCGACCACATGCCGGTCGGGGACCCCGCCACCGGAGAGGTCGCGCTCGGCCCGCTCATCGACGCACGCCAGCGGGACAAGGTCCACGCGCTGGTCACCGGGAGCGTCGGCGGCGGCGCCCGGCTCGCGGCCGGTGGCACGTACGAGGGACTCTTCTACCGCCCGACCGTGCTCACCGACCTGACGCCGGCCTCGCCCGCGTACGCCGAGGAGGTGTTCGGGCCGGTCGCCCCGGTCATGGCCTTCTCGTCGCCGCAGGAGGCCGCGTCCCTGGCGTCCGACAGCCAGTACGGGCTGGCGCTCGGCATCCTCACGCGTGACGCCATGAAGGGGCTCGCCCTCGCCGACCTCATCCCCACCGGCATCGTCCACATCAACGACCAGACCGTGGACGACGAGGCGGTGGCGCCCTTCGGCGGGGTCGGGTCGTCGGGCACCGGGTCGCGGTTCGGTGGCACCAGGGCCAACATCGAGGCGTTCACCGACACCCAGTGGGTCACCATGCAAGGCGACATCGCGAGGTACCCGTTCTGATCGCCCGAGATAGGGTCCAGAACCTATGACCCGCTCTGTTGATCCCGGACCGGAACCCGACCCTGGCCCGGCGCCCGTAGCCGGGTCCGCACCGGAACCCGGCCCTGGCTCGGGCTCGGCGGCCGGGTCGAGCCCCGGGTCCATCCCTTCTCCGGGGCTCGATAAGGGACCCGCACCTCATCCGGCCTCCGGATCCGCGCCCCGCGCCGGACTCAGGGGTGACGGCCGGGCGCAGGTGCTGCTGATCGCGGGTTTCGTGCTCGCGTCGCTCAACCTGCGGCCCGCTCTCGCCGGAGTCTCCCCGCTGCTGAGCGAGATCATGAGAGATCTCGGGCTCGCCCCGGCGGGGGGCGGGGCGATCACCACGGTCATGGTGATCTGCCTAGGCCTGCTGGCCCCGGTCGCTCCGGTTCTGGCGACCCGCCTCGGCCTCGACCGCACCCTGCTCATCGGCCTGCTGATCCTGGCCGCCGGGGTCGCCCTGCGCGGCGCCGGCGGCATCCTGACCCTCTACGCCGGATCCGCCGTCGCCGGCACGGCCATCGCCATCATGAACGTCGTGATGCCGGGCGTGGTGAAACAGCACTTCCCCGACCGGATCGGGCTGTTCACCGGCATCTACGTCTCTGGTCTGGCGACGGGAGCGGCCTCGGCGTCGGCGCTCATGGTGCCCATCGAAGAGCGGTACGGCTGGCGCACGGCGGCCGGCTCGGTGGCCGTGCTGGCGCTGGCGGCAGCCGTACTGTGGGCCCCGCAGGGGTTCAACCGGCACGTGCGGAGGCGCGACGGCGGCGGGCAAAGGCCGTACGCCATGCTGCTGCGCAGGCGCGTGACCTGGTACGTCATGGGTTTCATGGGCCTTCAGTCGCTGACGTTCTACATCATGCTCGCCTGGCTGCCGACCATCTTCCGGGACGCCGGGCTCCCCGCCGACCAGGCCGGCTACCTGCTCGCGCTGACCAACCTCTCGCAGATCGCCGCCACGCTGACGGTGCCGCTGCACGCCGGCCGGGCCCGCTCGCAGGTTCCGCACATCGTGGCCGCCGCGCTGCTCAGCGTCGTGGGGTACCTCGGCGTCCTGTTCGCCCCCATCACGTTCCCGTGGCTGTGGATGATCGCGCTCGGGGTCGGGCAGGGTGCCTCGATCGCGCTGGCCCTATTGATCATCGCCTTGCGCGCGCCCGACCCGGCGTCGGTCACCGCCCTGTCGGCGGTGGCACAGTCATCCGGTTACCTGCTCGCCGCGCTCGGCCCCTTCCTCATCGGGCTGCTCCACCAGCTCTCCGGCGGCTGGACGCTGCCGCTGGTGACGGGCCTTCTCGCCTGCGGTGTCCAGCTCGTCATCGGCGTGCTCGCCGGACGGCCCGTCCCCCTGCGTGTCGGTGGGGGAATGGGCATCTGACCACGCCTAACATCGATCGTGATCATCTTTCCGTGGCTCGTGGCCGGTGTCGTCTCACTCATGCCCGCAGGCGTGGCCCCTGGTACGGCCCCCGGTACCCCGGCCGGCGCGGGTCTCGTGGCATCCGACGAACCCCGTCCGCTCGTCATCGGGCACCGGGGCGCCTGCGCGTACCGGCCCGAGCACACCATGCTCTCGTACGAGACCGCCGTCCAGATGGGCGCCGACTTCATCGAGCCGGACCTGGTCTCCACCAAGGACCACGTGCTCGTCGCGCGGCATGAGAACGAGATCTCCCGCACAACCGACGTCGCCACGCATCCGGAGTTCGCCACGCGCCTGACCGCCAAGGTGATCGACGGCCGGAGGCAGGTCGGATGGTTCACCGAGGACTTCACCCTGGACGAGCTGCGCACGCTGCGCGCGGTGGAGCGCCTGCCGGCTCTGCGTCCGGAGAGCGCCGCCTTCGACGGCCGCGCCCGGATCGTGACGTTCGACCAGATCGTGGCCTTCGCGAAGCAGGCCGGGGTCGGCGTGTACCCCGAGACCAAGCACCCGGGCTACTTCGCCTCCATCGGGCTTCCCCTGGAGGAGCCGATGCTGGCGACGCTCGGCCGGTACGGCTGGCACGAGAAGTCCGACCCCGTGTTCATCCAGTCCTTCGAGACCGCCAACCTGCGGGCGCTTCGCGGCAGGACCCGCCTGCGCCTCATCCAGCTCATGGAGACGTCCGGGGCTCCCCGCGACCTGGTCACCGCGGGAGACCCGCGCACCTACCGCGACCTCGCGACACCCCAGGGCCTGCGTGAGATCGCCTCGTACGCCGACGGGATAGGGGTCTCCACCCGCCTGGTGGTGCCGATGGACGCCGGAGACAACCTGCTGAACCCGACCACGCTGGTCGGCGACGCCCACCGCGAGGGCCTGGCCGTGCACGTCTGGACCGTCCGCCCGGAGAACTCGCAGCTCCCCGCCGCGTTCCGCGTGGGCGACCCGGCGGCGCGCGGCTACGCGAGCGCGCACGGCGACCTGGCCGGTTGGCTGAGGGCGCTGTACAAGCTGGGCGTCGACGGGGTGTTCACCGACGACCCCGGGGTCGCGCGGCGGACCCGTGACGCTCTCCTCTCCGGCGGTCAGACGAGCGCCTCGGCCTCCACCTGGCGTAGCTCGTCCGCGTAGCTCACCGACACCCGGCGCATGACGCCGTCGTCGCTGATGGAGTACTGGCCGAGGCGCCACAGGGGGGGAGAGTAGGCGTGGATCGACACGCTGCCCTCCGCGTGACCGTTGATCCGATGGATGTGATCGGGCCCGAACGCCAGCGATTCGCCCTCGGAGACGAAGGTCTCCAGGTGCGCCCCCCCGATGCGCGGGTTCGACTCCTTGAGCGTGCCCGCGATCACCCGTACGGCGCCCGAGGACACGTCGTGGTCGTGCCATCCGGTGTCGTCCTCGGGGCGCCAGCAGATGACCCATATGTCGACGAAGGAGTCGCGGTAGAGGGAGGCGTAATGGCGTGCCTCTCCGCTATCGCCGAAAGCGATGTGGTGCGACCACAGCTCAGGCCGCTCCGCCAGATCTTCGACCAGGTGGCGCAGTTCGCGCTTGTCGAGAAATCGGTCAGGCAATGACTCCCAGCTCATCTGGGCACGGCTCCTTCCATGTTGAGCAGACGCAGTGGATTGGTCACCGAGATCTGGTGCGCGACGGCCTCGCCGAGCAGGGCTTCCGGTGGTGACGCGTAGGGGGCGTCCGAGCCGAGGAGGACGACCTCGACGCCGAGCACCCGGGTGATCGCGTCGATGGCCTGGTGGCCGTACGACGAGGTCTCCAGGAAGGCGTCGGGGTCGACGACGCCCCGGGTGGAGCCGCCCCTGGCGATGAAGCGCTCCACGTGCAGCGGCGCCAGGCCGCCGAGCAGGGCGAAGCAGACGCGCAGCCGAGGGTGCCTGGGGCGGCCGAACGCCCCGAAGGCGTACCACGCGGCGTGCATCTGCTGGACGTAGGGGACGACCGCCGGCCACCACGCGGGCCCTTCCTCGGCCCCGGCCGGGCCGGGATGGACGAACAGCGGCAGGTGGCGCTCCTCCAGCAGGTCGAGAAGGGGGGCGACCCTGGTGTAGCCCTCGGCGTCGAGCAGGCTGGTCGCGGGGAGCTGGAGGCCGGCGAAGCCGCTGTCCAGCACCTTGGCGGTCCTCGGGGCGTCGATCTCGCTGACGCAGGTGGAGGCCCAGGCCCGGAACGACGGGGGCAGCTCAAGCGCGCCGTCGTGGTAGGCGTCGAGGAGGGGCCAGGCGTCGCCGGGCGGCAGGTGCTCGATGCCCAGCGGGCTGGACAGCGACACCAGGGCCAGGTCGAGGCCGTAGCGGAGGTTGAACGCGAGCCGGTGGCCGAGGTCGTGGTCGAGGGGGTTGACCTCGTACGGCGCCTCGCCGTCGAGGAACAGCGTCCAGCCGTCCAGGAACGGCGGCGTGCCGCGCTCGCGCAGCGCGTCGACGAACCCGCGCGTCCAGATGTGCTGATGCACGTCGATGCCCATGTCACCTCCTCGCGTCCATGATACCCGACAATTCCTATAGACATTGTCGGGTATCTCCTGGGCGAGACCGTGAAGCGGTTCACTGATTCGTTTCAGTGAACCGCTTCACAACGTTCCCGTCAACACCTGTCCATTGATCGAGACCCTCGAGGCCCTCGCGGGGAGGGGATTCGGCATAAGCTGGCTTGATGCCGCGTTCCCAGCCACGCAAACGGGCGACGATCCGCGAGGTGGCACAGGCGACCGGTCTGTCACCCGCCGCGGTCTCCTACGCGCTGCGGGGCATGCAGGTCTCAGAGGAGACCATCGAGCGGGTGCGCCAGGCCGCCGCCGAGCTCGGATACGAGGCCGACCCGATCGCCCGGGCCCTGGCGAGCGGGCGCACCGGCATGATCGGCCTGCTCTGCGGCTCCCTCGAGGACCTCTGGCAGCAGTCGCTGGCGTTCGGCATCGGTCGCGCCCTGCGCGACAAGGACCGATACGCGCTGATCCTGGACGCCGCCGGCGACCCCGCGCGCGAGCGCACGCTGGCCCGGCAGCTCCGCGACCAGCGGGTCGACGGCCTGATCGTGCAGCCGGTCGACCCGGCCGCGCCGCTCTGGGCGCAGCTCGCCGAGACGCTTCCGGTCGTCGCGATCGGCGACGCCCTCATCGACGCGCGGACGGCAGGGGAGGTGGTCTTCGACAACCGCAGGGGAGTCACGCTGGCCCTCGAGTACCTCCGCCAGAAGGGCCACCGCCGCATCGCCGTGCTGACCCCGACGCGCTCCAGCACCCCCGACCGGCCCGCCGACCTCCATGTGACGGCCGAGGCCGAGCGTCTGGGGCTGGACATCGAGGTCCTGACCGCGCCCCACGGGCTCGCGGCCACCACGAAGGTCGCCTGCGCGATGCTCGGCTCCGAGGCCCGGCCCAGCGCCGCCTTCTGCTTCTCCGACTCCATCGCCTACGGCGTGTACGCGGCGGCGGCCGAGATGGGGCTGCGCGTGCCCGACGACATCTCCGTCATGGGGTACGACGACCACCCGATGTCAGGGCTGCTCACGCCAGGCCTGACCACGGTCGACTGGGACATCGACGGCATCGTGCGGGCGGCCGTCCGCCTGGTGGTCGCGGCGGCCGACGGGCAGAACCGCAGGCGCAGGATCATCCAGGCCCCCGAGCTGCGCGAGCGTGGCTCCGTCGGCCCGCGCCCGCTGTCGTGACGGCTCGCGTCAGTCCTCGTTGAGGCCGAGGAGCATGTCGAGGATCCAGCTGATCAGGCCGACGAGGATCGCCCCCAGGAACGCCGCCCAGAAGCCGCTCACGTGGAACGGCAGCTTGAGCTGCTCGGCGATCCAGCTTGTGAGGAGCAGGAGTAAGGCGTTCACGATCAGCGCGAAGAGGCCGAGCGTGAGCACGTAGAACGCGCAGCCGAACGTCCTGATGATCGGCTTGAGCACGGCGTTCACGAGGCCGAAGATGAGCGCGACGGCGATGAGGGTGCCCGCGGTCTTCACCGAGGTCGACCCGGAGACCGTGATCCCGGGGATCAGCCGCGTGGCCGCCCAGAGCGCGGCCGCGACGATAAGGATCTTGATAATGATCTTCACGCTCTTGATGTTCGCATGGGTTGGGGGCGAGCGGTAGGGCCGGAAGGCCTGGAGCCAAGGCTCCGTGGGGCCGGTGCGAGACTGCAGAAGCGGGGAGTGTTCGCTGGAGACGAGACTTCACCGACGGGTTCACCGAGAATTCTCACCGACAGTTTCACCGACAGAAGGGAGCAGGCCATGACACGCGCCATCGCCCTCCGCTCGCGGCCCACCGGCTGGCCCGCCGAGGACGACTTTGAGATGGTCGAGCTGGATCTCCCTCCGCTGCGCGAGGGCCAGATCCTGGTGCGCAACCTCTACATGTCGGTCGACCCCTACATGCGCGGCCGGATGAACGAAGGCGAGTCCTATGTGCCGCCCTTCAAGATCGGCGAGCCTCTCCTGGGCGGCGCGATCGGCGAGGTGGTCGAGACCTTGGCCCCCGAGTTCGACATCGGGGACATCGTCCTGCACGGCTACGGCTGGCGTGAGCACGCCGTCGTGAACGCGTCGGAGGCGCGCGAGATCACGCCGATCCCCGGGGTGCCGCTGTCCGCCTACCTCGGCGTGCTCGGCATGCCGGGCCTGACGGCATACGTGGGCCTGCTCGACATCGCGGCCTTCAAGGAGGGCGACGCGGTGTTCGTGTCGGGCGCCGCGGGTGCGGTCGGCAGCCTGGCCGGGCAGATCGCCCGCCTCAAGGGCGCCTCCCGGGTGGTCGGCAGCGCCGGGTCCGAGGCCAAGGTGGGCTACCTGATCCACAAGCTGGGCTTCGACGACGCGTTCGACTACAAGGCCGACGGGCCGGTGGCCGAGCAGCTCAGGCGGGCCGCGCCCGACGGGATCGACGTCTACTTCGACAATGTCGGCGGCGAGCATCTCGAAGCGGCGATCGAGGTGTTCCACCACTACGGGCGGACCGCGATGTGCGGGTCCATCTCCACCTACAACGACGCCGAGCCCAGCCCCGGGCCGCGCAACCTCTTCAAGATCGTCGGCAAGCGGCTCACGCTGCGCGGGTTCATCGTCGGGGACCACGCCGACCGCACGCCCGACATGCTGAAGGAGGTCGGCGCGTGGCTCCAGGAAGGAAAGATCACCTTCGAGGAGACCGTCGTGGAGGGCCTGGAGAACGCTCCGCGTGCCTTCATCGGCATGCTGCGCGGAGAGAACCTCGGCAAGATGATCGTCCGGCTCGCTTGATGTGCATATCCCCCTGATCGCGGGGAAAGGGCCTAAAGGGGGTGAGCCTCAATGGACCAGGACGACCTGCAGTCGCTGTCGCCCAAGGAGCTTCATGACAGGGCGGTACGCTATGCGGTCGCGCACGGCGACTTCGGCTTCCTGTGGGAACTGCTGAAGGTGATCCCGGCCGCGGAGGCCGCGAGCGGCCACTCGGACGAGACGGCCAACGACCTCAGCCGGGTCTCGGCGTTGCTCAGCGACGCGATGGCCTCGGGTGAGGGTGAGCTGGGCGAGGCGCTGCGTCCCGTCTACATCGCGTACCTCTCCAAGCACCCCGACGCGTGAGCGCCTGACGCCGGCCCTAGGCTCCTGGGCATGGCATCGGTGAATGTGGAGCGTACTGAGGACGGCGGCTTCGTGGCGCGCAACGCCCGCGGGGCGCGGGTGGAGATGGGCAGCGGCGACCAGGAAGGCGTGTTCACCCCGGTGGAGCTGCTGCTCGCCGCGGTGGGAGGCTGCAACATCGTGACGGTCGAGCCGCTCACCTCCCAGCGCGGCCACCGGCTCGTACGGCTGGCCATGACGGTCGAGGCGGAGAAGGTCGAGCCCACGCTGCTCGGCCCGGTCACGATCACCTACGACGTCGAGCTGCCCGAAGGCGACCCGGAGGCGGCCGAGGTCTTCCGCGCGGTCGCCCACCGGGTGCACGAGCGGCACTGCACCGTCAGCCGGTCGCTGGAGAAGGGCACCGAGGTCAAGGTCGAACTGCCCGAATAGCCGCTTGGCTCGGCGGGTCCGTACGTACCTGGTCATCCCCGTGAGTTAGACCGAATCTATACCGTGCGATGACGAGCGCCTCAGGCCCCGGTATGTAGTGTTAAGGCAGGTCAAGGGGGATGCGACGAGCGCCCGAGTAGGCGCCGCAGAGCTTTTTGCCAGAAGGACGCGGTGGGGGACCGCGTCCGTACAGCGGGACCGCCCGATGCGTTTGGGGGAAGGCATCGGCGCTGGACCGTTAGATCGGGGCCGGACAGGCGGGGGACTGTCCGGCCCCGATTCATGTGCTGTCCCGGCGTGTCCGTCTCGTACGGACGCGCTTTTTTGCTGTCCTGTGACTTCTTTATCCTTAGTCACAACAGTCACAGCAGTGGTCCGGCGGGGCCCTACGCTGAGGTTGCCATGAGATCCAATGTCCGAAAAGTAGGGGTTTGGCGCTCTAAGGTAGATCTAATAACACTTTCTGGTGGTTTCGTTTGCTTTGTCCTGACTCACTCGGTAAGATTTCAACCACGAAACGGACGGTGACCTGGTCTTCCAGCCGGAAGGCCGCCGCCCGAAACGTCGAATCTCAGGGGCCCACATCCGGCCCAGGGGAACCGGGGACCCAAATCTCTGGGGTGAATCCGCGCGAGCGGTAGGGCGAACTCCAAGCCCGAACCCGTCAGCTAACCCGGTAGGCGTCATTGGAGAGGAGACCCGAGTGGAGCACCCCACTCCGCGCAGTCTGCCCCCGGGGCAACCCTGAGACCCGGATCTCGCCGTCAGAAGCGGCGGACAAGTCGGCTCGTAGCAGCCGTCCACCGGGCGATCCCTCGCCCTCTGTGAGACATGGTGGCTGTCGCCACCGCTAACCGACCCAATTACGAACGTGCTCAGCGCAGCGATGGACTTCGTCTCGCTGTCCCACTCTTTGGGAGAGCGCATTCCAGCCCCGCAATCGGTCCTTGACGGCTCGTAGCGCGGGTCCCCTTGCCTTCTGATGAAAGATCCTATTCCCCATGTCTTTTTTTAAGAACACCCCCAAATGTCGATGGGCCTCAGGTCTCGTCGGCGCGGCCCTCGTCTGCACCAGCGCCGTAGGCATGAGCGTCTCGGCCAATGCGGAGACCAAGCCTTTGCCGGTCGTCACGGCCGGCGTCTCCAAGCCGATCCTTCTCAAGGGGTCGACCAAGGCCTCGTACTTCTGGGACGACTCCTCCGGCCGCGCGGGTGACACGGGCCTGCCGGCCATTGGCAAGCCCATGCAGAAGGGTTTGTTCGCCAGCCCGAGCTGGCCGCTCGGCACCCAGGGCTACATCGTCTACAACGGCAAGAAAGCCCCGTTCTTCATCGGTGACCGGGGCCCGGGCATCCCTTCCGAGAGCGGCGTCATGCTGGACATCGACGGGAAGACCTTCGCGGAGCTGACCGGCGGGACCTTCAGCGACAGCTCCCTCATGGTGAGCGGCTTCGACGCCGGCCACATCAAGGTCGACTACGTCGTCACCAAGTGGGGCAGCGGCCCAGGCAAGAAGAACTACCCGGTCCCGTTCTCCTCGGGTGCCTGGAGCGTCTTCGACCACAAGCCCGCCACCCCACCTTCCCCAGTGGTGCCCGCGAAGAACTGAGCCGAGGACCCCGTCCGGACCAGTGCCTATCCTGGTCACGGCGACGCCACATCCCGAATACCGATGTGCGGAGCTTCGCCGGGACTGCTAAAGTCACCGTAGTCAACGCGCCGCTAGCTCAGTTGGTTAGAGCAGCTGACTCTTAATCAGCGGGTCCGGGGTTCGAGTCCCTGGCGGCGCACCAAGGTATACCGATGACCTGGGCATTCTCCACTTGACGGAGGGTGCCCACAGTCATTTCCGGCCGTGTGTGGGCTCTTTGGTGGCGACCGGGTCGTAAAGCGATCAGCCGGTACGACGCGTCGATCGGGTCGGACTTGCCGGGTCAACGTCATGATCGCCGAGCACTCGCACCCGTGCCCCCTTGCCCGTCTGGCATGGATGGCGCTTGTGCTGGGGGGCTTATTGTTTCGGGGTGCCGCGTTCTCGAGTTGTCGCCTGTGTTGCCGCTGCGGTGACCGTGATCGCGGGGCTTGCAATTCGAGCCGGCTTTGATGGGGCCATCGCCAAGTACGCGGGGGACCTGTTCTACACGCTTCTCCTTTACACCTTGGTCATCGTGGTGGCGCCGCGAACGCGTCCCATATGGGCAGCCGCTTTCGCGCTGGGCGTGAGCTGGCTGATCGAGTTCGCCCAGCTCACCGGGATCCCGGCCGAACTGGCCGCGCGCAGCACGATGGCCCGGCTGGTCCTTGGGTCTACCTTCAATCCGCCCGACCTGCTTTGCTACGTCGCAGGCGCTTTGCTGGGGTGGGCCATCCACACGAGCGCGATCAGGGTTTTCGCACGCTAGAGCCTCGTGGGGGCATCAAAATGAAGAGCCCTCGTCGCGGGACTTCCTCAAGATGGCCGGGCAAGGCAGCCGTGACGGCCTCGAGCGGGCGACTAATGGGGTCCGAGATCCTAGGCACGGCGAGGGGGAAGGTAGCTGATGGGTGCCCGCCCCCGGGACCCATCTGATCGCGGGCTGACCCGCTCGCGACCACGTACGAGGAGGTCCGGACATGTCCACAAGGAAACCGGTCATTGAGGCCGGCGCGGTGCCACGACGCGGAACCCGTGCCCTAGGTGTGGTGGGGGCGACTGCTGGCGCGCTGGTCGTATGGGCCCTCGCCTACTTGGCAGCGGGCGTCGACCTCGTCGTCCGCATGGGGGACTCGGTCGAGCCCATCTACCCCGCCGCCATCATCATCGTCAGCGTGGTCGCCGGGGCGGCCGGGTGGGTGCTGCTCGCCGTCCTCGAGCGGTTCACGAGGCGGGCGCGAGCCGTGTGGACGGTCGTCGCCGTCGCCGTGCTCGTATTGTCACTCGGACTCGTGGCGTTCGCCGAGTCCACGGGGGCCATGGTCACCCTGCTCTCCATGCACCTCGTGGTCGGCGTCGTGCTCATCCTCACGCTGGCCCGTACGGCCCGTCCGGCGGCGGTGCTCGTCGGAGACCAGGAAATCGCGACCCCAGCGGGTCCCGCTCCCCTTCCATAGCCAACCTCCACTTTACGACCAGCCCGGCCGGGGGACCCGTGATGAGCGCAGGTCCCCGGCCGCGAGACCCGCGATCAGTGGTGCAGGCTCTACGAGTGATCGCCATGCTGACGGAGTGGTCAAGTAGTTCCGCTGCAAAACAATCCGGTAGCTGACGTATTCTCGGAGGATGAGCTCAGAGGCACCCGCCAGGACCGTTCGCGATCTCACCGGCATGCTGGCCCACGTCGCCCACGTGATGACCACTCGGATGACCGCGGCGCTCGCCGAGATCGACACCTCGCCGCGCGCGCACTGCGTGCTCTTCCACGCCATGGAGGCGGAGCGGACCCAGATCCAGCTCGCCGAGATCACCGACCTCGACAAGACCACGATGGTCGTCACCATCGACGAGCTGGAGCGGGAAGGCCTGGCGGAGCGGCGCCCGTCCAGCGTCGACCGCCGCGCGCGGATCATCGCGGTCACCCCCGCCGGCGAGGAGAACGTACGGCGAGGCCAGGAGATCGTCGATCGCGTGCACGCCGAGCTGCTGGGGTTCCTGCCCGAGGGCGAGCGCGAGCCGTTCGTCGGCGCGCTGTCCCGCCTGGTCGAGGGCGAGCTGGCCAAGCCGGCCGAGTGCGCCAAGCTCGTACGACGGCCGCGCCGGTCCAGGTAGCGGGAGGCCTGCATGCCGGCCCAGACAGTAGGACGTGCCGGGACGGATAGATAGGCGCCTGCATGGTGGTCGCGCCGTCGTGGAAAGTAATCCGACAGAGGATCGTCTATTACTAGACTATCTGCTACGGTCTCTCCTGTTGCCCCTTGGAACAAGGAGAGATCCCATGTCCGGCACCCTTCGCTCGCGCAGGCTGGCGCTGACCATCCTCTGCGCCGGCATGCTGATGATCATCTTGGATGGCACGGTCGTCACCGTCGCGCTCCCGTCGATCCAGCGCGACCTGGGCTTCACCCCTTCCAGTCTCACCTGGGTCGTCAACGCCTACATGATCGCCTTTGGCGGGCTGCTGCTCCTGGCGGGCCGGCTCGGTGATCTGATCGGCCGCAGGCGGATGTTCGTCGCCGGGCTGGCGGTCTTCACCGCCGCCTCCACCATCTGCGGCTTCGCGGTGAGCCCGGAGATGCTGATCGCCGCCAGGTTCCTGCAGGGTGCCGGTGGCGCGATGGCGTCGGCGGTCAGTCTCGGCATGATCGTGACGCTCTTTCCCGAGCCGGTGGAGCGGGCAAAGGCGTTCGGCGCGTTCAGCTTCGTCGGCGCCGGGGGCGCCTCACTCGGCCAGGTGCTCGGCGGCGTCCTCACGCAGGGCCTGAGCTGGCACTGGATCTTCTTCGTCAACGTGCCGATCGGGTTGTTCGCCATAGTCATGGCGGTACGCGTGCTCGCCGCCGACCGCGGGCTCGGCCTGGGCGAAGGCGCCGATGTCCTTGGAGCGCTCCTGGTCACCTCCGGGTTGATGCTCGGCGTCTACACGATCATCGAAGCCGACCAGTACGGCTGGGCGTCCGCGCACACCACCGGCTTCGGAGCCCTGTCCGTCGCCCTGCTCGCCGGCTTCGTCATCCGCCAGGCCAGGGCCGACAAGCCGCTGCTTCCGCTGCGGATGTTGGCCTCGCGCGACGTCTCCGGCGCCAACGTCGTGCAGACGCTCATGGTCGCCGCTCTGTTCAGCTTCCAGGTGCTCATCGCGCTGTACATGCAGAACGTCCTGCTCTACACAGCCGCCGAGACCGGTCTGGCCATGCTCCCGGCCGCCGTCACCATAGGTGCGGTATCGCTGTTCGTCTCGGCTCGAGCCATCGCCCGCTTCGGCGAGCGCGGCGTCCTGCTGGCCGGGCTCGCCGTCCTCGTCGCCGGCATCGGCCTGCTGACCCGGCTGCCCGCCGGCGGCGCCAGCTACGCCGCAGACCTGCTGCCCACGATGCTCTGCGCCGGCGGCTTCGGCCTGGGCATCACCGCGCTCACCTCGCTCGGCATGTCCGGCGCACGTCCCGACGACGCCGGGCTGGCCTCGGGCCTGTTCAACACCACCCAGCAGGTGGGCGCCGCCATCGGCGTCGCGGTCCTGACGACGCTGGCCACCTCACGGGGCGAGTCGCTCCTGGCCTCAGGCTCGGGTCAGGCGGCCGCGCTGACCGGTGGCTTCCGCCTCGCCTTCACCGTCGGCACCGGGCTCCTGCTCACGGCCCTGATCATCGCCGTCACGGTCCTGCGCGGCAGGCCCGCCGCCGGAACCGGCGCCGAGACTCCCGTGGCGGCGCACGTGTGAGACGTCCGGGCTCCGGAGATGGCCGGGCCGCCAACGCCGCGGAACGTAACTTACACGGTGAAATGAATAACGATTCGGACCCGTCGCTTTCGTGGGCCCTCACTCGGAACCACGATGGAGATATGAGTCTGACCAGGGAGTCCACTGCCTGCCGAGTTCTCGAACGGCTGGAGACCTGGCCCGCGGTCCATGTCGGCGACGCGGCGTGCGGCACGGGTACCGGGGTCGGTGTGAATGATCGGCAGGTGCTACATCTACACGCCGACCACGAGGCCGATCTATGCCTCAGCCGTTCCGTGATCGAGCGGATGGGCCCCACGCTCATGACCGCCGAACAGGTCATCCTGCACCCCGGCCGAGGCTGGGTGGGCGTCCGGCTGGAGACCGACGGGGACATCGATCTCCTCGTGGCCCTCTTCAGCGTCGCGGTCAAGGCCCACCTGGCCTCGGAGACCAGGCCGGAACTGATCGGATGCTCCGCGTCGGCCTAGCGGCCCCGCGCCGCCGCCTTGTGCCGTGAAGGGCCGTCAAGGCGGCGGGCCGGCGTTCAGCTCAGCTGTCCGGGGGCCCGGACGTGGTGGGAAGTTGCCCGGCAGGTGGACGTGGGTGGGTGCTCAGGAGGGGTAGGGCGGGCCGAGGTTCCATTCACGGACCGTCTCGTCCCTGCTGCCGGTGACGGCGATGGACCGGCCCCCCAGCCGTCCGAAGGCCACGGTCCAGACGGAGTCGGTGTGTCCGGTGAGAGGAGCGCCGAGCTCTTTTCTCGTCGTCAGGTTCCACACTCGGACGGTCTTGTCCTCGCTGCCGCTGATCGCGACGGGCGCGCCGTCCACCTCGCCGAGCGCCACCGACCAGATCCATCCGGTGTGTCCCCTGAGGGGTGCGCCGAGCTGCTGCCTGGTGGCGAGGTTCCAGACTCGGACGGTCTTGTCCTCGCTGCCGGTGACGGCGACGGGCACGCCGCCGACGTCGCCGACGGCCACCGACCTGACCCATCCGGTGTGTCCGGTGAGGGATGCGCCGAGCTGCTTTCTGGTGGCGAGGTTCCACACCCGTACGGTCTTGTCGTCGCCGGTGGTGACCGCGACGGGCACGCCGCCGACCTCGCTGATCGCCACCGCCCATACCTTGCCGACGTGCCCGGTCAGTGGACCGCCGAGTTGCTTTCTGGTGCGGAGATCCCAGACGCGCGTGGTGCCGTCGGCGCCGGCGCTGACCGCGATGGGCACGCCGTCCAGCTTGCCGGCCGCCACCGACTTCACGCCGTCGGTGTGCCCGGTCAAGGGGGCGCCCACCTGCTTTCCGGTGTGCAGGTCCCAGACACGGACGGTGTGGTCGTCGCTGCCGGTGACCGCGACGGGCATGCCGTCGACCTCGCCGAGCGCCACCGACCGCACCCATCCGGTGTGTCCCGCGAGCGGGGCACCGAGCCGGGCTCCGGTGTCGAGATCCCACACCCGGGCGGTCTGGTCGTCGGACCCGGTCACGGCGACGGGCTTGCCGTCGAGCCGGCCGATCGCCACCGATCGAACATCGTTCATGTGATCGGTCAGGGGGCTCCCGACCGGCGCGCCGAAGGCAGGCGCCTGTGACGCCTTCGCCACGCCCGTGGGGGACGTGTCCGCGCGTTGTGGCGACCCGTTCGCGTCGCCCCTGCTGAGCAGGGACGGCAGGGTGAAGGCCGTCCCCAGCGCGACCATGGCCGCACCCGCCCCTATCAGGACGCGTCGCCGGATCGGACGAGTCGGCACCGGCGGTGCGGAGGGAGCCGTGGCGGCCGGGCCGTCGCCGGGGCCGACGCCCGTAGGAGCGGGGGCTTCGCCGGTGACCGTACGAGCCACGAGCGTACGAGCCTGGCCGTCGCCCGTGAGGGTGCGGACCAGGTCGGCGGCCGTCGGACGGCTGTCCGGATCCTTGGCCAGGCACTCCGCCACCAAAGACCGGAGTCCCGCGGGCAGGCCGGAAAGGTCGGGGTCGCGGTGCAGGATGGCGTGCAACAGCACCGGGATCGAGTCGCCGGGGAAGGCGCGCTGCCCGGTGGCGGCGTACGCCATCGTGGCGGCCCAGCTGAACACGTCCGCGGCCTGGCCGACGGGGCCCGTCGAGATCTGCTCGGGTGCCATGTATCCGGGAGTGCCCATCGATCCGGATCGGGTGACGGTGTGGTCGAGGGCGAGCGAGATGCCGAAGTCGATGACGACCGGACCCTCGGGACCGAGGATGACGTTGCTCGGCTTGAAGTCGCGATGCACGACCCCGGCCCGGTGGATCGCGGCGAGCGCGGTCGCCGTGGCCACCGCGAGACGATCCAGGCCGCTGCCGGACCGGGGGCCGTCGTTCCTGACCACATGGTCCAGGGACGCGCCGGAGACGTACTCGCTGACGATGTATGGCCGGTCGTCGTGGAGTCCCATGTCGAGCACCCGGGCGGTGCAGAAAGGGGCGACCCGCCGCGCGAGGTCCACCTGACGGAAGAACCGCCGGTGGGCGTCGGGATCTCCGGACATCTGGGCGTGCAGCACCTTGACGGCGACATCGCCACCGGATGGTGAGAGGGCTCGGTAGACCATGCCCTGACCGCCCTGTCCCAGAAGCTCGGCCAGCCGGTAGTCGCCGATGCGCTCGGGGTCATGACGGGGCAAGACCCACCTCTTCTAGTGACGCCGGGAAAGTAAGGCTTCCTCATGATACCGGCCTGCGGCCCATGATCCCGGTACGCCGGCCAGGCGGGGCGCGCGATCCTGGTGTCCGAGATCAGCCCTCACACCCCCGGGGTGGACCACTGGGCGATGCGGTGCAGGCGGTGGGCTCGTTCCGGGGCGGGCAGCGTCGCGGCGAGGGATCGGCGCATCTCGCGGGCGGCCTCGTCGAAACGTCTCACGCGGGCGAGCAGCTCGGCCCGTATGGCCTGCCAGCGGTGGTCGCGGTCGGACAGGGCGTCGAGGGCGGCGAGACCCGCTGGAGGGCCGTGGGCCTCGGCCACCGCGACGGCCCGTCCGAGCGCCGCGGCCCGGTTGGTGGGCTGGACGGACAGCAGCAGGTCGTAGAGCCGGACGATCTCGGCCCAGTCGGTGTCGGCGGCGGTGGGCGCGATGGCGTGCTGGGCCGCCATGGCAGCCTGCAGTTGGCAGGGGTCGGCGATCCCCGCGCTGCGTTCGAGCGAGACGGCGAGCCAGGCAAGGCCCTCGGCGATCGCGGAGGTGTCCCAGAGCTCGCGGTCCTGGTCGGCGAGGAGTGTCACCTCTCCCTGGGCGTTCAGCCGGGCGGGGCGGCGCGCCTCGGTGAGCAGGAGCAGAGCCAGCAGGCCGGGGGGCTCGGGAGCGTCGGGCAGCAGACGCAGCAGCAGCCGGGCGAGCCGGACCGCCTCGGCGCAGACATCGATGTCCACGAGCCGCTCGCCCGACAGCCGGGTGTGGCCGCTGGTGTACAGCGAGTGGACCACGGCGCAGACCGCGGCCAGCCGTCTCGGGAGCTCGGCGGGTGAGGGTATCCGATAGGGGATCGACGCCTGGGTGATCTTCTGCCGGGTCCGGGTGAGTCGTTTGGCCATGGCCGCCTCGCTGGTGAGCAGCGCCGCCGCCACCTCCTCGGTCGACAGGCCGCACAGGGTGCGCAGCGCCAGCGCCACGCGGGCCTCCATGGCGAGGGCGGGATGGCAGCAGGTGAAGATCAGCCTGAGCTGGTCGTCGTGGACGACGCTCTCGGATAGCTCGGAGGAGCTGAGGTCCATGAGCTCGGTTCCCTCCCGTTCCTTCCCGGCGCGCAGTCCTTCCCTGCGGATGATGTCGATGGCCTTTCGACGGGCGGCGACCGTCAACCAGGCGCGAGGGTTCTCCGGTGGCCCCGAGACCGGCCAGTCGCGCAGCGCGGCGATCGTCGCCTCCTGCACGGCGTCCTCTGCGAGCTGGAGGTCGCCGACCGTACGGATGAGGGTGGCCAGAATGCGGGCACCTTCGATTCGCACGGTCTCGGCCAGCCGGACCTCGGCCTCGGTCAGCGGGTGTGGGTGGGCCATGGGTCCATCACTGGTTGCCCATCTGGAGCACCGGGCGTACCTCGACTGCGCCGTGCCAGGCCGCGGGGATCGTCGAGGCGATCGCGATGGCCTCGTCGAGGTCGGCGCACTCCAACAGGTAGAAGCCGCTCAGGACCTCCTTGGTCTCGGCGTACGGCCCGTCGCTGACGACGACCTCGCCGCCGCGGGCGCCGAGCACCCGCACCACGGTCGCGGTGGAGGTTTGGCCCAGTGCGTTGCCCCCGCGGACGTGCTTGTCGGCCTCGTCGTGGAAGGTCCTGTACAAGGCCATCCATCCGGCCTGTTCGGGCGCGGACCAGTCGAGGTCAGGGGTGTAGAGAAGAGCTGCGTACAGCGGCATGGCAGGTGTCCTTCCGGCCGGCGGACCGGTCCGTCGCCCGGTCTCACTTTAGGGACGAACGGGCGCGGTCGCTCAGGACGTGTCCCGGGAAATTTCCCGAGAGATGTCCTTCCCGCGTTCCGGCCTTCGTCCTGGAGGTGTCAGACAGTCAGCCGTTGACCAGGAGGCCCCCGATGTCGGTGGATTCGATATCAGATGTGCAACACCCCCCGCAAGCAGTCACGCCGGCGCGCGGCAGCGGGTGGGTGCTGGCGCTCATGGCGTTCGCGTCATTCATGGCGGCGCTGGACGTGCTCGTCGTGACCACGGCCCTCACCACCATGCAGCGGTCCCTCGGCGCCAGTGCCGAGCAGCTCGGCTGGATCGTGAACGCCTACAGCCTGGCGCTGGCGGTGTTCATCCTGGCAGCCTCGGCGCTCGGAGACCGCTTCGGCCGCCGCCGGGTCCTGGTCGGCGGGCTCGGCGTGTTCGTGGTGTTCTCGGCGGCCTGCGCCCTGGCGCCGTCCATCGGCCTGCTCATCGTGGCCCGCGCCGTCCAGGGCATCGGCGCGGCCACGATCATGCCGCTCTCCCTCACGATCCTCAGCGCGGCCTTCCCCGCGGAACGGCGCGGCAAGGCCATCGGGATCTGGGGCGGTCTCACCGGCCTCGCGGTGGCCGGCGGCCCGCTGGTCGGCGGAGCCATCGTGGAGGGCCTGGCCTGGCAGTGGATCTTCTGGGTGAACGTGGTGCTGGGCGCCCTGCTGGTCCCCCTGATCTTCCGTAAGGTCGCCGAGAGCCGCGGACCGAAGGTCCGGGTGGATCTGCCGGGGATCGCGCTGGTCTCGGCCGGATCGCTCGGCCTGGTGTGGGCGCTGGTCCGGGGGAACACCTCCGGCTGGACGAGTGCCGAGGTGCTGGCGGCACTGGCCTGCGGAGTGGTGGCACTGGTGGCTTTCGTCGCCTGGGAGTTGCGGACCGGCACGCCGATGCTGCCGATGCCGTACTTCCGCGCGCGGGCCTTCTCCGCGGGGAACGTGGCCGGGTTCTTCATGATCGGGAGCCTGTCCGGCGCGGTCTTCCTGATGGCGCAGTTCCTGCAGGTCGTCTTGGGCGACTCACCGCTGCAGACAGGGCTGCGGCTGCTGCCGTGGACCGCCACCCCGATGGTGGTCGCCCCGCTGGCCGGGATGCTGGCCGATCGGTTCGGCGAGCGTTGGATCCTGACCGCCGGGCTGGTGCTGCAGGGGATCGGGCTTGGCCGGCTCGCCCTGGTCGCCGGTCCGGCCACTTCCTACCTCGAGCTGATGCCATGCCTCCTCATGGCCGGCGTGGGGATCTCCATGGCCCTTCCCACGGTGCAGAACGCCGTCCTCGGCGCCGTACCGCCGGGGGCGATAGGCAAGGCGTCGGGCACCAGCAACACCTTCCGCCAGCTCGGCGGGGTGTTCGGGATCGCGCTGGCCATCGCGGTGTTCACCCGTACGGGCGACCTCACGGGCCCGGCCGGGTTCACCGGCGGCTTCGCGCCCGCGCTCCTGGTGACGGCGGGCCTGTCCCTGGTCGGTGCCCTCTCGGCCTCGCTCGTCCCCACCGGCCGCGGGTGATCAGGCCTGGGACGCAGGCTTCGTCGGTGCCGTGGCGCATCACCGCCGGCGCGCCTGCGCGAGTTGACGCTGCGATCTTTGCGCGCGCTATTCGGCTCAATGAAGCTCTCCGATCAAATCTGCTCCGTGATGCGGTCAAGGATGTGGCCCTGGCCAGGGTGCTCGGCAACGGCGCCACGGCCGGAACGTGGGGCGCCGCCCCGGCCGGCGTCATCGTCATCGTGGCCGTGCTGCTCGACAGCGCCTGCGCCGGCCGGTAGCGCTGCCGTGGGGATGGCGTTGTCGACGAGGACGGCTGCGATGGTGGCGGCGGTGGCGAGGGTTTCGGTGTTGAGGACTCGGCTGCGGGCCGAGGCGCCATCCAGCAGCAGCGCCAGTTGCTCGCCGAGCTGTTCGGGGTTGGTGGCGCCGGCCTCGCGGGCGGTATCGGTGAGCCGGGCGGCAAAGGCTTTCTTGTAGTCGCGGGCGTGTACGCGTGCCGGGTGGCCCGGGTCGGGGATTTCGACGGCGGCTGCGATGAACGGGCACAGGGGCGCGTGCACGTCGAACGCGGCGAGGAGGCGTTCGCGGGGTGTGAGGTCGGTGCGGTCGAACACTTCGGGCAGGATGTCGGGATCGAATCGGCGTAGGCATTCGGCGATTAGCTCGTCTTTGCCGGTGAAGTGCTGGTAGAGCGTGCGTTTGGACACCTCGGCCACCGCGCAGAGCTGGTCCATGCCGGTGCCGTTGATGCCTTGATCGCGGAACAGTTGTTGTGAAGCGCTGACGATTCGCTCTCGTGCGCCCCTGCCGCGACGCAGGCCTCGCGGCCCCTTCTCCAACTTCGTCACACGCCCAGCGTAGCCCAATCGGGTACCGACCGGTGTGCATAGCTTGCGCCCCGCGTCACCGGCCGATACGTTAAGCACGCAGATCGGTGTACATAACACCGGCACGGCGAGTGGATGGAGTAGTTGTGGGAAAGCTCGATGGCAAGGTCGCGGTGATCACAGGCGGGACAAGCGGTATGGCGCTGGCCGGTGCCAAGCTGTTCGTCGACGAAGGGGCTCACGTCTTCATCTCGGGCCGACGGAAGGACGCGCTGGACGAAGCCGTCAAGCTGATCGGCCGGAACGTGACCGGCGTGCAAGCCGATTCGGCCGACCTCGACGATCTGGACCGACTGTTCGAGACCGTCAAGCAGGAAAAGGGCACGGTCGACGTGTTGTGGGCAAGTGCCGGCATGGGCGAACAGGGCGGGCTCGGCGAGATCACCGAGGAGCACTTCGACGCCGCCTTCTCGCTGAACGCGCGCGGCACGCTGTTCACGGTTCAGAAGGCGCTGCCGCTGTTCAACGATGGAGGCTCGATCTTCATGACCGGGTCGAACGCTTCGCTCCGGGGCTACTCCAATTGGAGTGTGTATGCAGCGAGCAAGGCCGTGCTGCCCGCCTACGCACGGGTGTGGGTGTCCGAGCTGAGGGACAGGAAGATCCGGGTGAACGTGCTGACCCCCGGCCAGGTCGCCACGCCGATTCTGGAGGAGGTGATGG
>JAOPYI010000253.1 GCA_025964675.1 Sphaerisporangium sp. | reverse complement strand
CAGGTACTACGGACCTCGGGAAACGTCGATAGACATTCCTCGGCCGACTTGTAAACCGTAGGTCAGGGGTTCGATTCCCCTCGTCGGCTCGCCACGGACCCCCAGTGACCTGGGGGTCCGCTTTTTTGGTGAATCCGTAGGTACAGGGAAGTTGACAGGGGAGACCGAGGGGGGACCGGCAGTCTCGGACGCCTCTCCGACAGCGATCTTTCGGGGAACCAGGGCGGCGATCGCCTCGGCCGCCTCGTGGGCCACCTCGGAGGGCGGCGCCATCCTCCCGGGTGAAGACGCCCCCGGAGTTCTGCCATGCCTCGCCCCACGCCAGGCGCTCCTCGTTCTGGCGCTTCCGGTGCGCACGGAGCGCCGCGACGCTCGCCTTGTCGAGGGCCACGGTGCCGTCCGCTGGAGTCGGTCTTCGGGTCGCCCTCCTCGACCTCCCATCCGATCTGCACCAGCTGCTTGGCCACCGTGAGGAGCCCCCGCGTCCAGGTCTAGATCGGTCCAGCGGATGCCGCACGACTCGCCGCGGCGCAGGCCTCGGAAGGCGATCAGATGGAACTGGGCGTACAGCCGGTCTCTGGCCGCGCGCGCCAGGAACACCCGAGCTGGGCCGGCGTCCACACCATGACCGGGCTCGGCCGGGGCGTCGACTCCCACACCTTCAGCGGGTTCACCCACCGGCCGCCGGCCGCCTCACGGGCGTCGACGAGCGCGCGCTGATAGTTGGCCGACCAGAGCTCGACGCGCTCCTTGCTCCACACCAGCGCCTTGGCACGCTTGCCTGGCTCCAGCTTGACCAGCTTGGCGACATTGCTGGTGACCGGACTTCGCGCTCGGCATCACCAAGCGCAGTGCGAAGCGTGGCCTTGAATAAGCGCGGGCGTGTGCATGCCACGCGCAGCCGTACGCGCGAACGCCCCGCCGGTGGAGATCGGCGGGGCGCCGTAGTGCACGCGTCTTCAGCGTAACGGCGTCACGCGCTCCAGCGAGGGTTTGCCAGCAGTTCCCGCACCTGCGGCACATCTCGGTAGGGCTCGAGCCGCGAGCGGACCACGCGGGCACGTCGGCTGGTCCGGTCGCTGGCCATGTCTGCGGACAGGTCCAGCATCCGCTGAGCGTCCCGGGCGGCCTCTTCCGGTTCGTTGGCATCGGCCAGGGCGACCGCCAGCCACGACAGGTAGAGCGCGAGCTCGCGCACGTGGGTGGCGTCGTACCGGCTCAATACATCAGTCAGCAGCGGGACAGCGCGCAGCGGCCGGCGCAGCTCGGTGTAGACGCGCGCTTCCATGACCTGCAGCTCACCGGGGTTCACCCAGTACAGGTAGGCGGGCTCGTCCTTACCGGTGCCGCTCGCGAGCGACGCGCCGGCCTGGGCGAGGGCCTGCATGGCGGCTTGGGCTTCCCCAGCACGGACGTGCGCCCACGCCAGGCGATCAAAGGACAGCGCGCGTGCCCGAGGGGATCCGTCCGGCCCGGCGGCCTCCACGGCGGCCACAGCGAGCGCCACGCCTTCCTCGGGGTCGCCGACGTTCGATATCTGGTAGGCGAGGGATCCGATCAGGTTGGACGCCAGCGTTCCGTCACCGGCTTCCCGTGCCGCGCTGATCCCGAGCCGGTAGGCCTGGGCTGCCTGCTCGTGGCGCCCGGCGTCGCTGGCGATCCATCCGGCAATCTGTGCGAACTCCGCGATGACGGCGAGCAGTGCACGCCCCACGTCTTCGCTGTGGGTGCTTCCCCGGTAGAGCCTTACGGCGGCCTCCAGTTCGCGGAACGCCGGCTGGATGAGGTCCCCGCCAGGGAGGACGTCGTCCGCGAGTCGAAGCCCGTGAACCCGGCCCGACAGGTCTGTGACGGTGCTCATGTCGACTCGTCTTCCCGCCCGGACAGCGAGCGGCGCGAGGGGATCACCCGCGGGCAGGATGCGTGCGAGGACCTCCGACGGAGTGGCTCGCGGTGGCGTCGAGGTCACGCCGAACAGCTCCGCCTCATCGATGCCGAACGCTCGGCAGTAGAGCAGGGGGTAGGGGTCGCGCGGCCGGTGCCGTCCTGCTTCCCAGTCCTTCATCATGCGCACCACGGAGTCCCTCGAGGGAAGTCGGGCGCCGGTGTGCTCGTCGGCGGCCTCGGCCAGGCGGCGAGCCATCTCCTTCTGCGACCACAGCCGCTCACGCCGCTCAGCGCGTAGCCGGGCAGCCCAAGCAGGGATATCGGCGACCATTGCGTGCACCTCTTCGCCGGCCAGGGGAATCGGGTTCCCCTGGTTCTCCCTCAGTCTCCCCGTCACGCACCTGTCTGTCCCGGCGTCGGTCACGTTGTGATGGATCTTGCACGCTATGCAATGACGGACCCGCCACAGCGCTCCAGCGCACCGGGCGGGCCCTTGATCAGAGGACGCCCTGGCCGCCACCGACGATGAGACGTTCACCACCGCATTTCGCCGGATCCTGCTGGCTTACTTCGCCCACCACTGGACCCACGAGCGCGAACTGGCGCCGCGAGGCAGCCGTCTTACCGGCAGGCCGATAACTGCCAGCGGGCGATGACGAGGTCGTGCGAGATCATCACGACGGTCAGCCCGCGACTCCCCCGTAGTTCGGCGAGCAGATCGTGCCGTCGTGGGTGCGCACGGGCCCGGGCGCATCGCAGCGTTATCCTCGAGCGCCTCGGCGCCGCATCCAGAAGACGCCGCTGCCGTCCGGCATCTCAGACCTACAGCCCATCGACGATGAGGGCTCGACCGCTACCTCCGACGTGAAGGACCCACATC
>JAOPYI010000222.1 GCA_025964675.1 Sphaerisporangium sp. | reverse complement strand
ACGTACGACTCCACCACGTTCCTGTCGCCGCCGAAGTCGTAGTTCCAGACGTGATCGAGGATCTGCGCCTTCGACAGCACGCGGCCGGCGTTGACCATGAGGTAGTGCAGCAGCTTGTACTCGGTGGGCGAGAGCTTCACCCGCTTGCCCGCGCGCCAGACCTGGTGACCTTCCTCATCCAGTTCCAGGTCCGCCAACTGGAGCCGCGACGGCAGGTTCAGGTCGGCCCGGGTACGGCGGAGCACGGCCCGGATCCTCGCGAGGACCTCCTCCAGGCTGAACGGCTTGGTCACGTAGTCGTCGCCCAGGCCGAGACCGGTGAGCTTGTGCTCGGCCTCGTCGCGGGCGGTCAGGAACAGCACGGGAGTCCGCCGCCCGGCCGCCCGGAGCCGGCTCGCCACAGCGAAGCCGTCCATGTCGGGAAGCATCACATCGAGCACGACCAGGTCGGGCCGTACCCTCTCGGCGAGCTGCACCGCCTCACGCCCGTCCGCGGCCGTCAGGACATCGAATCCGGCGTATCGCAGAGTGGCCGACAGCAACTCGCGGATGTTCGGCTCGTCGTCGACGACCAGCAGTTTCGCCTCAGCGTGCACAACATGTCTCCCCTCGCCGTACCGCCCGGCCACGCTCCGCCCGTGGTCGCCGCGATGGCAACCCGGTGATCATCTCGGTAATCGCTTCAGCCACCACTCCGGTTGCCGACCCCGCCTATGGCACCACCCTGGTTGACCGACGTGGCACTGACGGACCCGTCGGTCCCGCGCTCGCCCTGGACGACCACGCTGCTGCCAGGCTTCAGGTCCTTCACTTTCCCGTCCTTGCTGACCTGGACCTTGGTGTCGCCCGAGGTCTTGACGGTGATGACGCCACTCGTCGTCTCCACGTAGATCTTGCTGCCGTCCACGAGTTTGACCGTGCCGATCGTCACGTTCCCGGATGCCGGGTTCCCCGAGGCCTGCCCTTGGCCGGCGCCCTGACCTTGCCCCTGTCGCATTCCGGGGTAGCCCGCCCCCGCGCCACCGGGGGCACCCGCCCCCCCGCCACGCTGCCCGCCGCCACCGGCGACGAGCTGGGTGTTCGCGGAAGCGCCCCATGACTTGTGCGCCTGGATGCCCGCGAGCATACCCACCACCAGCAGCAACCCCGCGCCGAGAGCCAAGGTAGCCGTGGACATCCGGCGCCCCTCAGGCCGGGGTGCGAGCTCGGCGTCGAGGTCACCGTCGAATGGAGTGGCCTCCAGCAGTTCCTCCGCCGTCACCGGCTCCTCCGTCTCGTACGGCTTGCGCCTGCTCGTACTCATGATTTCTCCTTGGTGCGGTAGCCGTACGTCACTCGTGCCGCAGTGCCTCGATGGGGCGCAGCTTCGCGGCCCGGTTCGCCGGATAGCTGCCGAAGAACAGCCCGATCCCGACCGAGACGCTGAGGGCCAGGACGATCGAGGTGGGCACGAGGACCGGCTGGACACCGGCGATCGTGAACCTGCTGCCGATCACCGCGATGGCCACGCCCAGAAGACCACCCACCAAACTGAGCATCGTGGCCTCGGCGAGGAACTGGCCGAGGATCGCGCCGCGGGGCGCGCCGATGGCCTTGCGGATTCCGATCTCCCGCGTCCGCTCTGTGACGGTCACCAACATGATGTTCGTGATGCCGATGCCGCCGACGAGCAGGCTGATCGCGGCGACGGCGCCGAGCAGCACCGTGAAGGTGCCGGTGGCGGCGCTGACCGACTCCTGAAGCGTCGCCTGGTTGAGAATCCTGTAGTCGGCCGTGGCGGCGCCGGTGATGCCGTGCTGCTGGTTGAGGATGTCCGTGATCTCCGTCTGCGCGGCGTTCACCAACACCGCGCTCTTGGCCTGCACAATGATCTGGCCGAGGGCCCCGAACCCGGTCAGGCTCTGCTGTACGGCGGGCATTGGCGCGATCGCGACGTCGTCGGCGTCCTGGGTACCGGACGAACCCGACTGCTTGAGCACGCCCACCACGGTGAACGGCACGCCGGTGATGTTGATCTGCTTGCCGAGCGGGTCGACGGTCCCGAACAGGTCATCCACCACGGTCTGGCCGATCACGACGATCTTTCTGGCGGCCAGCACGTCGTCGTTGACGAAGTACGCGCCCTTGGCCACCGGCTTGTTCGAGGCCTCGAAGTAGCTTGGATAGGTGCCCAGGAGCTGCGCGATGGCATGGCTCGCCCCCTCGTACGTCGCCGTCTGGGACGACGCGGTGACCACCGGGGAGACGCTCTTCACCGAGGGCGCGTTGACGGTGTCGGCCATGGCCTTGGCGTCGGCGAGGCTCAGCTCCTTGGCCTGGGTACGGGGACCGGTGCCGCTCTGCTGCTGCGACGCACCGCCACCGCCACCGCCCCCTCCACCGCCGCGCCCGCCAGCGCCGCCGCCGCCGGAGAATGACTGCATCACGGTCAGCGTGTTGGAACCGAGGCGCTGAATGTTCTGCTGGATCGCCTGCGACGAGCCCTCACCGACCGCGGTCAGCAGGATCACCGCCGCGACGCCGATGAGGATGCCCAGCGTGGTGAGAGCGCTACGCATCTTGTTGGCCGTCAGGCCGCGTACGGCGAAGCGCATGACCTCCAAGGCGTTCATCGACCGCTCACCGTTCCCCGCCGGACTCGTTCCGTGTCCGTCCGGCCATCGTTGTCATCGCGCCGGCCGTGGCCTGACCCGCCGGTGTTCATGGGGCCACCTTGGAAAGCAGCCTTGGCGGGGGACCTTCCACCGGACCCTGCCGGCGGTCTTCGATGATCTGGCCGTCCACCAGGCGAATGACCCGCTTCGCATGGGTGGCCACGTCGTCCTCGTGTGTGATCAGCACGATCGTGCGCCCGGCGGCGCTGAGCCGGTCCAGGATCTGCAACACATCCTCGGTCGACTTGGTGTCGAGGTTTCCCGTCGGCTCGTCGGCGAGAAGCAGCGACGGAGCGGTGACGAGGGCGCGGGCGACGGCGACCCTCTGCTGCTGGCCACCGGAGAGCTCGTTGGGATCGTGATGGATCCGGTCGGCGAGCCCTACCTGGTCAAGCGCCGCGACAGCTCGCTTGCGCCGGGCACTCGCGCCCACCCCTCCGTACGCCAGGGGCAGTTCCACGTTGGCCAGCGCGCTCATGCGCGGGATCAGGTTGAACGACTGGAACACGAAACCGATCTTCCTGTTGCGCAGGATGGCGAGTTGCCGGTCGTCGAGTGCCCCCACGTCGGTGCCGTCTACGAGGTAATTGCCAGAGCTCGGCACGTCCAGGCAGCCCAGGATGTTCATCAGCGTCGACTTGCCGGAGCCCGAGGCTCCCATGATCGCCACGAAGTCACCCCGGTCGACAGAGATGGAGATCCCGCGAAGCGCGTGCACCGTCGCGTCTCCGTCGCCGTAGATTTTTCTGACCTCACGTACGTCCAGGACCGGCGGCGTGCGGCTGTCCTCCAGCGCGGCCACACCGTAGGAGACCGGCTGGACGCCGTCCCCGTCAGGATGGCCCAGGCCGTCCCACCGGGTCACCGCCCACCACCGCCACCGGCGCCACCGGCGCCACCGCCACCGCCACCGCCGACGCGGACCGCGCCACCACCGGGGAAGCCACCGCCGGGGAAGCCACCCTGCTGGGTGCCGCCTACACCGCCCGTCGAGGGGCGCACCACCTGGTCGCCCTCTTTGAGCCCGGACTTGATCTCGGTGGTCGTGTCACCCTTAACGCCGATCTCCACGCGCTTACTCACCTGCTGCCCGTTCTGGAGGACCGTCACCGTGCTCTGCCCGCCGGCGGTCCTGATCGAGGAGGTGGCAACGGTCAGCACATTGTCCGCCTTGGCGACGATGACCTGGACACTGGTCGTCTGGCCCAGCCTCACCTCCTTGGGGACGGCGCTCAGCGAGATGGTCGCGGCGTACTGCACCACGTTGTTGGTCGTCTGGGACACCGGGTCGATGAGCGTGACCTTGCCGCTCGCCGTGACACCGGACAGCGCGTCGAACGTCACGGTGGCGGACTGGCCGATCTTCAGCTTGGTCACGTCCGACTCGGTGAAGTTGCCTACGATCTGGAGTTGCTTGGTATCGGCGACGTCGATGAACCCGCCACTGGACGAACTGGAGCCCGACGAGCTGGACGTACTGCCCGAGGACGCGCCGCCGGACGCTCCGGAACCGCTCGAGCCACTGGAACTCGACGTCGACGAACCCGATGAGGTGCCGCCGACCGTGCCGTTGATGGCGGTGATCGTGCCGCTGAACGGCGCCTTGATCACGGTCCCGTCGAGCGAGCGATTGGCGTCGCGGTAGGAGTTCCTGGCCTGGATGTACTGGGAATAGCCGGAGGCCGTGGTCGTGTCGCCGTCCGCCGCCGCGCTGAGGCTGGCCGCCGCGGCATCCACGCTCTCCTGCGCCGCCGTGTCGTCGATCCGGGCGAGGATCTGCCCCTTGCTGACCTTGTCGCCGGACGCGACGTAGATCTTCTCCACCGTGCCGCTCGCGCCGAAGCTCAGCGAGCGAGCCCTCGCACTTTCCACCGAACCCGAGGCGGACACCGCCGAGAGGACGGTCCCGCGGGTGACCCGCGTGGTCTGCGGCGCCACCTCGGCCGAGGAGCCCCCGTTCAGGGAGGCGTAGGCGACGCCCGCACCGCCCAGCAACAGCACCCCCAGGGCACCGTTCAAGATCAGCGCTCTGCGCTTGGTCGACAGCTTCACGACCCCTGAGCCTGGCTCACCCCGCTTGAGCGAACCTCCGCCGTCCCTGAAGGTTTCCTGACAAAGCGCGGTTCACTTGCCTGTGGAACCGGCTTTCGCCCGGACTACAGGCACCGGCCCGCGAAACGACAGCTCGCGACGGCATACCCGGCCGTCGATCCACAGCAAACTCTCAGGCACGGCTGAGCTGGGAATGACGTGGGCTGACAAGGATGGCCCGCATGAGATCGAGCACTCCGCCAACCGTCGTGCGCGTCGGGGGACTCGCCCTTGCCGGGATCGTCCTGGTTGGCTCCGCGATGATATACCTCAGCGGCGGAAACACCTCCCAGACGGGGATCAAGCTGGCGTCGGCCAAGCGCGGCACGGTCGTCAGCGGGGTGTCCGCCGCGGGGAACACCATGGACGCCAATATCCGCGACCTGGCTTTCGGCGCGTCCGGCACGGTCGAGAAGATCTACGTCAAGGTCGGGCAGAAGGTCGGGAAGGGCCACGTCCTCGCCCGGATCGACGACACGATCGCGCGGGAGGACTACACGGCCGCGACGGCCTCCCTCGCCGCCGCGGAGGAAACGCTGACCAAGCTCGAAGAGGCGCAGAACACCACACCCAGCGGATCGGGGAACTCCGGCCAGGGCGCCCCGACGGGCGGAGCGAGCGGCGGACCGTCAGCCCAGCCATCGGGTCAGCCATCGGCCCAGTCAACGTGCCCGCCCACGGCCTCCGGCAGCCCGCGGCCATCGGGGTCGGCGGGTCCCAGCGCCTCGCCCACGGTGTCCTCCCCCAGCGACGGTGCCTCTCCCCCGGTCGGCTTCACCCTCCAGCCAAGCGTGGCCGCGCTGGCGGCGGCGGAGGTGGCGGACGACGTGGCGGGCGCAGGCGCCGGCAACCAGTCGCCGGCCGCCGCCTCCTCTTCCGCCCCGGAGCCCACGGCCGCGCTCTCCCCCACTGCCACCCCGAGCCCCACGCCCTCCGCCACC
>JAOPYI010000169.1 GCA_025964675.1 Sphaerisporangium sp. | reverse complement strand
TAGCAGGACAACGTCGTGGATTCCGCCGCGGACGTACCGTGCCGTTTCAAGGGAGGTACCTGGCATGAGGGCATCGGCTATCTCCAGCAACTCGCCAGGTGCCTGGTCACTCACTGACAGTCTCTTTCTTCGGTCGGTCATTGGCGGCTGGGGACACGTTCGGGAGAGGACCGCCGACCGCGCCGTGATCGTCGCGCGGCCTGAGCGGGCACCGTGGGCATTGCAATGTGAAGGGTGGAGAACGGTGGGGAGGAGCACCCGTGTTGAGCACTCAGCGTATCCACCCCCTGAGGACAATATGGGTGAGTCCACTCAACTGGAGGCGCACATGGATCTCGCCGGTCGAGTCGCACTGCTGACCGGGGCGTCGGGAGGTATCGGGAAAGCGCTGGGGCGGCGGCTCATCGAGGCCGGTGTCAGCACGGCGTTCGCGTACGGCAGGAACGCGGACGAGGCCGAGCGGCTGGTGGCCGAGGCCAAGGACGCCGGGGTGGCCGCGGTCGCGCTGTCCGCCGACCTCGCTGACCCGGAGGCGCCGGCCCGGCTGGTGGGCGCGACCGTCGACGCGCTCGGCCCGGTGGATCTGCTCATCCCCAACGCCGGGCATTCGGAGCAGCGGGCCTATACCGAGGTCGATTTGGAGACCTGGGAGCGCACGCTGGCCGTGAACCTGCGCGCCCCGTTCCTGCTGGCCCAGCAGGTGGTGCCCGGCATGGCCGAGCGCGGCTACGGGCGGGTGCTGTTCATGTCATCGGTCGCGGCGTTCACCGGCGGGATCGTGGGGCCGCACTACGCCGCGTCCAAGGCAGGGCTGCACGGCCTGCTGCACTTCCTCGCCGCCCGGGTCGCCGGCCAGGGGGTGACCGTGAACGCCGTCGCGCCCGCGCTGATCGAGGACACCAGGATGCTCCCGCCCTCCGCCGACCCGCGCGGCCTCCCTGTCGGCCGGTTCGGCCGCCCGGAGGAGGTCGCGGACCTGGCGATGGCCGTACTCCGCAACGGCTACCTCACCAACCAGGTCCTCAGCCTGGACGGCGGCGCCTATCCTCGCTGACCGCACACCACCGAGTTCGTCAAGGCGGTCAAGACGGGCTGAGCTTTCCGGTCGGCGTCATGGGCGACACATTCCCCCCGACATCGACCGGAAAACATCCACGAAGAAGCCGGCGCTGGAGCGCCGGCTTCTTCGTGTTTCCGGCGTTCACCGGGGTCCGTGGGGCGGGTACTGCGGATTCCCCGGAGTCGTCCGCCGAGTCCCCAGAGCGGGCTGACCAGGGTTCTCCGACTGATCAGTACTGATTTTTCGCTTTTTTCCGTACATATACGGATGCCACTACGGATGTTCAACTCCTGACTGCGGACCTAGCGTCACGTCAGACCGGTCAGTCCGGTCGGCAGACGAAGGAGCGCCGTGCAGTGACCTCCCCCGACTCCCCGCCATAGCCGTCCCTTCCCGCCATGGGAGACATCCTCGCCGGATGAGTGGTGGCCCGCCCCGGTCCCACAACGGCGAGAAGCACCATTCATTTCTCTCATCACCCCCCAAATCCCACTGTGTCCGCAGTCGAGTGCTCCTCGACGGCGCGACCGCCGCTGCCCGCGTACAACGCGAGACGCGGCGTGGGAGGCAGAGAAAGGACAGACGCCCATGAGGCGCAAAGCACTACTCGCGGCGACCGCTGCCCTGGCCCTGGCAGGCATGGTGGTACCCGCCACCGCCGCGGCCGCGAAGCCTCCTCCCGGGAGCGACGGCAAGGTGCGGTCCCTCGCCGCCGGCCCGGCGGAGCGTGCCGCGGCCGCCGCCGACCAGGCCGTCGCCAGCGGCCTTGACAAGCTGCGTGTGAGCCCCAACGAGACCTACAAGCGCACCGCGGTCACCGCGGGCGCCGGCCTGTACTCCGTGACCTACGAGCGCGCGTACAAGGGCCTGCCCGTGGTGGGCGGCGACGCGGTCGTGATCACCGACGCGAACGGGCGCGTACGCGACACCGCGGCCGCCGGCGCCGCCACCACCCAGGGCGTGGCCACCACGCCGACGGTGACCGCCGAGACCGCCACCGCGACGGCGAAGACCAAGCTGGACCGGGCCGACGACAGCGCCGCCCCTCGCCTGGTCGTCCTGACCTGGGGCAGCAAGCCGCGCCTGGCGTGGGAAGCGATGGTGTCCGGCATCGTCGCCGGCAAGCCCAGCATTCAGCACGTCTTCGTCGACGCGACCACCGGTGAGATCGCCGACTCGTACGACGACGTCAAGGCGGGCACGGGCAACGGCTACTACTACGGCACGGTCACCATCAACACCAGCGGCTCCGGCAGCTCGTACTCGATGACCGACACCGTCCACAGCGGCATCAAATGCGGTGGGCAGAACGGCTCGGCGTACACCGGCACCGACGACGCCTGGGGCAACGCCAGCGGGACCAACCTGGAGACCGCCTGCGTGGACGCCCTCTACGGCGTCCAGCGGGAATGGGACATGCTGAGCGCCTGGCTCGGCCGCAACGGCATCAACGGCAGCGGCGGAGGCTTCCCCACCCGCGTGGGCCTGGCCGACGTGAACGCGTACTGGAACGGCAGCTACACCAACTTCGGCCACTCGCAGGACAACGCCCGCCAGGCCACGCCGATCGACGTGGTGGCGCACGAGTTCGGCCACGCCATTTTCCAGACGACGCCCGGCGGCGCCGGCTCCGGCAACGAGAACGGCGGCCTGGGCGAGGGCAACGGCGACATCTTCGGCGCGCTCACCGAGGCATACGCCAACAACCCGAACGACCCGCCGGACTACCAGGTGGGCGAGGAGGTCAACCTCGTCGGCGCCGGGCCGATCCGCTACATGTACGACCCGTCCCTCGCCGGGGACCCCAACTGCTGGTCCACGTCGATCCCGAGCACTGAGGTGCACGCCGCGGCCGGTCCGCTGAACCACTGGTTCTACCTGCTCGCCGAGGGGTCCGCGCCCGGCGGCGGCAAGCCGAGCAGCCCCATCTGCTCGGGCGGCCCCTCGTCGGTGGCCGGCATCAGCATCCAGAAGGCCGGCAAGATCTACATGGGCGCGCTCCAGCGCAAGACCTCGACCTGGAAGTACGCCAACGTCAGGACGGCGTCGCTCGCGGCGGCGGTCGAGCTGTACGGCGCCAGCAGCCCCGAGTGCGCCGCCACCAAGGCGGCCTGGAACGCGGTCAGCGTCCCGGCGCAGTCGGGCGAGGCAACCTGTAGCTCGTCCAGCAACGACTTCTCCCTGTCGCTGAGCCCCGCCTCTGGCACGGTGGCACCTGGTTCCGCGACCACCGCCACGGTGGGCTCGACGACCACCGCGGGTAGCGCGCAGACGGTCTCCTTCAGCGCCTCCGGGCTGCCGTCGGGCGCCACCGCGAGCTTCAGCCCCACCTCGGTCACCTCGGGCGGCTCCTCCACCCTCACCATCGGCACCACCTCGTCGACGCCTCCCGGCACCTACACCGTCACGGTCACGGGCACCGGCTCGGGCGTCACCCACACCGCGGCGTACACGCTGACCGTGTCGGGCAGCTCCGGCGGGCGCACGTTCACCAACGGCACGAACTACACGATCAACGACTTCGCGACGATCCAGAGCCCCATCACGTCGACCGCGACCGGTAACGCCGTGTCCCCGGTCAAGGTCAGCGTGACCATCTCCCACACCTGTGCGGAGGACCTCCAGATCAGGCTCCGCGGCCCGAACGGCACCTGGTACACGATCGACACCAGCGGCGGCTCGAGCTGCACGTCCTACGGCACCCGGGCCTACTCGGTGCCGCTCACCCAGGCGGCGTCAGGTCAGTGGATCCTCGAGGTCACTGACAACTACTCACTGGACACCGGTTTCCTCGACTCGTGGACCATCACGGTCTGAGTGACGTCAGGACAGACCCCCGGGACCAACCCCCTGGTCCCGGGGGTTTCGCCGTTGTCCGTGTCATTCCACCCTCAGGCGTTCAGGCGGGCGGCGCGACCTGGGTCCGCGAGCGTACGCCGAGCTTGCGCAGCACGGTCGCGACATGGCTCTCGACCGTCCGCGTCGACAGGAAGAGCACGTCGGCGATCTCACGGTTGGTCCTGCCGAGCGCGACCAGCCGGGCCACTTCCTTCTCCCGCTGTGACAGCACGCCGGCGTCCCTCGTACGGCCGCGTGGCAGCTGGAACTCCACGCCGATGTCCCGCAGCACGCGCCTGCATCGAGCGGCGTCGTGGGTGGCGCCGAGCCGGCCGAACAGCTCCGCCAGCTCCGTGAAGCCCGCCGCGGCTCCGCCGTCTCCGAGAGCGAGCCTGGCACGCGCCTCTCCTTCGCCCGCCCGCGCCGCCGCGTACGGCTGGGGCAGGACGTCGTACGCCCCACGGGCACGGGCGAAGAAGCCGATGGCGTCGTCATGCCGCCGCTCACCGGCGGCGAGGGCGCCCCGGGCGGCGTCCAGGGCGGCGTGCGCGGCGGGCGCGATCCGGCCCGCCACCCCGGCGGCGTACTCCGCCACCAGCTCGGCCGCCGCCTTCAGGCGTCCGGCCCAGGCGAACGCGGTGACCGCGGACGGTACGAGGTACGTGCCCCACACCCACACGCCCTTGCGGCGTAATCGTCCGACCGCCCGTTCGGCCTCATCGGCCGCGCTGTCCACCATGCCGCGGGCGAGGTGCACATCGATGAGCCCACCGGCGGCGGCCGCCACGATCGGGACGTAGCGGGCGTCCGGCGCGTCCAGCCCAGCGCTGTGGAAGTGTTTGACCGCCTCGTCCCACTCGCCCGTCGCCGCGGCGAGCAGCCCCAGCACCAGCCAGATGTCCACCGCGATCAGCGGCGTCTCCGTGGCGAGCTCCCCAAGGGACGCCGCCCGGTCGCGGAGCCCGTCCCACCGGCCGGTCAGCCACTCCCTGCGGATCGCCGAGACGTCCAGGAGGTACGCGGAGTACTGCGCGCCGGTCTCCACGGCGAGCCGCCGGCCTGCCTCGGCGAACTCGTCGGCGGCGGCGTAGAGCCCAAGGCTGGTCGCCGAGTCATGGAGGTTGGAGTACGCCCGGGCGACCTCTCGCCGTACCGCCGCGCGCGGGTCGGCGGCCGGCAGCGTGGCGGCGACCGCGAACGCGTCGGGAGAGCCGGTCGTCATCTCGAGGGAGGCCCGGTTGGCCAGGACCGCCGCCGCCAGCTCGGGATTGTCGGCCGTGGTGACCAGCGCCTCGGCACGGGCCATCCATTCCTGGTGCGTCACCAGCGACTCGGTGCCCCACCCCGGCATCGCGAGGCTGGCCCAGCCCCGGGCGGCCAGCGTCGGCCGGTCGGCCAGCTCGGCGAGGGCGGCCCTGATCTCCGGTCGCCCGGCGGCGGTGTCGCCCGCCTGGTTGGACAGCACGACGCCGAGGTTGAGCCGCGCCTCGCCGCGCGCGTCAGGGGAGAGGAAGCCGTCACGCAGCACGTGGCGCAGCAGCCGCACCACCCGCTGGTGCGACAGACCGGTCGCCGCGAATCGGCTCAACATCAAGGCGAGCGGGCCGCGTTCGGGCGCCGGTAGGTCGGGATCGTCCAGCATGCCCTCGATCGCCTCGATGGCCAGGGCGGTGTCGCCGAGCGCGGCGGCCTGGTGGGCGGCGGCCTTACCGTGGCGCAGCCAGGCTTCGGTGTCCTCGGCCTGCCGGGCATGGAACGCGAGCTGCACCAGCGGCGGCGAATCCATCGCCCCGAGCGCGGTCATCGCCCGATCGTGCGCAGACCGGCGGTCCGGTCCAGGGATGGCGTCGTATACGGCCTGCTGGGCGAGCGCGTGGCGGAAGCCGTACCGGCCGCCGGGATGCTCGTGAAGCACACCGGCGCGCAGCGCCTCGCCCAGCCCGGCGGAGTGACCGCCGACCGCGGTGATCAGCTGCTCGCCCGCGGGGAGCCGTAACACCGCCGCCGCCTGCACCGCGCTCACCGCCGCCACGGACAGTCCGGCCATCCGCTCGGCCATCGCCTCGCGCAGCAGCAGCGGTACCCCGGCGCGGTCGAGCGCGTCGGGCTCCTCGGCGTCGGGCAGGGACCTGACCATCTCCTCCACCACGAACGGGATCCCCGCCGTGCGCTCGTGCAGCCGAGCCACGAACCCGGAGGACAGATCGGAGCGGTCCAGCAACGCGCCGGCCAGGCTGCCCACATCGGACACGCCCAGCGGCGCCAGCGGCAGCACCACGTTGGTCGTGTCCGGCTGGTGCCGGTAGGCGAGACCCAGGGGCGACGGGGCCGTGCTGTGGCTCTCCCGTCGGTACGTCGCCACCACCGCCAGGCCTTCAGGCGGCTGGCCGGTCAGGAAACGCAGCAGGTCGCGGGTGCCGTCGTCGGCCCAGTGCAGGTCCTCGATGACGAGCACGGCCGGTCCGACGGCCGCCAGCAGGGCGCGTATCGCGCGGAACACCCGGTGCCGTTCGGCCCGCGGGTCGTCCAGCGGCTGGGGTGACGGCGGCAGCGCGCCGGCCAGCTCGGGGAGGTAGCCGCGGAGGGCGCCGGTGACCGGGTTGAGCGCCTGCGCCGCAGGAAGCCGTCCCCTGATGTCCCGCAGCGCCTCGAACACCGGCCCGTACGGGAAAGGCTCGCGGATCTGATGGCAGTAACCGAGAAGGACGGCCCTGTCACCGGACGCGATGCGGCCGAGCGCGGCGCGGACGAGCCTGGTCTTCCCTATGCCCGCCTCGCCCTCCACCAGCACGACCGCCGGTGGGCGGGTCATCGCGTCGACCAGGCTCCGCAGCTCAGAGACTCGTCCGACCAGCGCGGGCGAGGGCACGATGCTCATCCACAGCTCCAAGGTACGGCTTGCGGGACCCCCGGCACAGTTATCCACGTACCTCCGCCCAAGGTCAACCCTTCGGCGTTACAGCGATGTTGCGGATGGGGTCAACCCTCGCATGGCACCTTGTTCGCGAGGAGGCCGGCAGGGCTCGTTGTCGCGGTGTGGTTCATGCCGCGAGCCTGCGGCAGGCGGGACAAGGGCAAGCCAGGCACTGCCCGTACCTGGCTGGGCTGCCGGCCGGGAGCACAATGGAAGGGTGGACAAGCGCGAACTGGCGGATTTCCTGCGGAGCAGGCGGGAGCGGTTGCGGCCCTCGGACGTCGGGCTGCCGGCCGGGTCGCGCCGCCGCACGCCCGGGTTGCGCAGGGAAGAGGTGGCGAACCTCGCCTACATCTCGACCGAGTACTACACCCGGTTGGAGCAGGCCCGGGGGCCGCGTCCCTCACGCCGGGTGCTGGCCGGGATCGACCGGGCCCTGCGGCTGTCCGACGCGGAACGCGACCATCTGTACTTCCTCGCCGGCGAGCCTCCGGGCCCGCCTACCGGACCGCCGGGCGAGGTGGGGCCGAGCGTCCTCAATATGATCAACCGGATGCCCGACTCCGCGGCCATCGTGCTGGACGCGAAGTTCGAGGTCATCGCCTGGAACGCCCTGGCCGCGGCGCTGATGGAGGACTTCTCCGCGCTGGCGCCGCGTGACCGCAACCTCATCCGGCGCCATTTCCTGCATCCCGACCCGATGCGACGCCACTACGGGATGTCCTCAGAGCACGACGTGCACCAGTTCGGACTGTTCGCGGCGGGTCATCTGCGAGCGGCGTCCGCCCGATATCCGGACGCCCCGGAGATCGAGGCGCTGGTTGACGAGCTGGTAGCCGGAAGCCCGGAGTTCGCCAGCATCTGGGCTGCGCATCACGTGTATGACGTTCACCACAAGCTCAAGACGATGCATCACCCGATGGTCGGGAAGATCACGCTGAACTGCGACATCCTCGCCGTCCCCGACCGCGACCAGCAGGTGGTCATCTTCACCGCCGAACCGGGCACGTCCTCAGAACAGGCGCTCCAACTCCTCAGAGTCCTCGGCACCCAGCGCATGGACATTCCCACCTGAAAAGCCGTCACATCAGCGCGTGCCCTCAGAGCATCTCGATCTCCGTCAAATCGACATCGACCTCGAACGGCACCTTGAGCTGCAACTTGTCGTGGTGAATCCCCATGAGGGCGTAAACGCCGGTGGCGGGGTCTAGCTACTCCTGGAACGGAACGCCCCGGCCCCATCACATGATGGCGGCGTGGCCCTCCCGCCCTGCCCTTGCGTACGGGAGTGCGGGCACAAAGCGTCTGGGCCACGCGGTTTCGCGTGGCCCAGACGTGCCGGCCTATGAGGCGCGGCGGTTGGCTGCTTGGGGTGGGGATTCTCCTGGTCCCGACGTGCGCTGCGGGGGGACCACGGGTGTGGGGCGGACCAGGCCGAGGGCGACGACCTCGTTGGCCAGCCTTGTGCGCCGGTTGATGCCCTCCGGGATGCGGAACTTCTGGTAGAGCCGCAGGAGGTGTTGCTTGACGGCGGCCTCGGTCACCACCAGGTCGTCGGCGATCTCGCGCGCCGTCGCGGGAGCGACGAACGCCTCATCGGACAGCGCGGGCCGGCACAGGGAGGTCAGCACGTCGACCTCTCGCCTGGTCAGCTCGGGTGCCGCCGCGCGGCGCAACTCGACCTCGGGCGCGAAATCCTCCCTCGGCACCCCGCCGACCCGGCAGCGCGCCGCCCCGAAGGAGACGACGTCGCCGTCGTCCAGCACCCTCCGCGCGATCGGCCTGCCGTTCACCCGAGTGCCGTTGCGGGACAAGCCCAGGTCAACGACATACAGGTAGGGTCCACGGCGGATGAACTCGGCGTGCAGTCGTGACACGCTCGGATCAGCCAGCCTGACGTCGACGCCTCGGCCTCGGCCGATCGTCGTGATCTCGGGGCGCAACGGGACCACCTCACCGGTGTCCTCGACGCGTATGAACGGCCCCTCCACGGCAGTTCCTCCCCAGGTAGCCCGCCGTTACTTCCGCTATAGCTCCGGCTTACCCAGACGAGGGGTTGGGGAATCGCCTTTGCCATAACGAGAATCACTGCAGAAATTGGTCTGGACCTCCTCGGCCGGGTTTACCTGCTCACAGGTAGACTTCTGACGAAGAAAAGCGGAGGAAACAACACATGGCGGACAACCCCACCAAAGGCCTCGCCGATGTCGTCGCCGCGTCAACAGCGCTGAGCGACATCGACGGCAAAGCAGGTCGCCTCTTCTACCGCGGCTACGACATCCACGATCTAGCCGGCCGCACGAGCTTCGAAGAGACCGCGCACCTGCTCCAGCATGGCACGCTCCCCACGCGCCGGCAGCTGGCCGACTACGGAGCCGAACTAGTCCGGGGACGAACCCTCGGAGCCCTGGTCGAAGCCAACATCGCCGAGATCGCGGAGAAGCAGGCCCCCATGGAGGCGCTGCGATCCCTCGTCTCCCTGGCCGGCGCCGAGGACGCGGACAAGGACTCCAACGAGGCTGACGCCAACCGGCGCAAGGCCGCGCGCCTGACCGCGCAGCAGCCGATCCTCGTCGCGCGGTACCACGCGGCACGCAACGGCGGCATCCCGCGAGAGCCCGACCCGTCCCTGAGCATCGCGGCGAACTTCCTGATGCAGATCACGGGCCGCGTCCCGGACCAGAGGGAGGTCGACTTCTTCGACGCCTGCCTCGTGCTCCACGCCGACCACACCATGAACGCCTCGACCTTCGCGGCCCGCGTGTGCGCCGCGACCCTGTCGGACATGCACTCCGCGATCGTGGCCGCGATCGGCACCCTCAAGGGCCCGTTGCACGGTGGCGCGAACGAGCAGGTGATGCGGACCCTCGAGAGCATCCCCGCGGACGGCGTGGCGCAGGCCGTACGCGACAAGCTCGTGCACGGCGAGAAGATCATGGGATTCGGCCACCGGGTCTACAAGACCGAGGACCCGCGTGCGACTCACCTGCGCAAGATGTCGCGGGAATTGGCCGAGGCAAGCGGAGATGACACCTACTATCGGATGTCCAAGGAGATGGAGGAGGTCGTCCTCGCGGAGAAGGGCTTGTACCCGAACGTTGACTTCTACGCCGCGACGGTCTACCACTATCTCGATATTCCGACAGACTTGTTCACCCCGGTCTTCTCGGTCAGCAGGATGTCCGGCTGGACCGCCCACGTGATCGAGCAGCACGCTGACAACCGGTTGATCCGTCCTGACAGCGAGTACATCGGGGAGCGCGACCAGAAGTGGACACCGATTGACGAACGGTAGGGCATGGTGGCCGTACCTGCTGATCCTGGCAGGCGCGGCCGTCGGCCTAGGGGCGATCACAGTGGGCCTGCCCGCCTGGGCGGGCGTATTGATCGTGGCCTTCTCGGTGCTGGTCGGCGCCGTGCTGCGGCTGATCGTCCCGGAGGGCAGTGAGAGCCTGCTCGCGGTGCGCGACAGACGCACCGACGCCGTCACCTACGGGATCCTCGGCGGCGCCATGACAGTGGTCGCCCTCAGCGTCGCGGTGCCATGGTTCATGGGTAGGTAGTGGCCGCTTCTTACCGGTCCGGTAGCCTCAACTGCGGTTGCGTACGCTAAAGGACCGTTTCGTCAGCCTAGTCGTAAGCAGTTGTAAGAAGGGGAACCCCAAGCATGCCCAAGATCAAGGTAGCGGGTCCCGTCGTCGAACTCGACGGCGACGAGATGACCCGGATCATCTGGAAGTTCATCAAAGACCAGCTGATCCTGCCCTACCTCGACGTCGACCTCAAGTACTACGACTTGGGGATCGAGCACCGTGACGCGACCGACGACCAGGTGACGATCGACGCCGCCAACGCCATCAAGGAGCACGGCGTCGGTGTGAAGTGCGCCACCATCACCCCCGACGAGGCTCGGGTGGAGGAGTTCGGTCTCAAGAAGATGTGGCGGTCCCCGAACGGGACGATCCGTAACATCCTCGGCGGCGTCGTCTTCCGCGAGCCGATCATCATGGCGAACGTGCCGAGGCTCGTCCCAGGCTGGACCAAGCCCATCGTGATCGGCCGTCACGCCTTCGGCGACCAGTACCGCGCCACCGACATCAAGGTGCCGGGCGAGGGCACGCTGACCCTGACCTTCACCCCGAAGGACGGCTCGGAGCCCATCGAGATCGACGTCTACGAGTTCCCCGGCAGCGGCGTCGCCATGGCGATGTACAACTTGGACGAGTCGATCCGCGACTTCGCGCGCGCCTCCATGAGGTACGGCCTGGCCCGCAAGTACCCGGTGTACCTGTCGACCAAGAACACCATCCTCAAGGCCTACGACGGCCGCTTCAAGGACATCTTCGCCGAGATCTTCGAGAGCGAGTTCAAGGCCGACTTCGAGGAGGCCGGCATCACCTACGAGCACCGGCTGATCGACGACATGGTCGCCGCCGCGATGAAGTGGGAGGGCGGCTACGTCTGGGCGTGCAAGAACTACGACGGTGACGTGCAGTCCGACACGGTCGCCCAGGGCTTCGGCTCGCTCGGCCTGATGACCTCGGTGCTCATGTCGCCCGACGGCCGCACGGTCGAGGCGGAGGCCGCGCACGGCACGGTCACGCGCCACTTCCGCGAGCACCAGAAGGGCAACCCCACCTCCACCAACCCGATCGCCTCGATCTTCGCGTGGACGCGCGGCCTCGCCCACCGCGGCAAGCTCGACGGCCAGCCCGAGGTCACCGCGTTCGCCGAGACGCTGGAGAGGGTCTGCATCGAGACCGTCGAGAGCGGTCAGATGACCAAGGACCTCGCCCTCATCGTGGGAAGCGACGCCAAGTGGCTGACCACCCAGGACTTCCTGGCAGCCCTCGACGAGAACCTCAAGAAGAAGATGTCCGCCTAGTTGAATCTGGCCTCTACCTGCGGGTTTGCCGTCAGGTAGGGGCCAGTACGCCTCTCTGGGCCGTCTGTGGGCGGTCAAGCGGAGAGTGAAGGTCGGCGAATGGGCCTCTAGAGAGGCATCCGGCTCCCTCTGTGCCCTGGAGCCGGGGAACGCCAGGAAGCATCGCCGTGAGCGACGAGTAGCTGTGACCGACGTCGGGGACAGGCCCTAGTCAAGGGGGCAGCTCACGTCGCTACCCATGGCCGCCTGCAGGAGCAGGCTGTGGAGCGCCTCGCGCTGGCTGTCGTCGAGCGCTCCGAGCACCTCTTTCTCAACCGCCGCGAGTGCGCACTCGGCCTCCGCGAGTCGCTTCGCCCCGGCTTCGGTGAGCGCGACGAGGTGGCGGCGACGATCCTCGGGCGAGCGCCGTCGCTCGATCAGATCCTCGGCCTCGAGTTCGTTGAGCAGTCCGACGATGTTCGTCCCGTCCATCTCCAGCGTGATCGAGAGCGCCTGCTGAGTGATGCCGTCGCGACCCCGTAGCACCGTGAGGGCGACGAGGTGGCGAGGTCGCAGGCGAAACGGCGCCAGCACCGACTCGGCACGCAGACGCATGCGGCGCGCGAGATGGTCGAGCAGCGCGCCGGACCGGTGCACCGGCTGGCTCACAACGGGCTGGGAGGTCATGAGCCGAGTCTAGCCGATTTGACGTCCTATCCATATGAGGCTAATGATTTGTGCAGCACCAACCAACTATGGAAGGTCAATGAAGTGGCTCACCTGCTGCACATCGACTCAAGCATCCGGGGCGACGGCTCCGTCAGCCGCAAGCTCACCGCCCGGGCCGCCGCCGTCTGGCGCGCCGCGCATCCCGGCGGCACCGTCACCTACCGTGACCTCGGCCGTGATCCCCTGCCACACCTTGATGCGGCCGGTGGGATGGCCCGGATACTGCCGCGCGACCAGCACACAGCGGCCGAAGCCGAGTCCTGGGCGCTGACCGAGCTGCTGATCAGCGAGGTGAAGGAGGCCGACACGATCGTGCTGGGCCTCCCGCTGTACAACTTCGGCGCACCCAGCAGCGTCAAGGCCTGGGTCGACCACCTCATCGCCCCCGGGCTGGCGATCGACCTCGAGACCCACACCGGTCTGCTCAGCGGACGCGACTTCGTCGTGCTCGCCAGCCGAGGCGGCGGCTACGGCGCGGGCACGCCACGCGAAGGCTGGGACCACGCCGAGCCGTGGCTACCGCACGGCCTGGCGGCAACGGGCCTGGAGCCGCGCTTCATCGCGGCCGAGCTCACCCTCGCCGAGGTAACGCCGGCCATGGCCGAGCTGATCCCGCTGGCCGCCAAGAGCCTCGCGGCGGCCGAGCAAGAGATCGACGGTCTTTGGTCCCCGGCATCCGCACTGGCCTAGGACCCCATTGTCGGCCGTCTAGTACGGCCGCAGCGGCGAAGGGGCCGTCCACCGGTTTCCGGTGGGCGGCCTCCGACGTCGCAGGCAAGGCGGAAAGGACGACTTGGGAGGTTACGGCGTGGTATCGGTACCCTGTAAAACCACCAAGTGGCCGTAAAGTTCTCATGGTCAATACTTGACCAGACCACGGGGACAGGAATGCCGGAGCTCGGGCCGCTCGGACGGGGGGACCCCCAGCAGCTAGGGCCCTTCAGACTCGCCGGGCGCATCGGGGAGGGTGGCCAGGGGGTCGTCTACCTCGGCCAGACCGACGCCGGAGAGCGCGCCGCGGTCAAGTTGCTGCATGTCAAGTTCACGGGCGACCTGACGGCGAGGTCGCGCTTCGGGCGGGAGCTGAAGGCCGCCGAGCGGGTCGCCTCCTTCTGCACGGCCCGGGTGATCGCCGCCGACCTCGACGGTGACACGCCGTACATCGCCAGCGAGTACATCGAGGGCCGGTCGCTGCGTGAGACCGTCGAGGACACCGGGCCGCTTTCGGGCAGCGCGCTCGAACGCCTCGCCGTCGGCACGGCCACGGCGCTGACGGCCATCCACCACGCGGGCATCGTTCACCGCGACTTCAAGCCCGACAACGTGCTCATGGCGGCCGACGGGCCGAGGGTCGTCGACTTCGGCATCGCTCGCATCCTCGACTCCACCGGCACGATCACCAGCAGGGCCGTCGGCACTCCCGCCTACATGGCGCCCGAGCAGATCTCCGGCGGCGAGGTGGGCCCGCCCGCCGACGTGTTCGCGTGGGCCTCGACGGTCGCCTTCGCGGCCACCGGATCGGTCCCCTTCGGCGGCAACTCCATCGCCGTGGTCCTGAACCGCGTGCTCAACCACGAGGCCGACGTGAGCGACCTCCCCGAGCCGCTGCGGGGCGTGGTGCGTTCCTGCCTGAGCAAGGCGCCGGGCGGCAGGCCCTCGGCCGACCGGATACTGCTGAGCCTGCTCGGCCACGCCGAGGCGGTCGGCGCGTCCACCGCCGTGCTGAGCCAGGGCGCGGAGCTGGCCGGACGTGAGACGTTCGCGTCCGGCTGGGCCGACCGGGGACGGAACCTCCCGCCGGAGGCTTCGGGCCCGCCCCCGGCACCTGATCCGGCCGGCCATGCGCCGCCCAGGAGGTCACGCAGGGGCCGGTGGGTCGCCGCGGCGGTCGCCGTCATGGTGCTCGCGGGCGGTGGCGCCCTCGCCGCCAGGCAGTGGGGACCGGGCTCACGGAGCAGCCCGCCCCCCGCGACGTCGAAGGCCGGCACGCCCCACCGGCCGGCCACGCCCGCGTCGTTCCTCTCCCTCGTCGACAAGGCGGCCAAGACGCACAGGCTGACCATCGCCATGCGCGACCTGCTGCCGGGCATCGCCCTCAGCGACGGGGGAGAGTGGCACGGGTTCGAGGTGGAGGTCGGCACCTACATCGCCAAGCAGCTCGGCGTTCCCGCCGGAGGCGTCAGCTTCATCGCGTCCAGCATGGCCGCGAGGGTCTCCCTGCTGGACTCCGGCAAGGCCGACCTGGTGATCGCGACGTACCCGATCAACGACAACAACCAGGTCACGTTCGCGGGGCCGTACTACACCGCCCACGTCGACGTGCTGGTGCGCAAAGGCGACCCCTTCAACAAGGTCGCCGACCTGGAGGGGCGCAAGATGTGCTCGCCGGGATCGAGCATGTCGACCGGGATCGTGCAGGACGCCGTCAAGGTGCAGCTCGTCTCCGTCGGCACCTACGCCGACTGCATGAACATGCTGCACCACGGCGAGGTCGACGCCGTTCCCGGCGACGACCTGCTCCTCGCCGGCTTCGCGGACCGCGAGAGCATCCGGTACAAGGTGCTGGGCGCCAGGCTGACCGATGAGAGGTACGCCGTGGCCGTCAAGAAGGGCGACATCAGGGCCTGCAAGGCGGTCCGCGGCGCCATCGCGCAGATGTACGCCGACGGCACGGTGCGGGCGCTGCTCAAAAAGTATTTCTCGAAGGTGGACTTCAGGCCGGAGACGATGAGGCCCGCCCCAGAGAGCTGCGGCTGAGCCCCCGTCAGCCGGCGTCCGTCGATCCGGTCTCCCCAGGATTCCGGCCTTCTACGGCTTCGGGGGAGATGGCGGTCGCGGTGTCCCTCGCCCATGCCAGCGTCGTGTGGGCGTGCCTGATGCCAAGATCGAGGGCGTAGGTGCCGAACCTGGTCTGCTCGGCGGCGGACCGCTTGACGGCGCTCAGCTCCTCGAGACCCTTCAGTTTCGCCTCAATGCCCGCCGTCATCCTGCCCAGGACGGCGAGCGCCTCCAGTGGGTCGAGGAGTTGCAGCAGGTATGCCTGGATCGCGTACTCACTCCGTACCGGATCGGACGGAGTGTGCGCGATCAGCCAGCCGCGCAGCTCGTCGACCCCCTCCCGCGTGGCCGTGTAGATCTTGCGGCCACGGGGACCCTCCGCCTCGACCGTGATCAGGCCGTCGGCCGCCATCTTGGCCAGCTCGGGATAGATCTGGCTGTGCCCCGCCTGCCAGACGTAGTTGATCGACTTCTCGAAGTTCTTGGCCAGGTCGTAGCCGCTGGCCGGGCCGGAGAACGACAGCAGGCCGAGGAGGGCGATCCGCAGGGACATGCACCCATCGTATACAAGCATTGACATGTCAGTACAGACATGTCACCTTCTACATGTCTAGATCGACGCACTAAGGGAGGGTAAGCGATGGCGGCGACGACCACGGCTCCGGCGACCACGGAGCGCGAGACCAGAGGTAACGGCCTGCTGCTGTTCGGCGTGCTCGGCGGGATGTTCCTGGCGATGCTCGACCAGACGATCGTGGGCACCGCGTTACCCCGCATCACCGCCGACTTCGGCGGCGCGGGGCTCTACACCTGGGTCGTGACCGCGTACCTGCTGACCTCCACGGTGACGGTCCCCTTGTACGGCAGGCTGTCGGACGCCTACGGCCGCAAGCCTTTGCTGCTCATCGGCATCACGGTGTTCCTGCTGGGGTCGGTGCTGTGCGGGCTCGCCCAGGACATGGGCCAGCTCATCGCCTTCCGTGGCGTGCAGGGCCTCGGCGCGGGGGCGCTACTGCCGCTGTCCCTGGCGCTGGTGGCCGACCTGTTCCCGCCGGACAGGAGCGGCAGGGTGCAGGGGGCGATCGGTGCTGTCATGGCCGCGAGCTACATCGCCGGGCCCTTCCTCGGCGGGTTCTTCACCGACCACGCGAGCTGGCGGTGGGCGTTCTTCGTCAACGTCCCGATCGGCGCCGTGCTCCTGGCGATCATCACGCTCCGCCTGCCCCGGGCCTCCGGCACCGGAGGCTCCAGGCCGGACTACCTCGGCATCGCCGTGTTCACCGTCGCCATCAGCTCGCTGCTCGTCGGCCTCACCGAGAAGGGCCTGGACGACCACACCTGGACGAGCCTTCCCGTCGCGGGCCCGCTGGTCGCGGCGGCCGTGCTCCTGGTGGCCTTCGTGCTGGTGGAGGCGCGCGCCGAGCAGCCGATCATCCCGCTGCACCTGTTCCGCAACCGCACCTACACGATCGTCAACATCACCTCCTTCTTCACCGCGTCGTGCCTGTTCGCCGGGGCGGTCTTCCTTCCGCGCTACTTCCAGCAGGCGCAGGGCCAGAGCGCCACGTCCTCCGGGCTGCACATCTACCCGCTCATGTTCGGCATGGTGGTCGGCAGCATGCTCACGGGCATGCTGATCAGCATGACCAAGCGCTACAAGCCCTGGCTGGTGGCGGCGCCGTTCCTCATCGCCGCCGGGGCCCTGCTCTGCTCGGGCCTGGTCGTGGAGACCCCGACCTGGTCGCTGGTGATCTGGATGGGGCTCATGGGGCTGGGCATCGGCCCGATGCTCTCGGGCCTGACGGTCGCCGTGCAGTACTCCGTCCCGCCGAGCTACATCGGCACGGCGAGCGCCAACCTCACGTTCTTCCGCCAGATCGGCGGCTCGGTGGCGCTGGCGGTGGCCGGCACGGCGTACACCTCGGTCGTCCGGGACCAGGGGGCCACCCATGCGATCACCGAGGCGCACGCGGCGGCCGCCGCCACGGTCATCCCCTGGCTCGGCGTGGTGGGCGCGGTCGTGGCCCTGGTGGCGCTGGTCTTCCTGCCCGGCCGCACCCTCCCCGGCCTCGGCGCCCGTACGGCGCCTGTCGCGGAGTAGTCCTAGCGTGACCAACCTTTGCCTTTCCGTGGGATTCGCCTGATCCGGGGGTGCGTGTCGGGAGGCCGCCGAGCGACCCCCGCGGCGTTCAATTGATCTCGAACGCATGGGGGTCACACATCAATGGGTCTGTTCTCGGCCGGAGTCGCCGCCGGTCTCGTCTTCTTCGTCGTCGCGGGGGCTCCGGCAGTGGTGAACTCGTCGTCCAGGCACTCGCCGAGGCTGTGGGGAGGGGCGGACCTGTCGGTGCGCGTCGCCGCCTCGCCGAGGGTCGCGCAGCCGGGCCAGTGGCTGTCGTACGAGGTGAAGGTCAGCAACTCCGGCCCGGGGGAGGCGGTGCTACCCGTCCTCACGATCAGGGTGCCGGACGAGGTCGACATCGCCGCCGTCAACGTCGCGACCTGCCACCCCGGATCGTCCAAGAACGAGGTGGTATGCCCCTCGCCCATGGACATCCCGGCCGGTGACTCGGGCGCCGTGACCGTCCTCGGCGTGGTCCGTGCGGGCGCTCGTGGCCCGCTCCGTGCGTCGGCCAGCCTGACGTCGGAGGTCGTCGACGACCACGAGGCCGACAACCACGCCGAACTCGTCACGCACGTCGACGAGGGCGCCGACCTGGCCGTACGGCTGTCGCCCTCCACGCGGAGCGCGAGACCGGGGGAGCGTTTCACCGTGAAGGCGGCGGTGCGCAACAGCGGCCCGAGGCTCGTACAGGACGCGCACGTCTACTTCACCGAGGGCGGCGCGCGGTTCGTGTCGGCTCGCGGGGCCCGGTGCGCGAAGCGCCACGGGCAGGTGGGCTGCGCGCTGCGGCCGATCAGGTCGGGGGCGCGTGGCACGCTCAGCCTCGTGTTCCGCATGCCCCGGAGCGGATCGGGCGACGTGGGCACGCAGGCCACGGTCTACTCGACGCGGGTCGGAGACCGCCGCCCGGCGAACAACCAGGCGCACACGCAGGTCTCGCTGCGCCGGGGCTAGCCGCCTGTCGCGTGGGACACCGCGCCGGCGGGGTCGTCCTTCTCCACCGTGGTGGCGAACACCGCACCGGCCGCGGCCAGCATGGCACAGAACACGATGAGACCGGAGAGCGCCACCTTCAGCGTCAAAGGTGAAAAACGTCCAGCTTTCATCACGTATGAGATCTCACCATAGATGACGGAGCGAGACAGCTCTTTGGCTGAACGTGATTCCATTTCTCATTGGGCGCTCAGCGGGAGAGGGCCGTCCAGGCGTCGGTGACGATGGTCCGCAGGTCCGCGTGCTCGGCCTTCCAGCCCAGCTCCCGCTGGATGCGCTCCGAGGACGCCACCAGCACCGCCGGGTCGCCGGCGCGGCGTTCCCCGACCACCGCCGGGATGGGGTGTCCGGTTACCTCGCGGCAGACCGAGATGACCTCCCGCACCGAGAATCCAGTGCCGCTGCCCAGGTTGTAGATCTTGTGGGTGCCCGGCCGGCAGGAGTCGAGGGCCAGCAGGTGGGCCCGGGCGAGGTCGGCGACGTGGATGTAGTCGCGGACGCAGGTGCCGTCCGCGGTCGGGTAGTCGGTGCCGAAGACGCTCACCGACTCGCGCCGCCCGAGGGCGACGGCGAGGACGTTCGGGATGAGGTGGGTCTCCACGGCGTGACGCTCGGAGTAGACGCCGCCGTCGGCGGCGGTGTAGGCGCCCGCCACGTTGAAGTAGCGCAGGCTGACCGCTCCGAGGTCGTGGAGCCCGGCGAAGGTGGTCAGCGCCGTGTCGACCGCGAGCTTGGAGGCTCCGTACGGGTTGGTGGGGCGCGTGGGGTCGGTCTCCACGATCGGGCTGCCCTCGGGCTCGCCGTACGTCGCCGCGGTCGAGGAGAAGACGATGCGCCGCACCCCGGCCGCCCGCATGGCCTCGAGCAACGCGAGCGTGCCGCCGAGGTTGCTGGACCAGTAGAGCGCCGGCTTCTCCACCGACTCGCCGACCAGCGAACGCGCGGCGAAGTGCAGCACGCCGTCGAAGCCCCGCTCCAGAACCCCCGCCGCGTCGGTGATGGAGCCCTCGACGAAGGAGGCGCCGGCCGGGACCGCGTCGGCGTGACCCGTCGAGAGGTCGTCCAGGACGGTAACCTCGTGACCTGTCTCGACGAGCTGAGCGGCCACGGCACTACCGATGTAGCCCGCGCCCCCGGTTACCAGCAGCTTCACCTTTTCCCGCCTCTCCGTTCGATACTGTTTGATCGTGTTTGATTTTGTACGGTCAGCGCCTAGCTTACGCGCCTCTCGGCTCGGGCGGGATAAAGCCCAGCCGGTACGCTGACCAGATCATCATGTGAGCCTCATGCGAACGGACATCGATCGACGTGCACAACGTCGCGGCGAATATCGTCCTAGTCCTGATCTTCGTCCTTATCGGCGGGTTCTTCGCGGCAGCCGAGATGGCCATGGTCTCCCTGCGCGAGAGCCAGGTCCGCAGGCTGGCCGGTGAAGGCAGGCGCGGCTCGCGCGTGGCCAAGCTGGCCCGCGACCCCAACCGCTTCCTGTCGTCCGTGCAGATCGGGATGACCGTGGCCACCGTGCTCTCTGCCGCCGTCGGCGCAGACACCCTGGCGGGACAGCTCGAGCCGCTCATCGCCAAGTCCTGGGTGCCTTCAGGGGCCGTACGGCCGCTGTCGCTCGTGGTCGTGACCCTCGCCATCTCCTTCGTCACCCTGGTGCTGGGCGAGCTGGCGCCGAAGCGTCTCGCCAGGCAGAGGGCCGAAGGTCTCTCTCTCATGGTCGCGCCGTTCCTCGACCGGCTGGCCTCGCTCTCGCGGCCGGTGATCTGGGTGCTGTCCAAGTCGACCGACGGGGTGGTGCGGCTGCTCGGCGGCAACCCCCACGCCGACAGGGCGGCGATGACGACCGAGGAGCTACGGGACATGGTCGTCGGCCACCAGGAGCTGACCAAGGACGAGCGGGACCTGATCGACGAGGTCTTCACCGCGGGCAAGCGGCATCTCAGAGAGGTGATGCTGCCGCGTACCGAGGTGGAGTTCATGGCCGCCGACACGCCTCTCGCCGAGGCGGCCATCCTGGCCGCGGCGATGCCGCACTCGCGGTTCCCGGTCTACCGCGACTCTTACGACGACATAGTGGGCTTTGTCCACGTACGTGATTTGCTGGATCCGGTGCTCACCGGGCGTATCGAGCCGATCAGCGAGCTGGTGCCCATCCGGCCGGTCAAGCTGCTGCCCGCCACCAAGCGGGTGCTCCCCACGCTCACGGAGATGCGCGACGACGGCCAGCACCTCGCCATCGTGGTCGACGAGTACGGGGGCACGGCCGGCATCGTGACCATGGAAGACCTGGTCGAGCAGCTCACCGGCGACATCCGTGACGAGTACGACGCCGACGGGCAGTCCGTGCGCCTGGTGGCCGGGGAGATCGAGATCGACGGGCTGGTCAACCTCGACGACTTCGAGGCGGAGACCGGCATCCGGCTGGAGCAGGGGCCGTACGAGACCCTCGGCGGCTACGTCATGGCCGCCCTCGGCCACCTCCCCGAGACCGGCGAGCGGGTGGAGACGACCGCCTACGCGCTGATCGTCACCGAGATGGACGCGCGCCGGATCTCCCGGGTGCGGGTGATGAGAAAGGTCGTGCCGCCTGACCCCGGCGAGCCGCCCGAATCCTGACCGACCGGCTCGGTCAGCCGTGTCCGGGTGAATAGGCGAGCGTGACCAGGAATCCGCTCCGGGCAAGGCGGACGAGGTCGCAAGACACCCCCGAGTCCTGACAGAATTATGTGCTATGGCCAGACCTCGTGTTCTCTCCGGCATTCAGCCCACCGCTGACTCGTTCCACCTGGGCAACTACCTGGGCGCCCTACGCCAGTGGGTCGCCCTGCAGGAGACGCACGACGCGTTCTACTTCATCGCCGACCTCCACGCGATCACGGTCAACCCGTCGGCCTCCGAGCTGAGGCGCCGCACCCGCGTCTCCGCCGCCCAGCTCTTCGGCGCCGGCATCGACCCCGAGCGCAGCACGCTGTTCGTGCAGAGCCACATACGCGAGCACAGCGAGCTGGCCTGGATCCTGATGTGCAACACCGGCATGGGCGAGGCCGCCCGCATGACGCAGTTCAAGGACAAGGCCGCGAGGTACGGCGAGAGCTCGGCCGGGGTGGGCCTGTTCACCTACCCCATCCTCCAGGCGGCCGACATCCTGATGTACCAGGCCGACCAGGTGCCGGTGGGCGCCGACCAGAAGCAGCACCTTGAGCTGACCCGCGACCTCGCCCAGCGGTTCAACAGCCGCTACGGCCAGACCTTCAACGTGCCCGCGCCGTACATCCTCAAGGAGGTCGAGAAGATCGCCGACCTCCAGGATCCCCTGGCGAAGATGTCGAAGTCGTCCTCCAGCCCTCAGGGCATGCTGGAGGTGCTGGAGGAGCCCGGGCCCCTGCGCAAGAAGGTCATGCGCGCGGTGACCGACACCGGCTCCGAGGTCGTCGCCGACCCCGAGAACAAGCCGGGGGTGACCAACCTGCTGCGCATCCAGTCGGTGGTCACGGGCACGCCGATCCCCGAGCTGGAGGCCCGCTACGCCGGCCTCGGCTACGGCGCGTTCAAGAAGGACGTCGCCGAGGTCGTCGTGGACGCGTTCGCGCCTATCCGCGAGCGCACCGAGAAGCTCCTGTCGGACGAGGTCGAGCTCGACCGGCTGCTCGCGGTCGGCGCCCAGCGCGCGGCGGCCATCGCCCGCGAGACCATGGAGACGGTGCGCGACCGCGTCGGTTTCCTCCCCAAGGGCTGAGAGCCCGCCATCTGAAATACCCGTTCGGTGACCGTCCCTGTCCGCATAGCGTACGTCTGCTGGGTAGGTGGGCATGATGGGAAGCGCGTGGGCCTCGTTCCTCCAGCGGATCGAGTCGGTCAAGGAGTGGGGCCGGGACCGGATCGAGCACTACCGCGTCCGCTGGCCCTGGCTCGACCACCTGATCCGCACGGTCCACCGCTACCAGAGCCAGCGGGGTGACCGGCTCGCGGGGGCGGTCACCTACTTCGCGTTCCTGTCGTTCTTCCCCGTCCTGGCGCTGGCCTTCGCCCTGTTCGGCTACGTCGTCACGGTCCGCCCAGACGCGCTGCGGACCCTGATCACCGCCATCAACCAGCAGCTCCCTGGCCTGGCCGGCCAGTTGCACCTCGACCAGCTCGCCTCGGCCCGGGCGAGCGCCGGGCTCATCGGCCTGCTCGGCCTGCTCTACGCGGGCCTCGGCGCCGTGGACGCCCTGCGGGACGCTCTCCACGACATCTGCGTGAGCTGCGAGCCTCCGGTGAACTGGTTCGTCGGCAAGCTGCGCGATCTGGTGGCGCTGCTGCTGATGGGGCTCACGATCGTGGTGTCGGTGCTGGTGGGAGGGATCGCCGTCCAGGCCACGGGGGTGATCCTCGGCTGGCTCGGGCTGGAGGGTTCCGTGGTCGCCGCGGCCCTGGTGCGGACGGCGGGAGTGCTGATCGGCGTCGCCGCTGACATGCTGGTGTTCCTGGTCGTCCTCGGCTGGCTGGCCAAGGTGGAGAAGCCGTTCCCGATCATCCTCAGGGGCGCGCTGCTCGGCGCCATCGGGTTCGGCCTGCTCAAGCAGCTCGCGACCCTGCTGCTCTCCCACACCCTCGGCAACCCGATCTACGGCACGTTCGCCGTGGTCGTCGGGCTGCTCATCTGGATCAACCTGGCCGCGCGCCTGACCCTGTACGTCGCGGCGTGGACGGCGACGGCGGACGGGACGCCGCCGCCCGAGCCGACGCCCGTCCCCACCAGCGACTACGACTATTAGGGCCGCCCGTCCCGTTGGACGCGCGTGCGGCGGCGCATTCCGTACACCAGCCAGGCCGCGCCGCCGAGCAGGCCCACGGCGAGCACGGTCGCCCCGATGCCCACCACCGGCGAGTCCTGGGCCACGACGGCCGGTCTCACCGGGGCGGGAACCGCCCCAGGAGGGCCGCCGACGGGCTTCGTCGGTTTCGCCTTGGGCACCGGCCCGACCAGCGCGCCGACCGGGGTCGCGTGGCCCCTGGCCTCGAATCCCCAGTCGAGCAGCTCCTTGACCTCCTCCCAGAACGAGCCCTCGTGGCGCATCACCGAGACGATGATCGTGTGCCCGTCGCGCTTGGCGGCCCCGACGAAGCTGCCCAGCGCCTTGGTCGTCCAGCCGTTCTTCACGCCGATCATGCCGGGGTAGCGGCCGAGGAGCTTGTTGTGGTTGGCGATCTCGTAGTACTTGCCCTCGGGAGCCGGAAATTTAGCGATCTTGGTACTGACGTACTCGCGGAAGTCGGGGTTGGCGAGCCCGGCCCGCGCGATCAGCGCCAGGTCGTACGCCGAACTGCTCTGACCTGGTTGGTCCAGGCCGTTGGGCGTCTTGGCGACGGTGTCGAGCGCCTGGAGGCGTTTGGCCTCGGCGTTCATGTCGGTAAGCGTCTCGGTGAGGCCGCCGTTGGTCTCGGCGAGCGCCACGGCGGCGTCGTTGCCGGAGACCATCATCAGCGCGCGGAACAGGTCGTCGACCTTGTAGATCTTGTTCTGGGTCAGCCCGACGGCGCTTCCCTCGACGTTGCACGCCTCGGCGCTGGGCTTGATGGTCTTGTCCTTGTTGAGCCGGGGAATCAGGGTTACGGCCGTGAGGATCTTCAGCGTGCTGGCGGGAAGGTAGCGCCCGTGGGGGTCCTTGGCGGCCAGTACCTCGCCGGTGTCGGCGTCGGCGACCACGAAGGCGGACGCCCCGGTCTTGGGTAGCGCCTTGGCGCCTATGCCTACAACGACGCCGTGCTGGCCAAGCAGCATGCCGCCGATGGGTGTGGTGTCGTCGGACGCCGCGCGCGCGTGTGCGGGGGTGACCAGCGTGAGTCCCCCGGCGAGCGCGAGCGCGCTGACTGCTGTTACGTGCTTCATCCCCATAGGGAAGTCAGCGTAGCTTTGTCGCTTTTCGGGTGGGCCAAGACACTACAAAGATCGCGAACGTGCCTGGTCAGGAACCATGGCGGTAAGATGGAGGAGATGATGATGACACGACGCGTCGCGGGGTTCCTCCTGGCCCTGGCCGCCTTCATGGTCTTCGAGTGGATCAACCTCGGTTTCAACCTCGCCGACGGGCATCCCACGGCCTTCTATGTGGTCCACGGCATCCTGATCGCGGTCAATCTGGTCCTCGCCCTGGTGATCGGGGCCCTCGGCTGGCGTGCCTGGCGTGCCGCCGGACGTGATGCCCGCATATAAGCCCCCCTTCGCGGGCAGAGATGGTAAACGACCGTTTTGCGGTTGACCATGCATGGGTGGGTGCCATCTCCGGTTTGGCGGTCGCTTCGTGGAAACCCGTAAGTCGAGGCGTACTGGGGTCACCTAGGGTTGGCCGATTTCGCTAGGCGGCGGAAACTCGGCCTTAGGCCAATCGTCATGGAGGCGTGCTGTGGCAATCGAGTTCAATCCTTCGCGCGGCCCGACGCTGGGCGTCGAATGGGAACTCCAGCTTGTCGACACGCACACCCGCCGGCTCCGCCAGGACGCCCGTCACGTGCTCGAGGCCATCCCGGAGCTGAGCGAGAGCGCCCGCCCGAAGGTCATGCACGAGCTGATGCAGTCCCAGCTCGAGGTGATCACGGACGTCTGCCACACGGCGTCGGAGGCCGTAAAGGATCTCCGCACCACCATCGACCGCGTCAGTCAGGTCGTGCGATCTCGCGGCATGGCCCTGGCCTGCTCGGGCACGCACGCCATCAGCGACTGGCGCGAGGCCGTCTACGCGCCCGTCCAGCGGTACACCGAGCTGGTCGAGGAGATGCAGTGGCTGGCATGGCGCATCCAAACATTTGGCGTACATGTCCACGTGGGGGTGCGGGAAAGGGATAAAGTCATCCCCATCGTCAACGCACTTGCGGCCTACCTGCCGCATTTCCTCGCGTTGACGGCCTCCAGCCCGTACTGGGGCGGGCAAGACACCGGCCTCGCCTCCAGCCGGGCCATCGTTTTTGGCGCACTGCCCACGGCAGGACCGCCGCAGATGCTGGCCGACTGGGCCGAGTTCGAGGAGTACATGGACACCCTGAAGCGTGCGGGGACCATCAAGAGCATCAAAGAGGTGTGGTGGGATATCCGCCCACACCCCGACTTCGGCACGATTGAGATTCGAATGTTCGACGGTATACCGACCCTCAGAGAGGTCGGGATGGTGACGGCGTTGTCGCAGTGCCTGGTGCAGCAGTTCGACCAGCAGCTCGACCGAGGGTACCGGCTGCCGCATCCCGCCCCCTGGGTCGTCCGCGACAACAAGTGGCGCGCCACGAGGTACGGGCTGGACGCCCTGGTCATCACCGACGACCACGGCTCCACCGCGCCCATGCGCGACATGCTGTACGAGCTCACGCGCGAGCTGGCGCCGATGTCCGAGCGACTCGGCTGCGCCGACGAGCTGGCGGTCATCACCGACGTGGTGGAGCAGGGCAACTCCTGCGAACGCCAGCGCGCGATCCTTTCCGGAGGCGGCACTCTCGACGACATCGTGGACGCGACGATCGTGGAGCTCGCGGAAGACCGCTTCGTCACCATCAATTCGAGCACGTCGAACGGGGCGATCGGTCATGCCGGCACGTGATCTACGGGGGGAACTCGACACGTTCCTGAAGATCCACAACGAGTCCCTGATCGGCTTCCGGCGCGACCTGCACGCCCACCCGGAGCTGGGGTTCGTGGAGCACCGCACCACCGAGCGCATCGCCGAACGGCTCACCGAGGCCGGGCTCGTGCCGACCCCCCTGCCCCGGGGCACCGGCCTGATCTGCGACATCGGCAGCGGCGACGGCCCCACCGTCGCGCTGCGCGCCGACATCGACGCGCTGCCGCTGCCCGACGATAAGGACGTCCCCTACCGCTCGACCATCCCGGGCGTGTGCCACGCCTGCGGCCACGACGTCCACACCGCGATCGTCCTCGGCACGGGCCTGTTCCTGGCCGAGCAGGCGGCCGCCGGCCTGCTGCCCGGACGGGTCCGCCTGATCTTCCAGCCCGCCGAGGAGGTCATGCCCGGTGGCGCGCTGAAGGTGCTGGAGGCCGGTGGCATCAGCGGCGTCGACCGCATCTTCGGCCTGCACTGCGACCCCCGGCTCGAGGTCGGCAAGCTCGGCCTGCGCGTCGGGCCCATCACGGGGGCCTGCGACAAGGTCAGCGTCCGCGTGGCCGGGCCGGGCGGTCACACCGCCCGTCCCCACCTGACCGCCGACCTCGTCTTCGCCCTGGCCAAGATCGTCACCGAGCTGCCGGCCGCGCTCAGCAGGCGCGTCGACCCCCGCTCGTCGCTGTCGCTGGTGTGGGGGCGGGTCCAGGCCGGTTCCGTGGCCAACGCCATCCCGGACGACGGCCTGGCCGAGGGCACGATCCGCTGCCTGGACGAGCAGGCCTGGCACGAGGCGCCCGACCTGTTCAAGTCCCTGCTCGACTCGGTCGCCATCGCGTACGGAGTGGACGCCGAGATGAACTACATCCGCGGCGTCCCGCCGACCATCAACGAGGTCACCAGCGTCCAGATGCTGCGCGACGCCGCAGGTCAGGTGCTGGGTCCCGACGCCACGGTCCCGACCCCGCAGTCCCTCGGCGGCGAGGACTTCGGTTGGTACCTCGAGTCGGTGCCCGGGGCGTACGCCCGGCTCGGCGTGCGCGCGCCGGACGAGACCCGGCAGATCGACATCCACCAGGGCACCTTCGACGTCGACGAGAGGTGCATCGGCGTCGGGGTCAGCGTGATGGCGGCGACCGCCCTGACCGCGCTGTGGGACGGCGTGCGCGCGTCCGCCGACGAGGCCGCCGCCGAGCCGGTGACCGCCTGAGGCGGTGACGGCGCGCGGCGGCGGCGGCCGAAACGGCCTCCCCGCCATCGCATATCACGGTTTCGCAGGTCACAGGGCGGCGTGAGCTGCATAACGGACCTGTTTCGGAGCCGGGTGCCGGTTTGGCCAACACCGGTCAAACAACTATCTTCCGTGCAGGGTTGCCGTGCGTTCCTTCGCGCGTGCATACGAGTTGGACGGCGAAGAACACGGAAGGAGTCACCTTGCTACGCACTCACGCAAGCAAGTTGGCCGCCACGACCGCGATGGGGGCCATGCTCATGGCCGTCGCGGCATGTGGAGGTAGTAGTAGTTCCGGCACCGACACGGCGGCGCCCAGCGCGTCAAGCGCGTCCTCCGCCGCGGCGCCGACCGGCGCCAAGGTGGGCCTCGCGTACGACATCGGCGGTCGCGGCGACCAGTCGTTCAACGACGCCGCCGCCGCGGGCCTGGAGAAGGCCAAGACCGAGCTCAAGCTGGCCGGCACCAAGGAGCTCGAGGCCGGCGCCGGCGAGACGGGCGCCCAGAAGGAGCAGCGGCTCCGCCTGCTCGCCCAGGGTGGCTACAACCCGGTCGTCGCGGTGGGCTTCGCCTACTCCGAGGCGATCAAGAAGGTCGCGGCCGAGTTCCCCGACACGAAGTTCGCGATCATCGACGACGCGGCCCAGGGTCCGAACATCTCCAACCTGGTCTTCGCCGAGAACGAAGGATCGTTCCTGGTGGGCGCCGCGGCGGCCCTGAAGACGAAGAAGGACCACATCGGCTTCGTCGGCGGCGTGCAGGTCCCTCTGATCAAGAAGTTCGAGGTCGGCTACACCAGGGGCGCCCAGGCGGTGAAGCCGGACATCAAGATCGACGTGAAGTACCTCACGCAGCCTCCGGACTTCGGTGGCTTCAACGACCCGGCCAAGGGCAAGACCGCGGCGCAGGGCATGTACGACTCCGGCGCCGACATCGTCTACCAGGCGGCCGGCGGCTCGGGCGGCGGCGTGTTCGAGGCTGCCAAGGCGGCCAAGGGTCTCGCCATCGGCGTCGACTCCGACCAGGCGCTGACGGCCGACGCGGGCGTCCGTGCCGTCATCATGACCTCCATGCTCAAGAAGGTCGACGTCGCGGTGTTCGACTTCCTGAAGAGCTTCGCCGACGGCACGGTCAAGGCCGGCGCGACCACCTACGACCTCAAGGCGGGCGGCGTCGACTTCTCCGCCACCGGCGGCCAGGTCGACGACATCAAGAACAAGCTCGACGAGTACAAGCAGAAGATCATCAGCGGCGACATCAAGGTCCCCAGCGAGTGATCGGCTGAAACCACAGGGGCCCGGAGGCCGTGCCGCCGGGCCCCTTGCACTACTGTCGGTTCACCGCTCCGCCCACGAGGCTCTCCGCTCCGCCCACGAGGCAGTCTGGTGTGCCAGGAGGCCACTGTCCGCCCACCAGGCTCGCAGTGCCTGAGAGGCTCGACCCAGACCGCCGACAAGGCTGACTGTCGCGCCTGCGAGGCTCACCAGTCCCGCCACCGAGGCCACCGCCATGGAGGAGGCCGCCATCAGCACTTCGACTTCTTCGGATACCGTCGCAGAGCCGGCCGTCGAGCTAGAGGGGATCACCAAGAGATTCCCCGGCGTCGTCGCCAACCGTGACATCCGTCTCAGCGTGCGACGAGGGCAGGTGCACGCGATCGTCGGCGAGAACGGCGCGGGCAAATCCACGCTGATGAAGATCCTATACGGCATGCAGCGGCCAGATGGGGGCGAGATCCGCGTCAACGGGGCGCCGGTCGGCTTCCGCACGCCGGGCGACGCCATCGCCGCCGGGATCGGCATGGTGCACCAGCACTTCATGCTCGCGGACAACCTCACGGTCCTTGAGAACATCATCCTCGGAAGCGAGCCACGCAGGCGCGGGATCGGCATCGACTTCGGCGCGGCACGCCGCAAGATCAAGGAGATCTCCGACGCCTACGGCCTCGGGGTCGGCCCGGACACCCTCGTCCAGGACCTCGGCGTCGGCGCGCGGCAGCGCGTCGAGATCCTGAAGGTCCTCTACCGCGGCGCGCGCATCCTCATCCTGGACGAGCCGACCGCCGTGCTGGTGCCCCAGGAGGTCGACGAGCTTTTCGACAACCTCCGCGGCCTGGTCCGCCAGGGCCTCACCATCATCTTCATCTCGCACAAGCTCGACGAGGTGCTCTCGGTCGCCGACGCGATCACGGTGATCCGGCGCGGCACCACCGTGGCCAGCGTCGACCCCAAGGACGTCACGGCCAGGCAGCTGGCCGAGCTGATGGTGGGCAGCGAGCTGCCGAGCCCCGAGACGCGGGAGTCCACGGTCACCGCTGACGTCGCGCTCGCCGTACGGAACCTGACGGTGCGCGGTGCCGAGGGACGGGCGGTCGTGGAGGACGTCTCGTTCGACATACACAAGGGCGAGGTCCTCGGCATCGCGGGGGTCGAGGGCAACGGTCAGGCCGAGCTGGTCGAGGCCATCATGGGCATGCGGCCGGCGGACGGCGTGATCACGCTCGGCGACGCCGACGTCTCCGGCTGGTCCACCCTGCGCAGGCGGGAGGGCGGCATCGGATACATCCCCGAGGACCGGCAGCGGCACGGCCTGTTGCTGGAGGCCCCCCTCTGGGAGAACCGCATCCTCGGCCACCAGACGCGCAAGCCCAACGTCAAGGGCCCGTGGATCGACCGGACCGGCGCCCGCGCGGACACCCGGCGGATCATCGAGGAGTACGACGTCCGCACCCCCGGCATCGACGTGGACGCCGCCGCCCTGTCCGGCGGCAACCAGCAGAAGCTGATCGTCGGCCGGGAGATGAGCGGCGACCCCGTCGTCCTCATCGCCTCCCATCCGACGCGCGGCGTCGACGTGGGCGCCCAGGCCGCCATCTGGGACCACTTGCGGGCCGCGCGCGCGGCCGGCCTCGCCGTGCTCCTGATCTCGGCGGACCTGGACGAGCTGATCGGCCTGTCCGACTCGCTGAAGGTCATCCTGCGCGGCCGCATGGTCGCCGACGTGGACCCCTCTGACGTGACGCCGGAGCGACTCGGCTCCGCGATGACCGGCGCCGGGGAGGAAGCATGAGTTCGTCGTTCACCGACCGGTTGCTCGGCAGGGTGAGGCTCGGAGGCCTGCTGGGGCTCGCCGCCCCGCTGCTGGCCATCGTCTTCGCCGGCCTCGTGACCTCGATCATCCTTCAGCTGACCGGCAACCCGCCGTTCGAGACGATGAAGCTGCTGGCCGACTACGGCGCGCAGCCGCGTACGATCGTGATGATCATCAACCTCGCCACGACGTACTACATCTCCGCGCTCGCCGTGGCGATCGGGTTCAGGATGAACCTCTTCAACATCGGCGTCGATGGCCAGTACCGCCTGGCAGCCCTGGTCGCGGCCGCGGTGGGTGGCGCGCTCGTGCTTCCCGCCCCGCTGCACGTCGGCGTCACGATCCTCGTCGCGGTCGCCGTCGGCGGCCTCTGGGCGTCGATCGCGGGGCTGCTCAAGGTCACCCGGGGCGTCAGCGAGGTCATCTCCACGATCATGCTGAACGCCATCGCGACCGGCTTCGGCGCCTGGCTGCTCACCACCGACCGCCTCGCCGTGGCGGTGTCGGGCAGCAACAACATCGGCACCAAGCCGATCCCGCCGTCCGGCCAGTTCCCCGGGTTCGGCCTCATCCCCGGCACCCAGGCCAAGGTCTTCGGGTTCGTCGTGGTCGCGGCCCTGCTGGGTCTGGCGTACCACATCCTGTTCAACTGGACGCGCTTCGGCTTCGACCTGCGGGCCACCGGCAAGTCCGAGTCGGCCGCCGTCGCCAGCGGTGTCAACGTCAGGAAGATGGTCCTGCTGACGATGGTCCTGTCCGGCGCCGCCGCCGGGCTGGTCGGCATGCCGCAGCTCCTCGGCGCGTCCTACTCCTACAGCCTCGACTTCCCGACCGGCCTCGGCTTCACCGGAATCGCCATCGCCCTGCTCGGCCGGAACAACCCGGTCGGCATCGCGATCGGCGCGCTGCTCTGGAGCTTCCTGGACAACTCCTCGGACATCCTGGACCTCGAAGGCATCCCCAAGGAGATCGTGATCATCATGCAGGGCACCATCGTGCTCTCGGTCATCGTCGCCTACGAGCTGGTCCACCGCTACCGCCTGGCCGCCGAGCAGCGCCGGGTGAGCCGCGAGCTCTCCGCCGGCGCGTCCGCACCGGAAGGAGTGGCGGCGTGACCGTCTCCGAGATCTCCGTGGCGCCCCCCGCGCCGCCACAGATCCGCCGCTTCCGCCTGAGCTGGCAGATGCTCCTGCTGGGCCTGCTCGCCATGCTCGCGATGATGTCCATCGCCCGGGTGGTGACCGGGGCGAACGACATCACCTCGGGCGGCACCATCGGCGCCGCCGTGGGCCTCGCCGTCCCCATCGGGCTCGCCGCCCTCGGCGGCCTGTGGTCCGAGCGGGCCGGCGTGGTCAACATCGGCCTCGAGGGCATGATGATCCTCGGCACATGGTGCGGCGCCTGGGGTGCCCTCGCGTTCGGCACCCCCTGGGCCGGGGTCATCGCGGGCGCGCTCGGCGGGGCGCTCGGCGGCCTGCTGCACGCGCTGGTGACCGTCACGTTCGGCGTCGACCACATCATCTCCGGCGTAGCGATCAACATCCTTGGCCTGGGCGTCACCCAGTACCTCTCCAAGCTCGTCTTCACGGGCATGAAGGGTGGCGGCGAGACACAGTCGCCGCGCATCCAGGCCATCACGGACGTCAGCGTCCCCGGCATCGGCGTGCCGCTGCGGGACCTGGAGAACACCCACGTGTTCCTGCTGTCCGACCTCGCCGGAGTGCTCCGCGGCGTGACGCAGGAGGTCTCGCTGTTCACCATCGTGGCGGTCCTGCTGGTGCCGCTGAGCTTCTACGTGCTCTGGCGCACGGCCTTCGGGCTCCGGCTGCGCTCATGCGGAGAGCGCCCGGTGGCGGCCGAGTCGCTCGGCGTCAACGTGTACTTCTACAAGTACGTCGCGGTCGTGATCTCCGGCGCGCTGGCCGGCCTCGGCGGCGCCTTCCTGTCGATCGTGGCCTCCGGCATCTACCGCGAGGGCCAGACCGGCGGTCGCGGCTTCATCGGCCTGGCGGCCATGATCTTCGGCAACTGGCGCCCGGGCGGTCTCGCCGGTGGTGCCCTGCTCTTCGGGTACACCGACGCGCTCCAGCTCCGCCAGGGCGGCGTGTCCGTGCACGCGCTGCTCCTCGTCGTCGCCATGCTGCTCGCCGCCTTCGCGGTCTACCAGCTCGTACAGCAGCACAGGAACCGCGCGGCGCTGATCAGCGGTGCCTTCGCGATCCTGGTGTTCCTGGTGTTCGCCATGACCGACACGGTGGCCGAGCAGTTCACCTCGTTCACTCCCCACCTGACCACGCTGCTGGTGCTGTCGCTGGCCTCCCAGAGGCTGCGCATGCCGGCGGCCGATGGTCTTCCGTATCGCAAGGGACAGGCAAAGTGAGCGACCTCAACCGGGATGCCGGCGACATCGACTGGGACGCGCTGCGCGAGCAGGCGACCGAGGCGATGGCCCACGCCTACGCGCCGTACTCGAAGTTCCCGGTCGGCGCCGCCGCCCTGGTGGACGACGGCCGCGTCGTGACCGGGTGCAACGTCGAGAACGCGTCGTACGGTCTCGGCCTGTGCGCGGAGTGCGGCCTGGTGTCCGCGCTCCACGCCTCCGGCGGCGGCAGGCTGGTGGCGTTCACCTGCGTCGACGGGCACGGCGAGCTGCTGATGCCCTGCGGGCGCTGCCGGCAGCTGCTGTTCGAGCACGGCGGGCCCGAGCTGCTGGTGGAGACGCCGGAGGGTGCCTGGAGGATGGCAGACGTCCTGCCGTTCGCCTTCGGCCCCGACGACCTCTCCCGGGGAGCCTGAACCTCATGGACGCCATTGACGTCATCGTCACCAAGCGGGACGGCCGCGAGCTGTCCGCCGACCAGATCGCCTGGGTGGTCGACGCCTACACGCGCGGCGAGGTCGCCGACGAGCAGATGTCCTCTCTCGCCATGGCGATCCTGCTCAACGGGATGGGCCGCGGGGAGATCGGCCAGTGGACCGAGGCGATGATCAGGTCCGGCTCCCGCATGGACTGGTCCGGGCTCGACCGGCCGACCACCGACAAGCACTCCACGGGCGGCGTCGGCGACAAGATCACACTGCCGCTGGCGCCGCTGGTGGCCGCGTGCGGGGCGTACGTTCCCCAGCTCTCCGGGCGGGGCCTCGGCCACACCGGGGGCACGCTGGACAAGCTGGAGTCGATCCCGGGGTGGCGGGCGTCGCTGTCGAACGACGAGATGCTCGGCGTCCTGCGCGAGGCCGGCGCGGTGGTGTGCGCGGCCGGTGACGGGCTCGCGCCCGCCGACAAGAAGCTGTACGCGCTGCGAGACGTCACCGGCACGGTCGAGTCGATCCCGCTGATCGCGTCGTCGATCATGTCAAAGAAGATCGCCGAGGGTACGGGCGCGCTGGTGCTGGACGTCAAGGTCGGCTCGGGCGCGTTCATGAAGACCGTCGAGACCGCCCGCGAGCTGGCCCGTACGATGGTCGAGCTCGGCACGGACCACGGGGTCGCGACGGTGGCGCTGCTGACGGCCATGGACCGCCCGCTCGGCCACGCCGTGGGGAACGCCCTGGAGGTCGCCGAGTCGGTCGAGGTCCTCGCCGGAGGCGGTCCGTCCGATGTGGTGGAGCTGACCGTACGGCTGGCGCGTGAGATGCTGGCCGCGGCCGGGATCTCCGGCAAGGACCCCGAGGACGCCCTCAAGGACGGGTCGGCCATGGACGCCTGGCGACGCATGATCAGCGCTCAGGGGGGCGACCCTGACGCCGCGTTGCCGAGGGCAGCCGAAAGCATCGAGGTCACCGCGCCCGCTTCCGGCGTGCTGGCGAGGCTGGACGCCTACGGGGTCGGGCTGGCCGCCTGGCGCCTCGGCGCCGGCCGGGCCCGCAAGGAGGACTCCGTGTCCTTCGGAGCGGGGATCACCCTGCATGCCAAGCCGGGCGAGACCGTGCGGAAGGGGCAGCGCCTGATGACCCTGCACGCCGACGAGGCCGCCCGCTTCGAGCGCGCCCTGGAGGCCCTCGACGGCGCGTACGAGGTCGGCGAGACCTCCGACCCGAGCCTGCTCCCGCTCGTGATAGACAGGATCACCGCCTGATCGTGCCGGCCCGCGAATGATCACCGATCGGTCAGGGACCTGCTCAGGACGGCTCGGTGGGTCGGAAGGGCCTGCTGGTGGCGTTCGAGGCCGGCGTCGGTGATCTGGACGAAGACGCCACGACGGTCTTCCGCGCACATGTTGCGGCACACGAGCCCGGCCTTCTCGAGGCGTGAGATCAGGCGCGACAGCGCGCTCTGGCTCAGGTGGACGGCGTCCGCGAGCTCCTGAACGCGGTACTTCCCGTGGTCGGACTCCGACATGCGGTCGAGGACCTCGAAATCGCTCACGCCCAGCCCGTGCTTCTCGCTCAGCTCTCGCTCAAGCGTGCACCACGTCGTGGCATGACGGGCCAGCAGCTCACGCCATGAGCTCACGACATCGAGGTCGTCCATGCCGGGCACTATACCATGCGCGATCATTAGATGCACGAGAATTAAATGCTTGTGCATTGAATGCATGTGCATGTAATGTCCTGTCGCATGATCCCCTCCTCACATGACGAACGGTGGAACGCGGGCCTCTGGGGTGCGCTCACCGTGCTCTGCGCCGTCGTGTTCCTCGATGCTCTCGATGTCTCGATGGTGGGAGTGGCCCTGCCGTCCATCCAGGCCGACCTCGGCCTGTCCACCTCGTCCCTTCAGTGGGTCGTCAGCGGGTACGTGCTCGGCTACGGCGGCCTGCTGCTGCTCGGCGGTCGTACGGCCGACCTGCTCGGCCGCCGCCGCGTCTTCCTGCTGGCGCTAGCCGTCTTCGCCGTGGCCTCCCTGCTCGGCGGGCTCGTCGACGACGGCGGCCTGCTCATCGTGGCGAGGTTCATCAAGGGCATCAGCGCGGCCTTCACCGCCCCCGCCGCGCTTTCGATCATCACCACGACCTTCGCGGAGGGCCCGGCACGCAACCGGGCACTGAGCATCTTCACCGCCTGCGGCGCCAGCGGGTTCTCCCTCGGGCTGGTCCTGTCCGGGTTCCTCACCGAGCTCGGGTGGCGCTGGACCTTCCTCAGCCCCGTGCCGGTCGCCGTCATCGCGCTCGTGGCGGGGCTGAAGCTGCTTCCGCGCCACTCGGGGGAGGAGCGGGCCACCGGAGGCCACGACCTCCTCGGCGCCGCGACCATCACCTTCTCGATGTTGCTGTTCGTGTTCGCCGTCATCCAGGCGCCCGAGGCCGGTTGGGGCTCGGTACGCACGCTGGGAACCATCGCGGGCGCCGTGGCCCTGCTGGCGGTGTTCGTCACCGTCGAGCGGCGCGTCAGGCACCCGCTCGTCCGGCTCGCCATCCTGCGGTCCGGGCCGCTGGTCAGGGCCAACCTGGGCCTTGTCATCCTGTTCGGTTCCTACGTCGGTTTCCAGTTCGTCGCGATGCAGTACTTCCAGAACCTCCTGGGCTGGTCCGCACTGCACACCGCGCTCGCGTTCCTCCCTGCGGGCCTGCTCGTCGCCGTCACCTCCACCAAGATGGGCGACCTCGCCGACCGGTTCGGCACGGCGCGGCTGATCGCCATCGGGTCGGTCTCGCTGGCCGCCGGGTACGCCGTCTTCCTCAACGTCGGCGAGCACCCGAGCCTCGCCACGCTGATCATCCCGGGGATGCTGCTGCTGGGCATCGCCTTCTCCCTGTCGTTCCCCTCCCTGAACATCCAGGCCACCGCGGGAGTGGCCGACGACGAGCAGGGGCTGGCCTCCGGCCTCCTGAACACCTCCGGCCAGGTCGGCGGAGCCCTCGTGCTGGCGATCGTGGCAGCCGTGGCGACCGCCGACGGGGGCGCGGTCACCATGGGGGCCATCCGGTCATCGTTCGCGGTCTGCGCCGCGATCGCGCTCCTGGGGCTGGCCATCGCCCTGACCGGCCTCCTCCGCGACCGCACAGCGGTCCCGGCCGTGGAGGAGGGGGAGGGAGACGTGAAGGTCCTGGAGACCATCTGATCTCCCTCTTCCCCAGGTGAGCCCTCCGGCGCGTGCGCGCGACGGGGGGCTCACCGCATTTGTCCGCCGCGGATCGGACACATTTTCGGGATACGGGTTTCCTCCGCGAACCAGTGAGGCATTCTCGGCATCTAAGGAGTAGGTGGAAACCAGCGGAGGAGCCGATGCCCCATGAAGAGGATCGCCGTCGCCACCGTCCTTGTGCCGCTCGCGCTGGTCGCGGCCTGTAGCACGACCCCGAGCTCCCCGTCCGAGGCGACGATCACGCCGGCGGTGACCTCACCGGCACCCCTGACGTCGTCGCCGGCATCCTCCGCTTCCGCGTCCGGGTCGCCGTCCCCGCGGCCGACCACCACGGTCACGGCGTCCACCGGCTCCTCCGACCTGCCGCCCCCCACCGGCACCAAGCAGGTCCAGGTGAAACACCCGTCCGCCAGGCCTCCGCTTGTCATGGGGGTCCGGCTCGCGGCGCACCAGGGGTACGACAGGGTGGTGATCGACCTCCGGGGCCCCATGACCGGGTACACCGTCGACTGGGTGAAACAGATCGTCCAGGACGGTTCCGGCGAGCCGATCGACGTCAAGGGCGGGGCGTACCTCCAGGCCTCGCTGACCCCCGCCAGCGCGCACACCGAGGAAGGCAAGCCCACCTGGGGAGGGGCTCCCGTGCTCCAGGCCGACCTCACCAACGTCCGCGGCGTCGTACGAGCCGGCGACTTCGAGGGCGTCGTGACGGTCGCCCTCGTCCTGCGCCACCGTGCCGCCTTCCGCGTCATCGAACAGTCGAACCCGTCCCGGCTGGTCATCGACGTCGCTCACTAGCGGGCCGGCGGCCGTCGACCTCCGGTGCCGTGCTCCGCAAGGGCTCACTACACTGATCACGTGGTACGCAAAATAGCGGGCGCGACCCGCATCCCGGTGCCGGGCGGCAAGGTCATCGACGAGTACGTCGGCCGCGTCAACAGTGGCGACGACCAGGTGTCGATCGCCCACATGGTCGCCCCGGCCGGCTGGGAGGAGCCCGCCCAGACTCCGGAGTTCACGGAGTACACCCTCGTGCTGCGCGGCACCGTCCTTGTCGAACACGAGGAGGGCGTCACACAGGTGTCCGCGGGGGAGGCGTTCGTGAGCTTCCCGGGCGAGAAGATCCGCTACACCGTGGGGCCCGACGGCGCCGAGTACGTCGCCGTCTGCATGCCGGCCTTCGCACCCGACATCGTGAACCGCGACGAGGCCTCCTACGGCGAATGATCCAGTACGCACGCTGAGCCGGTGCGGCGGGGGAGTGGCGGCTCGTGTGACGCGCCGGGGGAACCCGGCCCACGTGGCCACCATGTGCGGAAAGAATCCTTAGGATGTGTCGATGACTCAGCAGCCCACACTTGACGAGATCCGCAAAGCACCCAAAGTGCTTCTCCACGACCATCTCGACGGTGGCCTGCGGCCAGAGACCATCATCGAACTCGCCCGCGAGACAGGCTATGACCGGCTCCCCACGACAGATGTGGACGACCTTCGCACCTGGTTCCGTGAGGCCTCGGACTCCGGGTCGCTGGAGCGCTACCTCGAGACGTTCGACCACACCGTCGGGGTCATGCAGACGCGTGAGTCCCTGGTGAGGGTCGCCGCCGAGTGCGCGGAGGACCTGGCGAACGACGGCGTCGTCTACGCCGAGGTCCGTTACGCCCCCGAGCTGCACACCTCCGGCGGGCTCAGCCTCGACGAGGTCGTCGAGGCCGTCCTCGAGGGCTTCAAGACCGGCTCTCAGGGGCGTGGCATCCGGGTGGGCGCGCTGCTCACCGCCATGCGTCACCAGGCGCGTTCCATGGAGATCGCCGAGCTGGCCGTGCGCTACCGCGACGTGGGCGTCGCCGGGTTCGACATCGCCGGGGCCGAGGCCGGATACCCGCCCACCCGGCACCTCGACGCCTTCGAGTACCTCCAGCGGGAGAACTCCCACTTCACGATCCACGCCGGCGAGGGCTTCGGGCTGCCGTCGATCTGGCAGGCCATCCAGTGGTGCGGCGCCGACCGGCTCGGCCACGGCGTGCGCATCATCGACGACATCCAGGTCGCCTCGGACGGCGAGGCCAAGCTCGGGCGTCTCGCGGCGTACGTTCGGGACATGCGCATCCCGCTGGAGATGTGCCCGACGTCGAACCTCCAGACCGGTGCGGCGTCCTCCCTGGCCGAGCACCCCATCGGCCTGCTCCGCCGTCTCTACTTCCGGGTCACCGTCAACACCGACAACAGGTTGATGAGCGATACCAGCGTGTCCCAGGAGTTCGCCAACCTCGTCGAGGCCTTCGGCTACGGGTGGGACGATTTGCAGTGGTTCACGGTCAACGCCATGAAGTCAGCGTTCATCCCGTTCGACGAGCGGCTCGCACTGATCAACGGCGTCATCAAGCCGGGCTTCGCCCAGCTCAAGTGGCAGGCTTGAGGGTCGCTCAGCGCGGAGGTGAACACTGCCGGCCGGCAGGCGTGAGGCCCTGTCGCACACTGCCGAGTGGCAGGCTTGAGCACTGCGCCGGAGGCGTTAGCGTGGTGACCGGCTGCGATGTGGAGAGGTATCGGTGAGCGAGCGGTGAAGCCACAAGTCTTCCGGTCCAAGACAGCCTGGGTTCTCGGCTGGGTCTGGATGGTCTTCGCCGGGTTCAACGCCGTCGACCTGGTCGTCAACGGCACGATCCCCTCCGCTCTCATCGCCGGCGCGGTGCTCGCCGTGCTGACCGCCGCCGTCTTCGTCGGCTGCCTGCGCCCCTGCGTCCGGTCCCGGGAGGACGGCATCCTGGTACGCAACCCGCTGCGCAACGTCTTCGTGCCGTGGAAGGCCGTCGACGGCGTACACGTCTCCCACGCGATCATCATCGAGTCGGGCGACGACAGCGTACGCTGCTGGACCCCCCAGGCCTCGGCGCGCGAACGGGCCAAGGCGGTGCGGCGCGGGGCTCCGAGCGTTCCGGCCAGGTCAGGCCGCTACCCGAGCACCCAGCCCCAGGTCTCCAAGGCCGAGCAGGCCGCGGCCCTCGCCATGGCCGGCCGCACTCACGCCGACTGGGTCGCCCAGCAGCTCACAGAGACGGCGGAGAAGAAGTCCCGCGCCGAAGGCGAGAAGGCCCCGCTGACCACGACCTGGTCGCCCTCCGCGCTGGTCATCCTGGCCGCCGCCTTGATCCTCGTGATCGCCGCCCTCATCCTGGGCTGACGTCACCGCGTTACAGCCCCAGGGTCGCCGACAGGTCGGACTTGAGCGCCTCCAGGTCCCGTACGGCACGCGCCCGCGCGGCGGCGACGTCGCCCGCGACGGGGATGACCACCTCCAGGTAGCACTTGAGCTTCGGCTCCGTGCCCGAGGGGCGGACGATCACGCGGGCGTCGCCGTCGAGACCGTAGCGCAGCCCGTCCGTGGGAGGCAGGCCGTCGACGCCCGCGCTGAGATCGTCCACAGACCGCACGGCCCGCCCGCCGAGCGCCTCGGGCGGGTTCGACCGCAGCCGCTCCATCGCGTCCGTGATGAGCGACAGATCTTCCACGCGGACCGAGAGCTGCGCGGTCGCGTGCAAGCCGTACTGCCTGGCCTGGTCGTCGAGCAGGTCAAGCAGGGTCCTGCCCTGGCGCTTGGCCTGAGCGGCCATGCCCGCGACGGCCAGCGCCGCGCCGATGCCGTCCTTGTCCCTTACGGGCAACCCCTCGTCAGAGCCGACGCTGTAGCCGAGCGCCTCTTCGTATCCGTAGACGAGCCCCTGCCCGGCCGTCACGATCCACTTGAAGCCGGTCAGCGTCTCGGCGTGCCTGACCCCGTACGCCCTGGCGATCTTGCCGAGCAGCGAGGACGACACGATGGAGGCGGCCACGAGGCGATCAGGGGCCGAGGTGTGGTTGATGACGTACTCGCCGAGCAGGCCGCCGACCTCGTCACCCGTGAGCATGCGGTAGCCGCCGTCCGGGGTGGCCACGCCCACGGCGCAACGGTCGGCGTCAGGATCGTTGGCGATCACCAGGTCCGCGCCGACCTTCTCGGCGAGCTGCAGCGCGAGGTCCATCGCGCCCGGCTCCTCGGGGTTCGGGAACGCGACCGTCGGGAAGTCCGGATCCGGCTCGAACTGCGCCTCCGCGACCGACGGGCTCTCGAACCCGGCGGTGGTGAAGGCCCGTAGCAGGACGGCGCCGCCCACACCATGCAGCGGCGTGTAGACGATCCGCAGGTCACGGGCATCGCCCAGAGGAAGCGAGCTCACCGCGGCGAGGTAGGGCTCGACGATCGCCGCGTCGCTCAGCGTCTCCCAGTCGTCTCCCAGCGGGAGCTCGTCCACCCGGCCGACGGTGTCGATGGCCGCCGAGATCTCCTCATCGAGCGGCGGCACGATCTGGGCGCCGTCACCCCAGTAGACCTTGTAGCCGTTGTCCCGGGGCGGGTTGTGCGACGCCGTGACCATGACCCCCGCGTCGGCGCCCAGATGCCGTACGGCGAAGGCCAGCACGGGGGTGGGCCAGTGGTGGCCCATGAGCGAGACGCGCAGCCCGGCCCCGTTGAGCACCGCGGCCGAGTCACGGGCGAACATGTCGGACTTGTGCCGGGCGTCGTACCCGATGACGACATGCTTGCCCGGGCCGAGCCGCCTGGCGAGACCCTCGGCCGCGCGCATGACCGTCACACGGTTCATGCGATTGGGGCCTGCCCCCAGCTCGCCCCTCAGGCCTGCCGTACCGAACTCCAGCTTGGCCCCGAAACGGTCCTGAAGCTCCGTGGCGTCGCCACTGTCGAGGATCTCCTGTAGCTCGGCCCGCGTCTCCGGGTCCGGATCCTGCGCCAGCCACTCCTCGGCCCGCCACACGAGATCAGACATCGCAGTCCTCCGGTCGCATTCGATCAAGCACCGTGAAGTCTCAGAGTTTGTTGACGACCTTGCCCAGCAGGACGCCCATGCGGGCCGCCGTCGCCCTGCCGACCTCGAGGACCTCCTCATGGTTCAGCGGCTCGCCGACCAGACCCGCGCCGGGGTTGGTCACCAGGGATATGCCCAGCACCTCGGCTCCGGCCTCACGCGCCGCGATGGCCTCGAGCACGGTGGACATGCCCACCAGATCGCCGCCGAAGGCGCGGAGCATCCGAATCTCGGCCGGGGTCTCGTACGTCGGGCCGCGGAACGCCACGTAGACGCCCTCCGCCAGCGACGAGTCGACCTCACGGGCCAGCTCGCGCAGGCGCTTGGAGTAGACCTCGGTCAGGTCGATGAAGGTCGCCCCGGTGATCGGGTTGGCACCCGTCAGGTTGATGTGATCGCTGATCAGCACGGGCTCACCGACGTTCTGAACCTCGGGCCGCAGGCCCCCGGCGGCGTTGGTCAGCACGACCGTTTCCACACCTGCCGCGACGGCGGTCCGCACGCCGTGCACGACCGGCTCCACGCCCCTGCCCTCGTAGAGGTGCGTGCGACCCAGGAAGATCAGCGCCTTCCTGCCCGACTCGGTCTCGACCGCGCGGACCTTCCCGGAGTGCCCCGCCACGGCGGGAGCCGCGAACCCGGGCAGCTCGGTCACCGAGTGCTCCGCGATCGTCGTCCCGATGGCATCGGCCGCGGGCACCCACCCCGACCCCATGACCAGGGCCACGTCGAACGAGTCGACACCGGTAAGAACCTTCAGCGCACCCGCGGCTTTCGCGGCGAGTTCATAAGCCTCTTTGCTCACGTTCACCGAGGTTACAGTCCCAATCCAACGATCAGCACACAGGCGGCCCCCACTTTTGGGGGTCGGGCGTGCCCTTGGGCCGGTCCCAGTGCAGGAGGGAATAGCGGGAAAGAAGTGGTATTGCGTAACCTCGGCCTGGAGATGTGTCCCGCTGCTGGGCGGGGCTCCGGATGAGGGACTCCTACATGACCGGTCTGACTGAGCGTGCCGCGAAGCTGGACGCCGAAGATCCGCTGGCGCACCTGCGTGGCGAGTTCGACCTTGATCCTGATGTCGTCTACCTGGACGGCAACTCCCTGGGCGCGCCGCCGCGCCGGGTGGCCGGGCGGGTCGAGCAGGTCGTACGGGAGCAGTGGGGACGCAGGCTCATCAGGGCGTGGCCGGACAGCTGGTGGGCCGCGCCCGAGCGGGTGGGGGAGAAGATCGCTCCACTGGTGGGTGCCGCCCCCGGACAGGTCCTGGTGGCCGACTCGACCAGCGTCAACATCTTCAAGGCACTGGTGGGTGCGGTCCGGCTGTCACCCAAGCGGTCAGAGATCGTGGTGGACGCGGCCACGTTCCCGACCGATGGGTACATCGCGGAGTCGGTGGCCGAGCTGACCGGCACGGTGCTGCGCCCGGCGGTCGTGGACGAGCTCGATGATGTGCTGAGCGACCAGACGGCGGTGGTGCTGCTCAATCACGTCGACTACAAGACCGGGCGGCTGTACGACATGGCCGCCGCCACGGCCAAGGTGCATTCCGTAGGTGCGCGCGTGGTGTGGGACCTGTGTCACAGCGCGGGCGTGCTCCCCATCGAGCTGGACGCCCTGAAGGTCGATCTCGCGGTCGGGTGCACGTACAAGTTCCTCAACGGCGGCCCGGGGGCGCCTGCCTTCATCTACGTGCGGCGTGACCTGCACGAGTCGTTCCGCCAGCCGCTGTCCGGCTGGGGCGGCCACCGTGATCCGTTCGCCATGGCTCCCGCGTACGAGCCGGCTCCCGGGATCGCCCGGGCCCGGGCCGGCACCCCGGACATCCTGTCCCTTCTGGCCCTGGAGGCGGCGCTGGAGGTCTGGGACGGCGTGGACCTCGCGGACGTACGGGCAAAGGGACTTTCGCTGACCGGGTTCTTCATCGAGTGCGTCGACGAGCTGCTGGGGGACACGGTCGAGGTGGTCACGCCTCGCGACGAGCGGCGCGGGCACCAGGTGTCGCTGCGTCACGAGGACGCGCGTGCGCTGATGGCAGAGATGACCGCCCGCGAGATCATCGGCGACTTCCGCACGCCGGACGTGCTGCGCTTCGGCTTCGCCCCGCTGTACAACCGATACATGGATGCTCACCGCGCCGCCCAGTCCCTGGCTGACCGGCTCGCCCCGATGAAGTAATGATCGTCACTTCCCTGCGGAGGCGCTGCTCGGGCGCGGTACGGGATCTCACAGGAACAGCACGCCTCAAAGCCTGGCGTTGTGAGACTGTCTACCCGAAATATGGGGGTTGACAGGCCCGAATTTCCCAGAGGACACTCGCTGGCACCCAGATGATGTCTGACATCATCTGTCCTCCTGGGAGATGTCATGAATTCACGTCCAGGTGCCGTTCCGGCCTCGACCTTCGCCCGTTCCCTGGTGCCCCGCGGAAACCTTCCGCTGCGGGTGGCCGTGTACAGCGAGATAGCCCAAGCGATCCGCTCCGGCGTTCTTGGCCTGGGGCAGTTGCTGCCGTCCGAACCGGAGCTGAGCGCCGCCTTCGGAGTCAGCCGCAGCGTGTTGCGGGAGGCGCTGATCCTGCTGGAGGAGGATGGCCTGATCCGCAACCAACGCGGTATCGGACGTTTTGTCGTCGACGTCCTACCGGCCATCGGCCTCGAGCAGCTCCAGCCGATGGAGCGGATGCTCGCGGCTCCTGGCCTGGCGGCCCGCACCGTGCAGCGGCGCAAGGCGACTCTTGAGATCACCACCGACTTCACCCAGCGCGGGCTGCAGTTGGCGGCCGATGAGGTGGTGCTCATGTGGGAGAGCGTGATCCTCGCTGACGATCTCCCTGTCGCGCTCACCCAGGAGTGGGTGTCGTCGGGAGAGACGCTCGCCGCGATCGATCCCGGTCTGGAGAAGATCCTGGAAGAACGCCACGGCGATTCGGTCACCATGTTCACGGCGCTGGGTGAGCGGCTCGGCGCCGTGCTCGGGCCTGGCGTGTGCGACGTGTCCGTGAGCACCGCCGGCAGCGAGCGAGCACACATGCTCGGCGTCGCGAGTGCCGACCCTGTCCTTGTCCTGTGCCAGAGGGTGCTGCTCAACGCCTGGCCCCTGTACGTGGCCAAGCACATCGTGGCGCCCGAAGCGGGTCACCTCTCTGTCGTGCAGAACTCGTCGTCCTGACCTGGAGTGATCATGAAAGCACTGCGCATCACGGTCATGCTGGCGGTCCCCGCCGTGCTGATCGCCGGCTGCGGCGGCTCCGGAACGGGCAGCGGCAAGGCCTCAACCGCTTCTGTCCAGCCGGGCGTCGTCACCGACATCGGTGGCCTCGGCGACCACGGATTCAACGACCTGGCCGCCGGCGGTCTGAAGGACGCGGAGAAGAGCCTCGGCGTCAAGGGCCGGATCCTCGTCCCACAGACGCCGGCCGACTACGCCAACGATCTCAATCAACTCGCCCAGAACGGTGCCCAGCCCGTCTTCGGCATCGGCTTCACCTTCATGGACTCCATCGCCGCCGCGGCCAAGCAGTTCCCCAAAACGCACTTCGCGATCGTCGATGCCCCCGTAGACGCGCCGAACGTCACCTCTCTCCTCTTCCGTGAGGAGGAAGGCTCGTACCTCGCGGGCGTTGTGGCCGGTCTGATGACCCAGGAGAAGACCGACTTCACCAGCCCGGCCGATAAGGTCGTCGGTTTCATCGGGGGTCAGCAGTCCCCGCTCATCGAGAAATTCGGCGCGGGGTACGAGCAGGGTGTCAAGTCGGTGTGTGCCGGCTGCCAGGTGATTTACCAGTATGTCGGCACGACGACGCAGGCGTTCAGCGATCCGGGCACCGCGGCCGAGATCGCCCGAAACATGCGAGCCAAGGGCGCCGACGTCATCTATCACGCGGCCGGCGCGAGCGGCGACGGCCTGTTCAAGGTCGCCCAGGACCAGAAGTTCTTCGCGATCGGGGTGAACGTCGACCAAGCTCAGACGAATCCGAACGCCCCCGTCCTCACGTCGGTGCTCAAGCGGGTGGACACCGCGGTGGCGACGACGATCGAGGCTCAGGCGAAGGGCACGTGGAAGGCGGGTGTCCAGTCGTTCGGCCTGTCCAACCAGGGCATCGCCCTCGCGCCGTACGGCAGGTTCGACTCGCTCGTCCCCGAGAGCGTCAAGAAAGCGGTCGACGACGCCCAGAAGAAGATCGTCGACGGATCGCTGAAGGTCGCCACGAAGCTCTCCGAGGTCAGCGGCAAGTGATCTCCGCGGAGGACCCGGACAGCCGACCCGTCGCCTTGCGGATGTCCGGCATCTCCAAGACGTTCGGGACGGTCAGGGCCAACGACGGGATCGACCTCGACGTCCGCCGTGGTGAGGTACTGGGGCTGCTCGGCGAGAACGGAGCCGGCAAGTCCACCCTCATGAACATCCTGTACGGCCTGCTGCGTCCCGACACGGGCGTCATCGAGGTAGACGGCGAACCTGTCGGCATGAGCAATCCGGCGTCCGCGCTGGCATCCGGGATAGGCATGGTGCACCAGCACTTCATGCTCATCCCGGCCTTCACGGTCATGGAGAACCTCGTGCTCGGTGCCGAGCCGAGCCGTTACGGCGTACTCGACCGGGCTCGCGCACGCGCGGCGGTCGTCGAGATCTCCCGGCGTTTCGGCCTGGAGGTCGATCCCGACGCGAAGGTCTCCGCGCTCGGGGTGGCGGCGCGACAGCGTGTGGAGATCCTGCGTGCCCTGTACCGGGGAGCGCGGATCCTCATCCTCGACGAGCCGACGGCGGTGCTGACCCCGCAGGAGAGCGACCGCCTGTTCGCGGTCGTCGGCGGCATGGCAAGGGACGGCATGTCCGTGATCCTCATCTCGCACAAGCTGCGCGAACTGCTCGCGGTGACCGAGCGGATCACGGTCATCCGGGACGGTCGCGTCGTGCGTACCGTGGCCACCACCCGGACCGATCCCGGTGAGCTCGCGCGACTGATGGTGGGGCGCGAGACCGAACTCGGGCTGACGGTGCCACCGCAGGTGCGCTCCGAGTCACCGGTGCTGCGGCTACACGCTGTAGGCGACCGTGCCGGTCGGATACGCGATGTCGAACTCGACGTCCACGGAGGGGAGATCGTCGGCATCGCGGGGGTGGACGGCAGCGGGCAGGCCGAGCTGGCCGAGGTGATCTCCGGGATTCGTCCCTTGGGAACCGGTTCCGTGGCCCTGGCGGGCGCCGATCTCACCCGGGCCGGTGTCCGCGAACGGGTCGACGCGGGCCTCGCATACGTACCTGAGGATCGCAGCACCGAAGGCCTTGTTCTGGATCTGCCGGTCTACGAGAACGCGGTGCTGCGCCGGCAGCGCCGGCCGAGCCTGCGCGTCCGGGGACTGCTGTCGCTCCGGCGGCTGCGAGCCGACGCGGGACGATTGGTGAGGGAGAACGACGTACGGCCGTCGGTCGTGGAGCAACCCGCCGGATCCCTGTCCGGAGGAAACCAGCAAAAGCTCCTCATGGGCCGCGAACTCGCCGAGGATCCTCTGGTTCTGATGGTCAGCCAGCCGACGCGCGGTGTCGACGTCATGGCCAGCCGGGCAATCCACCAGCGGCTTCTCGACGCGCGCGCCAGGGGCCGTGCCGTACTGCTGATCAGCCTCGACCTCGACGAGGTCAAGGCGCTCAGCGACCGGATCCTCGTGATGTCGGGAGGCAGGATCGTCGGCGAGCTGGCCCGTGAGGAGGCGAGCGACGAGTCTCTCGGTCTGCTCATGGCCGGAGCGGCGGACCACACGGTGAGTTCCGGCTCCGGAGAGAGATCGTGAACCCGCTCCGCGCCCGAACCGGGGCGGCCCTGCGCGCGGTCGGCACCCCCGCCGCCGCCTTGGGGGTCAGCCTTGTCGTCGGGACTGTCATCATGATGATCTCGGGAGTCGACCCCTTCGCGGGCTACCGGTCCCTTCTCGACGGGGCCTTCGGGTCACCGCAGGCGCTCGGCCGGACGATCCAGAACGCGACACCGCTCATCCTCACCGGTGTGGCGGTCGCCTTCGCCTTCCGCGGCGGCCTGTTCAACATCGGAGGAGACGGGCAGTTCGCGGCCGGCGCGACGGCCGCGGCGTGGGCCGGCGTCACGCTGGGCCTGCCAGCGGTCATCGGACCGGTGGCGGTGCTTCTCCTCGGAGCGCTGGCTGGAGGGCTCGTGGGTGCCCTCGCGGGCGTGCTCAAGGCCAGATTCGGGGCGCATGAGGTGGTCACGACCATCATGCTCAACCTCATCGTCGCGAACCTGTCGGTCTGGCTGCTGTTGAACCCCCTCTCCGGACACAGCCCGGTGCCAGGATCGGCGTTCGTCAACCCTTCGAACCGGTTGCCCTTGATCGGCGGTGACCTCGGTGGCGCACATTGGGGACTGGCGATGGCGCTCGCCGGCGCCGTCGTCGCCTCGGTGGTGCTGTGGCGCACGCCGTACGGCCTGGAGTTGCGGGTCTCGGGACTGGCACCGCGGGCGGCGCGGTACGCGGGCGTGTCGCCCACGGTCGCGGCCGTCGCGGCCCTGGGCGGTGGCGGCGCGTTCGCCGGGCTGGCCGGCGCGGGGGAGGTTCTCGGTACATACGGGCATATGACCGTGCCGTTCGTGACCAACCTCGGCTTTCTGGGCATCGGGGTGGCGCTGCTGGGCCGCAACCATCCGCTTGGCTGCGTCGCGGGGGGGCTCGTGCTCGGCGCCCTGTCCGCCGGTGGGCAGCAGATGCAGTTCGACATAGGGATTTCCGCACACCTCACCGACGTGCTTGTGGGTGTTGTCCTGCTCCTGGTCACGGTTCAGACCCTGCGCCGCGGAGCCGGACGTTCGCGTGCGGTGGACGCCCGGCCTGGCGGGACGGCGGCAGATCTCGCCACGGGAGCCAGATGATGCTCGACCTGACCGAACTCGTCGCCTCGACCCTGCGGTTCGCCGCCCCTCTCATCTTCGCCGCGTTGGGCGGGATCATCTGCGAGCGCGCCGGGGTGGTGAACATCGGTCTGGAGGGGCTCATGCTGAGCGGAGCCTTCTTCGGAGTGCTCGGCTCGTACCTCACCGGCAGCCCCTGGGCCGGGCTGCTACTCGCTGTCGCGGCGGCAACGGTGCTGGCATTGCTCCACGCGGTGATGAGCATCCGCTTCGGCGCTGATCAGATCATTTCGGGCACCGCGATCAACTTGATCGCCCTAGGCGGTACCAGCTACCTCCTCGTCCAGCTGTACGGGAGCCCCGGAAGCTCGCCGCAGGTAAGCGGGTTCGGAAGCACGCAGGTGCCATTCCTGAAGGACATCCCGGTCCTGGGTCCGGCTCTGTTCGCACAGTCATGGTTCCTCTGGGCGGCCCCGCTGTGCGCGATCGCCGTGTGGTGGTTGCTGAACCGTACGGTCGTGGGGCTGCGGCTGCGGGCCTCAGGTGAGGCGCCGAAAGCGCTGGAAGCGGCTGGAGTGCCGGTGCTTCCCCTGCGTTACGGCGCGGTCGCGGCGTCAGGCGTGCTCTGCGGCGTCGCCGGCGCGTACCTGTCGCTGAGCCTCCTCACCGCCTTCTCGGAGAACATGACGGCCGGTCGCGGCTTCATCGCGCTGGCAGCTGTCATCTTCGGCGGCTGGAACCCGCTACGGAGCGCGGCGGCCGGTCTCTTCTTCGGCTTCGCCAGCGCCCTGGTCATCCGGCTGCCGCAGAACGCGATCGACCCGCAGTTCCTCAACATGATCCCCTACGTCGCCACGATACTCGCGCTGGTGATCTTCGGGCGTGGCGTCCGCGGACCGGCCTCGTCGGGCAAGCCGTACCGGCCGGGTGCGGGAAGCAGGGTCACGGAATGACCCGGGGTCAGGGTCGCAGAAGGACCGAAGTCTGGGTCACACAATGAAGGGAAACGAATGAACACCGAACTCGTCGACAAGTCGGTCGTCGGTACCACCGGGCCGCAGTACCACGTCGGGGTCGCGGCGGGTCAGATCAGCGAAGTCGTGTTGATGCCCGGTGACCCCTTCCGCGTGCAGTTGATCGCCGATCGGCTCGAGGATCCCGTCGAGGTCGCGCACAAGCGTGAGTACCGCACCGTGACCGGCCGCTACAAGGGACGGATGATCACGGCGTGCTCCAGCGGGATGGGGTGCCCGTCCACCGCGATCGGCGTCGAGGAACTCGCGCGTGCCGGGGCGAAGGCCTTCATCAGGGTCGGCAGCACCGCGGCGTTGCAGCCGCACATCGGCGTCGGCGATCTGATCGTCAGTGAGGGGTCGTACCGCAATGACGGCACCACCGCGGCGTACGTGCCGGCGGGGTACCCCGCCGTCCCCGATCTTGAACTCACCAGCATGCTGAAGCAGGTGGCGATGGAGCTCGGCGAGGAGCGCGGATTCACCACGCACACCGGAATCAACGCGACCGATGACGCCTTCTATGCCGAGTCGCCGGAGTGGATCGCGAAGCTGTCGTCGATGGGACTCACCAACGTCGAGATGGAGAGTTCGGCCATGTTCGTGGTGGCGCGACTCCGTGGCCTGCGAGCCGGCATGGTCTGCGCGGTGTCGGGCAACCTGGTGACCGGGGACGTCGTATACGGCGGCGCGAACGAGCGGCTGGCGAACGGCTGGACGCAGAGCATCGATGTGGCCCTCGAGGCCGCGTACCGCCTGGGGCTGTAGCGATGCTCCTCAACCTGCACACTCATCTCGAGGGATGCGTGCGGCCCGAGACCGCAGCCGAGCTGGCGCGGGCGGCCGGCGTTCCGGAACCGCCCCTTGGCTGGGACGCCGCGCTTTGCATGCACGAGCGGTCGGACCTGACGATGTTCCTCGCGCACGTGGCCGCCGCCTACCCTGTGCTGGCTGATCTGGACGCTCTGGCCAGGGTCGCCAGGGAGGCGGTGGACGATGCCGCCGACGACGGAGCGGTCTTCGTCGAGCTGAAGGTCGGCCCCAGCACGCACGCCGGCCCTGGCCGCCCGATCATCGAGGTGCTGCGAGCGGTGTGCGAGGGGGTCGCCGCCGCGAAGGTGCCCGCGGGGGTGGTGGCGTGCATGCTGCGGCACGAATCCGAACACGTCAACATGGAGGTGGCCCGGGCCGCCTGCCGTCTGGCGGGGAAGGGCGTCGTCGGCCTCGACGTGGCCGGTGACGAGCTGCTGTTTCCCGCGCTGAGCCCGTACACCGACGCGTTCGCCATGGCCCGCGCCCATGGGCTCGGACTGACCGCTCACGCGGCGGAGGCAGCACCCGCGGAGGCGGTGCGGGAGGCCGTCGAGGTGCTCGGCGTCTCCCGCGTCGGGCACGGCAGCCGGGCCGCCGAGGACTCGAACCTCCTCGAATGGTGCGCCGGCCAGGGCGTCTCCTTCGAGGTGTGCCCGACGTCGAACGTTCTGACCGGCGCGGCGCCAAGCCTGGCCCGGCATCCGATCCACCGGTTCCTCTCCGCCGGATGTCGCGTCGTGCTCGGCGACGACGATCCCGTGACGACCGGAGTGCGCCTCGGGGCCGAGGTGGACGGGCTGTTGTCCGCGGGCGGGCTGAACCCGTCCGCGGTCCGCGACATAGCGGAGACATCAGTCGGTGTCGCGTTCTGCGAGGACGGCGTGCGCGCCCGGTTGCGACAGATGCTCAGGTGATCACGCCCTGCTGCGAGCCGAAGCAGGGCGTTCCCTCGGGAAGCGCGAACGACACCACGACGAGGGTCTGATCGGACTCAGGGAACTAGTCGCCGATCGAGGTGCACGGGCGGCTTCGTAGGTCCGAGACGTAGTCGTCCGGAGCGCCCGCCTTCTCGGCGGCGTCGGCGAGGATGCCGAGGTAGCGGGCGGACGGCAGGCCGCCCTCGTACTCGTCGAGGACGTAGAACCACGCGACGATCTCGCCGTCGAGGGTCGCGACGCGTAGCTTGACCTTGTGGTAGAGGCCGAGCGCGGCCCCCTCCCACTGGTCGAGGGAGGTCTCGTCCCACTCCGGCACGTCGTAGAGGACGACGAAGACGTGATCGTAGGGGTCTTCGGCGATCGTGGCGAGTGCGCCCTCCCAGCCGACGTCCTCCCCGCCGAAGGTCAGGCGCCAGCCTTGCAGCCAGCCAGTCCCCCGCATGGGCGAGTGGGGAGCCCTCTGAGCCATCTGCTTGGGGTCCATGTTGCTGCCATAGGCGGCGTAAACAGGCACGGTACACAAGAGTAATCCAAGATCCGTGTAGGGATCAGGCCAGGCCGTTCCAACACGCGCGCCAGCGTCGCGACCGCGTTCTTTCTTCCGGTGATCGAGGCCGGGACCCGTGGATTCGTAAGGGTTTTTCATTGACAATCGAGCTTTTTACCGGTCTTCGAGACCTCTGATCGGGTATCGCACCCCGGGCACACCGCGCCATGCGGGACAATGGGCTATGTGACGAGGATTGTGATCATTGGCGGCGGGCCCGGCGGTTACGAGGCGGCCCTGGTGGCCGCTCAGTTCGGGGCCGAGGTCACCGTCGTCGAGCAGGACGGCCCCGGTGGCGCGTGCGTCCTCACCGACTGCGTGCCGTCCAAGACCATGATCGCCACATCTGTCCGCAAGCAGGCCTTGCTCGATGGCTCCTCCCTCGGTGTCCACTTCACCGGTGGCCTCGACGGCGACGTGGGCGGCATCCAGGTCGACATGCCGCTCGTCAACAAGCGTGTGAAGGAGCTGGCGCAGGCCCAGTCGGGCGACATCGCGGCCAGGCTCATCGCCGAGGGCGTCGAGATCGTGCAGGGCTCCGGGCGCCTGGTCGACCCCCAGGTCGTACGGGTGGGCGACCGCACGATCAGGGCGGACATCGTCATCGTGGCCACCGGCGCGACCCCAAGGGTGCTGCCAGGGGCGGAGCCCGACGGCGAGCGTGTACTCAACTGGCGGCAGCTCTACGACCTCGACGAGGTGCCCGAGCATCTCATCGTCGTCGGCTCCGGGGTCACCGGCGCGGAGTTCGCCGGCGCGTACCGCTCGCTGGGCTCGCAGGTCACGCTCGTGTCGTCCCGCGACCGGATGATGCCGAACGAGGACGCCGACGGCGCCGAGGTCCTCGAAGAGGTCTACCGGCGCCGCGGCATGAACGTCATGGGCAAGTCCCGCGCCTCCTCGGTCAAGCGCACCGAGCACGGCGTGGTCGTCACCCTCGAGGACGGCCGCACGGCCGAGGGCAGCCACTGCCTCATGACCGTCGGCATGGTCCCGAACACCTCCGGCATCGGCCTTGAGGAGGCGGGGGTCACGCTCGACCGCAACGGCTTCGTCCAGGTCGACAAGGTCTCCCGCACCTCGGCCCCCGGGGTCTACGCCGCCGGCGACTGCACCGGGGTGCTGATGCTCGCCTCCGTGGCGGCCATGCAGGGCCGCATCGCCGTCTGGCACGCCCTGGGCGAGGCCGTGCAGCCGCTGCGCCTCGCCACCGTGGCGTCCACCATCTTCACCGACCCCGAGATCGCCGCCGTCGGCATCTCGCAGCGGCAGATCGAGGAGGGCGAGGTCGAGGCCAACGTCGTCAAGCTTCCCCTCGCCACCAACGCCAGGGCCAAGATGCAGGGCTTCAACGACGGTTTCGTGAAGCTGTTCTGCCGCCCGCACACCGGCATCGTGCTCGGCGGCGTCGTCGTCGCCCCGCGCGCCTCCGAGCTGATCCTGGCCCTGTCGCTCGCCGTGCAGCACCGCCTCACGGTCGACCAGATCGCCCACACGTTCGCGGTCTACCCCTCGCTGGCCGGCTCCATCACCGAGGCCGCCCGCCGCCTGATGCTCCCGATGACGTCCGCCGTCATCTGATCCCACACTCTGCTCATGTCAGACGGGATCTGACGCGCCCGAGCGCGTCGCGCCCGTCGTGTACGGCCGCGGCCACGCCGGTGAGCTGGGGGACGCTCTGGGCGCCGTTCAGCGACTGCTTGGCGGCTTCGTACGCGTCCAGCGCGCGCCGCCAGTCCGGGTCCACGCCGCTGGTGTTCATGTGGTTGATCTTGTAGTCGAAGTCGAGTGAGTCGATCTCCTCGCCGAGCCTGGTCACGTCCTCCTCGGCGGTACGGCGCGCCGCGGCGAACCGTGTGGTGCGCTCGGCCCTGCGCCGGTGGGACACCCCCCAAAGGATCAAGGTCATGCTCAGCCCCACACCGCTGAGGATCACCAGGACCAGCCCGAGCCCGCCGCCGCTCGCGAGCGGCCGACCCGGATCGGTGCCGTCGCCGGCCACGGGCAGGTCCGAGGCGCCGCCGGTGGTGCCGCCGGTGGCGTTGACGGCTATACCCACCCCCTTGCCCAGCGCTCCGGTGAGGTCGAGATCATGCGCCTGGGTGAAGGACGCCCCCTCGACCGTCGCGCCCGTGAAGTCGGTGCCGCTCAGCTGGGCCTGGGTGAAGTCCGCCTTCGTGAGGTTGGCGCCCTTGAACACCGCGAACTGGAGCCCGGCCTGCCCGAGCTTGACGTCGCGCATCTTGGCCCGGGTGAAGTCGGCGTTCCTGCCCCGGATCTGCCCCAGGGTCACCTGGTTGAGGTCCGCGTCCACCAGCGTGGCGTCCGTCAGGTCGACCTGGGTCATCTCGGCCCTGGCCATGATCGCCTCGGTGAGGTCGGCATGCGGGAACTCCGCCTGGGCCGCGTTGGCGTCGGTGAGGATCGCCCCTCGCAGGGTGGCGTGCTTGGCCTGCATCTGCCCGAGGTCGGCGTCGGACAGATCGGCGCCGGTCATGTCCGCGTACTCGAGGTGGGCCTGGATGAGGTCGGCCTCCTTCATCGAGGCGTTCCTGAGGATGGCGCCCGTCAGGTCCTTCTGGCTGAAGTCGACCTTGTCCAGCTTGGCGTTGGTGAGATCCGCACAGCGCAGGTCCTTCGGGAGCACGGCCCCGTGGGTGAAGTTCCTGCCTCGCAGCTTGGCGCCCGATCCGGGCTTGCACGGCACCGCCAGCACGGCTTTCGCCGACGCCGGGGCCGTGACGGACGCCAGGGCCGCCGCCGGGACGGCCGGCATGACAAGGACGAACAGCCCGGCGATCAGGGCCAGGGGGATGGAACGCAACGCGGCCTCCTCGACAACTGTGCCGAGTGTGGCAGGTGATCATATACGCGGGGTTGCACGCGCCTTGCAGATCGCTTTCGCGACCCCGATGCCCGAAGAGAGCCCGGGACCCAGACACGCGAAGAGCCCCGGCGGTGGGCCCGCCGGGGCTCTGTGGAACACGTGTCTGGCGATCAACCGCGGGCCGAGGAAACCGGCCGTTGCCTCAAGGAGGCGTCGGGACTACCAGTCGCCGCCACCGCCGAAGTCGCCGCCACCGAAGTCGCCACCGCCACCGAAGTCGCCGCCACCGCCGAAGTCGCCACCACCGCCGCCCCAGTCGCCACCACCGGCCGACTCGACGCCCTGGGCGTAACCGGCGTCGTAACCGCCGCCGCCGAAGCCACCGCCCCAGCCGCCGAACGAGCCGCCGAGCACGGTGCCGATCAGCATGCCTGTCATCAGGTCGCCGCCACCGAAGCCGCCGTAGTACCCGGAGGCGTAGGGAGCGTACGCCGGACCGGCGTCCCAGTAGGGACGGCGCTGGCCGTCGACCATGACCTCACGCATGTGCGGGTCGAAGCCCTGCTCCACACGCTGCGCGTCGGCCGCGCAGGCGGGGACGTCACGGGGAGCGCCGTTCGGCGGGGCCCAGAGGACGTCGCGGACGGACGGGCCATGCTGCGGGTTGAAGAAGCACGGCGCGCGCCGCTCGGGAAGCGGCTCGTTGTTGACCTGGGCCTTGACGCAGGCGAGCGCGTAACGCCCCTCCTCCAGCGCGTTGGTCACGCCGCGGAGGTCGTCCGCGCGCTTTGCCCCGGCGAGCTCGTTCTTGGCCCGCTCGTAGGAGTCGAGGGCCTGCTGCCAGTCGCTCTGGGTCTTGGACTGGTTGTCGGCCACCTTGACGTCGAGGTCGAGCGCGGTGATCTCCTCGCCGAACTTGGTGACGTCCTCCTCGACGGTCTGCTTGACCGCCGCGAGGTCGCGGGCCTCCTGGGCCTCTCGGTCACGCTTCTTCTTCCGGGAGTACCAGAAGATGCCGAGGCCGCCGACCAGCGCGAGGACCAGGATGCCGATGAGCACCCCGCCGCCACCGCCGCCCGCGGAGCTGCCGGCCTTCAGCGCCCCCTTGGTGTCGCCGCTGACGGCCTTGTCGACACGGTCGACGAAGTCCTTCATGCCGGAGACGACGTCCTTGTTGTTGCTGACCGCCGCGGTGGCGAGCTGCCCGGCCAGGCCCGTCTTGCGGATGGCGCTGGACCCGGCGAACAGCGTGTTGCCGTCGAGGACGGCCACCGTGGCCCGCGAGCGCCCCTCTTGGGAGAGGCTCTGGCCGAGGGCGGTGATCAGCCGTCCGGCAGAAGAATTGTCGGTCACCGTGCCGTCGGCGAGGGCCGCGACGTAGATCTTGCTGCTCGCGCCCTTCACCGCGTCGCGGATGTCGGAGATCTGGCTGGAGCTGAGAGACACGCCTGGCCCGACGTAGACCGGGTCGTTGGTCTTCCAGGCGGACACGATCGTGTTCGGATCGGGTGGGGCCGCGGCATGTGCCGCGGGCGACACCGCGAGCAGCACGAGAAGCCCTGCCAGCATGGCCACAACTGCGGCTGTGGCCCGGCGCACCGAATGAGTGGTCACGGCTATATGCCTCCTTCGCCCTACAGGACGAACGGGGGGTCGTCTAGGTTCCTCGATAAGCCACCGTATCTCTATCCGTACGGAGATCCGTGGCAGCGGAGCGATCAGGCGTCCTTGATTTGGCAGATGGCGGCCCCCGCCGTGACCGTCTGCCCGACGATCGCCACGAGACCGGCCACGGTGCCGGCCTTGTGGGCGGTGAGGGGCTGCTCCATCTTCATGGCCTCGAGGACCACGATGGGGTCACCGGCCTGCACGACGTCGCCATCGGTGGCGGCCACCTTGACGATAGTGCCCTGCATCGGGCTGACCAGCGAGTCTCCGCTCGCCGCCGCTGAGGATCCCTTGCCGGCGGCGCGGCGGGAGGGCTTCTTCGGGACGGCCTGCCGGGCCATGGAGGACGCGGCGGGCAGCACGACCTCCAGGCGCTTGCCGCCCACCTCGACGACCACCCGCTCGCGCTCGACCGGCTCCTCGATCGAGGTCTCACCGGCGTAGGGCTCGATCTCGCCGGTGAACTCGGTCTCGATCCACCGGGTGTGCACCGTGAACGGCTCGCCGGTGAATGCGGGGTCGGACACGACCGCCCTGTGGAACGGCAGGACGGTCGGCATGCCGTCGACGACGAACTCCTCCAGCGCGCGGCGGGAGCGCGCGAGGGCCTCCGCTCGCGTGCGGCCGGTGACGATCAGCTTGGCCACCAGCGAGTCGAACGACTGCGGCACGGTCATCCCGGCCTCGTACCCCGCGTCGAGCCGCACGCCGGGCCCCGAAGGCGCCCGCATCGTGGTCAGCGTGCCGGGGGCCGGCAGGAAGTTGCGGCCGGCGTCCTCGGCGTTGATCCGGAACTCGATCGAGTGCCCGCGCACCTCCGGGTCGTCGTACCCGATCGGCTCGCCGTCGGCGATGCGGAACATCTCGCGTACCAGGTCGATGCCCGTGACCTCCTCGCTGACGGGATGCTCGACCTGCAGCCGGGTGTTGACCTCCAGGAAGGAGATCGTGCCGTCCTGGCCGACGAGGAACTCGCACGTGCCCGCCCCGACGTAGCCGGCCTCCTTGAGGATGGCCTTGGAGGAGTTGTAAAGCAGGTCACGCTGCTCGGGCGAAAGGAAGGGGGCCGGGGCCTCCTCGACCAGCTTCTGGTGCCGCCGTTGCAGCGAGCAGTCGCGCGTGGAGATCACCACGACGTGGCCGTGCTTGTCGGCCAGGCACTGCGTCTCCACGTGGCGGGGCCGGTCGAGGTAGCGCTCCACGAAGCACTCGCCGCGCCCGAACGCGGTCACGGCCTCGCGCACCGCCGACTCGTAGAGGCCGGGGATCTCCTCGATCGTGTGGGCCACCTTGAGGCCGCGGCCGCCGCCGCCGAAGGCGGCCTTGATCGCGATCGGCAGGCCGTGCTCGGAGGCGAAGGCCACCACCTCGTCCACGCCGGACACCGGGTCGGGCGTGCCCGCGACCAGCGGAGCCCCGACCCGCTGGGCGATGTGCCGGGCGGCGACCTTGTCGCCGAGCGAGATGATCGCCGACGGCGGCGGCCCGATCCACACCAGCCCCGCGTCGATCACGGCCTGGGCGAACTCGGCGTTCTCGGCCAGGAAGCCGTACCCTGGATGCACCGCGTCGGCGCCGGACTTGGCGGCGATCCGCAGCAGCTTGCCGATGTCGAGGTAAGTCTCCGCGGGCGACTGCCCGCCGAGAGCGTACGCCTCGTCCGTCATCCGCACGTGAAGCGCGTCGAGGTCTTGGTCGGCGTACACCGCCACGCCGGTCAGCCCGGCGTCCTTACATGCGCGGGCGATCCGCACCGCTATCTCGCCACGATTGGCGATCAGGACCTTCTGCACCGAGGTTGTCCCTTTCCTCCAAAGGCCTTGCGCGCCTCCAACGGAGTGTAAGCGGCCTCTGATCTCCCGTAAGCCCCTACCCCCCGCGCTTTCTTCTGGGGGACCCAGACCGTTGGTACGGGCGGGTGCTGATAACCAGTCGGTATAACCAGTGCATCCTAGGGGCTTGACGTCTAGGGTAAGGGCGTTTGGCTACCCCCTGTATGCAGACGACCCCGAAGGAGACCGGCATGAGCCAGAGCTTGCTCGGCGGCGACCCCGCGGAAATGCAGAACATGGCCGCCCAGTTCACGCAGCAGGCGGAGCAGGTGCGCCAGACGATGGCCGCACTCGACCGCGAGGCCGCGAAGGTCGGCAGTGCCTGGACGGGGCCGGGAGCGGTGCGGTTCGGCGGTGCCTGGCAGAACTACCGTCAGGCGTTCCAGAGGATGTCCGAGGAGCTGGCCGAGGCGTCGCGCATCATCACCACCTACCGCGGCAACATCGAGTCCGCGACGCGCTGACCCGCGCGGGCGACGGCGGCCGGCCGTTCGCCGCAGCCGGCGGCACGCGTGCGGTGACCTCAGAGGCGGTAGCGGGCGCTGTCAGGCGACGCGCCGGCACAGATGCGTCCCAAAGGCCCGGCGGGTGGAGTTCCACCCCCGGGCTTTAGCGTCACCCGCTGAGCGCCGTCTGGATCGGGGTCGCCGTGCCGGAGACCACCAGCAGGCCGCGCCCGGGCGGCCCGCCCACCGCGCCGCGCGGAAGCCGTACGTTGAACAGGTCGCCGTCCGCCGGGCTCTGGACCGAGAGCAGCAGCCCCGTGCGCGCCTTGCGCGCCTCGGCCACGAAACCCCGGTAGGCGGTCGCGAGGTCGCCGGTCGTCCCCGCGATCAGCAGCCCGTGCTCGCCGTCCCTGCCGCTGCGCAGCGTGCTCTCCAGCGCCAGGCCGAGGGGTGAGTCGGGCGACACCAACTCGGCGTCGTCCACGATGACGACGTACCGGTCGTGGTCCGCGAGCACGCCGGGCAGGTCGGCCGTCTCGCCGTCCCCGCCGAGGACAGCGAGCACGCCGGGCTCGCCGGACAGCTCGCGCAGCGGGCTGCGGCGGGGGGCCACGACGGCGAGCGGCGTGTCCCGGCCGAGCAGCGAGCGGGCGGCCGTGAGCAGCGCCGACGACCGGCCGGACCGGGACGGTCCCGCGATGACCGCCGCCGGGCCCTGTGCGAGCAGGTCGACGCCGAGGGGGGCCAGCGAGTCGCCGCCCGCGCCGAGCAGCGCCCACAGCGGCGAGGGGGGTTTGAAGCCGGGGGAGAGGTCGAGGGTCTGGGTGGAGGTGATCCGCATCGGCAGCGCGTCCACCCTCAGCAGCGAGCCCGCGGAGGGGAACCGCCCGGCGGACGTACGCGCGAGCGCCTGCAGGGCCGCGACCTGGGCGGGCCCGGAAGGGTCATCGCACAGCAGGGCGACCTGGCTCTCGACGACACCCTGTTCCTCGATGGAGATCACGCGTCCCGGCGGCATGGAGGAGGGGAGGCTCCGCGGGGGGAGCCCGGCCAGGCCGTAGTCGGCGGGATCGGCCAGCCGCATGATCAGCCGGTCCTCGAACAGGGTCGAGATCTGGCCGAGCAGGCCGGACCTGTCGGCGGTCACCACCGCGCGCAACCCCACGGCCGGCCCCTCGCGGAGCAGCTGCATGAGCGAGTCGAGCAGCCGCCCGTAGTCGTAGCCCTCGAAGGCGGCGGCGAAGCCCTCCCAGCGGTCCAGCATCAGCACGAGCCACGGCATCCGGAGCGGCGAGCCAGGCGTGTTGGCGGCCCTGGCCTCGGCCAGGGAGGCGTACCCCGCCTCGGCGAGGAGCTGCTGCCTGCGGCCGACCTCGGAACGCAGCCGGGTGAGCAGGCGTTCCACACGGTCGAGCTGGTCGCGCGTCACGACCGCGCCGCAGTGCGGGAGCGAGACCAGCGGCAGGAGCGCGCCGGAGCCGCAGTCGATCGCGTGCAGGTGGACGTCCTCGGGGGAGGAGTGCAGGGCGATGGAGGCGGCCAGCGTGCGCAGGGCCGTCGACCTGCCGGTCCTGGCCGTGCCGGCGATCAGCAGGTGGCCGCCGTGGGCGGGGTCCAGGACAAGCGGCCGGCGGTCCTGGGCCCACGGCAGGTCGGTGAGGCCGAACCGCAGCGGCGGCACCTCGTCGCCGCCCTGGGCGGACTCCTCCAGCAGGACCAGCTCCGGCAGCGGGGCCAGCCACGGGCTGGGCTGCTCATCGACACCCGCCAGCCGGGCGGCTTCCACCACGGCGTCCACGAGGACGGCCAGGTCGCTGGAAGGGCCGCCGCTGACGCCGTTGGAGCCTGACGCCCCGGGGGTCGCGCGCAGGGGGTGCCCGAGGTCCCGCCAGCCGACCTCCACGACCGTCGGTCCTGAGCCCCGGCGCGCGGCCTCCGGCACCTTGCCGCCGACCCGCGCCGTCTGCACGGCCTGCGCCGCCCCGACGCCCGACCGCACGTAACACCGGCCGGGAGTGGACTTGGAGATGTGGGCGGCCTCGGGGCCGGAGATGACGTCCGCCGACTCGGTGGCCTCGGTGACGCGCAGCGCGATGCGCAGCGAGGTGTTGGCCTGGATGTCGGCCGTCACCACGCCGCCCGGCCGCTGCGTCGCGAGCACCAGGTGGATGCCGAGGGAACGGCCGCGCCGGGCGATGTCGACGAGCCCGTCCACGAAGTCCGGCAGCTCGGAGACCAGGGCGGCGAACTCGTCGATGATCAGCAGGAGCCGGGGGAGGGGCGCGAGCGGAGCCGCCGGCCTGGATTGCGGGATGGAAGCCCCCCGCTGCGCGGGCACCGCGCCGGAGATGGTCTGCGCGTGGTCCCTGAGCTCGTGGTAGTCGTCGATGTCCTTGGCCCCGGCCGCGAGCAGCAGCCGCTCCCTGCGGCGGATCTCGGCGGCGAGGGAGGACAGCGCCCGCTGGGTGAGGTGCTCGTCGAGGTCGCTGACCATGCCGACGGTGTGCGGCAGCCGCACGCACTCCTTGAACGCGGCGCCACCCTTGTAGTCGATCAGCACGAAGGTCATCTCGTCCGGCCGGTTGGCGACGGCCAGCGAGCAGATCAGCGTCTGGAGCAGCTCGGACTTGCCCGCTCCCGTCGTGCCCGCGACCAGCGCGTGGGGGCCGTCCGTGCGCAGGTCCACGCTGAACGGGCCGTCCGCCCCGACGCCGATCGGCACCTCGGTGGTGCGGCCTCCCGACCGCCACCGCCCCGCCACCGCGCGGCCGGTCGGGGTCAGCCCCAGCAGGTCGAGCAGGCGTACGGACCCCGGGAGCGTGGCCGCCCCGTCGTCCCTGCTCACGTCGCGCAGCGGGGCGAGCGACCGGGCCAGGCGGTCGCACCAGGCGGGCGAGACCTGGTCGGCGAGGATCTCGCCGATCGCGTCCAGGCCCCCGCCGCGCAGCCGTACGAACCCCTCGGAGGCGCAGTCGACCACGGTCGCGCACTCCTCCGGGAGGAGCCGCTGGTCCTCGTCGATCGCGATCGTGTAGACGCCGGCGCGCGGGCCCTGCCGGAGCACCTGCGGCATGCCGGGCAGGGCGCGGAGCACCTGGGCGCCGTCGAGGATGACCAGCACGTCGTACGGGCGGTCATCGTAGGAGGCGAAAAGGGGCTCCTCGTCCGGCAGGAACGACCGTGCCCATCCCTTGGCCGGGGCGATCGAGCCGAGGCCCTCGTCGTCGCCGAGACGCTCGCCGATCAGCGCGGCCAGCTCGGACACCCGCTGGGCCGCCGCCTCGGGATCGGCGCCGACCAGCGCCACGCAGTCGGCGTCCCGGGGCGCGCAGTGCGGCAGCCAGCGAGCCCAGCTCCACTGCGCGGCCCCGTCGGCGTTGGCGGAGAGCACGACCACGGCGAGGTCGCGAGGGCTGTGCAGGGTGACCGCGGCGCCGACCAGTGACCGGGCGAGCCCGAGGGTGACGTCTCGCGGCCCCGTCATGCCCGCCACGCCAAGCCGCCGCATCGCCAGGGAGACCGGCACGGCGCCGGACATCGGCAGCTCCGGCATCGCGGTGTCAGGAGACGCCCCGCGCTCAGGCACGAACTCGATCTCCGCGGGCAGGTCGGCCAGGCCGATGCGCAGCCGGAGCGCGTCCGGATCGTGGCTCCTGCGCTCCCACAGCCGCCGGCGGGGACCGGTCGCGGTCAGCAGCAGCTCGGCGGGGTCGGGGGAGGCGGCGCGGCGTTCGAGCTCGTTCACCGCCCTGGCCTTCTCGACCGCCGCCTCGAAGGCCGCCAGGCGTTCCCTGTACGCCTTCATGTCCTGGCGGTACTTCCTGCGGCCGTGCCGCCGGTCGCTGACCCACTGGCCGATCATGATCATGGGGGTCATGAGGGCGATCAGCAGGTAGTACCACATGTGGAACACCGCCGCCATGGTCAGCCCGAGGACTGCGGGCAGGCAGGCGGCCAGGAGCTGCAGGCGCACGCCTTCTCCCCGGCTGGGCTCGGCGGGCACCTCGAACCGCTTTCGGCGCTCGGCCGGCCGGAGCCGTGGCGGGCGGTTGTAGGCGAGGCCGCCCTCCGGAAGCACGTCCAGGTGCGCGTCCGGCGGCTCGGTGGCACGCAGGACGAGGACGGAGTTCCCACAGGTGAGCGGCGTGCCCTCCGGCCACGGCCGGGGGGCTCCCACGGGCTCGCCCGCGAGCTGGACGACGGTGTGCGTCGCCCCGCGCGTCAGGGCGCCGACGACCTCGGCGCCGGCATTGCCGATCTCCGGGGCCTTGCCACGCGCCCGCTGCCTCGCCTTCCTGCGGGCCCTTCTCGACATCTTCGCCGGGGCCTTGCCGGGGGCCACGACGGACCTCACCAGGACCTCGCCGGGCGTGACCCGCACCTCGGCCGCCTCGGACGGCAGATGATGGTCGTCGACCGACACCGCGCACGCGGGGTCGGACCCGATGATGTGCACCCCGAGGCCGAGCCTGTGCACCGAGCCCGCCGCCGGACCGCCGGCCACCCTGATCTCCACGACGCCGCCTGGCTCGGCGAGCACCGTCGAGCCCGCGGCACGCTGGTCGAGCGTCACGAGGTCGCCGTCGCGCAGCGCCGCGACCATGGGCGCGTCCGGGTCGAGACGTCTGCCGTCCACCCACAGCGACGGCACCTCCCGCCCGCGCGGGCGGGCCTGCCCGCCCAGGCCGTACGGAGCGCGGGCTCGCGTCAGCCGTACGACGTTGCCGCGGTGCTCTTCCGGCGCGCCCTTCAGCGCGGCGGCGAGCCCCGCGACCGTGGTCTCCTCGTCACCGTCGACGACGACGTCACGATGGCCGTGCTCTTGTGAGACCACGGTAAGCATGATCCGCATGCGACGTCTCCTCCGGGTCCGGCTCCCGCGCTTCAAAGTAGCGACGGGAGTTCACCCGGTCCGGAGGTTTACGTCAACCAGACCCGAGGGTGCCCGTCTCCCTACTTCTCCACTTTCTTGCCGTCAGGGTTGATGAGGTACCACTTGCCGCCGAACTGGTTCTTGCCCTGGCCGTTGAACTCGCCGGCCTTCGTGTCGCCGGTGTAGTAGTACAGCGGGTGCTTGTCGTAGGTGACCTGCTTCTCTCCCTGCTTGCGGGTCGTGGTGCCGAGAAGGCTGTCCTTCACCCCGGTGCCGGCCTGGGGCTTGCCGCGGGTGAGGAGAGGCGGCCACGTGACCGCGCAGTTGTCGTAGCAGTTGGACGTGTTGTCCTTGTCCTTTTCGAAGATATACAGCGCCTTGTCGTTCTCACCGACAAGGATCTTGCCGTACTTCGAGTTGGCGACCTTGACCAACGCGTGTTCGGGCGTCGGCATGGGACTCATCATGGACTCGGTCCCCGACGGCGAGGCTCCTGGCGACGTGCTGGTGGCCGTGCTCGTCGCCGTGCTGGTCGCCGTTCCCGTCGGTGAGGATCCAGGGTACGCAGATGTCTCCATGTTCGAGGGTGACTCCGTGGCGTTCGCCGCGGCCCTGCTGTAGTTGGTCGCGGGCTTGCCGGCTCCGCCGCATGCGCTTACCAGCAGGACGGTTGTGGCCAGCCCGACGCTCGATGCCAGGATTCTGTTCATGACCCCCTCCTTCTCAAGAGCTCCGCACCCAGGTGGCAGGGCCGGACTATGTACCTGTCGAGGGGGGACGTAAGTATCCTTCCCGCTCATCCAGGTTTCAGTACCTCTGTGCTTGTTTCGCATGATCTCGGGACGAATGACCGATAGGAAAAGACGGCTAGTCTGGGCGGTTAACGAGTAGTTACGGGTCGCTCTGACGCCACCGCCCACAGGCTCTGTGGGTAACGGCTGTGGATAACTGCTCCTCCTGTGGATAACTTGTGGGCATTGTGGCGTGACTTCGGGCCTTAAACCGGATTTATGGCTATGAATCGGACAGAAGTGCGTCCGGGGATAACTCACCGTCGCTGTGGATAAAGCTGTGTACATCCGGCCGCCGGAGGGCGGTCCACCAAGGGTGGAGGGGCTGTTCATGCCGGACTACGTCCAGGTTCAGGTCGCGGTCGACGACCGCGCCAAGGCCGTCGAACTGGCGCGATCCGCCGTCGTGGCCAGGCTCGCCGCCTGCGTCCAGATCGTCGGACCCGTCACCAGCACCTACCGGTGGAAGGGCGAGGTCGAGACAGCCGAGGAGTTCCTGTTGCTCATCAAGACCACCCGTGAACGGTCCGGCGAGCTCGCCGAGCACATCCGACGGGAGCATCCGTACGAGACCCCGGAGATCATCACCCTTCCCGTCGAGGGCGGCCTGGACGCCTATCTGCGCTGGATCGACGAGGAGACGCGGCCTGACCCTGGAGGTGACACCGGCGGGACGGGGGGTTGAGACGGAGGTTCGCGGGGCAAACCAGAGTGATGACTGGGACAGACGATACGGACGATACAAAGGGGAATATCAGCGGAAATATCACGGCGAGCGGTGTCACTGGACCGCTGCGATTCCTGACGATCCCGTTGACAGTTAATCGATAGTGGATAAGCATGGGTCCGGTTTCTATCCCTGAGCTTGGTGCAAGCTGCACACAATGGCATGACAATTCCGGAAGATAAACCCAACGACCCCCGTCCTACATATCCGTGACCATGCCGTCCCGCACCGTGGTCATGCGGTTCATCTCGATCAGCCCCCGGTGTTGATCGATTTCAGCGCATGGTGAGGGCGTCGGCCTGGTCCCTGATTCGGGAGCCCCCCACCCATGAGGATCAGCGAGAAACCCGACCGTGACAGCCGTGCGCCCGTGAACTCGGACCGCCCGGGGTCGCCGGGCGCGCTGTCCGGGCCGGCCTCCCGCAAGCTCCCCGTGCCACCCCGCGAGCGCAAGCCCGCCCTGGCAGCCCTGGCCCTGCTCCTCGTCCTCGGAGGGGCGCTCGCCACCACCCTGCTGGTCCTGCGCAGCGGTGACCGCGTGTCGGCCATCCAGATCACCCAGCAGATCGGCCCGGGCCAGCCGATCCTCCCCGAGGCGATGCAGGAGGTCCAGATCGCCGACACCGGCGTGAGCTACGTCGCCTGGACCCACCGCCAGGAGGTCTCCGCGACCTTCGCCCGGGTCACCCTCCTGCCCGGCACCCTGCTCACCGCGCAGATGGTGAGCAGGGCGAGCGACCAGCTGGGCCCCGGCAAGGTCACCCTCGGCCTCGCGCTCAAGGCCGGCCAGATGCCGCTGAGCATCCAGAGGGGCGACCACGTCCAGGTGCTCTACGTACCTGGCTCCGGCCGGGGCACCGCGCAGGGCAAGGTGCTCGCCCCGAGCGCGCTGGTCGAGAGCGTGGGCACCAGCGAGGGAAGCAGCTCAGGACTGGTGTCGATCATCGTCGACGCGACGGTCTCCCCGACCATCGCCATGTACTCCTCGAGCGGTGAGATCGCCCTGGGCAAGCTCTCCGGAGCCGGCTGACGTGGCGCTCATCGCGCTCGCCGCCGACAAGGGCGCGCCCGGCGTGACCACCGCCGCGACGGCCCTCGGCGCGGTGTGGCCACGACCGGTGCTTCTCGCCGAATGCGACCCCTCGGGAGGCGACCTGGTCTACCGCCTGCCCGCCGTGGACGGCGGCGTGCTCAACCCGGGCCGTGGCCTGCTGAGCCTCGGCGCGACGGCCCGCCGGGGCCTGCGTCCCGAGCAGGTCCACGAGCACACCCAGAAGCTCGTCGGCGGCCTCGACGTGCTGCCCGGGCTGACCAACGGTGAGCAGGCCACCGGGCTGACATGGCTGTGGGGGCCTCTCGGCCGTGCGCTCGCCGCGCTCCCGGGCGCCGACGTGCTCGCCGACTGCGGCAGGCTCGGCTCCCACCCGCAGATGACCGACCTGATCGCCGAGGCCGAGCTGACGCTGCTGTTCACCCGGCCGAGCCTCGACCACGTGGCACACCTGCGCGAGCGCCTCATGCTCATCACCGGCCAGGTCGGCGTCGTGGTGATCGCCGACCCCCGGTCCTACCGTGGCTCCATCGACGAAGTGCGCCGCATCGTCGCCGCGACCACCAGGGAGGTCGCCTTCGTGGCCGGCCTGGCGTACGACCCGAAGGGCGCCGAGCTGCTCAGGGGCCAGTGGGGCGGCCGCCTGGACCGCTCCCTTCTGATCCGTACGGCGCGTGAGCTCGCCGGCCGCCTCGCCGCCCACGTCGCGCCGGGCCGTACGCCCAAGGCCGCCGAGCCGTCACGCACACGATCGGGGGAGCGGGCCTGATGAGCATCGACCACACGCTGGTGAAGCGGTTCCGGCAGGAGGTCGGTGATCGCCTGGCCCACCAGCGCAGGCTCGACCAGGCCGGCGGCCTGGTGCCGATGTCAGGTGAGGACGAACGCCAGTTCGCGCGGGCGCTCATCTCCCAGGTGCTGGAGGAGCACGCGCGAAACGAGATCGGCTCCGGTCGCACGCCTCCGACGGCGGAGGAGGAAGAGGCGCTCGCGGCCGGCATCCACGCCGCGCTGTTCGGCGTCGGCCGGCTCCAGCCGCTGCTCGACGACCCCGAGGTCGAGAACATCGACGTCAACGGCTGCGACCACGTGTTCGTCGGATACGCGGACGGCCAGGAGCTGGTCCACGACCCCGTGGCCGAGTCCGACGAGGAGCTGATCGAGCTCATCCAGATCCTCGCCGCCTACAGCGGCCTGTCCAGCCGCGCCTTCGACACCGCGAACCCGCAGCTCGACCTGCGGCTCCCCGACGGTTCACGCATGTCCGCCGTCATGGACGTCACGGTGCGCCCCGCCGTGTCCATCCGCCGGGCCCGCCTCGGGAAGGTCTTCCTCAGCGACCTGGTGGGGAACGGCACCCTCACCCCCGAGCTCGGACGGTTCCTCTCCGCGGCCGTCGGGGCCAGGAAGAACATCATGATCGCGGGCTCCACGAACGCCGGGAAGACGACGCTGCTCCGCGCGCTGGCCAACGAGATCCCGGCGCACGAGCGTCTGATCACGGTCGAGCGGGCGCTGGAGCTGGGGCTCGACCAGTTCTCCGAGCTGCACCCCAACGTCGTGGCGTTCGAGCACCGCCTCCCCAACTCCGAGGGCCAGGGCGAGATCACCATGGCCGAGCTGGTGCGGCGGTCGCTGCGCATGAACCCCAGCCGCGTGATCGTCGGTGAGGTGCTGGGCGACGAGATCGTCACCATGCTGAACGCCATGACCCAGGGCAATGACGGGTCCCTGTCGACCATCCACGCCAACTCCTCGATGGAGGTCTTCAACCGCATCGCGACCTATGCCCTCCAGGCCGAGGAGCGCCTGCCGATCGAGGCCACCCACATGCTCATCGCGGGCGCCATCGACTTCGTGGTCTTCATCGAGAAGCGCAACGACTACCACGAGGGCGGGCGCCTGCGCCGCTACATCGCCAGCGTCCGCGAGGTGGCCGGGGTCGACGGGCGGGTGCTGTCGTCGGAGGTCTTCGCCCCGGGCCCCGACGGCCACGCTGTGCCTCACGCTCCGATCGCCTGCATCGACGACCTGGCCCGCCACGGCTACGACCCGACGATGGGAGCCTGGGCATGATCCCGTCCGGGCTGTTCGACCCCTTGGCGCTGCTCGCGGGAGCGGCGGTGGGTGGCGGCCTGTTCCTGTTCGGCCTCGCCCTGTACGGGCTGCGCCCCGCGCCGCCCGGCCCCGACCGAGGCGCCCGGCGCCGCGAGATGCTGCGCAGGCTCTCCACACGCTCGGCGGTCGCGACCATCACCGGTGGCGTGGTGCTGGTCGTCACGGGCTGGCCGGTCATGGCGGCGGGCGCGGTCCTGCTCGTGCTCGCCTGGCGCGGCCTGACCGGCGGCGCGGCTGAGGAGCGCGCCGCCATGACCCGCCTCGAAGGGCTGGCCGCCTGGACCGAGTCCCTCAGGGACACCATCGCCGGCGCCGCGGGCCTCGAACAGGCCATCCCGTCCTCGATACGGGCGGCGGCGCCGATGCTGCGGCCCCACCTGAGGGCGATGGTCGACCGGCTGCACACCCGGATGCCCCTGGCCGACGCGCTGCGGCTGTTCGCCGACGAGCTCGACGACCCGTCCGCCGACCTGGTGATCGCCGCCCTCATACTCAACGCCAAGCTCCGCGGCCCCGGCCTGCGCGAGGTGCTCGGCGCGCTCGCGGTCTCCGCCCGTGAGGAGCTCGACATGCGCCGCCGCGTCGAGGCCGAGCGGCGCTCGACGCGCCGCAGCGTTCAGATCGTGGTCGGCACGGCCGTCGCCTTCGCCGCGGCCCTGGTGGTCTTCAACCCGTCCTACGTCCAGGAGTACGACTCCCTGCTCGGGCAGGCCGTGCTGGTCGTGGTCGCCGGGCTGTTCGGCGCGGGGTTCGCCTGGATGCGGCGGCTGGCGCGCTTCGACAAGCCCGCCCGGCTCCTCGGCCCCGCGTCGAGCGCTCCCCTGGACCGCGAGCCGGTGTCCGGAGGGGTCCATGGCTGACAAGGTGCTTGCCTGGCCGGCGTCGGGGGGTCTTCATGACTGAGAACCTCCTCGCAGGGGCCGTGTTCGGGTTGGGGCTGTTCCTGCTGATCAGGGCGCTGTTCCCACCGAGGCCCGGCCTGGTCGCCCGCCTGCTCGCGCTCGACTCCGCGCGCGAGGGCGACGACGCGCTGCGCCTCCAGCTCATCAGTCCCGACGAGGAGGTCAGCGCCTTCCGGCGCCTCCTCGGCGTACGCCTCGCGCAGTTCTACACCTCGCGCGGCTGGGAGGTCCGCTCCACCCGGGCCGACCTCACCCTGCTCGGCAGGTCCTTCGAGGGATACCTCGCCACCAAGGCGCTGCTCGCGGTGTCCGGGCTCCTGGCGTTCCCCCTGCTCGTCGGCTGGCTGCTCCTGATGGGGTGGGGCGTGTCACTCCAGGTGCCGCTGTGGGCGGCGCTGATCGTGGCCCTGATCTTCTTCTTCCTTCCCGACCTGCAGATCCGCCGGGACGCCGCCGTACGGCGGCGCGACTTCCGGCACGCCGTGGGCGCCTTCCTCGACCTGGTCGCGATGAACCTCGCGGGCGGCAGGGGGGTGCCCGAGGCACTGCTGATGGCCGTTTCGGTGGGAGAGGGCGGCAGCTCGTCCAACTGGGCGATGGCACGCATCCGCGAAGCCCTGGCCAACGCCAGGATCGTCGGCATAACTCCATGGCAGGCGCTCGGCCAGCTCGGCGACGAGATCAACGTCGACGAGCTGCGCGACCTGTCGGCGGCGCTCGGGCTGGTGGCCGACGACGGCGCCAAGGTCCGGACCTCGCTCACCGCCCGCGCGGCGACCATGCGGCGGCGCGAGCTGGCCGAGGTAGAGGGCCAGGCCGGCGAGCGTTCCCAGTCCATGCTGGTCGCCCAGCTCCTGCTCTGCGCGGGATTCGTGATCTTTCTCAGTTTTCCGGCAGCGATGAAGATGTTGGGGTCCTAGATGTTCACACCTCCGTGGCTCGCTTATCTGGTCGCCGTGCTCCACGTGCGGATCGACCGTGCCAGGACCGCCCCCTCGCGCGGAGCCTCCGCCGTCGAGTGGGTGATCATCACCGCGATCATCGCCGGCGTGGCTCTCGGCCTGGCCACGCTGATCAAGACCCTCGTCACCCAGAAGCAGGCCGAGATCCAGAGCAACTTCGGCGGGGGTGGCGGCACCGGCGGAAAGCCGTGATCGGGCGGCGCTTCTTCGGTGCCTTCACCGCCCGGCGCGACCGGGGCGCCACCGTGATCGAGCTGGCGCTGCTCATGCCGGTCGTGCTGTCCGTGATCCTGCTGGTCGTGCAGTCGACCCTGTGGTTCCACGGCCGCCAGGTGGCGGACGCCGCGGCGAGAGAGGGGGCCAGGGTCGCGCGTGCCTCCGGGGCCGCCGGGGGTGGCTGGCAGCGTGACGCCGAGGCCAGGGCCCTTGAGGTCGTACGGGCGATCGGGCCCCGGCTGCTCGCCGGGGCCAGGGCGCGGGCGTGGGAGCGTGGCGGCGAGCGCGGCGTCGAGGTGACCGGCGGTGGCGTGATGGTGGTCCCGCTGCTGCCGGCCGGGGCGTTCACCATCACCTCTCGGTTCGGCGGTCCCGTGGAGTGCTTCCGTCCCGACGACGGGAGCGGCACATGCGGCTGAGGGGATTCCGGGGCCTTCCGTTCCCGTATGACCCGGCACCTGACAGCCGACCTGGTACGCGGGTCGCTCGGGACCGGGGGTCGATGGCGGTGGAGACCGTGATGCTGGCGCCGGTCATCCTGCTCTTCCTGATGTTCCTGGTCGGGGCGGGCCGCGTCGTCCAGGCGCAGGGCGAGGTGAACGGGGCCGCCAGGGACGCCGCTCGCGCCGCCTCGGTGCAGCGCACCCTCAGCGCGGCCGAGACCGCCGCCCGCAGTGCCGCCAGGTCCGCGCTCGACAGCCGGTGTGGCCCGACCGTCAGCCTGTCGGGCAGCGACTGGAGGGAGGGCGGCAGCGTCCGCGCGACCGTGACCTGCGATCTCAAGCTCGACTTCCTCGGGTTCGGTGCCCTGCGGCAGATGAAGGGCGACTCGGTGGTGCCGCTGGAGCAGTTCCGGAGGGTCGAATGAGTCGGCTCCGGGAAGATCAAGGGTCGATGTCAGTATTTATTGTGATCTTCTCGGTGGTGGTCTTCATGCTGGCCGGGCTCCTGGTCGACGGCGGGGCGGCGATCAACGCGCGGCTGAGGGCGTCCGACATCGCGGAGCAGGCGGCGCGGGCCGCCGCCGACCAGATCGACGTCGAGAACCTCAGGATGACCGGCCAGGTGCGCCTGCTAGGCGACGCGGGCGCGGTCTGCGGCCGGGCCCGGCAGATCGTCGAGGCCCACGACGACAAGGAAGTCCGGCTCACCCGGTGCCAGACCGGCGCGGGGCAGGCGGACGTCACCGTCGCGGTGAGCGTCCGCTGGAGCGCGCTGTTCCTGGCCGCGCTTGGGTTCTCCGGTTCCGCGATGTCAGGCACGGCCACCGCGGGCCCCGATCCCGGCGGCCGGCAGCCGTGACCCGCACGGACAGCAAGGAGGGAGAAGGATGACCGCGTCACGCAGACCCCCGTCGCGCCCGCCGTCCGGGATGACCCCCCCGGCGCCGATCCGGCGTATCCGGCCGCGACGGACGGTCGGCGACGTGATCGCCGGTTTCGGGGCGCTCATCGCCCTGGCCGCGCTCATGGGCGGCGTCCCCTATGCCCTTCTCCGCCTCGCGGGCCCGCCGCTGCCGTCGGAGCTGATCAACGGAGACCTCCTCACCCGGCAGGTCGGCACCAGCACGGTCGTCGCGATCCTCGTGCTCCTGGTCTGGCTGACGTGGTCGCAGCTCGTCCTCTGCGTGATCGTCGAGGTGTACTCCGGGATCCGCAGGATCGGCATGCCGGCACGCGTCCCGTTGTCCGGCGGGCCGCAGGCCCTGGCCAACCGGCTCGTCTCCACCGCGCTGATGCTGTTCACCGTGTCCGCCGTGGCCATACCGATCGCCGGCATCGCCTCAGGGCCGCCGCCGGCCCGCCCCTCCGTGGTGGCCGCCGCCCTCACCGCTCCCATCCCCGAAGCCCAGCCCTCGTCCTCGCTCGACGTGGTACGCCAGGTCAAGAAGGTGTACGTCGTCCAGCCTCCGCACGGGCGCCACCACGAGAGCCTCTGGGAGATCGCCGACAAGTGCCTCGGCGACGGCCGACGCTATCCCGACATATACCGGCTCAATCAGCACAAGGCGCAGCCGGACGGCACCCGCCTCCAGATGGCCGACCTGATCAAGCCCGGCTGGGTGCTGGACATGCCGGACGACGCCAGGAACGTCCATGTGGTCCCCGTCGACGAGCGGCGGGAGACGACCCTCAAGAACCACGCGGGCAAACCAGCCGAGCTGGACGGCGGCACCCAGTTCGTCCCCTCGGACGCCACTCAGGACAAGGCCGGATCCGGCCACAAGCAGGATTTGGGGAAGCGCGACCAGGCAGAGGCCCGGTCCGATGAGGCCGCCAAGGACGGCGCTTCCAAGGAGGCGACCTCCAAGGGGGACAGCACGAACATCGTCCTGCCGCCGCCCGCGCTGCCCCAGCGCACCTACCACCTTCCCACCCTGCCCAAGATCCCCCCGGTTTCCGCCATTCCGAAGGTGCCGCACGCCACCGTCTCCCCCTCGGTCAAGGCCGCGGAGAAACCGGTTAAGGCGGAAAAGCAGGACCAGGGCGGCGGTGTCGATCTCCTTGATTACCTGGCGGGTGGATCGCTGGCGGCGGCGGGCCTGCTGGCGGCGCTGGGGCGGCGGCGCCGCGAGCAGCTGTGGCACCGCGCGTTCGGCCACCGCATCCCCCGCCCGAGGGGCGACGCCGCCGGCGCGGAGGTCGCGCTGCGCCTCGGTTCCGACGCCCCAGGCAGCCGGATGCTGGACAACGGTCTGCGCCTGCTCGGCAAGCTCCTGGCCGAGCAGGGCCGTGTACCCCCGACGATCTACGCCGTTCACCTGTCCGCCCGAGGGCTCGACCTGTGGATCCACCCGCCGGAGGCGGACGCGCCCGAGCCATGGAAGTCGCACGACGGTGGCCGCACCTGGCGGCTGCTCGCCCATGAGGGGCGGGGCATCGATGAGCACGCTCTGGCAGGCGTGCCCGCCCCGTACCCCGGCCTGGTCTCGCTCGGGGTCACCGACTCGGGCCGGGTGCTGATCGATCTGGAGGCGGCACACGGCGTGATCGCCATCACCGGCCACCGGGTGCGCGACGCTCTCGCCGCGCTCGCGGTCGAGCTGGCGACCAACCGCTGGTCCGACCAGATGCAGGTCACGCTGGTGGGCTTCGGGGGAGACCTCGCCACGATCGCCCCGCACCGCGTACGGGCGGTGGGGAGCCTCGCCGAGGCGCTGCCCGAGCTGGAGGCCAGGGCGGAGGAGACGGCCGCCTCCGGCACGCAGGTGCTGACCGGCCGCGTCCACGGCCATGCCGCCGATCCCGCCTGGCCTCCGCACTTCCTGCTGTCCGCGATAGGTCCCGACGCCGAGGAGGCCGGGCGCCTGTCGAAGCTCGGCAGGGCGGGCACCCGCATGGCCGCCGGGTACGTCATCGCGGGCGAGATGCCGCACGCCACCTGGACCTGGGAGATCACCGAGGACGCCAAGGCGAGGGTCGAGGCTCTCGGCGTAACGGTGGCCGCCCAGCTGCTGCCCCGGCGCCACTTCGACGCGGTCATCGAGCTGTTCCGCACGGCGGAGCGCCTCGAGGGCGAGCCGGTGCGCGAGGAGGAGGAGCCTCGCGAGTTCACCACGTCGCCCTCGATCAACGTGCGGATCCTCGGCCCGATCGAGATCGGGCCCGTGCCGCCGCTGGAGGAGGGCAGGGCCGAGCTGGCGTGCGAGCTGGTCGTCTACCTGGCGACCCACCCGGCGGGCGTGCATCCGGTCGTGCTCGGCGGCATCCTGTGGCCGCGCGGCGTGCAGTCGGTCGTGCGGGACGCCACGATCGCCCGGGTGGCCGAATGGCTGGGCACCGACAGCGAGGGCAGGCCCAACCTCCGCACCGACGACACCGGCCGGCTCCGGCTCGGTCCCGAGGTGCGCTCCGACTGGCAGCTCTTCCGCGAGCTGGTCCGGCGCTCGCACAACGACCCGAGCGCGCGGGCCGTGCTGCTGGACAAGGCGCTCGGCCTCGTACGGGGCCCGTTGCTCAACGGCAGGCCGCGAGGGCGTTACGCCTGGCTGGCGGCCGACGAGCTGGAGTACGAGGTGGCGGCGAGCGTGGCGGACGCCGCCCACCGGCTGTGCGAGGTGCGGCTGGCCCACGGCGACGCGGAGGCCGCCGTGGCGGCGGTGCGGGCGGGCCTGCTGCTGACCGCCGACGACGAAGGGCTCTGGCGCGACCTGCTGAGGGCCGCGCACGCCACGGGTGACCCGCTCAAGCTGCGCGCCGTCGTCGACGGGTTGCACCGCCGTTCGTCCTCGCATCCGTACGGCGGTGGGATGGCCCCGGAGACCGAGTCCCTCATCGACGAGCTCCTGCCCACCTGGCGGCTGCACTCCCTGCCGTCCGCATGACATCGGATATACGCAAGAAAGCCCTAGAAGTGTGACAAGTAGGAGAAAGGCGGCGACGGTAGTGAGAGGGATGGGTCGCGTGGGTCGGGAAGATTCCCGTGAGTCATGCCGATACGTGCATAACGGTGGTTCGATCTCCGGGTCCATGATTAGCGTCGTCGGCATGCGGATGCGGGTTGCCCTGGCCGCCGTCGCGCTGCTGGGCACGGGCTGCTCGGCCGCCGGCGCGGACCGCCCCTTCACCCCGGGAGACGGCGTGGCGTCCAGCGGCACCACGGCCGCCGACCCCTCCTCCGCCGCGACGCCGGGCCCACTCGGCGCTCCGCAGCCCCTGTCGACGCCCGCCGTCGAGAACGTCGAGGTCGCGCCGGGCATGTCCGTGTCGATCGAGTGGCCGGCCGGACTCGACGGCTCCCAGCAGGCCATGGTCAAGGCGTTCACCGACGGCTACGTCGAGTCCTGGAAGGCGGTCGTCAGCCAGGGCAAGGACACCTCGTACCTCACCGGCGTCGAGGACCAGGCCGGCCGCGACGCCTACAGCTGGGTCCGGGGCTTCGTGGACCGGCGCGAGTCGGCCACGGGGTCCGCCAAGGTCTACGCCATGCGGGTCGCGTCGGTCACCGGCCGGGGCGCGGAGGTGGACGCCTGCGTCGACGAGTCGGGCGTCCGGGTGACGGAGGCCGGCAGCGGCCGCGCCATCGCCTCCCAGCCCGCCTGGACCCAGCAGCCCACCTCCGTCTACCTCCAGGTCGCGGCCGTGCGCAAGGGTGACGACGGAGCCTGGCGGGTCAGGACCTACCTGCACGCCTCCTACCCTCATGAGCGCGCGAAGGAGTGCCGCCGATGAGATCACTGATGTCGCTCGTCGTGGCCGTCTCGCTGGCGACCGCGCCCGCCCCCGACCCCGGAGGCCCGCGCGGAACCGGTTTTCAGGACGGTCGCACGAGTGGTGTGGTCCTGCGCAACTCCAAGATCGTGCTGAGCGGCAACGGCCTCGGCGCGAAGAGCGACGGGTACCGCGTCAAGCGTCCCTGCTGGTACGAGCCCGGCGACAACGCCGGCGACATGCTGACCCAGCAGCAGAGCGTCAGGGACTACTGGTTCCACACGCACCCGACGGGCACCGACAAGGACTTCGAGCAGTTCATCAAGCAGTACAAGGACAAGGTCGGGCAGGACGGCCGCTGGTGGACCCCCGCCTACAACGCGGCCGACCCCGACGGCCTGTCGTGCGCGACCGGGCTGACGGGCGCCGTCTGGGTGCCCCTAGGCACGACCCCGCCCGCGGGGATCACACTCCAGGAGCTCTACCAGCTCGCCCGCGCCGCGCTTACCGTGCCCGAGCCGAAGATCGAGCTCAGCCCGGACGTCAAGAGCTACGTGAACCTTCCCACCTGGGTGTGGCTGACCGGGATCGGAGGCACCACCCGGTCGGTGACGGCGGAGATCCCCGGCGTCATGTCCGCCACCGTCACCGCCACCCTCACCGGCGTCAAGATCGATCCTGGGACGACGGGCGACCGGGCGGAGGTCAAGCAGGACTGCGGCCCCACCGGCCATCCGTACGTGAAGGGCGGCACGTTCACCTGCGGCGTGCGCTATCTGCGGGCCTCGGCCGACCAGGCACGCAAGACGTACGTGCTGACCGTGACCACCGAGTGGCCGGTGACGGCCGGCGGCGGGGTCGGATTCGCCTTCGAGCCGGTCCGGGCGGCGGCCGTCAGGGACGTACCCGTCGGCGAGGTTCAGAGCATCGTCCGCAAGAGCGGCGACTCCTGACC
>JAOPYI010000163.1 GCA_025964675.1 Sphaerisporangium sp. | reverse complement strand
CGCACACCGGTCCGCGAGGCGATCAAGCGGCTTGAGCTGGAGAAGCTCGTCGCCATCTATCCCCGCCGCGGCACGTTCGCGACGGACGTCAACATCACCGATCTAGGCCGTATCTCCGAAGTCCGCGTTCCGCTGGAGGGCCTGGCTGCGGCCCGCGCCGCCAGCCGCGCGAGCCAGGAGGACATCGACACGCTGGAACGAATCCTTGGCAAGCTCCACGAAACCGATGACAACCGACAGCTGCTGGAGATCGATGTGGAGCTCCACCGCGCCGTCTACCAGGCCACGCGCAACCCCCACCTGGAGTCGACGCTCAACCAGTACCTCAACCTCTCGCTGCGCATGCTGTACCTCGTACTCGACCGCCTTCCACACCTTCCCGCCCACCTCGCCGAGCAGCGCGAACTGGTCGACGCCATCAAAGCCCACAACAGCGACCGGGCACAGGCGCTCGCCGTCCAACACCTGGCCGCCTTCACCAACGAAATGCGCAGCGTGCTGTAGGAAGGTGCCGAAGCAACACGCGCGCACAGCGCATGGCCTGCGTACCGCGCGCCGAACCGGCCAAAAGTACCGTCGCGAACGGTGCAACCCTGCTTTCGGCCGATGCCGGCACCGGGCCGCCGCCCGCAGGATGAGGCCCATGCGACGTGAAGATTTTCCCTCCGGTGCTGAAAGCCGAGGGCCTGACCAAGCGTTACGGCAGCCGCCAGGCTCTGACCGACTGCCATCCGCACATCCCACAGGGCCGGGTCATCGGCTTGGTCGACCCCAAGGGGACCAGCGTCCCAGCCGCCAACTCCGAGACGACGGCCCGGGAGGCCCTGCGATGACCTCCCCCGGCCGACCGCGTATCGCCGCGCTGGACATAGTGCGCGGGTTCGCGCTGTGCGGGATCCTGCTGGCCAACATCCAGCCGATAGCCAACGTCGGCAACATCGTCGTGCAGCGTTCACCGACAACTGGGGAGGCGTGGATGGGACTGCTCGTCGAGCAGCGCTTCTTCCCGATCTTCTCCCTGCTGTTCGGTATCGGGTTCTCGCTGCTGCTGAACTCCGCCGCGGACCGCGCCGCTCGCCCGCGGCTGCTCCTGCTGCGCCGGCTTCTGGTGCTGCTCGCGGTCGGCCTGGTGCATCACGTGCTGCTGTGGCAAGGCGACATCCTGACCGTCTACGCCATCGTCGGCCTGCTGGTGCTGCTGCCCTCGACCTGGCTGCCGCGGTGGGCCGTGGCCGGCCTCGCCGCCGCGCTCATCCCGACATCGTTGATCGTCGCAGGCGGCTTTTTCTCGCTGGTCCCCGGGCTGTTCCTGCTGGGCTCGGCACTGACCAGGTACGGGGTGATCGACCGGATCGAGCGGTCCACCCGGGTGCCGGCCGTGCTGGGCCTGGTGCTCGCGGCGGGGGCGGCGCCTGTCCTATGGTGGCAGGCCGGGTTGCAGACCGGCGACCCGAGCAACTCGGACTTCTCGCTCTCATTCGCCGTGGCCGGGTTGCTGCTTGCGGGGGTGTACGTGTGCGCTCTGCTGGTCCTACTCAGGACGCCGCTCCGACCGGGGATGCAGGCCGTCTTCGCACCGCTGGGCCGGATGGCGCTGACCAACTACCTGACCGCCACGATCCTCGTTCTGGCGGTCGGTCACGTCCTCGGCGGCCCGCCGGACAGCTGGTCCTTGACGACGGTGTTCCTGATCGCCGGCTCCATCCTCACCACCCAGTGGCTGTGGTCCACCCTCTGGCTGCGCCGATACAGCCAGGGTCCCCTCGAGTGGCTCTGGCGCTGGGCCACCTGGGCCCACCGCCCACCCCTGCGCCGCACATCCTGACCGCAGCGCGCCCTTGCTTGCCGCCGCGCGCATGTCCTATGCCCGGCGACTCGGCCGGAGCCGCCATCGATATCCTGCCCGCGCTGGGGTGACCCGTTTCAGCCAAGTGGGAAGCCGTCTTCCAAGTAGCTACCGGTGGTGCCAAGCCCTCGTAGGCATGCCTTCAGCCGACGCGCCAGTCCCAGGGCCAGAAGACCGTCGAGCTCATCGGGTGCCACGAATTCGAACCGGTCGAGCTCATCGGGAGGGAGCCGAATATCGGCCAACTCCCGGTCGGTGAAGACACCTCCGTCGAAAACGAACATCAGCCCGCCATCCCAAGGCGGGTGTGGCGGTACCCAATCCACGCAAAGCAAGGGCCCGATCTCCGGTGCGATGCCCAGCTCTTCCTTGATCTCGCGGGCGCACGCCGTCTGTGGCGACTCGTCCATCTCGAGCATGCCGCCCGGGATGTCCCACCCATCCTTGTAGGTGGGGTGCACCACCAAGACGTGGCCGGCTTCGTCTCGGATCAGCGCACCAGCTGCCGCCCGTACGCGCACCAGCCCAGCGATGTAAGAAGGGTCAGGGCCCTTATCGGAAACGCTCATCCGAGGACCCTACGCCGCGGATGAGTACCACAGCAGCTGACGAAGACCTGGTTTTACTGGGAAAATAGACATCCGATGAACGCCACCCTCTCCGTTGCCCTCACCCACCACGCTTACCAGGATGTCCCCGCCTGGTTGGGAGTCTGACTGGCGTCCGTGACGACAACTATGTGGGACAGGAACTGACCTATACGCGGTCTAGCGTCCGTGACACGTTTGTTCACCGCATCACTGGAGGCAGTCGTATGGCCGTCAAGCCGGTTCCCGAGGGCTACCGCACCGTGACGCCGTGGATCATCTCTCATGACACGGCTCAGCTGATCGACTACGTGAAGGAGGCGTTCGGCGCCGAGGAGATCGCCCGGATCGTCGGCGAGGATGGGAGCATCGGGCACGCCGAGGTACGGATCGGGGACTCGGTGGTGATGATGTTCGACGCCAAGCCGGACTGGCCGCCGACTCCTGGTTTCCTCCGGCTCTACGTCGAGGATGCCGACGCCGTCCACCGGCAGGCCGTCGCGGCCGGCGGCACCTCGGTCACCGAGGTCACGCACCTGTTCTTCGGTGACCGTGTGGGGCGCGTGCACGACCCGCTGGGCAACCTCTGGTGGATCCAGACCCGCGTGGAGGACGTCAGTCAGGAGGACATGGGGCGACGTCTCTCCGACCCGGTCTTCACCAAGGCGATGGAGTACGTCCAGAGCGCGGAGTTCTTCCCTGGACGGCCTTCTGAGCTCCACCCATAACACGCCAATAGCAGTGCACGGCACCCGATGACTCCTAATTGAAATCCGTGGCTTGACTCCTATCCACAGACTGTGGGCTCCTATGCCGTGCCCCTCACAAGGGCAGATGCGTTGCTCACGTCAGGGTGCCGTGTTGGGCGAGAAGCCGCGCGATGACCGACGTCAGCCGCTCCTGGTCGGCGTCCGGCAGTTCGCCTGCCAGGGTGTCCAGCCGCCCGGTCACGTCCTGGTGTGACTCGACGGCGAGCCGCGCGCCCTCGTCGGTCAACGCGATCTGGCAGGCGCGCCGGTCACGGGCGTCGCGGACCCGGGCGACCAGGCCGCGCCGCTCCACCCGGTCCACGAGCCCGGTGAGACTGGACTTCTCCAGGTGCAGGAGCCGGCTGAGTTCGGTCATGCCGACCGGGCCGCCGATCAGCATGCAGAGCAGCTGCATCTGCTGCGGGGTGATGTCGTGGTCGCGGCTCACATCGGCGAACAAGTGCTGCACCAGATGCGACATCCGCACCAGCGCGGCGGCGAACCCCAACTCCGCGGTCGCCTCGATCGTCGTGGTCATGGCACCTCCCACCCCGAGTGTAGTTGACGATGGTTCGTAGTACCAACTAATGTCGTTCGCATCACGGACATTTCGTATTACGAACTAGGAGTTCCTCTATGACCGCGAGCATGCGGTCGGGCGGCGAGCCAACCGCCCGGCAGGCGAACGGCGTCCCGCCGGACTCCGCGCCCGACTCCGCGCCGGGAGGCACCAAGATCCTGATCGCGCTGGTCACGGCGGTCTTCGGCTACGCCCTCATGCAGACCGTGGTGGTCCCCGCGCTGCGGTTGCTGGAGCGCGAGCTGGACACCACCCCCACCTGGTCCGCCTGGATCCTCAGCGCCTTCCTGCTCTCCAGCGCCGTACTTACCCCGCTCCTCGGCCGCATGGGCGACCTATACGGCAAGCAGCGGGTGATGATCGCCGTGCTCGTCGCGTACGCGATCGGGATGGTCGCAGCGGCGGCCGCCCAGAACATCGGCCAGCTCATCGCCGCCCGCGTCGTCCAAGGTGCGGCGCTGTCGGTGGTGCCGCTGTCGATGGCGATCCTGCGGGAGGCGTTGCCCCGCGAACGGCTGCCGTTCGCGATGGGGGCTGGTCTCCGGCATCGTCGGGGCCGGGGCAGGCGCGGGCCTGGTGATCGGCGGGCTGCTGGCCGACCACCTGTCCTGGCGGTACCTGTTCGTCCTCGGCGCGCTGCTCGCGACGATCAGCCTGCTGATGGTGCTGCGGTGGGTGCCCGCGAGCCGCCATACCGCGACCGGCGGGCTGGACCTGCCCGGCGCGGCGCTGCTCGGCCTCAGCCTGGTCGCGGTGCTGCTCGCCCTCACCCAGGGGCCGTCCTGGGGCTGGACATCGGCGCGGGTGCTCGGCCTCTTCGCGCTGGGCGTGCTGCTGTTCGCCGCGCTCCTGGCGGTGGAACGGCGCAAGCGCGACGCGCTCATCGACGTCAGCGAGCTGACCGACCGGCCGATGATGGTGACACACGCCGCCGCCCTGCTATTCGGCGCGGGATCGTACTTCTTCTACTTGGCGATGCCGCTGTTCGCCCAGCAGAAGCCGGGCCCAGGCGGCGTCGGCTTCGGGGCGTCCGTCACCGTCGCCGGGCTGCTGATGCTCCCGGGCATGCTGGCCATCATCCCGGCGGGTATGGCCGTCGGCCGGATCGCCACGGCACTTGGCCCGCGCTGGCCACTCGCGGGCGGGTTCCTGCTGTTCACTGTGGGTTCGGTGCTGCTCGCCCTCGTCCACGCCGCCAAGTGGGAGCACCTGGTGTTCTACGCGGTCGTCGGGGCGGGGTCCGGGCTGATCATGGGCGCGCTGCCCAAGCTGATCGCCGACATCGTGCCGCTGACCCGGACAGGCACCGCCAACGGCATCAACAACATC
>JAOPYI010000128.1 GCA_025964675.1 Sphaerisporangium sp. | reverse complement strand
GGCGCCTCGCAGCGGTAGCCTCGAGCGCCTCGGCGCCGCATCCAGAAGACGCCGCTGCCGTCCGGCATCTCAGACCTACAGCCCATCGACGATGAGGGCTCGACCGCTACCTCCGACGTGAAGGACCCACATCGGAGGTGGCGGGTTCGCCATCTCCGGGAAGTCGCCCGCGATCTGGGCGCCCAGGAACAGGCCGTGAACGCGGCGTGGCAGTGTGACCGTCTCGCACTCACCGCCAGGGCCCATCCTCGCGCCTCCCATGATCAGAACGTGCGTATAACCCGTACGCCCCCATACCAGGCTGTAGGGTCAGGGTCTCCCGCAGGAGCAAGGTCGTCGATGAAGTCCACCTCAGTGCCTACCTGAGTGCTGAAGTCCTCAAGGCTCAGCTGCTCTATCGGGATGTAGGAAATCGTCCCCGCAGGGTCCCAGAAACGTTGCGGGTCCTCATACGTCCCGTCCATATTGGTGTCTATTACCGAAGGCGGCCGGTTCGCCCCTTCCGGCTCGGAGTCATCCTCCTCGGGCTCCGTCGTATCCTGCGGGACATTGTCCGCCTGGGACTCCGTCGTATTCTGCGGGGCATTTTCCGCCTGGGACTCAGCTGACGCGATAGACGGCGCCGCAATCAATATAAACGCTGCCGAAACAGCTATGAGGCCGAGACGCGTGAAACTTTCCATCGCTCACCTTCCTTGAAGTAGCCGATCACCTTCTGAGGCATACCCAGGTGCTTGTCAGGACCTAAGCCGACTCGCCGACTTATAGCCGCTTTATGTCGAAAGAAGGCTATAAATTGGGAACGTGGCGAGCGCCCCCGTCTACGTGTTCGGGGGCGCTTCGTTTGCTGCGCCGGTCAGATGCTGGAGTTGGACACGGCCACCGGCACGCCAGTGGCGGCCGTCGCAAGCTTGACTCGGCCGAGCAACCCGGCCTGCGCCTGGGAGGCTACGCGCGACAGCGGACAAGTGAGATGGCAGGTGAAGACCGGCTTAACCCCGCCGCAGGCCGCCAGGCGATCGTCTCCGACCTGCCGGTGATCGCGCGACTGGGACTCGGGGGCGCCGGTCGGTCGCGAGCAAGACGGTATCCGGGTAGATCGGCTCACCCAATCGAGCTGGGCGTCCGGTGCGCCTGTGGTCGGCCAGGGCCGGCAGGCCGCCGTCGGCGAACCGGCCCCGCCAGGTCCGCACCGTGTCCACGTGCAGCTGCTATTCGTGCGTTGTAGTGCCCCCGGGCCGCCAGCAGCACGATCGATGCCCGCTGCCGGGCCTGATACTCGGTCTTGTGACCGTAGGCCATCGTCTTCAACCGGTGGCGCTCGGATGCGGTCAAGGTAAGCGACACAGTTCGGGCCACAGGCATGGAAGGGCGACGGCCAATCTCGGGGCATCGTGCGGAACGGTCAAGCGCCTGCGTGCGCCGACGCGCGATCCGCTCCGCGGTCAAGGGCGCGTGGCTGCCTGCAAGGGAATCGACGCCGGTGGGAGCCTGTGATCGCAGGTCTGTTCTTCCCGAGAGTGGCCGGCGTCGTCTGCTGCCGCGTGTGAGCGGGTTCGAGGTCAGAGCAGGGTGAGGATGCGGGGGCCGTCCTGGGTGATGGCGATGGTGTGTTCGATGTGGGCGGCGCGGCTGCCGTCGATCGTGCGCAGGGTCCATCCGTCGGGGTCAGTGCGGTAGTCGTTGCGTCCTCCGGCCATGAGCATGGGTTCGATGGCGAGGGTGAGGCCGTGGCGCAGGGGGAAGCCGCGGCCGGGTCGTCCGTGGTTGGGGACGTGGGGGTCTTCGTGCATCTGGCGGCCGATGCCGTGGCCGCCGAAGTCGGCCGGCATGCCGCAGTCAGCGGTGCGGGCGACGGTGTTGATGGCGTGGGAGATGTCTCCGATGCGGTGGCCGACGGTGGCGGCGGCGATGCCAGCGTCCAGTGCCTGCTGGGTGGCGGCGATGAGTTCGAGGTCGGCGGGGCGGGGGGTCCCCACGGTGAAGCTGATCGCAGCGTCGCCGGTCCAGCCGTCGAGTTCGGCTCCGCAGTCGATGCTGACCAGGTCGCCGTCGCGCAGGCGGTAGTCGTCGGGGATGCCGTGCACGAGGGCGTCGTTGACGGAGGCACAGATTACCGCTGGGAAGGGGGTGGGGGCGAAGGAGGGCTGGTAGCCCAGGAACGGAGAGCGCGCCCCGGCCTTGGTCAGGACGGTGCGGGCGGCTTCGTCGAGCTCGCGCAGGCGGACCCCCACGGCTGCCGATTGGCGGGCGGCTGCGAGGGCTTCGGCCACGACGCGTCCGGCTTCACGCATCGTCTCCAGTGCCGTGTCTGTCTTGATCTCCACCATGTGTCGTGACTCCCTGCGATGCGACGCTACCCAATACTTATACCGGTATTAGTATACGGACATGGTGAGAGTTCCTTTGAGCCCGCAAGAGCGGCAACGTGGACAGCGGTTCGGGGCCCTGCTCCGCGAGGTCCGCGGTGACCGCAGCATGGTGGACGTGGCAGCGGCGGCCGGGGTGTCCGCGGAGACACTTCGCAAGATCGAGACCGGCCGGGCCCCGACCCCGGCCTTCTTCACCGTGGCGGCCCTGGCCCACGCGCTTGACCTGTCGCTGGACGACCTGGCCACAGCCTGCGCAGAGGATGCCGACGGCGGTGGCCAGGCCATGTCGGCGTGAACGTCAGGAGACCTGCCGTCCG
>JAOPYI010000011.1 GCA_025964675.1 Sphaerisporangium sp. | reverse complement strand
GAACTCTCCTGTACGGCTCCGCCCGTATCCTCCACCGACGGCGTGGTGCGCATCCGCCGCTTCTCGCGGGGTTGTTGCCCCGAGATCCAGCGCTCTGCGCCAGCACGCGGGCCGGCCGCCGATCTCGCCCAGGACGTGTGTCACCTGACGCCTCCTCTTGCCCGTTTCCGCTCACAAGATGCCATCAATGTCGTCCCACCCTCGCCCCGGTATAGACCGGTTGCGGAGCTCACCAGCCGCCGTCGTTGTGAATTTGATACTTGGCGGTATAGACCAAAACTTTGCCATCTGTTTACCTTGGCGCCTGGGGCCCCTACAAAAGGGATTTATCCGCTGTCCAGGCCTCTAACCGGTATAGACCAGCCATCCCCATCGAGACGAGCAAGAGGATCGCCGGGACGGTCTGCCTCGTGGCCGCGACTACCCGACACCAATCAGGAAGCTGCACGCATGGTGCATGCATCGAGCGGGTGTGCCGGACATGTCGACTATTGCCCGGATGTGGCCGGTGCTGGAGGTATGCGGTACCCCGATTTAAGGAGTGACGTGAAGATCTCGTTCCTATCCGCAAAGCACGAGCAGAGGAGGAACCGTGGCAGGAGTCAACGACCTCGGGGCCGCGCGGTCTCTGCCTTGACCATCGGTGCGCTCCTCGCCGCATCTCTCACCGGCGCCTTGGCGAGCAGCGCCGTCCACGCCGACACAGCGTCGACCTCGCCGGCATCACCCCAGATCGCCCCTCTCCCGGTTTCGATGAGCACCACGGCTGAGGACAGCTTCACTCTCGGCTCCGGTGCCCGAATCGTGGTGGACAACGCCTCTGCCGTTGGGATCGCTGACCAACTGGCAGCTGTCCTCCGCCCCTCCACGGGCTATGCGCTGCCGGTTTCGCAGGCTTCCACCGCGACCGGCGACATTTCCTTGGTCTTGGGCGACCCGGGCGTTCCTGCTGCCGAGGGCTACAAACTGGACGTCACGCGCAGCGGAATCAAGATCATCGCAGCCAACGGGCACGGCCTGTTCAACGGTGTACAGACGCTTCGACAGTTGTTCCCAGTTTGGGTCGAGAGCAAGACGCCGCAGCCAGCCACTTGGACCGTACTCGGGGTTCAGATCTCCGATTATCCACGCTATGACTACCGCGGAGCGATGCTCGACATCGGCCGACACTACGAGCCGGTCTCCGTGGTCAAGACCTACATCGACGAGATAGCAGCGTACAAGGTCAACACGCTGCACCTGCATCTCAGCGACGACCAGGGCTTCCGGATCGCCATCAATGGCCGCCCTGAGCTCACCGACATCGGCGGCCAGTACTCCGGCGGCACGAGCAAGGCGGCCGATGGAACCACCAACGCGGACCCGGGTGGCTACTGGACCCAGGCGGACTACGTTGACGTCGTGAACTACGCCGCATCGCGTTTCGTCACGGTCGTGCCGGAGATCGACAGCCCAGGACACAACAATGCGACCATCATGTCGTATGCCTCCGCCGAGGCGCAGGCCTACAAGGGCGGCTCGATCTACGATCCGAGCATCAACTGCAGCAACAAGAAGCCGCCGGTATGGAACCTCAGCAACGCGGTGAACTACAGCGCGCTGTGTCCGGACAGCCCGCTGACCTGGCAGATCACTAAGGACATCATCGAGCAGTTGTCCGCCTTGACCCCGGGGCCGTACTTCCACATGGGCGGTGACGAGGTCTCGAGGGCGCTTCTTGCCGCCACCCAGTACCAGGACTTCATAACACGTGAGTCAAAGATCGTTAAAGCCCAGGGCAAGATCGCGATGGGCTGGAACGAGATCGGCGAGGCGCCCTTCGGGTCTGACCCGGAGATGCCGCAGGGTGTCGTGCAGTACTGGGGCACCTCTCCGATCGGATCCGGCGGCGACTCGGCGCGGACCGCGGTGCAGAAGGGCATGAAGATCGTCATGTCCCCGGCCAACAAGACCTACCTGGACATGAAGTACACCTCCAGCACGCCGATCGGTACCACCTGGGCCTGCACCTGTGACAACGACGTCTTCTACAACTGGGAGCCGAGCACGCTCATCCCGGCGCGTACGGTATCCGGCGGCACACTGCCCGCGGTTACGGACGCCAACATCATCGGTGTCGAGGCGCCGCTGTGGACGGAGACCATCAAGAACCTCGCCCAGATCGAGTTCATGGCCTTCCCCCGGCTAACTGCCATCGCGGAGATCGGGTGGTCCCCGAAGGCCGGTCCCGACCACCCCGACCGGACACTGGCCTCCTTCAAGATCCGTGACGCCGCGCAGGGTGGACGCTGGCAGGCGCGGAACCAGAACTTCTACGCCTCAGCCAACGTGCCCTGGGGTCTCGATCTGGTCGCCGGCGACAAGTCGCTGAGCGACCAGAACGAGATCGCCGGACCGGTGGCGACCCTGGCCGCTCCCGGCAAGGCGCTCGGCGCTCTCTCCGCCAGCATCGAATGGGGCGACGGCACCAGCTCGGCTGGCACGCTGAGCGGCAGAGAGGCCACCAACCAGACTGTCAACGGCCTGTACACGATCAGCGGCAGTCACACATACAGCGGGGCCGGTCTGTATGAGGCGAAGGTAACTGCGTCGAGCGGCAACACCACCGTGATCGCCGGCTTCAACATCAGGGCGACCGGCGTGCCCTCGTGCACGACGACGGTCACCGGGACCCACTCCGGCCCATTGACCGTTTCCTCGGGTGTCACCTGCCTGGTTGGCGCGACGGTCACCGGACCCTTGACCGTGAGGACCGGTGCTGGGCTGTACGCGTCCGGTTCCCGGGTGAGCGGCCCGCTGACGGCGTCGGGGGCCGTCGATGTTCTGCTGTGCGACACCACGGTGTCCAGGCCAGTCACCCTTACCCGTGGGCTGCGGGTCTGGCTGGGCAACAGGAACGGGGGCTGTGCACCGGTCACGGTCAGCGGTCCGGTGACGGTCACCGGCACGACGGGTCAGGTGACGATCGACGGCGCGACAGTGACCGGCCCGGTCAGCCTGCACAACAACAAGGTGTCGGCGGCACCGATCGTCGCCGGTAACCGCATCGGCGGGCCGCTGTCGTGCGCTGGGAACTCTCCGGCACCAAGCAACGACGGCATACCCAATACCGCGTCCGGCCCGAAGTTAGGGCAGTGCGCCAATCTGTAGACGGACAAGTTGAACGGCGGCCACCGAGGCGTAACGCCCGACATGTGAGGGAGGCGGCACGCTGGTCGTGAGACACGGCCCGGGTCTCCCGCGCTCCACAAGGAGCATCCGAGAGACCCGGCTCGGGTCTTCCTCCCCCGCTGGCGTCTCGACTATTGCGGTCATCCCGCCGACCGATTCGCAGAACTGGCCGTCATCACAGAACTCCTCCATAGCACCACCCGAGCCGACAACCTCGAACTGGACAGGCCGAGTTTGGTCATGGCGCGGTTGAGGTGGGTCTTCACGGTGGCCTGGCTGACGCGCAGGTGGCCTGCGATCTCGGTGTTGGAGTTCGATGTCACGAAATGACGGTCATACGCCAAGGACGACGGCCTGTGCCGTGCCAATACCACTGATCGCCAAGATGACTCTGTATCAGCGGATCTGCTGACTTTCGCTGACTCTGCTGCCGGGGTCCGCACGTCAGACCCGGGCGTGAGGGTCGAGCCAGTCGTGCCCCTGAGCCGCTCGACAGTCCAGCCGTCCGGGGAGGCCAGAGCCACGGAGGCACCAGTCAGGGCCATCGCCGACGTGTTGGTCAGGGTGGCGGCTACGGTCGTGGAGCCACCCGGCGCGACCGTCGTCTGCTCCGGTGCTCCGGCCCATGCTCTTGGAGGGCGCCGAGGCAATGGACCGCATCTTTCCGCAGGGCGGCGACGGGGCGTAGTCACCCAGTTGGTCACTCGGAAGATCAAAAAGGCCGCTTCCCCCGAAGGAGAGCGGCCTATGACCTGTGTGGGCGATACTGGGATCGAACCAGTGACTTCTTCGGTGTGAACGAAGCGCTCTCCCGCTGAGCTAATCGCCCTCCAGTGCCGGGATCCCCGCTCGGAGGACGTTGCCCGACGGGGAAAACCATACCTCACTCCGGGGCGTGCTGGCGAAGCGGCAAGACAACTCGATCACGAAAGGTTCTCCGGAGTCCGGCGGCGTGGTGCCCTGTTGTCATAGCATCGTCATGCCCCATACTCATCCGAATCGCACCACTTATGATCTTTAACCCGAGACGCACGTAGATGCCCCGTAGGACGGCAGGAGCGACACGCAAAACCCTTGCAAACAGGCGCCTCTAAGCGATGTTTGACCAGGTAGAGGCACAAATGTCGCGCTGTGATATGCGTTACAGAAGGGCTCAGGAGCGGAATCTCTCCTGGAGGTTCCTTCGTTTCGCAGACACAGCTCCGAACGAAGTCCTTCAGAGCACCGCAACCCAAGCCCCGCGCAGGGGACCCACCGACGAAAGGTTTGGCTGACGATGAATGCCACCGTCTCTGCCGAGCTGGGCCTTCGACTTGTGGTCCCCGACCGTACTACCGTCCCCCTGCTCGCCGGCCTGAGCTATACGGCCGATGATCCGTACGCCATCAGGATGGCCTTCCACGTGGGGAACGACGAACCGGTCGAGTGGATCTTCGCCCGCGAGCTGCTGACCGTGGGCATCGTCAGGCGCGTGGGCGACGGCGACGTCCAGGTGTGGCCGGCGCGGGCCGACGGCGAGCGCACGCTCAACATCAGCCTGACCTCACCCTTCGGGCAGGCGCTCTTCGAGGTCCCGCTGCCGCCGCTGACCGAGTTCCTGCACCGCACGTACGATCTGGTGTCGGCCGGCCGCGAGACCGACTTCATGGACCTGGACGAAGAGCTGGCGAACATGCTGTGGAGCTCCTGACCCGCGAACCCGGGTCGGGCGCTCGATGTCACTTCAGGAGTTTCCGCATCCTGCCGATCTCCACGCGCTGCCCGGAGGCGACGTCCTGGGCCAGCTTCCGCATGATCTGGTCGGTTCCGCTCGACAGCTCCTCCCCCGCCATCTTCACGGCTCCCTCATGATGTCTGATCATCAACCGCAGGAGCAGCGTGTCGAAGGCGCCGCCGCGTGAGGAGCGCAACCGGTTCATCTCAGCCAGGCTCGCCATGCCGTACCCGTCCTGACCCGGCGAGGCGGTGTGCCGGGGGTGGTCGTCGGCGACGCCGCGGCCGAGCGCGCGCAGCCATCGCGACATCACGTCGACCTCAGGCCGCTGGCCGAACGAGATGCGCCGGCAGATGGCCAGGATGCCGGGTGCGGAGGTGCGCGAGGGGGCCAGATCGGCCATCTCCAGCGCCTGCCGGTGGTGCGGGATCATCCGCTGGGTGAACAGCACGTCGGCGGCGGACGGGCGTGACTCCGAACGGCCGAGACGCTCACCGGGCCTGGCCGTGCGTCCCGTGTCGCCCGGCGCGCCGGGGACGATCACCGGTGCGCCGCTGCCGACCACGAGGAGTGAGCCGTGCTCGGGTTCCCCTGCCGTGCAAGCGGCCAGCGCGGATCCCAGCACAACCGTTACGAAAACCCCACACGTGCGGCGCCCGATCAACATAGCTTCCATACTGGGGCACATTCCCAAAAACGGCCGGACAACAGGGGGCATTGTGGGCAGGTGGCGTATGGGCGCAACAGCGTCCGTAGCGGGCGCGGTTCTCCTTCTGGGAGCCTGCGCCGGCGATCCAGCGCCCTCGTCCCCCGCGGCCTCGACGGGCTCACCCGCCGCCACGCCCGCGAAGGGCGTCCAGCACAGCGCCAACGCCAGACTGGTGGCAAACGTCCCGCTGTCGGCGCCGTTCGACGGCGAGGAGGCATGGGGCACCGACCTCGCCTTCCAGGGGAACTACGCCTACGTCGGCAACTACGAGGGCTTCACGATCCACGACATCAGCGACCCGGCGAAGCCAAAGGTCGTCACCCGGGTCGTCTGTCCCGGCGGCCAGAACGACGTCTCGGTCAGCGGGAACCTGCTGTTCCTGTCCGTCGACGAGCCGCGGAACAACGACACCTGCGACAGCAAGCACGGTGACATGTTCGCGGGCTGGGAGGGCATCCGGATCTTCGACATCTCCGACAAGACCCACCCCCGCTACATCAAGTCGCTCGCGACGGAGTGCGGTTCGCACACCCACACGCTGGTGCCCGGCAAGGACCCGGCCAAGATCTACGTGTACGTCTCGTCGTTCGGACCGGACTCTCAGGCCAAGAACTGCAAGCCGCCCCACGACTCCATCGCGATCGTCGAGGTGCCGGTGGCCGATCCCGTCAAGGCCAGGATCGCCGCCCAGCCGACGCTGTTCACCGACGGCGACGACGAGTCGAAGCCGGGCGCGACAAGCGGATGCCACGACATCACGGTGTACCCCGAGAAGGACCTGGCCGCGGGGGCCTGCCTCGGGAACGGCATCCTGATGGACATCTCAGACAGGCTGAAGCCGACGGTCCTCCAGGAGATCACCGACACCGAGAACTTCTCCATCTGGCACTCGGCGACGTTCAGCAACGACGCGAGCAAGGTGATCTTCTCCGACGAGCTCGGCGGCGGCGTGGCCCCGGCCTGTGACGCCAAGACCGGGCCGACCCGGGGCGCCGACGCGGTGTACGACATCACCGCGGACCGCAAGCTCCAGCGCAGGGGCTACTTCAAGATCCCGCGCTACCAGTCGGCGACCGAGAACTGCGTGGCGCACAACGGCTCGCTGCTTCCCGTGCCCGGCAAGACCATCATGGTCCAGTCGTGGTACCAGGGGGGCGTCTCGGTGATCGACTTCACCGACGCCGACCACCCCAAGGAGATCGCGTACGTCGACCGAGGGCCGCTCAACACCTCCGGTCAGCCCAAGCTCGGCGGCTCCTGGTCGGCGTACTACTACAACGGCTACATCTACTCCAGCGACATCACCAAGGGCCTGGACGTCATCGCGATCGACGACCCGCTCACCGACCCGGCGAAGCAGGTCAAGGTGAACGAGCTCAACGCCCAGACCCAGGTGTCGTACCCCGAGTGATCACGGGTCGACGTCGGCCGCGCTCCGCTCCGCGAAGACGCGCATCGCCTTTGCGGTGACGGGGCCGGGCGCCACCGGGAGCACCGTGTCGTCGACCAGCCGGATCGGCTGGATGTCACGGGTCGTGGAGGTGAGGAAGGCCTCGTCGGCCTCCCGCAGCGCGGAGACGGGCACGTCGGTCTCCTCGCCACCGTGCCACTCGAGCACCAGCGCCCGCGTCACACCGGCCAGGCAGCCTGAGGCGAGCGTGGGGGTGACGAGGTGGCCGTCCCTGACGATGAAGACGTTGCTGCCCGTGCCCTCGCAGAGGTCGCCGGCGAGGTTCTCGAAGATCGCCTCCTGGCCCCCGCGCTCCTTGGCGTACGCCAGCGCCTTGGCGTTGTCACCGTAGGAGGTGCTCTTGATCCCGGCGAGCGCCCCGCGCTCGTTGCGCGGCCACGGCACCACGGTGACGCTCGCGGTCTCGGGGAACGGCGCCTGCGCTCCCACGATCACGACGGCGGTGGCGCCCTGGTTGCCCCGGTCGGAGCCGAGCGGGCCGTTGCCACTGGTGTAGGTGACGCGGATCCGGCCGAGCGGCCAGGGCGGGGCCGCTGCCAGGCACCCGCGCACGCCATCGGCGATGGAGTCCACGTCGGGCTCGGGCAGGCCGAGGCGCTCGGCGGAGAGCCTGAGCCGGTCCAGATGCCGGGTGAGGGCGAACGCCGCGCCGCCCACGCACTTGATCGTCTCGAACACGCCGTCCCCGACCATCAGCCCATGGTCGAAGACGGAGACGCTGGCCTGCGTGGGATCGAGCAGTTCCCCGTTGACCCAGACCGGAACGTTCATCTATGAAATCTCCATTCTTGCGAGGTGTCGCCGGAACCCACCGGCCGTCAGGCCCTCCCGGAGGCGAGCGCGATGAGCCGGGACGCTTTCAACTCGGTCTCGCGCCACTCGCGCCCCGGATCGGAGCCCCAGGTGATGCCGGCTCCGGTGCCGAAGCGGATGAGGTCACGCTCGATCCAGAACGTGCGGATGCCCACGGCCAGGGCGGCCTCGCGCCTGCCGGCGTCGACCCAGCCCACTGCCCCACAGTACGGCCCCCGTGGCTCAGGTTCGAGTTCATTGATGATATGAAGCGCCGAGGACTTCGGCGCACCGGTCACCGAGCCGGGAGGGAAGGTGGCGGAGAACAGCTCGGGCCACCCGCGCCCCCGCTCCAGCCTCGCGCGTACGGTGGAGACCAGGTGCACCAGGCCCGGGTGCTCCTCCACCGCGCACAGGGCGGGAACGGTGACGGAGCCCACCTCGGCCACCCTGCCGAGATCGTTTCTCACCAGGTCGACGATCATCACGTTCTCAGCGTAATCCTTGTCGAGGAGGTCGTCCGCGGTCACGCCTGTACCCTTGATCGGCCCGGAGTCGACGACGTTCCCGGCGCGGGAAAGGTAGAGCTCCGGCGAGGCCGAGACGACGGTCAGGCCCGGCACGTGGACGGTGGCGGCGTACGGCGCTGGGTTGCCCAGGGCCAGCCGCGCGGCCAGCACCAGCGGGTCGGCGTCGAGGGGCAGTTCCGCCGTGAGGACGCGGCACAGGTTGGCCTGGTAGACCTCTCCCTGCTCGATGTAGTCGCGGATCCGCCGGACGCCGTCCTCGTACCCCCGCTGGTCGAGCGAACTGGTCCAGCGCAGGGAGGCGGGCCACGAGCCGGAAGGCCTCGGAAGGGGCGCCCGCCGCACCTCGTCGAAACGGGCACAGGTGACCTTGCCTTCGTAGGTCACCACGACAGCCCACCAGCCGGTCCCGTCGAGGGCCCCGAGATCGGTGGTCACATCCCGCAGCCCGGTGGCCAACCGGCCTCCGACATGGGCGAAATACACCCTTCCATTCTCCCGCGCCCCGACCCCCTCCTCGCGCCACCGATCCCGGGAGCCTCCGGTTCGGTGATCCCCTGCACCCGCCCGGCTCCCTGACCTCCGTACCTGCCCGCCGACAGTGACCTCACGGCCATCAAGGTGCTGGTGGCTCGGCCCCGGCCGAGCCACCATTCCTCGCTCCCCGCCTTGCCACGCCTGCTCTTCCGGTCTTCGGGGCTCTTTTCATGCAGCGACGTCTCACAGCGCGGCAGTGGCGTCGTCGACGGCGGTGAGCAACGTGTCCAAGGTGTCCAGCTGCTTCTGTCCGAGCGCACCGAATATCCGCTGGAGTACCTGCTCTCCAGCGGCCGTGCCCATGGCGAGTGCCTTGGAACCTTCCTCGGTGAGGACGACCATCTTGGCGCGCCCGTCCGCCGGATCCGAGCCTCGTTTGATGAGCCCGTCCCGTTCCAGCGCCTCGACCGCCTGGGTCACCGAACGCGCTGCCATGCCCAGCTCCGCGGCCAGGGACGCCTGACGGAGCGGACCCTTCCGATCGAGCACCCGCAGGGCCTTGGTGCGTGCGAGGGAGAGCCCGCCCGCCATCATGTGCTCGTCGACCACCCTGCGTACTCGGTAGGCCGTCGATAGGTATCGCAGTCCCACGCGCTCCGCCTCGGGCCGATCGTCCATGGTCATCACTCCCCCGGCTGGGCCTATTCGGTGAGGTACCTCAGTAATGCTACTTTAATGAGGTACCTCAGGATATGGAGCCGGAGATGGACGACCGACCTGTCATCGTCTTGACGGGGGCCACCAGCGGCCTCGGCAAGCTCGCCACCCTGGAGCTGGCCCGCCGCGGTGCCCGCCTCGGCATCGTCGCCCGCGACCCGGCGAGGGCGGAAACCCTGCGCCGGGATATCGATCAGATCGCTCCGGGCACTCCGGTCGAACTGTTCCTCGCCGACCTGGCATCCTTGAAGGATGTTCGCCGGGCCGGGCAGGAGATCGACACACGATTCGAGCGGATCGACGTGCTGGTCAACAACGCCGGGGTGCACGCGTTCTCCCAGCGGATCACGCATGAAGGCTTCGCCGAAATGATCGCGGTGAACTACCTCGCCCCGTGGGTGCTCACCGCCGTTCTTCGCGACAAGCTCGTGGCTTCGGCGCCCGCCAGGGTCGTCACCGTCGCCTCCGAGGCTTCTCGGCATTCCGGCGGCATCGACCTTGCGCGGGATCTCACCCTCGTCGACGACTACAGCCGGTGGGAATCCTCGAAGCTCTACGGCCGGTCGAAGCTGATGGACATCATGTTCACCCAAGAGCTCGGCAGGCGGCTGGCAGGCACCGGAGTTACCGCGAACTGCTGCGACCCGGGCTTCAATACGAGCGGCCTTGGACGCGAGCTGCCCTTCTCCGGGATCCTGGAAAAGATCCTGACACGATTGAATATCGGCGATCCTCAGCGTGGCGCCGGAATCATCGTGCGGCTCGCGACCGACCCCGCATTGACCACCGCCACCAGCGGCTATTTCTCCGTCAAGGACGCGAAGCCCCTCACCTGCCCGGAACCAGGAGGCTCCGCGGCGATTCAGCGTGAACTGTGGGAGACCACCGCCGGCCTTCTCGGCGACACACTCTCCACCACTTAATGAGCTGTTGTCAGTATTCCAGAAACGCCCGGGATGGGCGCCCGGTTGAGACCCCTCGACTGTAAAAGAGGCTGTTACAGCAGGAGGGACGATGGCAGCGAACTGCCGGCTCACGATCGCCGCGCACATTCTGACGTGGTTGGCCCTCGCGCACCGGCGCGGAACGGAGTTGCTGACCTCTGACCAGTCATCCGTAATGGATGATAGCGCTGTGTAACCGCCCGTGGCAGCTCAATGAGGCACCACGGGTAGGCGCTCAGCCGTACGGCTCAGGCGAGGGGGCCGGTGACCGACTCGGCGGCGGTGAGCACGGTGCCGTCGGCGACCAGCCGGGTGACCGACTCGATCTCGGGAGCGAGGAACCGGTCGGGGCCCGGGCCCGGCACCTCCTGGCGGAGGGCGGCGACCACGGCACCGGTGGCGGGGGCCGGCTGGTGCGGGTGGCGCAGGTCTATGGCACGGGCGGCGGTCAGGATCTCGATGGCGAGCACGCGCGTGAGCCCGTCGAGCGAGCGGCGCAGCTTGCGCGCCGCCGACCAGCCCATGGAGACGTGGTCCTCCTGCATGGCCGAGCTGGGGATCGAGTCGACGCTGGCCGGTACGGCGAGGCGCTTCAGCTCCGAGACGATCGCCGCCTGGGTGTACTGCGCGATCATGTGCCCGGAGTCGACGCCCGGGTCCTCGGCGAGGAACGCGGGCAGGCCGTGGCTGCGGGCGATGTCCAGCATGCGGTCGGTACGCCGCTCGGCCATCGAGGCGACGTCGGCCACGGCGATGGCCAGGAAGTCGAGCACGTAGCCCACCGGGGCGCCGTGGAAGTTGCCGTTGGACTCCACCCGGCCGTCGTCCAGCACCACGGGGTTGTCGACGGCCGAGGCCAGCTCCCTGCCCGCCACGGTGGCGGCGTGGTCTGCGGTGTCACGGGCGGCCCCTGCGACCTGCGGGGCGCAGCGCAGCGAGTAGGCGTCCTGGACCCGGGTGCACGAGTCGTCGCGGTGCGAGGCCATGATCCCCGAGTCGCGCAGCAGCGCGCGGAGGTTGGCGGCGGAGGCCGCCTGGCCCGGATGGGGGCGCAGGGCCTGGAGCTCGGGGGCGAACACGCGGTCGGTGCCGAGCAGCGCCTCCACGCTCATGGCCGCGCTGACGTCGGCGACCTTGAGGAGCGCCGACAGGTCGTCCAGGGCGAGCACGAGCATCCCTAGCATGCCGTCGGTGCCGTTAATCAGGGCAAGGCCCTCCTTGGCTGCCAGCTCGACCGGCTCGAGGCCCACCGGCTTCATCGCCTCACGGGCGGTCTTCAGCTCGCCGTCGCGGTCACGCACCGGCCCCTCCCCCATGAGGGCGAGGGCGACGTGGGAGAGCGGCGCGAGGTCGCCGGAGCAGCCGAGGCTTCCGTACTCGTGGACGACCGGGGTGATGCCGGTGCTGATCAGGCCCGCGAGGACCTGGGCGGTGGAGGGCCGCACGCCGGTGTGTCCGGTGGCCAGGGTGTGCAGGCGAAGGAGCATCATCGCGCGGACGACCTCGGCCTCGACCTCCGGGCCGGACCCGGCGGCGTGGGAGCGGACCAGGGACCGCTGCAGCTGCGCGCGGAGCTCGGGGTCGATGTGCCGCGTGGCGAGCGCGCCGAACCCCGTCGAGACGCCGTAGGCGGGAGTGGGGCTCGCGGCGAGCTCGTCCACGCGGGCGCGGGCCCGGGCCATGGCCGTGAGCGCCTCGTCGGTGAGGCGTACGGCGGCACCGTGGCGGGCGACCTGCACCACGTCGGCGAAGCTCAGCGGTTCCGGACCGACGTTCACGACCTCGTTGTCGCGCATGGTGTCACTCTCTCGCTTAGGTAACTGGCGTATTGGATGTTAGCCCCTTACAGGAGAACATCGCGGCTGGCCCGGATCTGTCCGGGCGTGTGGATCACCTCGTACGCGGAGCGGGGCGGTGGGCGTCGGTTTGGGGAGTTGGCCGGGATTCGCTAGAGTTCTCTGCGTGAGGCCGGGTGTTCACCGGCTGATCATGCGGACGTGGCTCAGCTGGTAGAGCATCACCTTGCCAAGGTGAGGGTCGCGGGTTCGAATCCCGTCGTCCGCTCGGAGAGGCCTTGTGGAGACGAGGCCTAGCCCGGTGGAGTGGCCGAGAGGCGAGGCAGCGGCCTGCAAAGCCGCGTACACGGGTTCAAATCCCGTCTCCACCTCTGTTTTTAGCGTACGCGGGCGATTAGCTCAGTGGGAGAGCGCTACCTTGACACGGTAGAGGCCACTGGTTCAATCCCAGTATCGCCCACCCCTGAATCCCCAGGCCTGTGGCCTGGGGATTCCGCTTTTCCTGAAGTCCGGTGGCCCCAGATCTGGAGGGAGTCATCGGCAGAGGATCCCGAGGAGCCGCAGGCGGTCGCGGCGACCAGGACCATCAGTCCAGCGGCGATGTTGGCGTCAGTCGAGGCGGCGACCCCCTCCACATGGCGCGATCTGAGCCCGACCCCAAACACACCTATGACCGAAAATACAGCTGACCGAGATACATGCCTGACAGGAGACACATGCGAATTCTCATGACGGGCGCCGCGGGCGGCGTCGGCACACTTCTGCGGCCACGGCTGGCCCAGGAGGGACGGGTCCTGCGCCTGCTCGACATCGTCCCTGTCGAACCCGGGCGGGGCGAGGAGGCCATGACGGCCGACGTCACAGACCCGGACACGATGGCCAGGGCCATGGACGGCGTCGACGCCGTGCTCCACCTGGGTGGCCACAGCCAGGAACAGCCGTGGGCGGACATGCTGGAGGTCAACATCAACGGCACCTACGTGGTGCTGGAGGCGGCACGCAAGGGCGGGATCCGCCACGTCGTGCTGGCGAGCAGCAACCACGCCGCCGGGTTCCACCGGCGGACGGCCGAAGCCCCCGACTACCTGTTCCCGCGACCTGACACCTTCTACGGCGTCAGCAAGGTCACGCTTGAGGCGCTCGGCTCGCTCTACCACGACCGGTACGGCCTGGCCGTGACATGCCTGCGCATCGGCTCGTGCTTACAGCGGCCGAAGGAGCCGCGCATGCTGTCCACCTGGCTGTCCCCCGACGACTGCGCCCGGCTGGTCGAGGCGTCGCTGGCCGCCGAGGGATTCCACGTCGTCTGGGGCATCTCCGCCAATACCCGGCGCTGGTGGTCCCTGGAGGAGGGCCACGCCATCGGCTACGAGCCAAAGGACGACGCTGAGGTGTTCGCGGATGAGCTCATCGCCCGGCACGGCGAGCCGGACCCCGGGGACCTCGCCCACTCGCTGCTTGGCGGCGCCTTCTGCCGCCCGGAACTCGACGTCGACAACCTCACGGCAAGGAAGCGGTGACCATGGCTGAGACCGTGAACGCAGCGGTGGAACTGGCGACGGCGGCCGGGGCGAGGTGTCGCGCTCCGCATCACCGACCCGCACAGGGACGCCATCAGCTGCTCGGTGCCCATCCCCCGGCTGACCCCCGAGCGGGAGAAGGACGTCGCCGCCTGCCTGCTTGAGGCCCGCGACCGCATCGAGGCCGCGGCTCACGGGCTGCGCCGCTCGCGAGGCTGACGGCTCCGGGTAGACCGGATGACCAATCCCTTCTAGACCGGCGGCTCGGCCCGGTCCTCAGGGAGGAGGTTCATCACCAGGATCATGCCCCTCGGCGAGGCGTCCTCGGCGTGGAGCCGGGAGAGCTCGACCTTGAGCCGTGCGGGACGCCCGCGCCGGTTCACGGCGTTCACCATGATGCCGGTGGGACGTCCCTTCACGTACTCGGGGGCGTCCCCAGACAGCGTGCGGCGCAGCTGAGGCAGGAAGTCGGCGATGGGAAGGCCGATGTCCAGGTCGGTCAGGTCGCGGCCGATCGCCTCGTCGGGGCGCAGCCCCCACAGCTCCTCGGCCCCCGCGCTCCAGACCAGCACGCGCAGGTCGGCGTCCACCACCGCGACGGCGTCGCCGAGGCTGCGCACCACCGAGGAGACGAAGGTGTTGGCCTGGTCGAGCTGCTCGCTGCGGGCGTTCAGCGTGTCGTTGATCTGCTGGAGCTCGTCGTTGGTCGACTGGAGCTCCTCGTTGATCGTCTCCAGCTCCTCGTTGGTGGACTGGAGCTCTTCGTTGGTGGTCTCCAGCTCCTCGTTGGTGGACTGGAGCTCCTCGTTGGTGGTCTCCAGCTCCTCGTTGAGCGACTGCAGCTCCTCGTAGGCGTGCCCCAGCTCCTTGTTGGCCTGCTGTAGCTCGTCACGGAGCCTGCGGTAACGCGTCACGTCGTGGAAGTTGATGCCGATGCCCGCCAGCTCCCCGCCCGGCCGGTCCAGCAGCGGGACGACGGAGATGTCGAAGACGCTGGCCTCCTGGGTGCCCGCGCGGTGCCAGGTGACGTCCTGGAGATCGGCGGCCCGCAGCTCCGTCCGCACCTGCTCGATCACCGAGCGCAGCTCGGCGGGCCGGTAGGAGACCTCCAGGTCATGGAACGGCTTGCCGACGTCGCGCGGGTTGAGGTTGAACAGCATCTCGGCGCGGGAGTTCACCAGCGCCACCTTGCCGGCGCGGTCGACCACGATCTGCGCGACCGGGCCCGAGGCGAGCGCCGCGGCGTGGAGCGCGAGGTCACGCGGTTGCCGATGCGGCATCGTGCCGGACCCCCATGGTGCCCGGGCACCGATCGGTGACGTTCCGACCCTCCTGAATATGCGCATGCGCAGATCCACGGGTTCGAACTTGTCGCTGTGGTTGAGCAGCATCTCGGCCTTGCCGAGGAAAAGGTAGCCCGGGTCGGACAGGGCGAAGTGGAACCGGCGGACGATGCTGCGCTGGGTGCCGGAGTTGAAGTACATCAGGGTGTTGCGTGCCAGCAGCAGGTCGACGCGGGAGATCGGGGCGTCCCGCGTCAGATCGTTGCGCCCGAAGATGAGCTGGCGCCGCAGGTCGCGCCGGAAGGCGAAGCCGTGCTCCACCGGCTCGAAGTAGACCGGGCGCAGCTCGGACGGGACCTCCTCCAGGTCGCGCTCACTGTAGACCGCCGACCGGGCGACCTGGAGCGCCTTCTCGTCCAGGTCGGTGGCGTAGATCTTGACCCGCTCACGGAACCCGTCCATGCCGAGCTCCTCGGCCAGCGCGATCGCGAGGCTGTAGGCCTCCTCACCGGTGGCGCACCCGGCGCTCCAGACGCGGATCGCCGCGCCCGCCCCCTTGCTGTCCAGCAAGGACGGGATGACGGTCGAGCGCAGCGTGTGCCAGGCGACGGGATCGCGGAAGAAGCCGGTGACGTTGATCAGCAGGCTGTCGAAGAGCCGGTTGAACTCCTCCGGCTCCAACTCGAGATAGTCGCGATACTCGCCGTAGTGGTGGAGTTTGAGCGCTTCGAGCCGCCGTCCGATACGGCGCATGAGAGTTGTGCGCTTATATCCGGAAAAATCAAATCCTCGAGTCTCCTTCAGCATCAGAAGGAGGTCTTCGAATTCACGGTCCTCGCCGGCCATCACGGTCTTCTAGCCTATGCCTGCCGGGGACCGCTATGGGAAGACAACGCCACGGTCTGCTTCGCTGATGCGTGACTGCAATATACGCATGGTCCGCAGCGCGTCTCTGGTCTGTTCGACCTCCTCGGCCATGTGCTGGGAGGAGTACGTCCGGCCCTGCTCCTCCGCCCGCTTGATCATGCGTTCCAGCAGTCGCAACCGCTCCTCCAGCCGGAGGATGGCCACCCACAGCGCCCGCTCGACCGCCTCGGACTGGCCGGCGACCATGCTCTCAGAGGACCAGCCGTGGCCTACCCGGCACTCGTAGCGCGGACCGGACCTGGCCTGCGTCTCGTATATCGGCCCACCGCACTCAGGACAACTGAATCCGGTCAAGTTGCCTTCGGGCGTCTGAGCCGCACCGTTTGCCAGGAACAGGGTCACTTCACGCTCGGCCTCCGGGTCGTCCACGGACGCCTCCATGGCGGCGCTCCGGCTCTGCCGTGCGATCCACTGGGCGATCCCCTTCACGGGGAGCACCTCGGCTTTCCGTGTCGCGGCGACGGCCGCCCGCGGCATCCCGTCGAACGCGCTCTGATCAGGGTCCTGTACGGCGACGGCGCCGTGGTGCCGTTCCACGGCGGCGCAGCCGCGGGCTCCGTCGTCGAGCGTGCCGCTGAGCACCACGGCGAGCGTACGGGGACCGCCTTCGAGCGCGGCGCTGAGGAACAGGGGGTCGGCGGCCGGGCGATGGCCGTTGTGCCGGGGACCGCGTGACAGCCGTATGACGCCGGCCTGGACCAGCAGATGGCGGTCGGGCGGAGCGACGTAGACGCGGCCGTGCCGCAGAAGCTCGGCGTCGGTCGCGGCGGCGGCCTTCAGCGGTCCCGCGCGGTCCAGGATGCCGGCCAGCGCGCTGCTCCCGTGCGCGGGCACGTGCAGCACGATCAGAACGGAGGCCGGAAGGTCGGGGGGGAGCTCGGCCAGCAGGTGGCGAAGGGCTTCGACCCCGCCCGCCGAAGCCGCGATGACCACCAGATCACGAGCGTTTGGGTCAGGCACATTGGGCCCTTATCCAATCGATGACGGTTCATGCCTGATGCACCTAGCATTGAAGGTCTGAACCAAGCAAAATCCCTTTCGAGGATTTGAGGTCATATGGATATGTCCGTCCACCTAGTTCATCGTCATGCGGACACGGCTCTGGTGACGTTGACGGGTGAGGTGGACGCCTCCAACTGCGACCGCCTCGAATCGGCGTTGCAGCGCCTGGTCACGGGCGGAGTCCGTCACATTCTCGTGAACGCCGGCGAGCTGTGGTTCTGCGACGTCGCCGGAGCACGGGTGCTGGCGCGAGCCCACGACAGCCTCCAGATCACCGGGGGCAGGCTGGCCATCGCCGCCTCCCCGCCCGTGGCACGGCTGCTCGACCTGCTCTGGCCGCCGACCGATCCGGGGTTCCCGCAGGTCATCACCCGCGAGTGGGTACAGAGCGTCACGAGCACCGCTCAGGCCCCGGCCCGGCATGTCCCGGTGTTCCGCCGCCTTGGGCCCCAGCGCACCTACCGGACGCGGGCCGACGTCCGCGTTCTCCTGCCACGTATGGAAACCCGAGAGCCGGTGAGCCCGCCCGCGGACACGACGGCGCGCCCTCCGATCACGGCCGATCCGGCGACCAAGGAGGCCATGCGGTCGGCGCTGGAGAGGTCGGCGCGGCTGAGGAAGGAGGCCGAGGAGCGGCTGGAGACACTGCGCACGCGGATCCAGGTGACCTGTGCGACCCTCGCCGAGGTGCACGAGCGCCTGGCCGACTCCCATCTCGCGCTGGAAGCCCGGCCGGTCGGCTCGGCGGGAGCCGCTTCCTGCGACGGCCGCTCCCACCAGGCGAAGGCCGAGCAGATCCGCCGGCGCGCCGCGGTCTTCGCGGGGCTCGGGGCAGAGGTGCTCGGCGACCCGGACGCGACCTAGCCGGGCGCGATCGGCAGGAGCACCCGGAAGCGGGTGTTCCCCGGCTCGGACTCCACCCGGATGTCCCCGTGATGCTTGTTCACGATGATCCGGTAGGAGATGTCCAGACCGAGGCCCGTACCCTCGCCGACCGCCTTCGTGGTGAAGAACGGCTCGAAGATCCGCGGCCGGATCTCGGGCGGGATGCCCGGCCCGGTGTCCGCGATCTCGACGAAGATCCGGTCGGCGTCGTGCCCCGTGCGCAGGGTGAGGGTGCCGCCGCCGGGACGCATGGCCCCGAAGGCGTTGTCGATGAGGTTGGTCCACACCTGGTTGAGCTCGGCGGCGTACGCGGGGATCAGCGGCACCGTGCGGTCGTACTCCCTGACCGTGCGCACCCCGCCGGGCGTCTTCGCCTGCATCATCGTCAGCGTGGCGTCGAGCAGGTCGTGCACGTCGACGGTCTGGTAGGGGGCCCGGTCGAGCTGGGAGTACTGCTTGGCGGCCGAGACCAGCGTGGAGACGCGGGTCACGGCGTCGTCGATCTCGCCCATCAGCAGCTCGGTCTCGATCGTGTAGGTGAGCCATCGCACGGCGGCCTCGAGGTTCTCACCGCCCACGGCTCCGGTGATCTGCTCCAGCCAGCGCACGTCGATGCCGCCGGCGACCAGCGTGGGCGCGAGCTCCCACCCGCCCGTGACGTCGTGGTCGTCGAGCCAGTCGCAGAGCTCGTCCTCGGCGTCCGCGGTGGCCAGCGCCGACAGGGGCGCGGCGCTCGCGGCCCGCTTGACGGCGTCCTCCTGCAGCTCGACGAGGTCGTGCAGGCGGCTGCCGTCGAGCCGCCCGTCGGCGATCATGGCAAGCTTGTGGCGCATGCCGGCGACCCGCTCACGCAGCACGGCGGTGGCCCGTACGGCCGCGGCGGCGGGGTTGTTCAGCTCGTGGGTCAGACTGGCCGACAGCGAGCCGAGGGCGAGCAGGCGCTCCCGCTCGCCGACGATCGTCTGGTTGGCGCGCATGCCGAAGAACATGCCCTCCAGCAGGTGGGTCGCCATCGGGAACCACTCGCGCAGCGACTTGGACAGGACCGTCGCGGGCAGGGTGAACAGCTCGACGTCGCTGATCGCGTGCAGGCTGCTGGAGTAGTTCTGGCCCACCTCGTCGGCCAGGTAGGCCTGCATGGCGCCCGCGTAGACGCCCCGCTGCTCGGTGCGCGTGACCTCGACCTCGTCGCCCTGGACGCGCCGGGTCATCGCGATCGTGCCGGTGAGCAGCTGGTAGAAGCACGTGGCCGGCTCGCCCTCCTGGTAGATCGTGGTGCCCGCCCGCCAGCGCTCCACACGGCCGTGCTCGACGAACCTGGCGAGCTGCGCGTCGTCGAGCGCCTCCAACAGGAACAGGGTGCGCAGCTCGGCGGTGGTCAGGCGGTCACCGCCCCTGTCACCGCGCCGGGCGGTCTCGGCCGGCTCGCTCATTGGGCCTCCAGATAACGGTGGATCAGCGAGACCGCCATCGCGCCCTCGCCCACGGCGGACGCTACACGTTTGACCGAGTCGGCCCGCACGTCGCCCGCCGCGAAGACGCCCGGCATGCTGGACTCCAGGTGGTAGGGATCGCGGGGCAGCGACCACCCCGGCGGGCGCCGGCCGTCGGCGAGCAGGTCCGGGCCGGTGAGCACGAAGCCCCGATCGTCGCGGGCCACCGCCTTGTCGAGCCAGTCGGTGCGCGGCTCGGCGCCGATGAAGACGAACAGCCATGAGGTCTCGACCGTGCGGACCTGCCCGGAGCGGGGGTCGCACAGCGACAGCCGCTCGAGGTGGCCGTCGCCCTCGCCGCCGACCACCTGGGTGTGGGGATGGATCTCGATGTTGTCGTGCTCCTCTATCTGGTCGATGAGGTACTGCGACATCGACCGCCGCAGGTCGCCGGCCCGGATGAGGATGTGCACGCGCCGGGCGTACCTGGAGAAGTGCACGGCCGCCTGCCCCGCGGAGTTGGCGCCTCCCACGATGTAGATCTCCTGGCCGGCGCAGCTCGGGGCCTCGGTCGCGGCCGAGCCGTAGAAGACGCCCCGGCCTGTAAGCTCGGCCAGTCCCGGCGCCTCCAGCATGCGGTAGGACACTCCGGTGGCCAGCACGACCGTGTGGGCGGCGATGAGGCTGCCGTCTCCGAAGCGCAGCAACCGCGTCGATCCTCCGGACTCCAGGGCGACGACCTCGCGGGTGGTCAGGATCTCGGCGCCGAACCGGAGCGCCTGCCTGCGGGCACGATCGGTGAGCTGCGCGCCCGACACCCCCTCGGGGAAGCCGAGGTAGTTCTCGATGCGGCTGCTCTGGCCGGCCTGCCCGCCGGTCGCGCGCTGCTCCAGCAGCACGGTGCGCAGCCCCTCAGACGCGCCGTACACCGCCGCGCCCAGACCCGCCGGGCCCGCGCCGACGACGACCAGATCGTAGAAGTCCTGGGCGGGCGTGGTGGTCAGCCCGACGTGCGCGGCGAGGTCGGCCTCGCTGGGCTTGACCAGCGACGTGCCGTCCGGCGTGACGACCAGGGGGACGTCGTCGATGGTCAGGCACGCCGCCGACAGGAGGCGCCCGCCTTCGGCCTCATCGGCCAGCATCCAGCGGTACGGCACGAGGTTGCGGGCGAGGAAGTCACGGACCGCGAACGACGGCGCCGACCACCGGTGCCCGACGACGCGGGTCTCGGTGATCGTCTCGTCGGGGGCCGCGAGCCAGGCGTCGAGCATCGCGTCGACCACCGGGTAAAGCTTCTCCTCCGGCGGGTTCCACGGCTTCAGCAGGTAGTGGTCGAGGTCGACGATGTTGATCGCGTCGATGGCCGCGTTCGTGTCCGCGTACGCGGTCAGAAGGACGCGACGGGCGCGCGGGAAGATGTCCATCGCGGCCTCGAGGAACTGGATGCCGTTCATCTGGGGCATGCGGTAGTCCGCGAGCAGGACGGCGACCTGTTGACCGCGCAGCTTGATCTCGCGCAGCGCCTCTAGGGCGCCCTCGCCGGAGTCGGCACGTACGACACGGTAACGGTCGCCGTATCGGCGCCGGACATCTCGGGCCACCGACCGGGAGACGGCCGGGTCGTCGTCAACGGTCAAAATCGCCGGGTTAGCCATGACTTCAATGAAAGCATGCTCCCGGGTAAAGGGATCCGGCCCAGAGACCCGGCCGTATCACGGCTTCACCTCGACGAGCTCGATCTCCATGAGGTCGGCGAGGGCGTGGAGGTCGGCCGTGCGGTGGCCGGTGCCGAGGGCCCAGTGGTGGGAGATGCCGGTGGCGCTCCAGGCGTCGGTCCACTCGCCAGGGTCGCAGCCGAAGTCGACCCGGGAGGTGGTGTTGCCGATCCGCAGACGCGGCCCGTCGACGACCTCGCCCTCGGAGACGACGAACGCGAACCTCCCGTCGCGCCCGTGCCGGAGGCCGAAGGCGGTGACCGGGCCGTGTGCGACGTCGAACTCCACCGACACCCCGAACCCCCGCTTGCCGTGGTAGACGCCGAGGCCGCGCAGCAGCGGGCGGTGGGAGCTGATGGAGAGGTGGGCGGGGCCGTCGTGGCCCATCTCGACGTGGCCACGCGCGAAGTCGAGGGCCTGGAACTCCGTGAACGACCCGCCGCCGCCGAGCCGGTCCATGATGAGCATGGCGAGGGAGGTGCGCAGCTCGTACTCCCCCGCGGCCGGAATGCCCCGCGCGGTGAGCAGCGACGCTCCGAGGATCATGCCCGCGCCGAGCCGCTCGTGGACCTCGCCGTCAAGGCCCCGGTGGTAGTACGCCAGGCTGTCGAGGGCGAAGTCGCCGGTCAGCCGGTCGAGCCCGACGGACACCCTGGCGGCCCAGGCGAAGTCCTCCTCGTCTACGGAGTCGTCCAGCTCGAAGATGTCCCTCGCCAGGGCCATGCGCTCCTTGACCTCGGACTCGCCGACCATCTCGACCCGCACGCGCAGGTCGTCGAACTCCAGCACCTCGACGTGGCCACCGAGGTTCACCGGCACCAGCGTGAGGTCGGTGGCGACGTCGAGCATGCCAGGGTACAGATGGCCCATCAGGCCGTGGCGGCCGTGCCGGAGCGCCGCCCGCACCCCTGCCGCCCGCACCCAGCGCCCGATCTTGTCCCAGGCCCGCTCGTCCTCGAGGTGGCCGGAGACCGAGCGGAACGGGATGCCGGCGCGGATGAAGGTGTTGGCCATCTCGGGCAGCGGGCACGCCCCGCAGTAGGCCAGCCACTGGCCGGTGTCGAAGGTGGCGTGGTCCATCGACTCGGTGGGCTGAAGGTTGATCAGCAGCACGGGAGCCCCGCTGCGCTGCGCGACCGGCAGGAGCATCGTCGCGGTCATGTAGGTGGTAAGGAAGCCGACGATGATGTCGCACCCGGCCTGGCGCAGCCGCTCGGCGGCGACGGCGCACTCCTGGGCGTCGGAGACGAAGCCGGCGTCCACCACATCGCAGCCGAGTGCCCGCAGGCGCTTCGACACCCGCTCGGCGGAGCGGGTGAGCTGGGGAAGCAGCTCGGGGAACTGCGGCCAGTAGGCCCCGAGCCCCCCGGCCACCAGCCCCACCTTCGTGCCGGGCGGCGCGACGCGGGTCTGCTCCATGCTCATGGAGATCTCCTCTCGCGCGGGCGGCGCGGGAAAGCGACGGCGGCTAAAACGTTTTACTAGGCTGTCCCGGACGCTAATCCCGCCGGTCGGACGTTGTCAATGGACGGCAAGCCGGTTCCAAGACGAGCCCGCGACGATGGGGTCATGACACATCCGACGCCGTCCGGCCGGGGCGATCCGATGGGCTACCGGGGGCTCGCGGGTGACCTGATCGGTAGAGTGACAGGCGATGGCCACGCACACGATCACCACGCAGTGGGACGAGATCCCCGAGCACGCCGACGATCTCGCCCTGGTCCAGGGAGGCGCGTTCCGCACGTTCCGGTGCGAGTGCGGCGCTCCGCTTCCGAACCGCGTGGCCGCCGAGTTGCACGCGACGGAGACCAACCAGTGCACGGCTTGCCTCGGGTCCGCCGACGAGGAGGTCGTGCCGGGGTTCGTACGCCGCTGCCCCGCCTGCGCCGCCACCGGCCGCCGCAACGTCCAGCTCGTGTGGGACGTCGCCCACAGCGAGGCCGAACAGGTGATCACCCTTGAGCTCGTCCGAGGCCTGGTCGAGGGCTACACCGGCCCGTTCAGGCTGTCGGAGGTGGCCGACGCCACCCGCATGGCCCTCGGCCTGCCGGTCGGCCGCCTTCCGGTCGGGCCCCGGGTGCGCGACCTGCTCCGCGAGCTGGAGGCCGCCGGTGAGCTGGTCATGATCTCGGCTCCGGACGAGCTCCTTCGGGGGCCTTCTGTGGTGCTGTACCGCGACCCCCAGTGGCAGCGGGTGGTCCAGGCGTCTCGGTGACCGCCGGACCCTCCACCGCCTTCATCCCGGTACCCGCGTCGCCGCCACCACCGTGTGCGCCCCTGATCAGGCTCCGGTGATCGCCGCCCTGGCCTCGTCGGGGTCTCCGGCCGCCAGCGCGAGCCGGGCGTGCTCCTCGCACTGGGCCATCGAGTACCGGCCGAGCGCCTCGCGCACGCCCGGGACACTCGGAGCGGCCATGGAGAGGCTCCCGATGCCGAGCCCCACGAGCACGGTGGCGAGGAGTGGGTCGGCGGCGGCCTCCCCGCACACGCCGACCGGCTTGGACGCCTCCCGCCCGGCCTGCGCGCACATGGCGATGAGCTGGAGCAGCCCGGGCTGCCAGGGGTCGAGCAGATCCGCCAGCTCCCCCTGCTGCCTGTCGGCGGCGAAGGCGTACTGGCCGAGGTCGTTGGTGCCGACGCTGAGGAAGTCGACCTCCTCCAGCAGGCGCCGGGCGTGCAGCGCGGCGGCCGGCACCTCCACCATCACCCCGACGTGGGAGAGCCCCCGCGCGCGTGCGCGCCGCGCGAAGCCGGCCGCCTCCCCCACGGTGCTCACCATGGGCGCCATCACCCAGGTCTCGGCGTCGCTCGAGCGGGCCGCCTCGGCGATGGCGTCGATCTGGGTGTCGAGGATCTCGGGCCGCGTCCTGCTCGTGCGCAGCCCTCGCACGCCGAGAGCGGGGTTGTCCTCGCCGGGAAGGCGGAGGAACGGCAGAGGCTTGTCCGAGCCCGCGTCCAGCGTGCGGATCACCACGCGCCTGCCCGGCAGCGCCTGGAGCACCGCCGCGTACGCGGCCACCTGCTCCTCGAAGGACGGGGCGTCGCGGCGGTCGAGGAACAGGAACTCCGTGCGGAACAGCCCCACACCCTCGGCGGCGCCGGGCCCGACGTCGAGCGCCGAGCCGATGTTGAGCAGCAGCGGGACGCGATGCCCGTCCGCGGTACGCCCCGGCCCTTGGCCGATGTCCCGCCGGTCCCTGAGCGCCGCCGCCTCGCGCTGGATCCCCGCGGCGACGTCCTCGGCCACGCCGACCTCGACCTCGCCGCTTCCTCCGTCGACGGATACCCAAGTCCCGTCGCCGATGCCGGCGGCGCCCCGGCACGCCACCACGGCCGGCAGGCCGAGGGTGCGGGCCAGGATGGCGGTGTGGCTCGTCGGGCCGCCCTTCTCGGTGACCAGCGCGAGGACCGTGCCGGTGTCGAGGTTCGCGGTGTCAGCGGGCGCCAGATCGTCGGCGATCAGCACGTACGGGTGGCCGGGGTCGGGCACACCGGGCATCGGCAGGCCGAGCACGGCCGCGACGGCGCGGTTGCGGATGTCGTCCAGATCTCCCGCCCGGTCGGCGAAGTAGCCTCCCGCCGCCAGGAGCGCCTCACGGTGGTGGGCGCACGCGGCGTCGACGGCATGCGCGGCGCCCAGGCCGGAGCCGACGCCCTCCTCGACGGATTCGAGCAGGGCGGGGTCGGCCGCCATGAGGCTCTGCGCCTCCAGGATCGCCCGCGCGTCCCGGTTCGAGGCCTTGGCGGCGTACCTCTCCAGGTGTTCCGCGACGGCGGCCAGCGCGCCGGTCGCGACGCTGATCTCATGGGCCGCGTCGGTGACCGGCGCCGGTGGCGGCAGCACCGGCGGCCTCGCCATCCGGTGTGCCCGGCCCGCCGCGCGCCCCGTGCTGACGCCGAGGCCGCGCACGACCTCAGGCATCGGCCGCCTCCTCCGCGTCCAGGTCGCGCGACAGCAGCTCGGCGAGGACGTCCAGCGCCTCCTCGGCGCCGGGGCCGTCGGCCTGGAGGATCACGGCCGTGCCCTGCTCGGCGCCGAGGGCCAGCACGCCCAGCATGCTGGTGGCCGGCACGGACGGCCGGTCGCCGACGCGGACGCGCACGGCCACGCCCTGCCGGGCCGCGGCCTGGACGAACATCTTCGCGGGCCTCGCGTGCAGACCGCTGCGCGAGGCGATGGTGACGGTCTTCTCTGGCATGGCGCGGGTTCCTTAGGAGTCGGCGGTTTCCCTCAGGGTTCGACTGTGACCTTGATCGCGGTCCCTCGGCTGACGATGTCGATGCCTTCAAGGACCTCGGCCAGCGGGATCCGGTGGGTGATGAGGTCGCTGACCGGCACCGCTCCCGTGGCGATCAGGTCGAGCGCCCGCGCGTTGTGGCGGGGGCTCGACCCGTTGGCGCCGACGATGGTCAGCTCGCGGTAGTGCACGAGGTTGGAGTCGAGGGCGATGATCGGGTCGTCCTTGGGCAGGCCGCCGAAGAAGCTGACCCTTCCCTGACGCGCGGCCATCTGCAGGGCCTGTTCCTGGGCGGCTCCTGATGCCGCCGCCGTGATCACCACGTCGGCTCCCCTGCCGCCGGTCAGCTTGAGCACCTCGTCGACGACGTCCGCGTTCCGGCCGCTGATCACGGCGTCCGGCCGTACGCGCTCGGCGGCCATCTCGAGCCTCTCCGGGTTGAGGTCGGCCAGGAAGACCCGCCCGGCCCCGCGCGACCTGGCGAGCCGCACGTGGAGGCAGCCGATCGGACCGGCCCCGAGGATGACCACGTCGTCACCGTCGCCGACGCGGGCCAGCTCCTGCCCGTTCAGCACGCAGGCGAGCGGCTCGGCGACCGAGGCCTCGGCGAACCCCACGCCGTCGGGAATGCGGTTGAGACCGTCCACGGCGAGCACCTTGGCCGGCACGACGGTGTACTCGGCGAACCCGCCGTCGAAGTGGTAGCCCATCGACTCCTGGTTGGGGCAGACCGTCATCCTGCCGCGCAGGCAGTCGTCGCAGCGGCCGCAGGGGATGGCGGCGATCACCTGCACCCGGTCGCCCGCCGCCCAGCCAGAGACGCCTTCACCGAGCTCGGCGATCTCTCCGGCGATCTCGTGCCCCATGACGCGGGGCGGGCGGATGTGGTGGTGGCCGTGCTTGAAGATCTTGACGTCGGTGCCGCACGTGGAGCAGTTGCGAACGCGGATCTTGACCTCGCCCGGTCCGGGCGAGGGCTCGGGCGCGTCCTCCACGCGGATGTCACCGGGGGCGTGGAAGCGGGCGACCTTCACTCGGGCGTTTCCTTTCTAGTAGGGGTTGTCTCTCTCACCGGTTGTGCTGCGTCATTCGTCCGCGGCGGGTTGCAGCAGCCGGAACACCTCGGCGGCGTCGGCCGTCTCACGCAGGGCCTTCGCGCGCTCGGGGTCGAGCAGGATCTGCGCCAGCTCGGACAGGAGCCTCACGTGGCCGTCGTCGCGGGCGGCGATGCCGACGCACAGCACCACGGGCTCGCCGTCCCAGTCGACCCCGCCGGGAAAGCGCAGGACGCTGATGGCGTCGTGGTGGACGGCGTCCTTGCCCGCGAGCGTGCCGTGGGGGATCGCGACCCCCTCGCCGACGTAGGTCGAGATGGACCGCTCGCGCTCGATCATCGTGGCGATGTACGCCTCGTCGATGGCGCCGACCGCGAGGAGCGTCTCGCCGCACTGCCGGATCGCGTCGTCGCGCGATCCGGCCTCGGCGTCGAGCCGTATGGCCCTCGGGTCCAGCGGCAGCGGCGCCGCGTCAGGCATTGATTGTGCCGCCGTTCTTCATCGTGCTGACGAGCTTGGTGACGGCGGGGTCGCCGATGAAAAGCTGGAACGGCACGAGCAGGGTGCCGGGAGCGGAGGCCCTTGCCCGGTCGGCCAGCCCCGCGTGGCAGACGATGACGTCGGCGTCGGCGGGGATCGAGTTGACCGGCGTGTGCTCCACCTCGACCGGGAGCCCCTTCAGGGACTTGCGGAGCTGGGAGGCGAGCATCACGCTGCTGCCCATGCCCGCGTCGCAGGCGACCACGATCTTCTTGACGTCCTTGCTGTCGATGCTCGGCATCTGGTCAGACCTCTCTGATGACGGGCTGGGCATGCTTGTCGTCCTCGGTGCCGGGCGCGGTGGCCGCGTCCGGCTGCTCGGTGGAGGCGTCGGGCGCGGTGGCGGGCTCGTCGCCGTTGGCGCGGCCGAAGCCGAGCAGCGCCGAGGCGACGGCGAAGGAGACCGCGGCGGCGACGAGGACGCCGGCGAGAACGCCGAAGTAGCCCCCCCTGGGGGTTACCGCCATGTAGGCGAAGATGCTACCCGGCGCGGGGGTGGCGACCAGCCCGGCCCCCGTGATCATGAAGATGAGGATGCCGGACGCGCCGCCCGCGATCACCGCGAGGATGAGCCGCGGCTTCATGAGCACGTACGGGAAGTAGATCTCGTGGATGCCGCCGAGGAAGTGGATGATGATGGCGGCCGGCGTGCTCGGCCGGAGCAGGCGGGGGCCGAAGAAGAAGTAGGCGAGGAGCAGGCCCAGCCCGGGGCCGGGGTTCGACTCCAGCATGAACAGAATGGACTTGCCGGACTTGACCGCCTCCGCGACGCCGAGCGGGCCGAGGACGCCGTGGTTGATCGCGTTGTTGAGGAAGAGCACCTTGGCCGGCTCGATGAGCACCGAGGCGAGCGGGAGCAGCCCGTGGCCGATCAGCCATGACACGGCGTGGCCGGCCGCAGTGGTGATCGCCTCGACGATCGGACCGATGCCCCACACGCCGAGGATGGCCATCGCCGCGCCCACGATGCCGGCGGTGAAGTTGTCCACCAGCATCTCGAACCCGGCTCTGGTGCGCTGCTCGGTGAACCTGTCGACCTGCTTGATGACGAAGGCGGCGAGCGGCCCGATGATCATCGCGCCGAGGAACATCGGGACGTCGGCTCCCACGACGACGCCCATCGTGGCGACCGCGCCTACGACCGCGCCGCGCTGGCCGTGCACCATGCGCCCGCCGGTGTACCCGATGAGGATGGGAAGCAGGGTGCCGATGATCGGACCGACCAGCTCTCCCAGCACCTTGTTGGGCAGCCAGCCTGTCGGGATGAAGAGGGCGGTGATCAGGCCCCACGCGATGAACGCGCCGATGTTGGGCATGATCATGCCGGCGAGGTGACCGCCGAAGCGCTGGATGGTCGCCTTGACGCCGGTCCCATGGACGGTTGGGGTGTAGGCATCGGCCATGTGGTTGCTCCTTCCGGGGCTGCCGGCGTGATGCCGGCGTGGGGGTGGAAACGCGCCGCTGGTCATTCCCCGGACGTCAACGGCTTGGTCGGATCGGGATCGAGGATGCGGACGTTGCCGCGGTGGATGTCGGCGGGTGAGGGCATCCGGCTGCCCGGCAGCGACACGGCGGCGGACGCCCAGGCCAGTGCCTCGACGAGGGCCGCCTCACCCCGGGCTCCGGCGGCCAGGAACCCCGCGAGCATGGCGTCGCCCGCGCCCACGGTGCTGCGCGGGTCGCGTACGGGGCACTCGCCGTACCAGGCCCTGCCGTCCTCGACGAGGATGGCGCCGTCGGGGCCGAGGCTCGCCAGTACGGACCTGGCGCCCATGGCCCGGAGCTTGCCCGCCGCGTCGATCGCGTCCCCGAGCGACGTGATGGACGCGCCGGTGGCCTCGGCGAGCTCGTCCCGGTTGGGCTTGACCAGCGCGGGTGCCGAGGCGACCGCTGAGACCAGCGCGGGCCCGCTGGTGTCCACCGCGACGTTGATGCCCGCCTGGGTGAAGCGGCGGCACAGGCGGGCGTACATGTCGACCGGGACACCCGGCGGAAGGCTTCCTGACGCGACCACCCAGTCGGCCGACTCGGCGGCGCTGAGCACGGCGTCGGCGACGGCGTCCAGCTCGGCGGGCGAGAGCGCGGTGCCCGGCTCGTTGATCTTGGTGATGCTGCCGTCGGGCTCGGCCAGCGCGACGTTGGAACGCGTGGGCCCCGCGACCGGGACGGTGATCATCTGGATGCCCTCCTGGGAGAGGAGGCTGACGAGCTGGCTTCCCTCGACCCCTCCGTAGGGGACGACCGCGCACGACCTGACCTGGTTGGCGAGCAGCGCGCGGCAGACGTTGACCCCCTTGCCGCCCGGGTCGAGGTGGGCGGTCGCGGCGCGGATGACCGTGCCCCGCGCCAGCGTCGCGATCTCGATCGTGCGGTCGAGGCTGGGGTTGAGGGTCAGAGTGAGGATCACGCGCGTACCACCTCCGGGCCGGCCGCCGCCACGTCGGCCACCGTCGCTGGGTCGATCCCGGTGTCGGTGATCACCACGTCGATCTCCGACATCGAGGCGAAGCGGGCGAGGTAGGTGTCGGAGAATTTGGTGTGGTCGGCCAGCAGCACGCTGCGGTTGGCCGCCTTGATCATGGCTCGTTTGATCGCCGCCTCAGCGGTGTCCGGCGTGGTGAGGCCCTTGGCCACCGAGCAGCCGTTCGTCGCCATGAAGGCGACGTCGACGTTCAGCCGCGACAGCGGGCGCAGCGCCCAGTCGTCGACGGTGGCGAGCGTGCGGCCCCGTACCCGGCCGCCGAGCATGATCACGCTGAGGTTGGCGCGGGTCGCCAGCACCGTGGCGAGGGGCGGGGAGTTGACGATGACCGTGAGCTCGCGGTCGGCGGGCAGTACCTGCACCAGCCGGCCCGTCGTGGACCCCGCGTCGATGATGATCGCGCCGTCCTCCGGCAGCTCCGCCATCGCGGCCTTGGCGATGCGCTCCTTCTCCGCCGTCATGACCTCGTCGCGGGTGGCCAGCGCGGGCTCGAATCCCAGCCGCTCCACCGGGATGGCCCCGCCGTGCACACGGCGCAACACGCCCGCACGCTCAAGAACGGTCAGGTCACGGCGGATGGTCTCGGTGGTGACGGAGAACTCCTCGCCGAGCGTCACCACGTCCACCCGGCCGACGGCCCGTGCGCGACGCAGGATCTCCTGCTGCCGCTCCTCGGCGTACATCGTGTTGATTCACCGCCGTTTCAAGTTGGTTTCATCTTTGTTTATACCTGTTCTTGTTTGGCCGTCAAGGTTTCCAGAGCATTATTCGCAAGCGGACGGTTACTTTTACGCCGGCGCCCGGCGGCCGCGCACCGGAGGTGGTGGGCAAGGAGGGCGGTGGGGTCTGCGAAAGTATCCGAAGCACCATGAATCGGTGGACTCACCACGGGAGGAACGATGGCGAAGATCTGTGTCACCGGGGCCGCGGGCAAGCTGGGGCGGGCCGTCGTGGCCGACCTGCTGCACCACGGTCACGACGTCGTGGCCACCGATGTCAGACCGGGGCCGCCCGACCTCGGCGCGCAGGTGCTGCTGGCCGACCTCACCCAGTACGGGCAGGCCGTTGAGGTGCTGCACGGCGCCGACGCGGTGGTCCACCTGGCCAACATCCCGGCGCCGGGGATCCACACCCCGTCGGAGACGTTCAACCGCAACACCGCGATGAACTCCAACGTCTTCCTGGCCGCCGCGCAGCTCGGGACCGGCCGGGTGGTCTGGGCCTCCAGCGAGACGACCCTGGGGCTGCCGTTCGACGTCCCCCCGCGCTACGCCCCGGTCGACGAGGGCCACTATCCGGTCCCGACCTCGACCTACTCTCTGTCCAAGGTGGTCACGGAGACCATGGCGGAGCAGATCACCCAGTGGTCGGGCATCCCGTTCGTGGCCCTGCGGTTCTCCAACATCCTCGGCCCCGGCGACTACGAGGCGTTCCCCGGCTACTGGGAGGACCCGCTCCTCCGCAAGTGGAACCTGTGGGGGTACATCGATGTGCGTGACGCCGCCGCGTCCTGCCGCCTGGCCCTGGACGCGCCCGTCCAGGGAGCCCGGAGCTTCATCATCGCCGCCGCCGACACCGTGATGAACCGCCCGTCGGCCGAGCTGATGAAGGAGGTCTTCCCCGGAGTGGAGATCAGGCGTGATCTCGGGGAGTTCGAGACGCTGCTCGCCATCGACAGCGCCCGCGAAGCCCTCGGCTTCACCCCGCACCACTCCTGGCGCGACTACACGTGACACCTGGCATCCATGTGGCCGCCTCGGACGTCACCTCGGCCCAGCCCGGCCAGGTCACACACCGGAAAGCAGCAGGATGAGCCAGGCCGACCCTCCACCTGCGAGCGCCCCCGCCGCGACCTGGGCGAACGTGTGATGCGCCAGCCGCACGCGCGCCCAGCCGACGACCGCGACGATCACCGCTCCTGCCGCGAGCGTCGGCACCGCCGGGAGGACGCGGGCGAGCACCAGCACGGTGCCGGCCGACACGGCGGCGTGGAAGGAGATCTTCCACTTGAGGGTGACCGGGACGGTCACGGCCAGCCCCGCCAGCATCGCGCCCACCGTGGCGACCAGGAGCCGGGGAGCCCCGAGGCCCGCCAGCAGCATGAGCGCCGCCAGCACGGCGGCGACCGCGACCAGCAGTGGTACGGTCCTGCTCGACCGGTCCACGATGTGACGCGAATCGAGCCGTCCTGCGCGCACACCGATGAGGATGACCACCGCCGGGACGCCCCCGCACAGCGCCGAGGCCACCAGGCCCCAGCGCAACCCGGCCCAGCCCTCCGAGACCAGGCCGACCACGGGCGGCATCCCGATGACCAGCACCTGCGGAGCGAAGATCTCGGTGACCCATCGGGCGACCCGGTGCGAGGCGCCGGAAGCCCCCTTGGCCCCTTCCTCGGCACTCGCCAAACGCCGGCCACTCATCGGCACTCCCCCGTCGAGACTTCCGCAGCTACGCAGACTGCCACACCCGGCGGACCGGGCGAGGCCACGACGCGGCACCCGCGGGCCCGTACCACCCGCGGCGCGTGCCCGGCGGCGGAATCCTTCACCTGCCTATAATTCTGAGAAGGCCAGCGTCATAGGAGGGCCATGGGAAGCGCCGGAACCCCGATCCCCGGCGTGCGGAGCGGCACGACCGCGCGCCCCCAGACCGCCGGCGCCGGAGGGGACGACAACGGCGCGGCCCAACTGGTCGTCGGCGTGGACGCGGGCGGCACGAGCACGCGATGCCTGCTGGCCACGCTCGGCGGTGAGATCGTGGCCCGGGGCCGCGCGGGAGGTGCCAATCCGCGCTCGGCCCGCGACCCCGGCGCGAACCTCGCCCGCGCCATCACCGAGGCGCTCCTGCAGATCGGCCCCCGCTTCCGTCCATCCGATGTCGCGGGCGGCGTGTTGGGCCTCGCCGGCGCCGGCGAGGCGGGCGGGATGCAGGCGCGCGCGCTGGCTGAGGACGCCTGGCACGCCGCCGGGCTCCCCGGGCTCCCCGTCGTGGTCCCGGACATCCTGGTGGCCTTCGCCGGCGCGACCCCCGGCCCCGCGGGCAGCGTGGTGGTCGCGGGCACGGGGGCGGTGGCGGCCCGCGTCGAGGATCGCGAGATCGTACGGCGCTGCGACGGCTACGGGTGGCTGCTCGGGGACGAGGGCTCGGGGGTGTGGATCGGGCGGCGGGCGGTTCAGTCGGCCCTGGCCGTCCTAGACGGGCGCGGCCCGCCGACCGTCCTCGTGGACCGCGTGCTCGACCCCCTGCGAGACCAGCCCACCGCCGGCCGCGCCCCGGCCGGAGGCGAGGCGCTCGCCCAGGCCATCGTGTCGGCGGTGTACGACCGGGAGCCCGCGCGGCTGGGAATGCTCAGCCCTGTCGTGGAGGCGGCCGCCCGAGAGGGTGACCGGGTGGCCCTCACCATTCTCGACGACGCCGCCCGCCTGCTGGTCCGCACCCTCGACGCCGTCGGGCGCGGTGGCGCGGAGCTGCCGGTGGTGCTCGCGGGCTCGTTGCTGACAAGGCCCACCCTGGTGGCCGAACGGGTCAGGGAGGCGCTGCTCGGCCGTCCCGTCGTACTGGCCCAGGACGGCGCGGCCGGAGCGGCCGCCCTCGCCCTGCGCGCGGCCGCCACGTCGGCCCGGCGCGGCCACCCCGTCCCGGATGACCAGATCGAGGCGGCCCACCGCCGCCTCCTCGCCGCCTGAGGCCGTCTAGCTCACCCAGAGGCTCGGGCGGCTCTGGCGGTTCGCCCGGTCGAGGGCGGTGACGCGGTAGCGCATGCCGGGTCTTCCCGCCGGGTCGGTGAACTGGCCTCCTCGCCCGCCGGGGACCACCGCCACCAGGTGCTCCTTGCTCCGGCCGGCCTCGCCGAGCGCGCCGCCGGAGGGGCCGGCGCGTTCTTGCCGGTAGACCGCGTACAGCCGGGGCTCGATGCGGCCTTCTGAGGCGAAGGTCAGCTCGGCGCCCTTGTTCGTGCGGCGGGCTCGGGTGACGACGGGCTGCCGGGGCGAGGCGCCGTCGGCCAGCCGTGGCAGCACCGGGCCGAGCGCCGGGCGCGCGTAGTGGTCCTTCTGGAGCCGGGTGACGGCCCCGAGCCGGTCGGCGCGCACGTCACCCGAGTTGTAGTAGACGTCGCCGCCGATGCCCGGATGGTGGCGGTTGAGCGTGAGGTGCCGGGAGAGCTCCGCGGGGTCCTGCCAGGCGGCGGGCTGTCCGGCGGCGCCCGCGTTGTAGACGGACTGCCCGATCCAGAGCTGGGTGCCGGTGCCGGCCACGGCCTTCGCCCACCAGGAGGCGAGCACGGCGTAGTCGGCCACCGGCAGGCCGATGTTCCAGTAGAGCTGCGGGACGACGTAGTCGAGCCAGCCCTTCCTTACCCAGCCACGGGTGTCGGCGTGCTGGTCGTCGTACGACTGGGAGCCCGACGTGGCCGAGCCCAGCGGGTCGGTGGTGGCGTTGCGCCAGATGCCGAAGGGGCTGATCCCCCACTGCGCCTCGGGCTTCTCCTCGCGGACGCGTCGCCCTATCTCGTGGATCAGCAGGTCGATGTTGTGGCGCCGCCACGCCGCCCGATCGGCGAACCCCTTGCCGTGGCGGGCGTAGGCGTCCGCGTCGTCGAACTCCTGGCCGTCGATGGGATACGGGTAGAAGTAGTCGTCGAAGTGCACGCCGTCGATGTCGTACCGGGTGACCGCGTCCATGATGGCGTCCTGCACGAAGGCGCGGACCTCCGGCAGCCCCGGGTTGTAGTACAGGCCGCCCCCGTAGGTCACGCCCCAGCCCGGGTTGCGGCGTACCGGGTGGCCGGGGACGAGCTTGGCGGGATCGGGCTGCAGGGAGACGCGATACGGGTTGAACCACGCGTGGAAGGCGAGCCCGCGCCGGTGGGCGGCCTCGACCATGAAGGCGAGCGGGTCGTACCCCGGATCCCGCCCCTGGACGCCCGTGAGGTACTGCGACCACGGCTCGTGCGGCGAGGGCCAGAAGGCGTCCGCCGTCGGCCTGACCTGCACGAACACCGCATTGAGCCGACGTGAGGTGGCAAGATCGAGCCAGGAGACGAACTCGCTCTTCTGCCGCTCGACGGACAGGCCGGCCGCCGACGGCCAGTTGGTGTTGTTCACGGAGGCGATCCACATGCCACGCATCTGCCGCGACGCGGAGCGGACGGCGCCGGGACCACCGTGGGACCGGACGCCCGCCGCGTCCTGCGCCTGCCCACGTGCGAGCGTGGCGAGCGCGGCCGCGGCCAGGCCGCCCAGTACGGCCCTGCGGGTGAGCGGGGGGCCGTTCACGCCGGCTGCAGACGGCCTGGCGACATCGATCCCTCGGCGGCTCCGGCGGTGAGGCCGCGGCGCCGACCATGGCCTAGGTGTCGGCTGCGGCCTCCGGCGCGAAGATGACAGATAATTTTCATAGGATCAATGACTCTGAAGAATATTGTCATCTGTCCGTGACCTAACCGAGAGCGTATGAAGGAAATCTCCATAAAAGATATGCGCAATGACGCAGAACGCCACATCAGCGTAAAGATCGCTTGTATCCAGACGGCCTCGAAAGATCGAAGGGGCCGACACCGACACGACCGGAAGTCCCGATGCCGCACAATCCCGATCTCGACCGCCTCGCCGCCACAGTGCTCCAGCCGGGGTTCGACGGAACCACCCCGCCCGGCTGGCTGCTGAGGCAGCTCTCCGAGGGCCTCGGCGGCGTGGTGCTCTTCGCCCGCAACATCTCCGAGGACACCGCCGGGCTCGTACGGCGGCTCCGGCAGGAGAACCCGCGGGTCGTCGTCGCCGTGGACGAGGAGGGCGGCACCGTCACCCGCCTGGAGGCGGCGACGGGCAGCTCGTGGCCGGGCAACGCGGCGCTCGGCGTCGTGGACGACGTCGGCAGGACCGAGCGCACCGGCGGGGAGATCGGCCATCTCCTCGGCTCGACGGGCATCACGCTCGACTACGCCCCGGACGCGGACGTCAACTCCGACCCCGACAACCCGGTGATCGGAATACGCTCCTTCGGCGCCGACCCAGAGCTGGTCGCCAGGCACACGGCCGCCTGGATCTCCGGGCTGCAGGGCGCGGGCGTCGCCGCCTGCGCCAAGCACTTCCCCGGCCACGGGGACACCGTGACCGACTCCCACCTCGCCCTGCCTGCCGTGCACGCGTCACGCGAACTGCTGGAACGGCGCGACCTGCCGCCGTTCCACGCGGCCGTCGCGGCGGGGGTCCAGGTGATCATGTGCGGCCACCTGATGGTGCCGTCCCTCGATCCCGGGCTGCCCGCCACCCTCAGCCGCCGCGTGCTCACCGGGCTGCTCCGCGAGGAGCTGGGCTTCGGCGGCCTGCTCGTGACCGACGCGATCGAGATGAAGGCCGTCGCGGCGCTGCTCCCACAGCCCGAGATCGCCGTACGGGCGCTGGCGGCGGGGGCCGACGCGATCTGCGTGGGCGCCTCCTCCCCCGGCGGGGAGAACGTCACCGAGCTGCGCGACGCCATCGTGCGGGCCGTACACGAGGGCGCCCTGGAGGAGACGCGGCTGGTGGAGGCGGCGGGCCGGGTGCGCGCGCTGGCGGCCTGGCGGGAACGCGCCCGTACAGGGCACGCGGGTGTGGCCGGGCCTCGGGCGATCGAGCTCGACACGGAGTACGGCGTCTCCCGGCTCGGGCTGGACACCGCCCGCCTGGCGCTCCGCGTCACCCTGGGCGACGACACCGCCGGGCGCCCGGTGCTCACCAGCCCGCCACAGGTGATCGAGATGACGGTCCGGCCCCACCAGGCGATCGGCGGCGCGGTGCCGTACGGGCCCGGCCAGGCCCTGGCGGAGCGGCTTCCCGGCACCGTCGTGACGACCCTGACGCCCGACCGGCACGATCTGCCCGAGCTGGGTCAGTCGCCGCTGGTGGTGGTGACGCACGACGCTCACCGGCACGGGTGGATGGGGCGGCTTCTGACCGAGATCGTCCGCCGCCGCCCGGACGCCATCGTGGTCGAGATGGGCCTGCCGGGCCGTCCCTTGGGCGCGGTCTACCTGGCGACCAACGGCAACTCCCGGGTCTCGGCACTCGCCACGGCCGAGTGGCTCACAGGACGCTGAGCCCTGGATACGGTCGATGAAGATCAACGGGTTCCGTACGACCAGGATTGAGTAATCTGTCGGTAACAGCAAAGGAAACCAATGATCGACCCGCAACGCTCGACCCCCGAGAACCTGGTCGCCCGGGTGCGGGCCGTGCTTCCCTCGCTCACACCTTCCGCGCAGATGATCGCCCGGCTCATCCTCGACGATCCGGCCACCGTGGCCCGCAGCACCATCACCGAGCTCAGCGCCGCCTCCGCGACGAGCGAGGCGACCATCGTGCGCACCGCGCGGGTGCTCGGCTTCTCCGGGTACGCCCAGCTCCGGCTCGCGCTCGCGGCGGCCGCCGCCACCCGCCAGGGGCCCGACCGGCTCGTCCCCGGCGACCTCGCCCCCGACGACCCGCTGTCGGACCTGATCGCCAAGGTGACGCGGGCCGAGTCCGAGGCCCTCGAGGACACCGCGGCGCAGCTCTCGCCCGAACGCCTCGGCCACGTGGTTGACGCCATCACCGGGGCCCGGAGGGTCGACGTCTACGGGGTCGCAGCCTCCGGGCTCGTGGCGACGGACATGTCACAGAAGCTCCTGCGTATCGGCCTGTCCGCCCACGCCTTCACGGACGCGCACCTGGCGATGACCAGCGCCGTGCTGCTCCGGCCCGGCGACGTCGCGGTCGGCGTGAGCTGTACGGGCGAGACCCCCGACGTCCTTGAGCCGGTGCGCCACGCGCACAAGGCCGGGGCGACGACCGTGGCGATCACCAACAACCCCCGCTCGGCGCTCGCCGAGGTGTGCGACCACGTGCTGATCTCGGCCGGCAGGGAGACCGCCTTCCGCCCCGGCGCGCTGGCCAGCAGGATCAGCCAGCTCCTGATCGTCGACTACGTCTTCGTCGGCGTCGCCCAGCGGACGTCCGAGGTGTCCAACGAGGCCCTGCGCGCGACGCGCGACGCCCTCGAAAACTTCGTCTCCGAATCCCGCCCCCGAGCCAGGAAGCCGTCGTAACCCGTGGTTCACGACCGCCTGCGACGGCGTGCCGCAGACCTCCTGGGCCGGTAGGCGCTGACGCCGCAGCGGCATTCCTCTATGAGCAGGCTGAGGCCGATGCCGACCATCCACACGTCCTTGGCGAGGCCCGCACCTTGCTGGGTCGGGCGGATGCCGCCCGGCTGCCTCATACCGGGCGTCTTCAGGTAGAGCCCGACCAGGCCGGCGCCGAACGCGGTGAGCGCCGCGCCGGCGACGGCCGAGGGGACCACCGGGAGGAGCAACGCCGTCCCGAGGGACATCTCCGCCACCGACAGCGCGCGCGTGAACCGCTCGGGGTCCAGCCGCTTGAGGAAGGGGTAGGTGCCGGCGGCCATGCCGTGCACCCTCGCCGCCGTCTCCTCGTCCGCGTCGAACTTCATGAGCCCGGAGTCGAGGATGTACGCTCCGGTGGCGATCCGCAGAGGAAGCTGATGGGGACGTGCGAGAAACCGCATGGTTGCTCCCGTTCGAGGCGGCCGGTCACCCGACCCATACCCCACCAGCCACGGCGCCTACCAGCGCATACGTCCGTTCGTGCGGGCAGAAGCGTTGATCATTTGGTCTCGCGTCACCCGGCGTCCCGGGAGCGGAAGATCTTGGAAAGGGCCGTGACGGCGAGGATGACCACCCCGATGATCAGGGCCCACTTGACGACGCCGGCCACGAGGCTCAGCAGGGTGCCGAGTAGGAGGAAACCGGCGATGACGGCTACGACGAGAAGAAGAATGCGTCCCATGCCTTCACGCTAGGGCGCCGCCCCGCCCGGCGACAGCCGTGGAGATCTAGTTCAGGGACGAGCCAGGGTCGGCACTCAGGGTCGGGCGGGGGTCAGACCCCGGCGCCCCTGTACCAGCCCCTCCCGCACACCGCCCGACACGGCTGAGGCCGGCCCCGGCGTCGGGGCCGGCCTCAGCCGGTCGTGCTTCACAGGACGGCGCAGCCGATCCGGACCGGGACCCTGGCGGACCAGCGGCCGGAGAGCACGTCGTAGGCCCGGGCGTAGCCGTTGGCGGGCTTGCCGGTGCCGGAGCAGTCGAAGACGCCGGTCTTCTTGCCGAAGCTGCCGCCCGCGTACCCGCTGTGCGCGGTGGCGTTCACGGTGCCGCTCCACAGCAGGCGGCCGGTGTTGTAGCGGAGGTAGAGCCTGACCTGGCCGAAGTTGTAGTGGTCACCGCTGATCTTGATCCGGGGGATGTCGTCCACCGAGGTCGACGTCGAGGTGCCGTCGCCGTTGTCGGTCGGGGGAACGGTGTACCGGTTGATCCACAGGCGGGCGGAGACCTTGCGGTTCGCCGCCTGGGCGTTGTCGGCGGCGGCCTGGGAGCGGACCGAGGGGACGACGCAGACGTCGTCGCCGCTGAAGGCCTCGCGCCAGACGTAGCCGGTGACGCAGGTGTGGGAGCCGAACGCGCCGGAGGTCCAGCGGCCGGCGGCGGCGCCGTTGTCGGCCCACGTCTGGCTGCGGGTGGCCGGGCTGACGCAGACATGGTCAGCGGGACGGGCCTCGCGCCAGACGTAGCTCTCCTGGCAGGTGTCGGGGCCGAAGTCGCCGGTGGCCGCGGAGGCGGACGTGGCGGGGACGATGATGGACAGGCCGGCCACGGCGGCGACGGCGAGACCAAGCAGGGTGCGCTTCATCTTTGTCTCCTGAGTGTGAGTGCTTCCCGGTCCTGTCGTCTGGCCCCGGGGGGTCTTTACACACTCATTGATAGCGGCGCCCACCTGCACGTTCATTGAACGCCGCTTGACGTCAGCCCCTGCAAGGGACCTGCAAGGAGTTCAAGCCCCGCAAGCGGGAGGCCGTGCGCCGGGATCCCCGCACCATCACGGTGGCGCTGCCTGTTCATTCAGCGAAGTCCCGCATGTTCGCTCAGACGGGGACGGCGAACAGCACCCGGCGTCCCGGGAACTCGGTGAGGCTCCAGAGCTGGTTCCTCTCGCTCCAGCAGGTGAGGTCCTCAGGGCCGATCGGGAACTTCCTGACCTGGGCGGGCTTCCCCGCCGGGGCGACGACGAGCGAGCCGTTCTTCGCGGCCGACGCGGCCTGGCTGAGGTACCACCGCCCCTTGTACGAGACCGCGCCCTGGATCTTGGCCACCGGAAGCGTGAAGGCGTCCGCCGCCGAGGCCAGGCCGTCCGTCCCGGCGACGAGCGTGCCGTCAGCGGCGAGCGGCCAGCGCGCCACCCGCCCCACCTTGCCCGGGGCCTGCGCCGGGTCCACGTACTCGCCGGAGACCAGCATGTGCGGGGTCATGCTCCGGTCGACGGCGGCGAAGGAGAACAGGGCGGACCCGGTGACGCTCCAGGCGTCCACCTGCGGCATCACGTACCGGTAGCCGAAGGCGTGGTAGCCCCCGTTCCGCAGTCCGATCTTGTCGTCGTCACCCTTGACCTCATAGATGTGCCGCGTGTCGAACACCCGCATGCCATGCGAGGTGTCGGCGACGTAGATGAGGTTGCCGTACCACGCGACACCGCCCGCGTGGTTGTTGATCGCCGTGTACGACGCGCCCTTGGGTTCGACGAGCAGGACATGCCGGTACTTGTTCGTCGTCGTGCTGAGGAACGAGACGCGGATCCCGCGCTCGACCGCCGCGCCGTCCGGTTTCCAGTACCAGCTGACGGCGAACGCCTGGACGTCCTTGCGGCCCGCCTCGGAGCTGGTGGCCAGCCCCTGCGGATACCAGTCGGTGGTGTTGTTGTCGCCCGCCTCGAAGCAGTACCAGTCGGCCGGCTTGGGGGTCATCGACCCGAACACCGTCGTGCCGCCCTTGTGGGCGACGGTGCGGTTGGCGTCGGCGAGGACCGTCTTCAGGTCGCGCGCCGGCAGTGCTTTGGCCAGAGTCTCCACGGCTTGCGGGAGGTCACGGGTGTTCCGGCGGAGCTGGAACGGCCCCGGATCCGTCGCGGTGATGAGACTCGGGCTCATGCGGATGCCCCCGTCGGCGCGTCAGGAACCGAGAACCCGCCATCACGACATGTGATCGCGTCCTCCGTTCAACAAATGATCAACCCCGACAGTCTCCCGCAGAAGCGATATATCCGTCTACGTAATGCCTTATTGGGCATTACGACTCGACCTCGGAAAGCGCC
>JAOPYI010000103.1 GCA_025964675.1 Sphaerisporangium sp. | reverse complement strand
TCGACGACCTCGACGTCCTGCGCGACGCGGCCGCCGCGTCGGACGGGGTGGTCCACCTCGCGTTCAAGCACGAGATCGCCTTCGCGGGGGGCTTCCAGAGCGCCGCCGACGCGGACCGCCGCGCCGTCGAGACGTTCGGGGAGTCGCTCGCGGGTTCCGCCCGACCGTTCGTGCTCGCCTCCGGGCTGCTCGGACTGTTCCCGGGGCGTGTGGGCACCGAAGAGGACGGACGCACGTCCGACGCGTTCCCTGCGCACCTGACCGGCGGCCCGCAAACCCGGCGGGGCACCGCACACCTGACCCTCACCCTCGCCGACCGGAACATCCGTTCGTCTGTCGTGCGGCTCCCGCCGACCGTGCACGGCGAGGGCGACCACGGCTTCATGGCGGCTCTGGTCGGCATCGCCCGTGGCAAAGGCGTCGCCGGCTACATCGGCGACGGCTCCCAACGCTGGCCGGCCGCGCACCGTATCGACGCCGCGCACCTCTTCCGGCTCGCCCTGGAGGGTGCACCGGCCGGATCGGTCCTGCACGCGACCGCCGACCAGGGCGTGCCGATCCGCTCGATCGCCGAAGTCATCAGCCGCCACCTCGACCTGCCGACCCGCTCCGTCTCCACCGACGACGCGGGCGAGCACTTCGACTGGCTGGCGGGCTTCCTCGCCATCGACGGCCCGGCCTCCAGCGAGCTGACCCGCGAACTGCTGGGGTGGCAACCGACCCAGCCGGGCCTGGTCGAGGACCTGGAGAAGGGCCACTACTTCCGGACCGACCGGCCCGCCCATCTGTAGCAGCCTACCCGCGTCTACTAGCTACCATCGTAGATCGAGGCGCGGCTGGTCAGAGTAGAAACAGCCGGTGGCAGTGGTGTGCCAGGAAGGCGCTCACTCCCGGAATGGCAGCCACGGCGGCGGGTCCCGCGACCATAACGGCTACAGAGATGAGGCCGGCCATGCGCTCGCGACGGCTGAGCGGATCGGCAGGATGCAGCATGCGGCGCACACGCGTCAAGGCCGTCTCGCCGCCCGCGCCCAGGGAGAAGGCCGGGAAACGTCCGGTGGCCAGCCTTACCAGCGCAGCCGCGATGTGGATGCGTGGATGACGCCGGGCTGCCACATCGTCGGCCAGAAGCTCGATGAGGCGGGCGATCTCGATTCTCGCCTGTGCGAAAAGCGGTACGTGGGGAAAGGCCCTGATAAGGGTCTCGGCACCTGCGAGTACGAGGTGGTGCCTTCCGCGCAGGTGGGCCTGTTCGTGTGCCAGCACGGCGGCTACCTGATCGGGAGTCAGCGAGTGAAGAGCTCCGGTCGTGATCACGGCCCTGCTCTGCCGGCCTGGGAGGCAGTAGGCCATCGGCTCTGTGTGATCGACCACCACAGCCCCCAGCGCCCTGTCATGGCGACCCAGCACACTCAGCATCTCCGCGTGCTCTTGCCGCTCTCGCCGCGCCCGCAGCAGCACGGCCGCGGCGCAATAGGAGATCCGAGCCGCGACAGTAGCGCCGGCCAGCAGAGCGACACCGACGGCGGTTGAGGAGAGTCCGGGGCCGTCTGACAGGAACTCGGCGCACGCTTCGAAGAGGCCGGCCAGCCCATGACCAACAACCGAAGCCGGCACTACGGCAGCAAGTATCGCGAGGACGGGGGACGTCAGTACGGAGGCGCATGCCGCCTGCCATACGGCGATCGCCAGGCGTGGGGCACGCTCTGCCCATTGAGCCTGCGCCAGGAGCTTCGGTAGCGTGACCGTGGCGATGATCGCATACAGGCCCAAGACCACGGCGGCTATCATGTGCGCCGGCCCTTTGGGGGAAATACCTCCAGCGCCGCCTCCAGGGCGGCCGCCTCCTCAGGCGTAAGACGCTCCAAAAAGTGCACGAGAGTTGCGGCTTGGTTGCCGCCACTGGCCAGCGTTGTCCTCATCAGCTCAGCGGTATAGGCCGCCTTGGTGGCAACCGCCTTGTACACGTAGGCGCGGTTGACGGCCTCCCGGCCAAGAAGGCCCTTCTTGTGGAGCTTGTCCATTACCGTCATGACGGTCGTATACGCGATCTGCCGATCGCGGCGGAGATCTTCGAGTACGTCACGGACCGAAGCGGGCTGGCGATAGTCCCACATGCGATCCATGATCGCGGACTCGAGATCTCCCAGGCCACGCAACACAGGCCACCCCCTCCTACCTGCCGTTCAGCCCATGCTACTGGGGATCGTAGATATGCCGCATTCTTCTCAAGTGGAATGCCCGGACGTTGTAGAGGTGTGGCTTGCGATCGACGTGGGCACGCCGGTGCGGATCGTCGAGGACCGCGACTACCTGCCCGCTGGACGGCCGGACGGCGCAGCGCTTCAGGCGGGCCAGGTCGTGACGCACCGGTCTGGCAGAGGCAATGCCGGTGGCCCCCGCATCACGGTGCGCAAAATCGTGAAGGCCCGTAGCACTACAGCTGAAGGGTAAGCCAAGGCGACTTGAGCACAGGTCTGGACCTGCGACAGCCTCCAGGGCGTCGTGCATTCCATGGCGGTTGGCGCACCGCAGCCTTGAACTATGGATCATAGTACCGAAAAATCCGTCTTGATGATCGTGTAGTGCTCCCGCCAGAGCAGCCTTGGAGGATGGTGCATCAGCGGTTTCAGGCGCTTGGGCCTGTTTCATTCCATGCTAGCTTCACTTCCTGAACTCCAACAAGCCTGATCAGCCGACTCTGGACGGGTTTCCGATGAACCGTCGGCGACCGTAGTTCGTACTCCATGATGCGAGCCCCTATGACTCTTAGTAGGATCTCGCCGAGGTTGAGGAAAGTGCGGGTAGATCAGGGAAGGTGCCGCTTTGGTCGTACGCCGGATCCGATGGAGAACCGTTTCGGCGAGTGTGGGGCTGGCCGCCGCTGTGTTGTTGATCCCGCAGGCCAGTGCCGTCGCCGCACCGCGTCCCACGGTCGCTCAGGCCAAGGCCAAGCTGGCCAAGCTGCAGGACAAGGCCGACCAGATGGTCGAGCACTACAACACCGTCAACGAAAGCTACAAGGCGTCGAAGAAGAAGTACGACCAGCTCAACCGGCAGCTCAGCCATGAGCTGGGCAGGGTCGCCGCGCTGCGGGAGAGCCTTGTGTCGACCGCGGTGGGCACCTACCAGTCCGGTGACGCCTTGGGCTGGCCCGGCTTCGTCGGCCAATCCGATCCCGGGGCGATGCTGGCGGGTCTGGCCGCGGCGAACCAGATAGCGGCGGGGCGGACACAGGTCTTGCAGGAGTTCGCCGTCGCCACCCGCGGGCTACGAGACCGGCGTGCCACGGCCAAGACGGCTTACGGCGAGGCAGTCAAGCTCCTGGCGGACGTGGGCAAGGACAAGAAGAAGGTGGAGAAACTCGTCGGGGAGCAGGAAAAGCTGCTGCGCCGCCTCAACCAGTTCAACGCCGGCAATCCCAACAGCCCTGGCATCAAGTACACCGGTCCCGCCTCGGGCAACGCGCGAGCGGCATTGCAGTTCGCGTTCGCGCAGGTCGGCAAGCCTTACCGGTGGGGCGCGACCGGACCGAGCTCCTTTGACTGCTCTGGCTTGACCCAAGCGTCCTGGGCCAAGGCCGGGGTAAGCATCCCGCGCACCACCTACACCCAGTGGGCGTGGGGCGCGAGCCGCCGAATCTCCCTGGACGCGCTGCAGCCGGGCGACCTGCTGTTCAGCCGGGGCCTGGGGCACATGGGCATGTATGTCGGCGGCGGCAAGATGATCCACGCCCCCCGGACGGGTGATGTGGTGAAGATAACTGTGCTGGATGACTACTGGCGTGGCCGCCTGCAGGGCGCCATCCGCCCCTGACCCTCACCGACGCACAGGCTTGTCTTACGCCAGCTGTGGTGACCCCGGTCTCGGCCGGCGTCCCGACCACCCGGACCTCAGGCCCGCCGTAGGTGTGGACCCGGGCGACGCGCCCCTCCCGCTCGACGGAAAGCACGACGCCGGTGAAGACATGTGGCGAAGGCGGCGCAGTCCGCGCGCAGTCTGCGGCGGCAACCCCCGGCATGATGAGAATCCCGCCACGACAAGGGCGCAGAGGCGCAGAACCTCAACTTGGCGGCCATACTCCTGAGACCTCCTGCGGTTCCCAGGGGTCCAATCAATCACCTAATCGGAGCGACTGCGCCACGGTCTCGTCCGGCGGACGTCACGACCTCGTCCTTTGCGCCTAGATATCAGGCCCCCGCAGATCAGAACGGGTGGACAAAGTGACGGTTGGTTACTTTTTGGACGGGAACTACGGATCTTAGTAATCCTGTCAGGAGTGACACATGGAACCTTGGGCATCGGTGCTGGCCCTGCTGGCCCTGCTCGCTGCGGGGGTGTCGGGCGTGTACGCCTTCTCAGCCCTTGCAGGGTTGCCTGGGACTCTGCATGTCGGGTCGTTTCTTTCGGGGTGGCGGCCCCAGGAGCACGCACTGTCGCGCTACCACGTGCGCTGGTACGCGGCGACGATGATCTTCCTGGCCTTCGACATGGAAATGGTGTTCATGTATCCCTGGAGCCTCGTGGTCGTCAAGGTCGGCGCCTCTGCGCTGGTGGAGATGTTCCTTTTCCTCGGGCTTCTCATGGTCGGAGTCGTGTACGCGTGGCGGGAGGGCGCATTCCGATGGGCCTGACCGGATGGCTGTTGCGGCAGGCCGCTCGCCGGCCCAGGTATATCCTCGTCACCGCGCCGAACGCCACGCGCGTGAGGCTCCTAGCGGAGGCGGAGACAGCACGTCGAGGCTGGCGAGCCGCCGACTCAGCCGCCGATGCGAGCCTGCTCGTGGTCTCTGGCTTGCCGGACGAGGTGCTCGGTAGTGCGGTACAGACCGTTTGGACTGATATGCCTAGCCCTCGCGCCCGGGTGGAGCTTTCTCTGGATGCCACGGCGGGGCGGGCGACGGAGCGGCTGGACTGGGCGGTGAACCGGTTGGCCGACGCGGAAGGCCAGCTTTCCGAGGCTGCTGAGCGCCTTGCTGCCGACCACTGGACGCCGACCTACGCCCAGGATCTGCACAATCATGAGGACCATGACCCAGGTCACCATTCTGCCGGTGATCAGCACGAGCAACCCAGGGACGAGCACGGTGATCAGGAGGGTCACGAGGGTGGGCATGAGGCCCACATGGGGGCTCCGGGCGGGCTGAGGATGGCCGACCGGGGTCCGGACCGCGATGGCTTGAAGCTCGATCGGCTGCACGTGCCGATGGGTCCTGTGCTGCGTGACTGGCCCAGCGGCCTCGTGGTGGACACGACGTTACAGGGCGACGTGATCCAGCAGGCCACGGTCCGGACCGTATCGGGATCGGGTGACCAGCGGTTCTGGGACGAGCCGTGGCTCTCGGCGATGCGAGGACCCCACGTGACGCGGGGCGAGGCGGAGCGCCGGAGGGCCGCATCCCATCTGGACAGCCTCGGTCGCCTGCTTGGAGTGGCGGGCTGGCTTTCGGCCGCCGCGGAGGCGAGACGCCTGCGCGACCGTGTTCTCGCGGCTGCGTCTCGAGAGGAGGCCGTGCGCGACTACATGCGTTTCGAGCGCCGGGTCCGGCGGTCGCGGCTGCTCCGCTGGATGCTGCGCGATCTCGGGGTCATCGAGGAGGCGTGCCGCCTGCCGGGGCCCGGCGGTGGTATGTCAGGTGATGTGGCTACCCGGCTCGGACGCTGGCTCACCGAGACGGGGGCCGCATTGACCGCGATGGATGACGCCTCGCGGTTGGAGGATGGCGAGGGTCCACGGGGGCCGGTGGAGGACCGGCCGGCGGAGAAGGTGCTCGCCGTACTGCCTGATCTGCTCGTCGGCGCCGAGCTCGCCGCGGCCCGGCTGATCGTCGCCAGCCTCGACCCGGACCTCGACCAGCTGCGCTCGGTTCATGAGGCAGTCCATGCATGAGGTCACTCCCGCGTGGGCGCTCATCGCGTTCCCGATCGTGCTGGCGGCGCTCGCGCTTTTGGCGGCGACCTTCGACTCCGTGCTGACCGCTGTGGCGACGGGCCGTCCGGCGCCGCTGAAAGCCATGAGCGACCCGCTTCGAGAGGTCGCCCGGCTGGTCGTCCAGCAGCGGCGGCGCACCTTCATGCCGGACATCCTTCTGATGCGAATAGGGATCTTCACACTCGTCGTCGCCGCGGTGCTGGCGGGCGTCGTGTTGCCTCTCGGCGATAGGCCGGTGGCCGACCTGTCCGTGGGGATCGTGTGGTTCAACGCCATGGAGGTCTGCGTCTGGGGCTCACTCTGGCTCACAGGATGGGGTCCCAACTCCGTCTACCCGTTGACAGGCGGATACCGGTTCCTGGCTCAGGGCCTGGCGTACGAGCTGCCCCACATGTTCGCACTGATCACGGCAGCGCTTGGAGCTGGGTCCCTTCGCATCGGGGACGTAGTCGGAGCGCAGCGTGGGCTGTGGTTCGCCGTGTGGATGCCCGTCGCGTTCGCCGTCTATCTCATCTCGGCGGTGGCGATGGCCTTCTGGGGGCCGATGAACCAGGCCGTGGGATCCGACATCGCCGGTGGAGTACGGGCGGAGCTGTCCGGCCCAGATCGCCTGATCTTCCAGGCCGGACGCTACGCGCTGCTGGCGGTCGCGGCCGCGGCGGCCGTCCCGCTCTTCCTGGGCGGCGGCGTGGGGCCGGTGCTGCCGGCGTGGCTGTGGACGGCGCTCAAGACAATCGCGGTGCTCGCCGTACTGGTATGGGCCAAGCACCGACTGCCGGCCATCCGCATGGATCGGTTCATGGAGGTGTCCTGGATGGTGCTGATTCCCGCCACACTCCTGCAGATGCTCATCGTGGGGATCGTGGTGCTGTGACGCTCCAGGTCATCGCGTTCTGGGCACTCGCCGTCGCCTCCGTGGCCAGCGGGATGGCCGTCTTCATCGTCGACTCGATGGCCCGTGCGACGTTCGCGTTGCTCGCATCGCTGCTCAGCGTCGGGCTGGCGTTCCTGCTGATCGATCTGGAGTACCTCGGTGTCCTCGTCATCCTCATGATGGTCATGGAAATGCTCATCATGGCGGTCTTCATGATCATGTACATGATGAACCCCGCCGGGCTGATGCCGATGAAGATGGTGCACAACGATCGGGCCGCCATGGTGATCGCGGCGGGGGTCTTCGTCCTGCTGGCGTTGGGCGCCTTCGTTACGCCGTGGCCTCGACGCCGCGGACGGCCGCCGGCTGACGTGACGGGCGCGCTGGGCCTGTCAATCATGGGGCCGAAGATGCTCGTGATGATGGTCATCGGAGTGGCGATTCTGGCCACGATGATCTCCACGGTGGTGCTCGCCACTCACCGGGGGCGCTACGACCGGTACGGCGACGCGCTTGAGGCCCGTCGGCCGGTTGATCCTGGTGGAGGCCGGCTGGCGGTACGTGACGACCGAGACCGGCACGGTGAGGACCGCTACGGCGATCACCCCGGAGGTGCTCAGCAACCACACCCCGACCACGGCCCGGGCCCGAGCAGCCCCGGCCATGGTCACGATCCCAGCCACGGTCACGGTCATTGAGGAGGTTGGGATGGGGCTGCATGCCTTCCTGTTGCTCGCCTCCGCTCTGTTCGCGATAGGCCTGTACGGGGTGTTGTCGCAGCAGTCGATCGTCATGCTGATGATGGGGCTGGAGCTCATGATCAACGGTCTCATCGTCGCGGGCGGCGCCTTCTGGTACCACGTCGCTCCGGCGGACGCCGACGGACAGGTCCTCGTGCTTGTGGCGGTGACCGTGATGGCCCTGGAGATGGCCATGGGCTTCGCCGTCGTCACCGCCATCTTCCGCGCGCGTGATGTGGACATGACCGACGACGCGGCGGACCTGAAAGGATGAATGTCCTCGCCTGGCTGCTGCCTGGGTTGCCGACCGCGTCAGGTGGGCTCCTGCTGCTCGCCAGGCGACGGGCCGACAGGCTCGCGTCCGCGGTGGCCATCGCGATCGCGACGATCACGTTGTCGATCGCAGTACTTGTCGCGGTGACGCGGCCCGAGGTCTTTACCGTCGTCTTCGACAGGTTACGAGCAGGGCTGGCGGTCGACGGCCTGTCCGCGGTGATGGTGGTCACCGTGGCCGCGGTGTCCCTTGCCGTGCTGGTCTTCGCGGCGGGCGATCTGCCGCAGGGCGAGGCTCGCAGCCGCTTCTTCGGCCTGATGTTGATTTTCACCGGCGCGATGCTGATCACCGTGACGGCCGCCGACCTCGCGTTGCTGCTGATGGCCTGGGAGGTCATGGGCGCGATGTCCTACGCGCTCATCGGCTTCTGGTGGCGGGACACCGAGCGAGTGCGATCGGCGAACGTCGCCTTCATGACCACCCGTGCGGGTGATATGGGGCTTTACCTGGCGGCCGGTTGCGCTATCGCCGGTACCCGTTCTCTGCACCTCGCCGGTCTTGAGACCGCCGGCCGGCCGTGGCGCGACCTCATCGCAGCCGGAATCGTGGCGGCCGCCTTGGGCAAGTCCGCCCAGCTGCCCTTCTCCTTCTGGCTGTCCCGTGCGATGGCAGGTCCGAGTCCGGTGTCGGCGCTGCTTCACTCGGCCACCATGGTGGCCGCCGGAGCGTACCTACTGCTCCGCTTGCAGCCTCTGCTCGCGGCGACGGGCTGGGCCGCCCATCTGGTCGCTTGGGCAGGGGCGCTGACCGCACTGCTGCTTGGTGCCGTGGCCTTGGCTCAGCGTGACCTCAAGCAACTGCTGGCAGCCTCCACCTGCGCGCAGATCGGATTCATGGTGCTAGCGGCAGGCACGGGCGCGATGGCCGGAGGAACGGCGCAGCTTGTCGCCCACGCCGCCGTCAAAAGCCTGCTGTTCCTGGCCGCAGGTGCGTGGCTGACGGCGCTGGGCACCAAGGACCTGATCGAACTGCACGGCGCGGCCCGCCGATATCCGTTCGTCGGGGTCACCTTCACGATCGGTGGCCTGGCCCTCGCCGGGCTGCCGCCGCTGTCCCTGTGGGTCACCAAGGACTCGATCCTCGCCACGGTCGCCCAGGGTTCCGTGCCCCTGTACGTGGTCTCGCTGGGCGCCGCTCTACTGGCGTCCGCCTATGCCGTCAAAGCCGTGATGGCTGTCTGGCAGCCTGTGGATGCCGGTACGCGAGACGACTCCGAACAGCCGGGTACCCGCCATATCGGTCTTCTCCAGCGGGTGCCTTTGCCCGTTCTCGCCTTGGTGTCCGCGACATTCGGAGCTGTCGGTATACCCACGGTTTTCAGCAGCTGGAAGCGCTTGCTCGGAGCCGGCGGCGCCGAGCCTGGTCCAGGAGTGGCCGAGTTGGTGCTGTCGGGAGTACTCGCGATCGCCGTAATGCTGGTCATGGTCGTTCTACGGCACCAGCCCGTGAAGGCTGCCGCGCCCCTGGTGAGCTGGTTGCAGCTGGAACGGGTCGCGGTCGTCGTCGTGTGGCGGCCGCTTCTGGTCCTCGCCCGGTCGTTGGCACGCTTCGACGATTACGTGATCGACGGAGTGGTTCGCAGCGTTTCGCGTACCGGGACGAAGGCTGCCAGGCTGGCGGCGAGCCGGCTGGAGGTGCCGGTCGACGGCTTCGTGCACGGCGTCGGCTCCAGCGTAGCCGGTCTTGGCAGGCTGGCCCGGCGCCCTCAGACCGGGCAGGTGCACACCTACTTCGCCCAGGCCGCGGTTTTCCTGGTCCTGCTGGCCGTCGTGATCGCGCTGGTGAGGTGAGCGTGCCGTCTCTAGCGATCTTCCTGCCGCTGATGGCGGCCGCCGGCCTGCTGCTCATTCCTCGGCTCGGTCGCCGCATGATCCTTCGGATCTGGATCGCCACGGCGGCGGCAGATCTGATCTTGATCGCCATCATGTGGCTGGGCTACCACGGAGGGATCGGCTACCAGACGAGGCTGCGCTGGATCCCATCAGTGGGCGCGGGATATCACGTTGGCATTGACGGCATGTCCCTGCCGCTCATGGCGCTGACCGCCCTGCTGTTCCTGCTGTGCGCGGTCTACTCGCTGCGAGAGACCGAGCGGGTCCGCGCCTACGCGGCGCTCTTCCTGTTTCTCGAGACGGTCTCGCTGGGGTTGTTCGCCGCCCAGGACCTCCTGCTGTTCTTCGTGTTCTTCGACCTGTCGATCGTCGGCATGTACTTCGTGATCGCGGGATGGGGGCACGGTGATCCCGCGCGTTCGGCGCTGAAGTTCTTCCTGTACACCTTCCTCGGGTCGCTCGCACTGCTGCTCGGCTTCATCGGGTTGTACCTTGGCAGCGAGCCGCACACCTTCGACATGGTCGAACTGACCCGCCACCCGGCGTTCGCGAATGCGCCTGGTGCCGCGGGGCTCGTTCTGCTGGCCATCGGCGTCGGGCTCGCGGTCAAGACGCCGACCGTCCCCTTCCACACGTGGCTTCCGCCCGCGCACACCGACGCGCCGGCGACCGGGTCGGCGATCCTGGCCGGCATCCTGCTCAAGATGGGCGCGTACGGCTTCGCCCGCATCGCGATGCCGATGCTCCCGTCGGCCTGGCAGCGCTACGCCTGGATCGTCATCGTCATCGGGGTGGTCAGCGTGCTGTACGGCGCGCTGGTCGCTCTCGCCCAGGAGAACATCAAACGGCTCATCGCCTACACCTCGGTCAACCACATGGGATACATCGTCCTAGCCCTCGGCGCCGCAGGCCTGGCCACGGGGAACCCGCAGGCCAGAGAGCTCGCCGTCACCGGAGCCGTCACGCAGATGGTCAGCCACGGTCTGATCACGGGGGCACTCTTCCTGCTCACCGGCGTCCTGTGGGACCGCGCGCACAGCTACGACCTCAACCGGTTCGGCGGGATCGCCGCCAACGCGCCGACCTTCACCGGGCTGACGGCCGTCGCGGCGTTCGCCTCCCTCGGCCTGCCCAGCCTGTCCGGCTTCATCGCGGAGTTCCAGATCTTCGCCGGCGTCATCGGGACGGGCGTCCCTGGTGCTGTCGTGGCCGGCGCGCTCAGCGTTCTCGGCATCCTCATCACCGCGGCCCTGTTCCTGAGGGTTCTGCAGAAGGCCTTCCTCGGGCCGCCAGGCGAGCTGACGGCCAAGGTCAGCGACGTACGGCCTGCCGAGTTGGCCGCCGTCGCCCCGTTGCTCGCCCTGTCACTGGCCATCGGCATCGCGCCACGATGGCTGCTGAGCCTCATCGAGCCGGTCTCCGCCGCGATCGTGTCACTGGTGAGCCGATGAAGGGCATGAACCAGAACCCTCTCGACCTTCTCCCCGAATTGTTCCTGCTCGTCGGGGCCGTGCTCGGGCTGATGGCCGGCCTGTTCACCCCCCGCTACCGGCAGCGCATCGTGGCGTGGATCTGCGGCGCGGCGCTCACCGGCGCCCTCATCGCCACCCTGACCATCGCGTTTCGGCCGGCCGGTACGGTCTTCGACGCTTACGCGCTCGATCCATTGACCAATGTGACGCGAATCGTCGTCAGTGCCGCGACGCTGGTCGTGGTCATCCTCGCGGCAGGCTGGGCCCGCGGCAACAGACGCGAGGCGGAGGTCTACGTCCTGCTTCTCCTCTCCGCACTCGGTGTGATCATCCTGGCAGGGGCGGATGACCTGCTCGTCTTCGTCGCCGCCTACCTGCTGGCGAGCATCCCCGCCTACGCGCTGGCAGGCTTCGCCAAGGACGCTCCCGGCACCGAAGCAGCACTGAAGTACTACCTCATGGGTGCCTTTCTCGGAGTGCTGATGCTCGCCGGGGTGACGCTGCTGTACGGCCTGTCCGGCGTGACCGCGTACCAGCCGCTGGGGGAGAGGCTGACGAACGCGCCCGTGCCCGCCGTCGCATGCGCCATCGTCTTCCTGCTCGCCGGGGTGCTTTTCAAGGCAGGTGGTGTGCCCGCCCACTTCTGGGTGCCCGATGTGACCGAAGGGGCACCACCCGCCGTCGCGGCCTACGTCACCACCGTCCCCAAGGTCGGCGCTTTCCTCGGTCTGCTCCGCATGGCGGTGGAGGTGTTCCAAGGCTCCGCGGCGGGATGGCATCTCCTCATCGCCATAGTCGCCACGACAACGATGACCCTGGGCAACCTGGCCGCGTTCTACCAGGACAACGTGCGCCGGCTGCTCGCCTACTCCACCATCAGCCAGGCCGGCTACCTGCTGATCCCCATCGCCGTGGCGGGACGTTCCGACCTGGCGCAACCGGCGCTGCTCTTTTACCTGGCCGCCTACGCCGTCACCAACCTCGGAGCGTTCGCCGTGGTCATCGCCCTCGGGCGAGACTCGCTCGCGGACTACGCCGGCCTCGGCCGAAGGTCCCCTTGGCTGGCCCTCGCCCTGGTCATCTGCCTGCTCGGGCTCGTAGGCACGCCGCCCACCGCGGTCTTCGTGGGCAAATTCCTGGTGTTCGCGGCAGCGTGGGACGGCGGGTACGCCTGGCTTGCCGTGGTAGCCGTGGTGAACACCGTGGCCAGCGTCTTCTACTACCTCCGATGGATACTTCCCGCGTTCCGCGCTGACCAGGGCCCCGGCTACGAGCCCTCCGCCGCTGCCAAGCGAGTCGCCTACCTCACCGCGTGGGCGTCGCTGGCCCTGGGTGTCGGAAGCGGCCTTGTACTAGCGCTCGGCTAGCCAGGCAAAAGGTACCCGCCCCCGTACAGGGTGGATCTTCAAGGCTTCACCCACCAAATGGTTAACGTGCTGTATAGGTCTACTACGTTGCATCGTACTGGTTGGACAACCGGCTTCATCCCGAAGGCAGCCGACCGCCGCCGACTAGATGATCGCGACCATGGTGATGATGCCGGACAGCAGCAGCGGCGCGTTGAATCGCCATGGGTGAACAGCAGGCCGAGCCCCCAGCCATGGTTTGAAGGCGAAGGCAACCAGTCCACGGAAACCCAAAGGGACCGGGTCGAGCTAGAACTGCAACGAGGAACTCGTCATCGTGGTGCCGTGCAGGTTCATGGGTTCCTCCAAGAAAGTGGGTCGTGCTCCAGCCCTGGCCGCCGGCCCCAGGCGCCGGATGAGTCGGTCAATGACCCTCTTAAGGGACAGCTCGACCTGGAATGACACGGCGGCCGGACCTTCGAGGGCATCGCTGTCCGGGTCCCTCAGCGCATCCTCGCCATGGCTGCCGCCATCTGGCACAACCACACGACCGGCGGTCGGGGATGGCCCGCTACAGCGTCGCAGTTGCGCCAGCGAAATCGCTTCTCTACCCGCACAGGGAGATGTAGTCATCACCGGCGGTGATAAGTCAGGTGGCGATTGGTCGTTTCCGCCCCGGGTGGGCTTGGTGGATGATCAGGTCACCGCACCAATCCCGCTGACACCAGCGCAACAGCCGCCCAGACCTCGCGGCCAGCCTGTCCAGCCCTCCTAGGAGTCGGCATGAGCACCACGGACATTGTCAGCACCCTTCACCATCCCCTCATCGCGCCCATCGAGGCGGCCCACCCACACCTGCGCATCACCCCACTTCTCGACCGCCAGGGCCTGCGGACCGTAGGCGAACTCGACTGCGCCACCCTGCCCGCCCTGACCCGAGCACTGGCCTCGATGCCGAGCAACGGCAACATCTGCCTCGATCTCAGCGGCCTGGCGTTCATCGATGTCGGCGGCCTACGCGCCCTGGTCACCACCGCCACCGGACTGCAGGGCGACCATGTTCTGACATTGCGGTCCGCCTCCCCGCAGGTGCGCCGCCTGCTTGACCTCACCGGCTGGCACCACGCCCCCGGGCTTCATGTGGAAGCACCAGCCGATTCCATCTCCTGCCTGACTGACC
>JAOPYI010000088.1 GCA_025964675.1 Sphaerisporangium sp. | reverse complement strand
CATGCACTGGCTTTTAACACACTGTTGAGTTCTCAAGAAACGGACGCGTACACCGCCGGGACCCGGAACCGACTCGGCTCCGACCCCGTCCGGGGCTCACATCTCATTTACAAACTTTACCAGATCCAGACAGTCCCTGTCAAATCATCCGATCTGACGCAAACCATCCCACACCAGCACGTCTCGCATCGCCCCGTCGCCAGGGCAACCCGTCTAACTTACCGGATCAACCGGTCAGATGCAACGTTAGCGCACCAACCGGGATGATCCCGACAGTAGAGGGGGCGTGGGCAGGCCGGCAGCCCGCAAGATTTTTTGGATCTCTCGGGGCCAGATCGCCGCCCAACGAGGGGAAACACTAGCAGCATCCAAGACTTTCGTACGCCACTTCGATATCCGGTAAACCTTTCCCGCCCCTCAGCCATCCCAAACAGCGGGCGATTCGCGCGCCGGGGCAACCCGTCGGCAAGTCATCCGCAATCGCCAGCCGTTACGAAGAGGGTGCGGGACTCCGCAGGCGCCACCCCGGCGCCCGGAACCCCGCCCGTGGAGGTGGGTCATCATGACGCGGTCGGAGTTCGACGACATCCGCGCTCACATCGCGGCCGAGGAGGGCGACTCGGACGATCTCCTGCAGATCGCCCGGACGCTGCTGGACGACTTGGAGCAAGCGCGACTGCGCGAGGCGACGCTTCGCGCCCACTACCTGGGTCTGCTGACGGCCGCCAGGGCGACCCTGTCGTCCTACGCCGTCGGCGACCCCGACCCGCTGACATTCCTGCGGCACGAGTTGGGCAAGAAGGGGCAGTTGCCCGCAGGGGACGAGGACGCGGTCCGGATCCTCTCGGACGCCCGCATGGCCGAGACGCTGCTCGCCCTGTTGGAGGACGCGCCTCCAAGCCGTCCGAGGACGAGCGCGCGGATGCGCCGCTGCGCCGGCACCGGGCGCAGGCTGCCTCGCTGACGATCAGCCGGCAACGACCGGCGAATTGGGAGAAGTAAGCTCGCTTGTCGAGATGACAGCCTTTGCCGTGACATGAGGGTCGTCCTGGGAGACTTCCCCCATGTGGGAGCAGCGGATGAACTGGGCGGCTGTCACCCTGGTAGCGGCGTTCGGCCTGCTTTGGCTAGGCGTGGTGGTGTTCGCCGCGACGACCACGGCTGACTGGCTGCGTGCCGTCCAGGGTGTCTTCAGCCTCTGCCTGATCGGCTGGGCGATCAGGAAGTCACTGCTCCTGATGAGGCCCGCGCGAGCTGCCCCCTGACCTGAGTTACTTGGCGTCTCCATAGCAGGCCACCGCCACCGCCTCCATCGGAATGCGGACGGGGGTCTCCCCGAACAGCAGCCGCGTGGCCTCCTCGGCCGCCCGGCTCACCGCCGCCGACACCTCGCCCGCGAGCTCCTGCGGGCAGTGCACCATCACCTCGTCGTGCTGGAAGAACACCAGCCTTGCCGGCGAGGGCAACAGCCCGCGCAGCAGCGCCATGAGGGTGAGCGCCCACTCCGCGGCGGTCGCCTGGACGACGAAGTTGCGGGTGAACCGCCCCCGGTCGCGCGCCGCGCGGGCGCCCTCCGGCCCTGAGACGAGGTTCGACCAGTGCGCCGAGGGCGGCGGGCACGTGCGTCCGAGCCAGGAACGCACCAACCGGCCTTCCTCACCGTCCTTGGCCGCGTTCTCCACGAAGGCGTACGCCTGGGGGAACCGCTGGCGCAGCATGGCCAGGAGCTTCGCCGCGTCGCCGCTGGTGCCGCCGTACATCGCGGACAGCATGGCGATCTTGGCGTTGTCGCGGGCGCCGCCGAAGGACTGGGCGAGCGCGGCGTACAGGTCGATCTCGCCGGCGGCGGCGGCCAGGCCTCTGTCGCCGGCCATCGCGGCCAGCACCCGCGGCTCGAGCTGCGCCGCGTCGGCCACCACCAGCCGCCACCCCTCGTCGGCGACCACCACGCGGCGCATCACCTTGGGAATCTGCAGGGCGCCTCCCCCGCTGGTGGCCCAGCGGCCGGACACCACACCCCCCACGACGTACTCGGAATGGAACCGGTGCGCGCGCACCCACTGGTCGGCCCAGGTCCAGCCGTGGAAGCTATGAAGCCGGGCCAGTTCCTTGTACGCGAGGAGCGGCGCGACGGCCGGGTGATCGACCTGCTTGAGCACGTGTGACCTGGTAGACGCGACCGGCATGCCGGCCGACTTGAAAGCCCTGACGATCTGCTGGGGAGAGTCGGGGTTGATGGTGCTCCCGAAGGCGTCGCTCACCTGGTCGGCGAGAGCCTGGAGCTTGGCGGGCCGCATGCCGTGGACAGGCCGGGGCCCGAGGAGCTCGGTCAGCAGCTCGTCGTGGACATCCTCGCGCCACGGCATACCGTCGTGGCGCATCTCCGCGGCGACCAGGGCCCCGGCGGACTCCGCGGCGACCAGCAACCGGAAGCGGCCCGGGCTCTCCGTGGCCTCGATCCTGCTGAGCTGGTCGGCATACACCTCGGTCACGTCGATCTCGGCCTTCTCCGGCTCGAACAGCGTGTCCTGGACGGCCTGCCGGCCCGCCTCGTCGCCGGGCACAGGAAGGCCGCGCAGCCTGGCGTACGCCGCCTCGGCCGACCTGGGCTCGCCATACCGGCCTTCGTGGCCGAGGAGGAGCGACTCGGTGAGCGTGAGGTCGTGGCAGCGCGCCAGGCGTACGTCACGGGCGAGGAGCGCGGGGTAGACGCCACGGGTGTCGGCCCAGATCCATCGGGGCCGTGCGGTGTGCTCCAGCTCGCGCACGGCCTGCGCGAGATCGCCGACACGGCCCGCGTCCTCCCCCACCGGGCGCAGCGTGCCGCCGTGCGCGTCCGCCGTCACCGCGATCCGCATACGGAGCAGACTAGCCGAACCCTCCGACAGTCTTCGATCATAGTTTCGAGTGGCGAGCTCCGTGATCCCAGCCGTTTGCGCGGACCGGGGCGCGGGGTCGAGGCTGATCACATGTTTTCGTTGATCAGGGCATGTCACCCGGGCCCCACCGCCGTGGTCACCGCCACGGGGTGCGCCCTCGCGGCCGGTGTCGGGAGGGGCGCGGGAGGCACGCTGCTGGTCGGCGCGGCCGTGCTCAGCGGCCAGCTCTCGATCGGCTGGAGCAACGACTGGATCGACCGCGTCCGGGATCGTGCCATCGGCCGGGCCGACAAGCCGCTCTCCCGGGGCTCGGTCGCGCCGCGCGCGGTGGCGGTCGCGGCCTTCGCCGCTCTTGCGCTGTGCGTGCCGCTGTCGCTGGCGAGCGGGATCCTCGCCGGACCGGTGCATCTCGCGGCCGTGGCCTGCGGATGGTTCTACAACCTACGGCTCAAGGCCAGCGCGGCGTCCCCTCTGCCCTTCGCGGTGGCCTTCGGCCTGCTGCCCGCGTTCGTCACCCTGGGGTTGCCCGGCCGGCCGTGGCCCGCGTGGTGGGCGCTGCTGGCCGGGGCGCTGCTCGGCATGGGCGCCCACTTCGCCAACGTCCTTCCGGACCTGCCGGACGACCTCGCCCTCGGGGTGCGCGGGCTGCCGCAGCGTCTCGGGCCCACGGGGGCGAGGCTCGGCGCCGCCGTTCTGCTCGTGGCGGCGTCTGTGGTCATCGCCCTCGCTCCCGCGGAGCGTGGAGGCCCGATCACCGTGGTGGGCCTCGGGGCCGTGGCGCTCGTGCTGGCAGGCGGCCTGCTGGTGGCCCGGCGTTCCGTACGGCGGGCCGCCTTCGCCGTGACCGTCGCGATCGCGGTGATCGACGTGACGATGTTCGTCGCCCAGGGCGGACGGCTGGTGTGATCTGGACATGGAAAAGGCCCTGATCAGGGTTTCCCGTGATCAGGGCCTCTCGTGGTAGCGGGGGTAGGATTTGAACCTACGACCTCTGGGTTATGAGCCCAGCGAGCTACCGAGCTGCTCCACCCCGCGTCGGCTTGCATTTGAAGACTATCGGCCCTGAAGGGCACTGGCAAATCGGAAAGCCCTGGCGCGCAAGGGCCGGTACGGCTGAAGCCAGCCGTACCGGCCCTTGAACATGCCTATGAACTGGGTGTGGGCGACGGTGTGGGGCTCGCCGTAGGCGTCGCCGTGGCCGCCGACGCGGACGAGGGCGCGGGGGTGGGCGTGGCCGAAGGGGTCGCCTTCTGCTTGCCCAGAGCCGACTCCAGGTCCTTCAGGGCCTGAGCGAGCCGCTTCTGCGCCTCGCCGTACCCGGCGAAGTCACCGCTCTTGATCGCCTTCTGGCCGTCGTCGTACGCCTTCTGGGCGTTGTCGAAGGCCTTGGCGAGGTCGGTGGTCACTCCCGGAGTGGCCGGTTGGTTCGGCGTCGTGGGAGTGGCCGGCTGTTGCTGGCTCTGCCCGAACACCTGGCCCAGCGCGTCAGAGAGCGTGGTGCCGATCCCGACGTCGGAGCCGAACATCACCAGCACTCTGGCCAGGGTCGGGTACCGCGCGGAGTTCTGCACCTTGGGCTGCACGTAGACGGGCTCGACGTACAGCAGGCCCCCTCCGAACGGCAGGGTCAGCAGGTTGCCGTTCAAGGTCTCCGTGGTACCGCCGATCCGCAGGTCGTTCAGGACGCTGGCGGCCTTCGTGTCGAAGGTGTTCTGCGCCTGTTTGGGGCCGGGGATCGTGGTGTCGCTGGGTAGCTGGAGGATCCGGATCTTCGTGGTCGAGTCACCGGTGGCGTCCACCGACATGAAGGCCGCCAGGTTGTCCCGGTTGTTCGGCACCATGGTGGTGGTGAGCGAGAAGCGCGGCTCCGTCTCGTTCGGCATCCTGAGCGTCACGTAGTACGGAGGCTGCTTGGTCTTCGAGCTCGCGGGGTCCTCCGGCACCTTCCAGAAGTCCTGGCCGCCGTAGAACGCGTTGGCGTCGGTGACGTGGTAGCTGCCGAGGATGTCCCGCTGCACCTTGAACAGGTCTTCGGGGTAGCGCAGGTGGTCCAAGAGCTGCGGCGGGATCTTGGATTTCGGCTGGATGACGCCGCCGAAGGCCTTCTGCCAGGTCTTGAGCAGCGGATCCTTGTCGTCCCACGCGTAGAGCGAGACGGTGCCGTCGTAGGCGTCCACCGTCGCCTTGACCGAGTTGCGGATGTAGTTGATGTGGTCGCGCGGCTGCTGCGGCAACAGGAGCCTGTCGGTCGAGGTGTCACGGGTCATGTCCCCGAAGCTGCGCCGCTCGGAGTAGGGATAGTCCTCGGACATCGTGTAGCCGTCGACGATCCACAGGATGCGCCCGTTCACGATCGCCGGGTAGGGATCGCCGTCGAGGGTGAGGAACGGGGCGACCTGCTGGACCCGGTCGCGGGGGTCGCGGTTGTACAGGATGCGCGACTTGCTGTTGATGTCGGACGACAGCAGCAGGTTCGTCTCGCCGTACTTGCCGGCGTAGAGCAGGCGGGTGAAGAAGTTCCCCATGGGAACGCCGCCCTTGCCGGTGTAGATGAAGTTCTCCTGGCCGCTGCCCTGGCCGGTGTTGCTCTGCTCGGGGAAGTCGAGCTCGATCTTCTTGGTGCCGCCGACGATGGAGTACTCGGGGGAGTTCTCGCCGAAGTAGATCCGTGGCTCGAACGTGCCGAGGCCGTTGGTCGGGGGGATGTCCTTGACGAGGAAGTCGGGCTTGCCCTGGGAGTCGGTCCTGCTACCAGGACCGGCGACGAACCCGAAGCCGTGGGTGTAGACCAGGTGGTTGTTGATCCAGTTGCTGTCCGGGGGGGTGCCGATCTCGCGGACCGCGACGACGGTGTCGCGCGACACTCCGTCGATCTTGTACCGGTCGACGTCGAGCTGATCGGGGAACTGGTAGTAACCCTTGATCTGCTGGAGCTGCTCGAATGTCGGCGACAGCACGGTCGGGTCGAGCAGGCGCACGCCCGGGATGGTCGAGACCTCGCTCTGCAGCTCCTGCTGCGTGCCCTGCGTCTTCGCGCTGTACGGGGCGACCTCGGCGGACGCGACATTGTAGGCGTCTCTGGTCGCCTTGATGTTGCGTTCGATGTAGGCCTGCTCCTTGCTCTGCTGGTTCGGCTTGACCTGGAACTGCTCGACCAGCGCCGGGTAGACGCTGCCGACCAGGACCGCCGAGAGCACGAGGAGCCCCAAGCCCACCCCGGGGAGCATGCCGCCGGGCCTTACGATCCCGGCGAAGAACAGCGCGGCGCAGATCAGGGCGATGATCGCCAGGATGCTCTTGGCCGGGAGCACAGCGTTGACGTCGGTGTACGACGCGCCGAAGACCTTGCCCCGGTCGGAGAAGACCAGCCCGTACCTGTCGGTCCAATAGGCCACGGCCTTGAGCAGCACGAACAGGCCGACCAGCACCGACAGGTGGACCCTGGCGGCCCGGGTGGCCTGCAAGCCGGGCGACTGGAGCCGGATGCCGCCGTACAGGTAGTGGACGATCGCCGCGACGACGATCGAGATGATGACCGCCGTGAACAGGAAGTTCAGCACCATCCGGATGAACGGATAGGTGAACATGAAGAATGAGATGTCCATGTTGAACAGCGGATCGGGCTTGTCGAACGACGTCCCGTTGATGAAGAGCAGCCAGGTCTTCCACTGACCCGCGGTGGACGAACCGGTGAACAGGCCCAGCACCGCCAGCCCGATGAGGAAGACCAGCTTGCGGTGGGGGTCGATCGCCGCGCGGTAGCGGTCGGCGCCCTGGGACGCCCCGCCGAACATGCCGATCCCGAACAGGGGCCGCGCGCGGAACGCGAGGATCATGTTGCCGCCGACGACGACGGCCATCAGCAACGCGCCGAAGACGAACAGCAGCAACTGGGTCACCAGCATGGTCGAGAAGACCGAGGTGTACCCGACCGAGTCGAACCACAGCCAGTCGGTGAGGACACCGGCCAACACGAAGAACAAGATGACGATCACTACCAGAGTGATCGCGACGGGTACGAGAAGCCGCGGCCGGCGGGGCAAACGCATCGCCCGACCCGCGCCGGGGTTCCGGAAGGTCAAGGCCCACCCCTAGATTTCACGAGTAACGGTCCGTGTCTGGCAACCTACACCGGTGGTGAAGCGGTCCTGTTCCAAGCCCCGGGCACGGTAAGGCCACAACTCGCGGCCTGCCCGCGGGCGGCCGGTCCCCGGGGGGCACGGCCGCGCACACGGCTCGGAGCACGGGCGACGCCACCGGATAGGACGTGCACGTTCACGAGGCCCAACGCCTCGGGCATGCGGCGGGTTCCCCGCCGGGCGGCCGGGTGACGTCACCGGACCGGACAACTCGCCACTTGCCCGGACCCGGTGCGCAGCGTGTCGATCGCCTGGACCGCCTCGTGCATGGTGCTCACCTTCACGAGGCGAAGCCCCTTCGGCACGGCCTGTACGGCGTCGTCGCAGTTCTCGGCGGGCGTCAGGAAGACGGTGGCTCCGGCGTCGCGGGCGCCGACCATCTTCTGCTGGATGCCGCCGATCGGGCCGACCTTCCCCTCCGGGGTGATCGTGCCGGTGCCGGCGATCGACTTGCCACCGGTGAGGGCGCCGGGCGTGATCTTGTCGTAGATGCCGAGCGAGAACATCAGGCCGGCGCTCGGCCCGCCGACGTCTCCGACATTGACGTTCACGGTGAACGGGAACTTGAACTGCAGGCCCATCATCACGCCGACGATCGGGCCGCTTGGGCCGGCGACCGTGCCGACCTTGACGGTCATGGGCTTGCCTTCCCGCACGACGCCGAACTGCACCTCTTCGCCGACCTTGTGCTTGTGCACGCCGGCGGAGACGTCGTCGACGGTGCGCACCGGCGCGCCGTCCACGGCGGTGATCTCATCGTTGCGGAGCAGCTTGCCGTCGGCGGGCTTGCCCTTCTGGGTGGACGCCACGGCCACGATGACCTTGATGGGAATTTTCAGCTCATTCAGCGCCGCGGCGGTCGCGTCCTGCTGTGAGCTGCTCATCTCCTGGGTGTTCTGCTGCTCGACCTCTTTCACCGACACGGCCTTCGGGAAGATCGTCTCTTCGGGGACGACCGCGACGGTCGGGTCCATCCAGCCGCGCAGGGCCGTCAGCAGGTCGATGCGGGCGCCGGGCCCGCCCTGGTAGGCCACGGTGACGAGGCTGAGCTTGCCCGACGTGGGATAGGTCTGGTGGCCCGAGACGGTGATGACCGGCTTGCCCTTGACATCGCCGAGGGTGTTCTCGGTGGGGCCGGGGCTCAGCGCGACGTAGGGCACGGGCAGCAGCGCGCCGGCGCCGCCGAGCACGAGCGTGAGCACGCCCGCAACCATCAACGTCAGACGTCGTCGGGACATGGGGGCAACTCTATGCGCTTGCCGGGACCGTGGTTACGCGGACACACACAGGGCGGACATCCAGGTCAATCGCCGTCAGTCGCAGGCTCCGACCCACTCGGTGGAGCCGTCCGCGAAGGCTTGGTGCTTCCAGATGGGCACCTCGCTCTTGAGGTCGTCGATCAGGCGCCGCGACGCCTCGAAGGCCTCGCCACGGTGGGCGGCGGCCACCGCGACGATCACCGCGGCGTCGCCCAGGTTCAGGTCGCCGACCCGGTGCACGGCCGCGAGCGCGATCACGGGGAAGTCGGCGGCGACCTTCTCCGCGACCCGGCGGAGCTCTGCCTCCGCGCTCGGGTGCGCGGAGTACGACAGCTGGGTCACAGGCTTGCCGTGATCGTGGTCGCGCACGGTGCCGACGAACAGCGTCGTGCCGCCCGCACCGTCGTCACCGACGGCGCCGAGCACCTCGTCCACGGAAAGCGGGGTGTCACGAATGCCCAGCAATCGGATGGCGTTCACGCCACGAGACTACTCCGCGCCGCGCCGCGATCACCCCTTAGAGACCTCCAGATGCTGCTATGTCCGTCGTTTACGGCGAGCCCTGCGGACGATGGCGGCGGTGCCGATCACCGCGACGGTGGCGCTCGCGGCCGTGGCGGCGGTGATCGTGGCCTCCTTGCCGGACAGGCGGCGGCCGACGACCGCGTGCCTGCCCTCGCCGAGCTCCAGAAGCTGCTGGAACGCGGCCTCGTTGGTCCACACCGGCTTCCATCCGGCGGCACGCAGCGAAGCGCAGTCGACCACCCATGGGTAGACGACGTAGTGCAGATCCGTCGCGGGGGCCGGGGTGATGCCGAGCCGGTGGAGGCGCTGGGCGGTTCCGAACGTCAGCCCTGCGGGCAGCTCGAAACGCCGCAGGCCGGACAGCTCCTCGACCTGCTCCATTTCCAGCCACCCGTCGCTGCCGACGCTGACGACCCCGGAGACGTGACCGAGTGCGGCCATCTCGAGGGCCGAGACCAGGTCTTCCACGTGGCAGAACTGCCAGCGCGGCGCCGAGCCCTTGACCGTGAGCAGGCGCGGAGCCTCGAAGTGGCGGGTGACCACGGTGTCCACCCCCGGCCCGACAACGGCGGCCGGGCGCAGCACGGTCACCTCGAGGCCGGGATGGCTGCGCAGGCAGCGCCGTACGAGCGCCTCGATCTCAAGGTGGTCGCCGACGACGCCTGAGTCGGGCTCCGCGGCGACCGGGGCGTCCTCGGGCAGCGGGACCGGGTTGTCCGGCACCGCCCCGTAGACCATGGCGCTCGTGACGAGAACCACCCGCCGGACCCGCGCCGCCGCCGAGGCGGTGAGCACGGTCTGCGCGGCCCGCAGGTTGTAGGCGCGGCGCGCGGCCGGGTCGGCGTCGAGCGCGTAGTCAGCGGCCAGATGGACCAGCACGTCGACGTCGGAGATGCGGTTCGCCAAGAGCGGATCTCGGACGTCCAGCACCCGCCAGGTGACGTCGGGGACGTCGCCCCGCTGGTCGTCGATCGCCACCACGCGGCGGAAATCCGCAGACGAGGCGACCCGGGAGAGGAACTCTCTCCCCAGCCCTGTGGCCGCGCCGGTGACGGCGACGACCGGTGGCCGGAGACGTTTCGAGGTAGGCACGAGGTCCTCACTTTGCACTGATCCGCCCTACGACGGCTAACGTGGCGGATGTGGACTCCTCCATCCTGCACGAGGTAGAGCGGTGACTGACCTGCCAGGTCGCGAAAACGACCCCAACGAGAATCCGTTCGCGATGTTCGGCGATCCGGAGCAGATGGCCGCGGCCATGCGCCAGTTCGCCGACATGCTGTCGGCCCCGGCCGGCTCTGGGCCCGTCAATTGGGATATGGCCAAGAACATCGCGCGCCACGCCGTGGTCGCCGAAGGCGATCCGAGCGTCATGGAGGGCGAGCGTCGCGAGATCGTCGACGCCCTCCGCCTAGCCGACCTATGGCTGAACGAGGCGACCGAGCTGCCAAGCGGGCTGACCTCGCCGGAGGCGTGGAGCCGTTCCGAGTGGATCGAGAAGACCGTCCCGGTCTGGCGGCGGCTCTGCGACCCGATCGCCGAGCGCATGGTCGAGACCATGGGCGGCACCCTGGGCGGGGCCGGTCTCGGGCCGGAGGGCCAGGCGATGGCCGCGCAGCTCGGGCCTCTCATGGGCATGATGCGCCAGATGGGCGGCATGATGGTCGGCAGCCAGATCGGCCAGGCCCTCGGCACCCTGGCTCCCGAGGTGATCGGCTCCGCCGATATCGGGCTGCCGCTGTCCGACACCGCGGCTCTGCTGCCCGGCGGGATCGCCGCGTTCAGCCACGGCCTGGAGATCCCCTCCGAGGAGATCCGCCTCTACCTGGCGCTCAGAGAGGCCGCGCACCACCGGCTGTTCCAGCACGTCCCGTGGCTGCGCACCCAGCTGTTCGGCGCCGTCGAGGAGTACGCCAAGGGCATCAGCGTCGACACCTCGGCTCTCGAAGAGCAGATCCGCGGGCTCGACATCAACAACCTTGAGCAGATCCAGGAGGCCCTGAGCGGCGGCGCGCTGCTCAAGCCCGAGGAGACCGAGCGCCAGAAGGCCGCGCTCGCGCGGCTGGAGACCATTCTGGCCCTGGTCGAGGGCTGGGTCGGCACGGTGGTGGACGCCGCCGCCGAGGGCAAGCTGCCCTCCGTCGCCGCCCTGTCCGAGACCGTACGGCGGCGCCGTGCGACCGGAGGGCCGGCGGAACGCACCTTCGCCACCCTCGTCGGGCTGGAGCTGCGTCCTCGGCGCCTGCGCGAGGCCGCCGCGCTCTGGCAGGCCCTCGCCGCCGATCGGGGCATCGACGGGCGGGACGCGGTGTGGTCCCACCCCGACCTCATGCCGAGGGCGGAAGACCTCGACGACCCGCAGGCGTTCGTCCGTGGCGAGGCGAGACTCGACCTCTCGGCGTTCGAGAAGCCGGAGACCGGCGAGGATAAGCCCGGCGAGGGCGGGTCCCCCGACAAGCCCGGAGACGCATGACCCTGCGCGACTCCGCGCTTGCCGCGCTGACCCGGTGGACGGCGCCCACCCCCGCCGAGGAGCTGCTCCGCAAGGAGTTCGTCGAGCACCTGCACACGCACGACGACGCCATGTGGCGCTCCTGCGCGCCGGGCCACCTGACGGCGACCACGGCGGTGCTCTCACACGACGGCGCCAAAGTGCTGCTGACCTCGCACCCGAAGGCCAAGATGTGGCTGCCCATGGGCGGTCACTGCGAGGTCCCTGACATCTCCCTCGAGGACGCCGCGCTGCGCGAGGCCACGGAGGAGTCAGGCATCCCGGAGCTCACGCTCCTGCCAGGCCCGCTCGCCCTCGACCGTCACCGGGTCTGGTGCCATCCCCCATTCAGCTGGCACCTCGACGTGGAGTACGGAGCCGTGGCACCGCCCGGGGCGGAGTTCGTGATCAGTCACGAGTCGCTGGAGCTCCGATGGGTCGCGGTGGACGACATCCCCGAGCCGACGGACGAGGCCACCCGCCGGCTCGCCAGACGCGCCCGAGCGGTCCTGCTGTCCTGACCGGCCTCTGGACAGGCGCGCCGTCTTCACGCGATTCCTACACGCGCTGGATAGGGTCGGGGTCGTAACAGCGAGGCGAGTTAGGGGATGGGTGGACACCACGACCGACACACCGGTGGGTGGCGTGATCATGACGCCCTCCCGTCTACGACGGCTTCGCCTTCGCGTGCCCGGCACACTCGCCTGGCTCGCGGTGACGCCGTTCGCCGCCTGGGCCGTCGGCCGGGTGGGAGGCCTGGAACGTGGATCGTTCCCGGCGCAGATCATGACCGCCACGCCGTACGCCGCGGCGGGCTCGCTGGTGCCGGTGCTGCTCTCCGTCCTGTCCAGGAAGAAGGTGGTGACCGCCGTCGCGCTCGCCACGACGGCCGTGCTCGGGTTCAGCGTGCTCCCCCGCGCCTTCGGGGACGCTCCCGCCGCGTCGGCCGCGTCCGGTCAGCAGTTCACGGTGCTCACGGTGAACCTCTTCTTCGGCCACGGTGACGCGCAGACCGTGGTCGACCTGGTCCGGCGCCACCGGCCCGACATCCTCAACACCCAGGAGCTCACGCCCGGGGCCGTGGCCGACCTCGACGCGGCCGGGCTCAAGGAGCTGATGCCCCACCGGGTCCTGCAGGACGAGTGGAGCGCGGCGGGCAGCGGCATCTTCTCCATCCATCCGGTCACCCAGCTCGACGGGCTGTTCCGGGTGATCGGGCACAACATGCCGGCGGTCACGCTGAGCCTGCCGAGCGGAGCCCGGCTCGAGATCGTCGACGTGCACACCTTTCCCCCGCTGGGCCCCCAGGTCACGGAGTGGACCGAAGGGCTCAGGGCGCTGCCGCCGGGGTCGACCTCCGGGCCGTTCCGCATCCTCGCGGGCGACTTCAACGCGAGCCTCGACCACGCTGAGATGCGCCGCCTGATGGCGCGGGGCTACCACGACGCGGGCGACGCCACGGGCAACGGCCTGACCCCGACGTGGCCCGCGAACAAGCGGGTGCCCCCGCTGATCACGATCGACCACGTGCTCGCCGACCAGCGCGTCTCCGTGCGGAGCTACCACGTGTACGACGTTCCCGGCACCGACCACCGGGCCGTGCTCACGGAGCTGTCACTGCCGGCCGGCCACTGACCGGGCTAGGCGCTGAGCAGCGCCCGGGTGTTCTCCCAGCCTTCGAGGCCGGGGTCCAGCCTGGCGACGTCGCCGGGGGCGCGGAGCCGGTGCCAGCCGGGCCCGGTGGCGACCATCCGGCTCCCCGGTGCCTGGTCTCGGAGCCGTGCGACCACGTCGGGATCGTCCAGACCGGCCGAGGCCCACTCGGGGAACGGCAGCCGGGCGGCCATCGCGACCGCACCGCCGTCGGCCGCGGGGCAGACCGCGATGGACGCGCGGCCGAGCTCGCGGAAGAGCTTGCCGATCAGCAGCGGTGGCAGGTCGGGCGCGTCACCGCTGATCACCACCGCCTCCTCGCCGTACGGCTGGAGCGCCGCGAAGGCCTCGGCGGGGCCGGGCGAGTCGGGGATCCGGAGAACTCTGGTGCCCGGCCAGGCGAGGTCGTCCAGCCCGTCGACGCCGGCGGCGAGGATCACCGGCTCGACCAGGTCGAGTCCGGCCACGATCTCGTAGGTGTCCTCGGCGAGGGCGAGAAGGAACTCTTCGGGGTCGACCCCCGGCGGCGCACCCTTGCCCATCGCGGGTGTGACGAGGACGGCCGCCAGCCTCAACATTCCTCCGTGGACCCGTTGGCCGCCATGGAATAGCCCTCAAGGAAGCCGCGTGCCCGCTCGGCCTTGGGGTAACGCTCCACCAGCGCCCAGAACCTCGAGCCGTGGCTCGGCACCAGAAGGTGCACCAGCTCATGCATGATCACGTAGTCGACGACCCAGGCGGGCATGCCCCGCAGGCGCGTCGAGAGCCGGATGGTGCCGTGATCAGGGGTGCACGACCCCCAGCGGTGCCGTTGGTTCTCGACCCATCGCACGCTGGTGGGCCATGCTTTCGCGTCGAGATAGCGGGTGGCCAGCTCTCTGGCCCGTTCGAGCAGGTCGTCGTCGCTCGGGCGTCTGCGCTGCTCTTTGGCGGCGAGCCGGTCGAGCATCCGGCGGACCCATTGTTCCTCATCCGTCCTGCTCAAACCGGCAGGCAGAAGCACGATGGTCTTGTCGCCATCGCGATATGCGGATACGGTCCGCCGTCGGCGTGCACTCCGGCGGACCTCGACTGTCTCGGGGGGCACATATGCACGGTAGCCGAGACTTCTGGGATTCCACAGGGGGTGAATCACGTTTTCGCTGGTCAATCCGCGTTCGCCTGATGTTCAGCAAGCACAGCGCTCACTCCTGTCCCAGCAGGCGGTGAATTCTGGACCCTCTATAGTAAATCGGTCCGCCCCTGTTCACTCAGGGCGCACTGCTCCCGTCGGGCAGAGTCGCGCCGAGGTTATCCACAGGCGGGGACAAGGCCCTTCGGCGGCCGGCGGAGATGTGCCAGGCTGCGCGATCGTGACCTCCCTCCAGCAACCCAAGCCCCCCGCGCGGCAGCCCGTCCGGCCCCGGCTGAAGCCCGCGCTGCGCCGTCTCGACCGTGACGAGCAGACCCTCCAGCTCGGGGTTCACCCCCTCCGCGCGGTCGTGCTGACCGATCTGGAGCCGCGCATGCGCAGGTTCGTCGAGAGCCTTGACGGCACGCGCACGCTCGACGAGCTGATCGCCCAAGGTGATCTCGATGAGGGCACCGTCCGCAAGATGGTGCGCCTGCTGGCCGAGCGCGGGGTGCTCGACGACGGGTCCGTGCGGCCCGAGCCGCTGCGCGGGCTGACCGCCGCCGAGCGCGACCGGCTGGGCCCCGATCTCGACGCCCTTTCCCTGTCCGCGGCCGACGCGGGCGACGGCGGGCTCGCGGCGCTCGCGCGCCGTCGCGAGGCGTACATCCGCGTGTACGGCGCGGGCCGGGTGGGGGCGCAGATCGTCGTGCTTCTCGCCGCCTCGGGCATCGGCCACCTGTGCGTCGTCGATCCGGGCACGGCACGGCACGAGGACGTCGTCCCCGCCGGGCTGTCCTACGCGGACGCCGGGCGACCCAGGCAGGACGGCGCGGTGGCGGCCGCGCGACGGGTGGCACCAGGCGTCAACGCCTGGACCGGCCGCACCGCCTCCCACCTCACCGATGGGGCCCGCCATCCGGGCCTGGTCGTCCTCGCCCCCGTGGGGCCGCTCGACGCGGTGGTGACCCGCGAGCTGGTGGCGCTGCGGATCCCTCACCTGCTCGTGACCGCCGGCGAGGGCGTCGGCTCGGTCGGGCCCCTGGTGCTTCCCGGCCGCACTCCGTGCCTGCACTGTCTGGAGCTGATCCGGCGCGACCGCGACCCGTCGTGGCCGATGGTCCGGGCCCGCCTAGGGGGTTTCCCGGCGGGTGAGATCGCGTGCGACACGGTGCTGTCAACGCTGGTCGCGGCGCAGGCGGCCGGTCAGGCGCTGGGTTGTGTCGACGGGCTGGAGCCAGTTGTGACCAATAGCACAGTAGACGTAATGCCTGATTGGCGTTGGAAAAAACGGTCGTGGAGTGCTCATCCGCAATGTCGTTGTAGTCGAAACGAGTTTGGTCCGCTAACAATGGTCGCGTGAGTGACTTCCCCCAACACGCCGTGACGCGTTCCGCCAAGCTGGCGGCGCTCCCCCTGGGGTTCGCCGGCCGCACTGCTCTCGGGCTGGGCAAGAGGATCGGTGGGAAGTCCGCCGAGATCGTCGCCCAGGAGATCCAGCAGCGCACCTCCGAGCAGATCTTCCGGGTTCTCGGCGAGCTCAAGGGGGGTGCCATGAAGCTCGGCCAGGCTCTTTCGATCTTCGAGGCGGCGCTGCCGCCCGAGGTCGCCGGGCCCTACCGCGCGACGCTGACCAAGCTGCAGGACGCGGCGCCGCCGCTGCCGGCGTCGACGGTCCACGCTGTCCTCACCGAGCAGCTCGGTGACGACTGGCGGGCGAACTTTTTGGAGTTCAACGACACCCCCACCGCCGCCGCCTCGATCGGCCAGGTGCACAAGGCGGTCTGGCACGACGGCCGGGAGGTGGCCGTCAAGATCCAGTACCCCGGCGCGGGCAAGGCACTGCTGGGCGACTTCAACCAGCTTGCGAGGCTCGGGAAGCTTTTCGGGGTCCTCCTGCCCGGGCTCGACATCAAGGCCATGCTCGGCGAGCTGAGAGAGCGCGTCGCCGAGGAGCTCGACTACCTACGCGAGGCGGAGTCGCAGCACGGGTTCGCGATGGCCTACCACGACGATCCCGACTTCCGCGTGCCCGACGTCATCGCCGCCAACGAGCAGATCCTCGTCACCGAGTGGATGGAGGGCACGCCACTGTCCAAGATCATCTCTGGTGGCACCAAGGAGCAGCGTGACCACGCCGGGCTGCTGTTAGTGCGCTTCCTGTTCAGCTCGCCCTCCCGCGCCGGCATGCTCCACGCCGACCCGCATCCCGGCAACTTCCGCGTGCTGCCCGACGGCCGGCTGGGGGTGCTCGACTTCGGCGCGGTGAACCGCATGCCCGACGGCTACCCCGACGTCTTCGGCACGCTCACCCGCATCTTCAACAAGGGGGACATGGCGACCGTCGTCCAGGGTCTTCGTGACGAGGGGTTCATCCGCCCGCACATCGAGGTCGACGTCGAGGCGCTGCGTGCCTTCCTCGCGCCGTACGTCGAGCCGACCCAGGTGGAGGAGTTCACCTTCAGCCGCGAGTGGCTCCAGAAGCAGGTCGCGACCGTGACCGATCTGCGGCCCACCAACGTCGTGCGCCAGCTCAACCTTCCGCCGTCGTACGTGCTGATCAACCGTGTCCACGCGGCCGGCATCGGTGTGCTGTGCCAGCTCGGCACCACGGCGCGCTTCCGCGACGAGGTGGTCCGCTGGGTTCCCGGCTTCGCCGACGACGACCCCGAGGGCAGGGCCACCGCCCTCGCCGCCTCCTGACGGAAAGATCCTCGCCGGCGCCGGATCGGCCCCCGAGGCCCGGCGGCCTCTCGAAACAGAGGGCAGGATGAACACAGAAAGGGCGGCCCGGATGACCGGACCGCCCCTTTCCTTGTCAATAGTTACGCCAGAAGCCCGGTCACTCCACTAGCCAGGAATGCCATGGTCCTGAGCGTTTCACGACCTGGTCATGCCATGCGCGCGAGCGCCTGCCGCAGGCGTACGGTGGCACGTTCGGCCTGCTTACGGGCCCTTCGTACGCGCTTGATCCGGTTGGCGAGACGTTGCTCCTCGGCCTCGCGGTGAAGCATTTGTATTCGCTCGCGTACCAGTTCTTGATGCATATACGGCATTTCGGAAGTCCAGGAAGGGAGGAAGCTCATCGGAGTGATCCTTTCGATCGGTCAGGCTTGTCAAGAAGTCATGCGGGCTGTTTCAGGCTGCGACCGGGGTCTTGCGCGGACGCCCGCGCGGCCTCTTCTTCGGAACGACGGTTCCCCGGAGGACGAGCTCCCCACCCCAGACGCCCCACGGCTCCTCGCGCTCCAGCGCGCGGGCCAGGCAGGTCTTCTGGATCGGGCACCCACCACAGAGTGCCTTGGCGAACTCGACGTCGTCGGGGGACTCGGCGAACCACAGGTCGGGGTCGGTACGACACGGGATATCGGCTTCGTCGACCAGGTCCATGGTCGTCCAAACCGCCATCTGCGTCACCTTTCTGTCTGCTGGACTGATCGGGTTGTGTGATGGTGGATCTGGCGGCCGTACAACAAGAAGGCCGCGGATCCTGGTACGGATCCGCGGCCTGGAGGCTCTTTCAACCGGTCAGGTTATGACCGGTTTCCTCCAGGGTGGCGGACCCTGCACCCCACCATTGGCGGTGCTCGTGGTCTGCGGGTCGCCGGCCTGACGGCCGAAGGCCGTCGTGTGGTCGGTGACCATGCCGATGGTGCCGTAGGCGAAGGCGGCCGAGCCCAGGCGAGCCTGGAGCAGGGCAGTCTTCTCCTGCCGCAGTTTCGCCGCGCCATTGGCCGCGAGGCCAAGCGTTGCGGGCATGGTGATCGGAGCGGTGATTCTCCGGGCACCCGCGACAGAGACGGTGGTGCTGCCGGCGCACTGGGAAGCGAGCCACGGCGTGGCGGACGTCGAGATCTGAATCGTCTTCACGGTGGTCACCTCCCAATCGAGTGCGGGGTCGGACAGGGCTCGTCCGACCGGCTTGTGCATGACTCTAAACGCGGACCGGTCAACCCGGCAACATATTTTCTACCTGCGATTTCACGGATTCGAGACACGGATCATGCATTCCTGCACCACCGACACCGCGAGCTCTCCGGAGGGGGTGAACATCTGTCCCTGGGCGAGGCCGCGCGCGTTGCCCGACCACGGCGACTTCTGGGCGTACAGCACCCAGTCGTCGACCTTGAGCGGCCGGTGGAACCACATGGCGTGGTCAAGGGAGGCGCCGACGACGTTCGAGGCGCCCCACGCGAGGCCGTGCGTCAGCAGAACGGTGTCCACCAGCGTGTAGTCGGAGGCGTAGGCGGCTAACACGACATGCAGGAGCGGGTCGTCCGGCAGGTCGGCGTCGTAGCGGAACCAGACCTGGGTCTCCGAGCCGCGCAGCGACGGGTCGCGGTGGGCCTCCCAGGTGAGCGGCGTGACGTAGCGCGCGTCGACGGGACGCGGCTTGGCCAGCCACTCGCTCCAGGGCTCCGTGTCTCCGACGAGGCCGCGCATGCGGTCCTGGAAGATCGGCAGGGTCTCGGGGTCGGGCACCTGGGGCATGCTCGCCGCCTGGTGGCTGACGCCCTCCTCGAAGATGTGGAAGGACGCGGACAACGCGAAGATGGTCTTGCCGTGCTGGATGGCGACCACCCGCCGGGTCGTGAACGACCGGCCGTCGCGGACGCGGTCGACGTTGTAGACGATGGGGATCGCCGGGTCGCCGGGCCGGATGAAGTAGGCGTGGAGCGAATGGACCGTGCGGTCGGAAGGCACCGTGCGCCCCGCCGCCACCAGCGCCTGAGCCGCCACCTGGCCGCCGAAGACCCTTTGGATGCGCTCCTCCGGGCTCCTCCCCCGGAAGATGTCACACTCGATCTGCTCCAGGTCGAGCAGGTCGAGGACCTCCTTGAGCGCTTCGTTCACGTCACTTCCCCTCCGCGGCAGATTTCCAGCACGGCCTCGCCATACCGGTCCAGCTTGACGCGGCCGATGCCGGCGATCGAGAGCAGGCCTTCCTCTGTTGTGGGGACCCGCTCGGCCATCGCCTGGAGCGTAACGTCAGTGAACACGACGTATGCGGGCACCTTTGCTTCTTTCGCCGCATTTGTACGCCAGAGCTTAAGTCGTTCGAGCAGCTCCTCGTCGAAGTCGGCGGGGCAGGAGGCACAGCGGCCGAGCTTCTGCTCGGCGCCGATGGTCAGGGTCTTGGCGCAGACGCGGCACTGGATCGGGGCCGCGACCCGGGTCTGCCCGGAGCGACGCTCCCTCGCCGTGCCGCTCGGGCGGCTCACGCCCGTGGCCGCGCCGGTGAGCCCGTCGAGGAAGCGGGACGGGCGACGAGCCTTGCGGCCACCGAGCGATCGGGCGAGCGCCCACGACAGGTGCAGATGGGCGCGGGCGCGCGTGATGCCGACGTAGAGCAGGCGGCGCTCCTCCTCTATCTGCTCGGCGCTCTCTGCGTAGATGATCGGCAGCATGCCGTCGGTGAGGCCGACCAGGAAGACGGCGTCCCACTCAAGGCCCTTGGCGGCGTGCAGCGAGGCGAGCGTCACGCCCTCGATGGGAGGGGCATGCTGCTCGGTGGCGCGGCGTTCCAGCTCGGCGACGAAGCGCGGCAGGTCGCCGCCCTGGGCGGCGAGGTCCTCCGCCAGCTCCGCCAGGGCGTTCAGCGACTCCCAGCGCTCGCGCGCGGCGCCGCCACCGGGCGCCTGCGGCGTGAGGCCGATGCCGGCGAGGATGTCGTGGACGGCCTGCGCGAGCGGCTCCTCGTCGTTGGCCGAGCGGGCGGCCCCCCTCAGCAGCACGACGGCCTGCCGCACCTCGGGGCGCTCGAAGAACCGCTCGGCGCCGCGCAGGAGGTAAGGGATGCCCGCCTGGGCGAACGCCTGCTCGTACACCTCCGACTGCGCGTTCACGCGGAACAGCACCGCGATCTCGCGCGTGGGCACGCCCTGGGAGACCAGCTCCTTGACGCGCCTGGCGACGGTCTCGGCCTCGGCCGGCTCGTCGTCGCACTCGGCGAAGACGGGCTTCGGGCCCTCGGGCCGCTGCGCGACCAGCTCCAGCCGGTGAGGGGTGCGCGCCTTCGCCAGCACGCTGTTGGCCAGGCCGACGACCTGCGGTGTCGAGCGGTAGTCGCGCACGAGCTTGACGACCGTGGCGGACGGGTGCTCGACGGCGAAGTTGGTGAGGTAGCGCGGGGTCGCGCCGCTGAATGAGTAGATCGTCTGGTTGGGGTCGCCGACCACGCAGACGTCGTCACGCCCGCCGAGCCACGTGTCGAGCAGGAGCTTCTGCAGGGGGTTGACGTCCTGGTACTCGTCGACGACGAAGTAGCTGTACTGCCGGCGGATCTGGGACGCGACCTCCGCGTGCTCGGTCATCACCGCGGCGGTGAGCTCGAGGATCGTCTCGAAGTCGACCAGGTGGCGCCGGCGCCTGAGCGTCTCGTACGCCTCGTAGAGCCGGGCGACCTCCTCGGCGGCGATCGGAGGCGTGCGGCCGGATTTCGCGGCGAGGCCGGGGTAGTCCTCCGGGCCGACCTGGGTGACCTTGGCCCACTCGATCTCGCTCGCGACATCGCGAAGCTCGCCACGGTCGGCGCTGCGCCGCACCTCCCGGGCCGCCTCGATGAGGAGCGGCAGCTTGGACTCGACCACCCTCGGCGGCTCACCGCCGATCACGCGGGGCCAGAAATAGGTGAGCTGGCGGAGCGCGGCGGCGTGGAACGTGCGCGCCTGGACCCCATGGGCGCCGAGACCGCGCAGGCGCTGCTTGAGCTCGCCCGCGGCCCGGGTGGTGAACGTCACAGCCAGCACGCTCTGCGGGTCGACCACACCTGTCCTGACCGCGTGGGCGATGCGGTGGGTGATCGCGCGGGTCTTGCCCGTGCCCGCGCCGGCGAGCACGCACACCGGGCCCCGCACCGCCTCGGCCACCTCGCGCTGCTCCGGGTCGAGCCCGGCGAGGGCGTCTTCGCGCTCCAACAGGGCCTCCTAACGTGCGATGCGGACGGGGATGCTGGCATCATCCTCCCAGCAGCGAACCGCACGCGTCGCTTCGCATGTGCACAACCTAGGGCCGTTCACGCATGATCAGGGCCCCTGTCTGGGAACGAACGAAGCGTTTGCGCGTGCACGACTGAGGCAGTTTGCCCCACAATGGGGTGCCATGATTTCGGGGAAGGAAAGAGCGCCAGTGAGAACTGCGGTAATCGTGGGATGTCTCGCGCTGGCCACCGTCCTTCTCGCACCCGCCGCCGCGCTGCCGGCCGGTGCGACCACCCGCTCGACTCCCACACCCATACCCACACCCACGCCCACCCCGTCGGAGGACGTCCTCGCCACGACGGTCGTCCGCACCTACTCGTACGGGCGGCAGTCGGCGCGCCAGCGCATGGACGTGTGGTGGCAGCCGGACGCCGGGCGCAGGCCGGGGGTGTTCGTCATCCACGGCGGCTGGTGGAACAGCGGCGACAAGAAGTACATGACCGCGGTCAGCCGCTCGTACGCCGAGATGGGCTACACGGTCTTCAACATCAACTACCGGCTCTCGCAGGACGCCCCCTGGCCGGCCCAGCGCACCGACACCCTGGCCGCCATCTCCACGGCCCGCAATCACGCCGACTTCTTCTCCTTCGACCCCGACCGCTACGTCGTCGTCGGATTCTCGGCGGGCGGCCACCTCGCCACCGCGGTAGGCACCTACAAGGACGGCCTCCCGGGGCTGCGCGGGGTCGTCGGGGTCTCGCCGGTGGTCTCCCCGCTCACCGCGTACTCCGACGGTGACGAGGGGGCCGACTTCGACCAGCGCAAGCTGCGCCAGGCCGCCATCGCGCTCGCGGGCGGCTGCCGCCCGACCGGTGCCTGCGCACGGGTCTGGTCCAGCATGGAGGTGCCCTGGCACGCGAGCGCGCACGACGCGCCGGTGCTCACCGTGCACTCCAAGGACGAGTTCGTCCCCGCCTACCAGAGCGAGCTGCTGAAGGAGCAGCTCAACCAGGTGGGCGTGGCCATGAACATCCGCGTCGTGCCGGGGATCAACCACAGCGCGCCGCTCTACCGCGAGCCCGGTGTCGCCGTCGGCGTCCAGGAGTGGATCGCCGCCAAGCTGGCGGCGCCGGCCGCGGTGCCGAAGGCGTCCGCCGCCGCGCCGAAGGCCAGCGCCCAGCAGATGCCGTCGAGCCATCTGCTCTCGCTCCACAAGGTCACCCTCCGGCGATCCCAGAACTAGGGCGCAGGGAACACGAGCGATCCTCATGGTGTTGCCAGCTATTGCCAACGCCACCCGGAGGACGTGAAGGGATAAATCACGCTATGGCGCTCAAGGTCTACACCACCAGCTGGTGCGGTCCGTGCAAGCGGCTCAAGAGCCAGCTGACGCGGGAAGGCATCTCCTACCAGGAGATCGACATCGAGGCCAACCCCGACGCCGCGGAGTTCGTGATGAGGGTCAACGGCGGGAACCAGGTCGTTCCCACCGTGGTGCTCGAAGACGGGACCGCGCTTACCAATCCCTCCGTCATCCAGCTCAAGGGTCTGCTCTCGCGAGCACAGGCCTGACACAGCCATGGTGGTCACCGGCGACCGGGGTCTCCCCGGTCGCCGTTCGTGTCTTGTGAACGCGAAAGGTCACCAGTCGCCGGGCAAGTACCCGCCGTACCACGTCTCGATGAGGCGGCGGGCGATCGAGACACCGGGCGGGAGCCGGATGTCGCCGTTCTCCACGGAGGCGCCGAGCTCTGCGCGGCTGACCCAGAACGCCTCGGCGATCTCCTCGGGGTCACAGGTGATCTTCGTGGTGGTGGCCTTCGCGAAGAATCCGAGCATCAGGCTGCGCGGGAAGGGCCACGGCTGGCTTCCGAGGTAGCGGGGAGCGGTGACGGTGATCCCGACCTCCTCGAGGACCTCCCGCGCGACGGCCTGCTCCAACGACTCGCCAGGCTCGACGAAACCCGCGAGCACCGAGAACCGCCCCTCGGGCCACTGCGGGCCGCGCGCGAGCAGGCAGCGATCCTGTCCGTCGTGGACCAGCATGATGACGGCGGGGTCGACGCGGGGAAAGTGCTGGCTGCCGTCCTCTGGGCAGACACGCATGTGACCGCCGGCGATGACCGTGGTGGGGGTGCCGCACCTCGGGCAGTGGTCATGCGTGGCGTGCCAGGCCTCCAGGGCGACCGCGTTGACCAGCAGCCCCGCGTCGCGGTCTCCCAGCGTGGCCCCCGCCTTGCGCAGCCCTTCTGAGGCGACGTCGGCCCAGTCGGGGACGTCCTGGATCGCGCCGGCCACCTCGGTGCCCTCGGGCAGCGGCAGCGGGGCGGGCAGCGGCAGCGGGGCCTCCACCGCGACGGCGAAGTAGGCCACGCCCTCGGGGTCGACGCCGAGGAGATAGCGCTCGCCCGCGGGAGCCTGGTGCGGAGCCAGGAACACCAGCTGCGCTGTGCCGTTGTGGCGGCGGATCAGCGTGTTGCCGTCGTTGATCAGCAGGACCCGGGTGGCGGGGTCGGCCCAGGCTGTCTTCAGCCAGGCCTCGTCGTTTCGATGAAGAGCGGACCTGTCCACCCCGCCTCGCGCCAGAAGCAAGGGCCCGAGCAGCCCCTCCCCTTGTGAGATCTCGCCCACCTGCGCCTCCTCCCGGCCGACTGCCCATCCTATGCCGCTCGGGATGACCGTCCGAAATGCCTCCCGTACCTCCGACAACACGGACATTCACCGTGATTAGCATGTCGGGCAGCAGGCTGATCTCCATACGGCTAAGATTCGGCTGGTTAGGTTAGCCTTACCTGATCACGGGGGTGCCCTGCGTGCGGCTGTATCTCACCGCGCTCAATCCGACCGACTCGGTCACCGGTGGATTCCTTCCCGCGGCCCGCGCGCTGGGATGCGAGGTGACCGTTCTGACCGACCAGCCGGACCGATACTCCGGCGTGGAGACACTGCGCGCCGACGTACGCGACGCCCGGTCGGTGATCGACACGATCGCCCGCCACCACCGGCCCGACGCGATCTTCTCCAACTCCGACCACATCCAGCCCGAGACCGCGCTGGCCGCCGGCTACTTCGGCCTGCCCGCGAAGGACTGGCGTGCCTGCCTGACGGCCAAGAACAAGGCGCTCACGCGTCACAGGCTCGCCGCCGCCGGGGTGGAGCAGGTCCGTTCCGTACGGCTCGGGCCCGGTGACCCGGTGCCCGGTGACCTGCCGTACCCGGTCGTGGTCAAACCCCGCGAGGGAGTCGCCAGCGAGGACGTCGTGCTGGCCCGCGACGGCGAGGAGCTGGCCCGGGTGGTGGCCGGCATCCGCTCCCGGCGGCCAGACGCGACGCTGGTCGCCGAGGACTACCTCGAGGGGCCGCTGCGCACGCTGGAGACGCTCGGCGACGGGCGCACGCTGCACGTGCTGGGCGCGTTCCGCACCACCCTCGGCCCGCTGCCGCACTTCGTGGAGGAGCGGCTCGACTGGGAGCCCCTGCCCGATCCCGGCTCCCGCGAGCACGTCCTGCGGGCTCTCGCCGCGATCGGCGCGGGGTTCGGGGCCTGCCACACCGAGTACGTCCTCACCGCCCGGGGCCCGCGCATCGTGGAGGTCAACTACCGGGTCATCGGCGACACGTGCGACTTCCTGCTGGCCGAGATGCTCGGAGTGCCGCTCTTCGAGTGGATCCTCCGGGTCCACCTGGGAGACTCCGCGATGACGCCCCCGGCGGTGGCAGGTCACGGGGCGGCGGTCAGCCTGATCGCCCGCCGTTCCGGGATCATCAAGGAGGCTCCCGGCGACGTCACCGAGACGACCGGCGGCGTACGACTGCGCCACAGGCCGCTGCGCTCCGCCGGAGAGACCGTCGAGCTCACGCACACCAACCGCGACTACCTCGGCGTCGTCCGGGCGAGCGGGCCCGACGAAGAGGCCGTCGACCGGGCGATCGACGCCTTCCGGGCACGCTCTCCTTGGGTGATCGAGTGACCGGCGCGACCGTCGAGTGCGACGGGTCCATCCCGGAGCGTCCCGTGGCCACGGCTGAAGGCGGCGAACGCGCCGCAGGGCCGTACCTCGCCGCGCGTGTGCTGGACGCGTTGCTCCGCGAGGACTACGGAGGGCTCGCGGCCCGCATGACCCGCACCAAGGACGGCGTCCAGCTCGTCCTGCCCACTGGGCGCCGGGTGCGGCTGGCGCCCGGCCGCCTGTACCAGGACTTCATGGTGGCCGCAGGCGAGTCGCTGACGCTCGGGGAGGTGCTCGGCACGCTGGAGGAGATCGCGGACCCGGGCGACGCCGACGGGGTGGCCGACTTCACCGAGGAGTGCCGCGCCGCGCTGCGCGCGTACGACCTGCACGAGGCCCGCCGGGGGGACGTGCTCGCCCGGCTCCGTCGCGAGTCGCGCGCGACGGTCGCCTACGAGAGCCTCGCCGCGTTCACCGACCACCCGGTCTACCCGACGTCGCGGGCCCGTACCGGCCTCTCGGAGGAGGAGCTGGCCGCGTACGCCCCCGAGTTCGCGCCGAGCTTCGCGCTCCGCTGGGCGGCGGTGCCGGTCGAGCGGGTGATCCACGCGGGGGACGTGCCCGGCTGGTGGCCCGCGGCGGACGGCGCGTTCGTGCCGTTCCCGGTGCATCCGCTGACGTTGCCCGCCGTGCGCGAGATCCCCGGAGTGGTGGTTCAGGACGAGCCTTACCTGGTGGTGCGCCCCACTCTGTCCATGCGGACCGTCGAGGTGGACTCCCGTACGCACCTCAAGCTGCCCCTGGTGACCAGCACGCTTGGCACGCGCAACCGCCGGTCCATCAAGCCGGGCACCCTGGGCGACGGCGCGCTGGCGGAGCTGCTGCTGCGCGAGGTGCTGCTCAGGGAGCCCGACCTCGACGTGATGCTCGCCGACGAGCAGACCTACGCCCATGCCGGTGACGAACACCTCGGCTGGATGGTCCGCCGGCTGCCGCCTGGAGAGATCGTCCCGGTCGCCGCCCTGCTCGCGCCGTCCCCAGGCGGCGGGCCCCGGGTGCTGGACGACCTGGCGGCCCGGCATCGAGGCGGGGACGTGAAGGCGCTGCTGCGCGACTACCTGCGCGTGCTGCTCGGGTGGAACGTCAGGCTGTTCGTGGCGTACGGCGTCGCGCTGGAGGCGCACCAGCAGAACCTCGCCCTGGTGTTCGGCGACGGGATGACGCGGCTGCTGGTCAAGGACAACGACGGGTTGCTCGCCTCGCCGGACAGGCTGGTCGCGGCGGGCCTCGCCGCGCCTGACTTCACCGATCGGCGCCTGCTGAGCGACGACCCGCACGCCCTCGCCGACGTGTTCGTGACGATCACCCTGCACCTGGCCGCCGCCGCCATCGCCTTCGGGGCCGGCCACGGCGAGCTGGTCGCCGAGGCCCTCGAAGACGCCCTGGCGGAGTACGGCGGGCATCCCATGGCCAGGCTCCTGCGGGCCCGCACCCTGGACGCGGCCCGGCTGGTCGGCAAGTCCATGGTCAGCGCGGGAACCCTGGTGGACCGGGCCCGCATCGGCGCCGCCGACATCAACAAGCACTACGGGACCAGCGGCCCGAACTACCTGCGCCGCCATCCCCGCAGAGAGGCGAAGAATTGAACGGCGTCGTGCTCGACTCTCCCGCCCGCGACTCGTCCGGCATCGCGGAGGAGGTCGCGCGGGGGGTGGCGGAGGACGCGACGCTTGCGGCCCTGCTGCGGTGCTGCGTACGAGAGGTGGCGGCACCGCGCGGCCAGGTCTGGGCGGCGGGACCGTACCTTCTGCTGCGCGTCGCGGGAAGCCTGATCCGGGTGCCCACCTCGGGCGGTCTCGCCCTCCGCTTCGACGGCCCTGCCGAACGGCTGGAGTGCGGCTCGTGGGAGCTCCTGTCGGTGGACCAGCTCGTACGACTCGTCGAGACAGAGCTGACCGGGCGGGAGGACGCTCCCGGGAGCGTCGTGCGGCACCACGCTTCCGGAGGTCTCGCTGGGCACAACGAGGAGTTCGCCGGGCAGGTCGCCGGTAGCCGTGCGGCGATCTCCATCCTGCTGCGTGAGCGGGCTGTCGCGCCCCCGCCGGAGGACCCGTGGCTGGCCTCGGAGCAGGCGCTGGTCTTCGGGCACCCCTTCCATCCCTCGCCGAAGGCAAGGGGAGGCTCGGAGTGGGTGCGGTACGCGCCGGAGGCGCACGCGGCGTTCCCGCTCCGGCTGCTCGGCGTGCGGGACGACCTGCTGGCCGCCGGGGGGGATCCCCGTGCGGTCGACGGGCTCGGCCACGCGCCACCCGGGTACACCCTGCTGCCCGCCCACCCCTGGCAGCTTGAACTGCTGGGCGAGGAGCTGGCGTCCCCGCTGGCGGACGGCCGCCTCCTGGACCTCGGACACGGCGCGCAGCCCGCCGTCCCGACCTCGTCGGTACGAACGGTGTACGAGCCGCAGATCGGCAAATGCCTGAAGTTCAGCATCGACGTGCGGATCACCAACTGCGTACGGAAGAACGCCTGGTACGAGCTGATGGCCGCCGCCGAGCTGAGCGGGCGGCTGGAACCGGTGTTCGCAGACCTCGCCCAGCGATTCCCGGGGACCCGCTGGCTGCCGGAACCCGGGTACCGCTCGGCGTCGCTCGGCACCCGCCTGCTTGAGGGCCTCGGGGTGATCGTCCGCTCGAGCCCCTGGGAGGTCACCGGGCCTGGCGTCACCCCCGTACTTGCCGGTGCCCTGGCCGCACCGGGCGACGGAGGGAAGACGGCAGACGTCCGAGGTACGGCGGCGGCCCTGCGACGGGATCCGATGCGCTGGTGGGGGGCTTATGTCGACCACGTGGCGCTGCCCGTGCTCGACGCGTACTTCCGGCATGGGGTGGTTCTGGAGCCCCATCTGCAGAACGTGCTCGTGGGTGTCGATCGCGATGGCATGCCGGTTGAAGCGATATTTCGGGATTTGGAGGGCACCAAGTTGGTCGCCGGGCGCCACGACGTCTCCGGCCTGCCCAATCTGGTCGCCAGGGCTGCCACCTATGACGCCACGCGCGGCTGGAACCGCGTGGTGTACTGCCTCATGGTGAACCATCTCCCCGAGATCGCGGCCACGGTCGCCCACTCGGCGGCGGCCCGTCGCGGAGACGAACTGCTGCGGGAGCTGTGGGCGGACGCCAGGGCACGGGTCGCCCGATACGCCGGCGAGCACGACCGTCCCCTCCCCCTGCGCGACCTGCTGGCCGGAGTACCACTGCCCGCCAAGGCCAACCTGTCGACCCGTTGGGCCCGCTCGGCCGACCGCGACGCCGGGTACGTCCCTGTCGCCAACCCTTTCGCCGGGGTGAACGCGTGATCATTCCTGAGTGTGTCCGCGAGCGTGCCGTGCGGCTTGCCGATGCCCTGCCGGCCTACGTGTACGACCTGTCGGCGCTCGACAACCACGCTGCCGCCGTACGACGGGCGCTGCCGGGCATCGAGATTTACTACGCGGTCAAGGCCAACCCCGATCCGGCCCTGCTGCACGTGCTCGCGCCGTACGCCGACGGGTTCGAGGTCTCCTCCAGCGGCGAGGTGGCGCACGTACGCTCGGTCCTGCCGGACGCCCGGCTCGCGCTAGGCGGTCCGGGCAAGACCGACGCCGAGCTGGCCCTCGACGTGCACCGCATGCACATAGAGAGCCCCGGCGAGCTGCGCCGCCTGATCGACGTCGGCGGGCCGGTCGACGCGCTGCTCCGGGTGAACCTCGACGTGCCCGTGCAGGGCGCGTCGCTGGCGATGGGCGGCGGCGCGACGCCGTTCGGAATGGACCCCGTGGGGATCAGCGAGTGCCTGGAGCTGGTGCGGGGCCAGAACAGAGTGCGGCTGCGCGGCTTCCACGCCCACCTGGCCAGCGGGCTGCACGCCCCCGAGCTGCTGGACCTCGCCAAGGCCGTGCTGTCCTTCAGCCGTGAGCTGTCGGCCACGGAGATCAACCTCGGTGGCGGCATGGCCGTGTCGTACCACGATCCCGAGGAACGGTTCGACTGGGACGCCTACGGCCAGGGCCTGGCCGGCGTGCGGCAGCCCGGGGAGACGCTCCGCATCGAGCCCGGCCGCGCGCTGACCGCGTACTGCGGCTGGTACCTCACCCGGGTGATCGACGTGAAGCGCGTCCACGGTGAGGTGTTCGCCGTGGTCACCGGTGGCACCCACCACCTGCGCACCCCCGTGGCCAAGGGGCACGACCAGCCCTTCGCCGTGCTGCCGACCGGCCGCCCAGGTTCAGGCGTGACCGACGAGCCGGTCACCGTCGCCGGCCAGCTCTGCACGCCCAAGGACGTTCTCGCACGCCAGGTCGTCACATCGGTGAACGTGGGCGACATCGTCGTCTTCGGCATGGCCGGCGCCTACGCGTGGACGATCTCCCACCACGACTTCCTGATGCACCCGAAGCCGGGCTTCCACTACCTCACCTGAGGCCCCGGTCAGGGGCTTGAAGATGACGTAAGGCAGCGGCCCGGCCAACACGTCAATGCCTTCAGTGCGTTCGTCGTCCGGCGGGGCTCGCGCTCCTGTACCACCGCGGGCGCGTTTCTCAGGTGCGATGGTATCCACCTACATCACGATGCGATTGCTATGGCAATCGGCTATTGAGGCCGGATTATGCGAAGGTAGAGTGATTGTTTGTGACGACGTTTCGGATCAGCGAGGCCGCCGCGCTACTCGGGGTGAGCCCCGACACCGTCCGGCGGTGGGTCGACGCCGGACGGCTGGCGGCCCACCGGGACGAGCACGGCCACCGCATGGTGGACGGCACCGATCTCGCCGCGTTCGCGCGCTCGCAGATCGAGGCCGAGAACGGCTCAGGTCATTCCTCCGCGCGCAACCGCTTCCGCGGGATCGTCACCGAGGTGATCAGGGACGCGGTGATGGCCCAGGTCGAGATCGCCGCCGGGCCGTACCGTGTCGTCTCGTTGATGAGCCGCCAGGCCGCCGACGAGCTCGGCCTGGCAGTGGGGGTGGTGGCGGTCGCCGTGATCAAGTCCACCAATGTCGTCGTGGAGATCCCCGACCACGCTCGCACAGCGAGTCAGTGAGGAGCCCTTGTTGTTCAGGCGTGTTTCCCGGTGGGCCGCCGGCCTTCCCCTCGCCGTGGCGCTGACCGCCGGCCTCACCGGTTGCGGCTCCAGCGACCAGGCCACCCCCGCGGCTTCGTCTTCCTCCGGTGCGGCCACGGCGTTGACGGTGTTCGCCGCCGCCTCGCTGACCGAGACCTTCACCGAGCTGGGCAAGACCTTCGAGGCCGCCCACCCGGGCACATCGGTGAAGTTCAACTTCAGCTCCAGCGCCACACTCGCCCAGCAGATCACGCAGGGCGCCCCGGCGGATGTGTTCGCCGCCGCCAGCCCGGCCACCATGAAGACGGTCACCGACGCCTCGCTCGCCACGGCCCCGACGACGTTCGTACGCAACAAGCTGCAGATCGCCGTCCCCGCCGACAACCCCGCCAAGGTCAACGCGCTGAAGGATCTGGCCGACCCCAAGGTCAAGGTCGCCCTGTGCGCCGAGCAGGTGCCCTGCGGATCCGCGGCGGTCAAAGCCCTGAACGCGGCCGGGCTGAAGGTCACCCCCGTCACCTACGAGCAGGACGTCAAGGCCACCCTCACCAAGGTAGAGCTCGGCGAGGTCGACGCCGCCCTCGTCTACACCACCGACGTGCTGACCGCCGGTGACAAGGTGAAGGGCCTCGCCTTCCCCGAGGCCGACAAGGCGATCAACGACTACCCGATCGCCGCCCTGTCCAAGACACCCGTGCCTGATCTGGCCAAGCAGTTCGTCGACCTGGTCCTGTCGGCCCAGGGCAGGGACGTGCTGACCAAGGCCGGCTTCCAGGCGCCCTGATCGGCATGACACCGCCTGCGGCATCAACGGGACGGGGCAGCGCGCGGCGCGGCCCCGGCCCAGCAGGCGTCGTAGCGGGCCGCACCCCCTGGGCACTCGTCGCGCCAGCCGCGCTCGGCATGGCCTTTCTCGTACTGCCACTGGCAGGGCTGCTCATCCGCGCCCCTTGGCCCACCCTGGCCCAGCGGCTGGCCGAGCCGCAGGTGCTGGAGGCACTGCGCCTGTCGCTGGTCACCGCGACCGTCGCCACCCTGGTCTGCCTGCTGCTCGGCGTGCCCCTGGCCTGGCTGCTGGCGCGCGTCACCTTCCCCGGCCGGCGCCTCGTACGAGCGTTGATCACCGTCCCTCTCGTGCTGCCCCCGGTGGTCGGAGGCGTCGCGCTGCTCCTCGTACTCGGACGGCGCGGCCTGATCGGCCAGTGGCTCGAGGCGACCTTCGGCATCAGCCTGCCCTTCACCACCGCGGGGGTCGTGCTAGCCGAGGCGTTCGTCGCGATGCCGTTCCTGGTCATCAGCGTCGAAGGCGCGTTGCACGCCACCGACCTGCGCCTGGAGGAGGCCGCCGCCACCTTGGGCGCGTCCCGCTGGGTCATCTTCCGCCGCGTCACCCTGCCCCTGGTCGCCCCCGGCATCGTGGCCGGAGCCGTGCTCTGCTGGGCACGCGCGCTGGGAGAGTTCGGCGCCACCATCACCTTCGCCGGCAACTTCCCCGGCCGCACCCAGACCATGCCTCTGGCGGTCTACCTGGCTCTGGAGACCGAGCCCGAGGCCGCGATCGTGCTCAGCATCCTGCTGCTCGCCGTCTCGGTCATCATCCTGGCCAGCCTGCGCGACAGGTGGGTGACCAGCCCATGAGCCTGCACGCCCACCTGGTCGTCGCACGTCCGCCGTTCCATCTCGACATCGATCTCACCGTCGCCGCCGGGCAGGTCGTGGCCCTGCTCGGCCCCAACGGCGCAGGGAAGACCACCGCCCTGCGTGCCCTGGCCGGGCTCACCGGCCTGTCGGACGGGCACATCACCCTGGACGACGGCCCCCTGCACACCTTGGCGGCCGAGCGCCGCCCGATCGGCATGGTCTTCCAGGACTATCTGCTGTTCCCACACCTCTCAGCCCTGGACAACGTGGCCTTCGGGCTCCGATGCCACGGGGCGTCCAGATCCGACGCGCGCCGCAGGGCGTCCGCCTGGCTGGAACGCGTCGGCCTCGCCGAGCACGCCCGGGCCAGGCCCCGGCAACTGTCCGGTGGCCAGGCCCAGCGCGTGGCCCTAGCCCGCGCTCTCGCCGTCGAGCCCCGCCTGCTGCTGCTGGACGAGCCACTGGCCGCCCTGGACGCCCGTACCCGGCTCGACATCCGTGCCCAACTGCGCCGTCACCTGGCCGACTTCGACGGCGCCACGGTCCTTGTCACCCACGACCCGCTGGAGGCCATGGTGCTCGCCGACCGGTTGATCGTCATCGAGAACGGCGCCGTCGTGCAGCAGGGCACCCCCACCGAGGTCGCCCGCCGCCCGCGCACCGACTACGTCGCCCGCCTGGTCGGCCTCAACCTGCATCGCGGCATCGCCGCCGACCGGCAGGTCAAAGTCGAAGAGGTGCTGTTCAACGTCGCCGAGCATCTGTCCGGGCCGGCGTTCGTCGCGTTCTCACCCGCCGCGGTGGCCCTGTACCGCACCCGTCCGGACGGTTCCCCGCGCAACCTCTGGCAGGGCCGCATCCAGGGCATCGAACGGCACGGCGACAACGTACGCGTCCACCTGGACGGGCCGATCACCGCCTCGGCCGACATCACCCCCGCCGCCCTCGCCGACCTCGATCTGACCCCCGGCCAGCAGATCTGGGCGGCGGTCAAGGCCACCGAGACCCACGCCTACCCCGCATGAACGGCTACCCGCCAGGATGACCCATGATGCGCTCGACGGCTTTCCGATCGTGTGCGTTAGCTGTACCAGAGGCTGGGTCGGAAGTCATGCGCTCATCCTCCCGCACAACTCCCGGGGCGTGCCCAAATAGCCCATATACCCAGCGCCGCGGGTCTGCGCTCAGCAGATATCCAGGGCCCGGGCGAGTTAACCGTCTGTCCAGTTTGATCCCTCTGATTTGATGCGGAATAGGGGGAAGGTCGCGGTGGGGCGTGGCCGGCCTGCTGCGGGGCTGCCAGGGTCACGTGGCGGTATGCGGTCATGGTTCGGGTGTGGTGATGCCTGTGGGCGTCCGGTCATGCCGTAGACGGCCTCTTCGCTGGTAGATGTCGTGTCCAATGGGTGCAGGTGGTGCGGTGTCTGGAAGCTGTGGGTGATGTAGGGGGCCGGTGCCGTTCGCGATGGTGATGCCGGTGGCGCCTTTGTTTCGTGTGGCGATGGGGCCGGTCGGCTGAGGGGTGTTCCCGGTCAGATGCCACTAATCGCTGCAATTGATTGTTTCGCGGCTATCGGTATTTGTTTCGCATTTGGCGCATTTATCGGTGCCGGGGATTGGGTTGCGAGTGGCCCTGGAATATGAAAACATTCGTACAGGCTTTCGAATTAGCGGGGGTGGTTGGTGGTGGCGGATTTGTCCGGTCTGGGCCGATCGCGGCCTCACCCCGACCCGCACCCGCACCCGGGCTTGGGCTCGTACCCGGGCTTGGGCTTGGGCTCGTACCCGGGCTCGTACCCGGGCTCGGGCTCGTACCGGGGCTCGGGTTCGGGCTCGGGTTCGGGGGGTGGGGGTGTGCTTGGGCCTGAGTGGTGGGCGGCGGTGGTGGCGCGTTCCTCGGGCTGGTCGTGTGAGGGTTCGGCCGCGCACGACTTGGACCCGCTGAGTGACCCTGGTCACCGGGACCGGGGTGGCCTCAGCGCCGCCCGGGACCTGGGTGACCTGGGCCCGGGTGATCGGGACCCGGGTGACCTGGGCTCGCATCGCCGTGGCTTGGATGGCCGTGGTTTGGATGGCGGTGGTTTGGTTGGCCGTGGCTTGGTTGGTGCCGGTGTGGGGGCCGAGGGTGATGGTGCCGGGTCTCGCGGTGCCGGTTCTGCCGGTCCCGGTGACCGGGCGGGTGACCGGGCGGGTGACGGGGCGGGTGACGGGGCGGGTGACCGGGCGGATTTGGGGTGTGGTGGTCGGGCGTCATGGGCTTTGGTGGGTCGTGTGCGGGAGGCGGCTGAGGCTGTGGCGGTGGCGGGGGTGCCGGAGTCGGCGGCGATTTGTTTGGCGGAGGTGGAGGATCTGGTGTTGGCGCGGGATCGGCTGATTTCGGCGATCGCGGCGCGGGTGGGGCGGGTGCATGCGGTGGGTGAGGCGAAAAGCCGGGGGCATGCTTCGACGAAGACGTGGTTGCGGTCGGGGTGTGGGATGAGCATGCCGGGGGCGGGGAGTGTCGTCGGCTTGGCGGTGGGGTTGGCGCGTTTGCCGGTGGTGCGGGCCCGGTTCGCGTCGGGGGCTTTGGCTGAGGGGATGGTGTCGGCGATCTGTGCGGCGACCGCGCAGTTGTCTGATGGGCAGGTGGGGGTGGCGGAGCCGATTCTGGTGGGTTTGGCTGATGAGGCGTCCCCGGGTGAGGTGGCCCGGGCGGGT
>JAOPYI010000065.1 GCA_025964675.1 Sphaerisporangium sp. | reverse complement strand
GAAGCGGAGCCCGGGAGAACTCGCGGTTGTGGGGGGCCGGGTCAGGACGATGGCCGGCCCCCGTCGTTCCTAGAGATCGAGCTGGTACTCGAATGTCGTGTGCGTCGGCGCATAGCCGAGCGCGTCGTTGATGTGCCTCATATACGGATTGTTGTCGGCGGTGTCGGTAAGCAGGCCACCGAGGTCCGGGTGCCGCTCAAAGGCCTGCCGGATCGAGGCGGCCTTCATCCAGCGGCCGAGACCATGCCCGCGGTGCTCAGGGAGGACGCCGGTGCCGTAGTGCTGGCCATTACCCTTGCCGTCGCCGGGGACCACCAGTTCAGTGAACCCAGCGATCGAGCCGTCCGACTCGTCGATGGCAACGACGGTGTGCAGCAGGTCACCCCGCTTTTCGATGGCCTCGGCTGCGGCCCGGACCCGTTCCAGGTCCCAGGTCACCGTGCCGAAGTCGGTGCTGCCCATCGGCATGTCGTCCATGGCGTGACGCGACGCGACGAACGTCTCGGCGAGGCTGTCAGGAACCGTACCCTCCCATGACGCCAGCCGATAGCCGGGATGTGACTGTTCGGTGATCTCGGTGAGAGCCGTGATGTCCGCCTCGGCCAATGGGAGGCGGGTGAAGGTCAGGGTCAGGACCCTGCGGAAGCCCCGGGCCGGCAGGAATCGGTCGCCGGGAGAGCCGGCCTCGGCCTGGGTGATGACACAGCGTCGGCCGTCCTGGCGTGCACCGGCCACGGCCGCCTCCAGGAGCCGGGAGCCGGTGCGGTTTCGCCGCTCGGCCGGATGGACATGCAGGTCCAATTCGGCGAGGTGGTCCTGCCCAATGCTGGTGAAAAGACGCAGGAATGCCGACCCGACGGGGATTCCGTCGGAGTCGGATGCCAGCCACGCCAGGCGGTGGCTGGACGGGCTGCCATCGGGGTCGATCAGCGGAGTGATGCGAACGGACAAGGTGTCTCCGTCGTGGGGAGGTGGAAGGTGTCAGGACCTGGGTTTGACTGCTGACCATTCGTGCGCATTTGCTGCACACCTCCTTGGCGACGGCGTCGGCCTGGGGCGACCGGCGGCCCGGACAAGGTAGCCGCTCCAACTCAGAAGTAGCAAAGGGTTTTCAGGTGTCGCCCCAGAATCTCCCTGCTCAGGCCCTCATCAGGCGACCTTGAGCGGGACTGGACCGCCGAGTTCCTGACCGGACACCGTGAGGCCACCGTGCTGCACCTGGCGTGCGGTCTGGACACCCGGGTTCAGCGGCTCGACCGGCCGAAGATGCCCGCATCAGGCCGGTTGGGCATGTGGGTGATGGCGCGTATCCCCGGCTTTCGGGACATCGGCCGGATCCTGCGTTACCGGTTCCAGGGACCCAAAAAGTTAAATCACCCGGGCATCTCGGCTGATCATCACCGTGTCGGATAGCTTGGAGCGACCTCAATAGGCCGAAGTGGATGAAGAGGTCGGCCCCGCTTGTTTTCGGCGGAGTCTCGCTGATCACCTTCAAAGGCGAAGTCGTCATGGGCGGCGATGACTTCCACCATTACAGAAGCCCTCGGTGAAGAAGCTCCACGAGCGCTATATGACCCCTCGTCACGGAGAATCCTTATGTCGAGCCCGCCTGTCGTTCCTTCCGCCACGCGAAGAGAGCATGTACGAGCCCGACAACGCCGGGAATGCCGCTCGCCAGGAGGAGTCCGAGGAGAAGGAACGAGTACCCGCCGCTTGGCCCGTCGTCGCCGAGGGTCAGCCAGGCCGCGAGGAGCACCACGGCAGCGAAAGCCAGCAGGGTAAGGCACATTCCGGCGTATTGCCGGGCAGGACGCGTCTGCCGCACCTCGCGCAGCATGAACAGCACCATGGAACCTGTGACCGTGTATATCCCGGTGGACATGATTCCGAGGATGGCCACGGGATGAGTGATCAGGTACCCGAGAAGGTCCAGCGGGGGTTGCGCCCAGATCTTCTTTGACGGCTGGAAGTCCCGTTTCAGCCAGGCCGCACCGCCGACCAGCAAGGCGATGCCCAGGAGCATGAGAGCGTACTCGGTCGGTGGGCGGGGTCGTCGCTGATCGGCGTCCATGATCTCTTCGTCTGGGAGTAGGAAGGGCCATCGCGCAGTTCAGTGTGGCGTGCGGGTGTATGTCATGCCAGCCATCGAGGTGGAGAACCCCCGAGAGACTACCCAGCAGGCGTCGGTCTCCGCCTGCCGCCCCTCGCTCCACTGAGCGATCCACCTGGCCGCCTGACCGAGGGTTGTCATGGGCCGGCCAATGCCATTGCCGGTTGGACGGATCAGCGAAAGCCCTGAGGACGATGTCGGCGTCGCGGGATGACCATTGCCGCAGAACGGCGAGTTCCGTCAGGCATTCGGCCCGGGGCGATCACGGGAACGAGGTCGGAGGGCCACATCGTCGGCATGCGGAAATCTCGCGGAAACGTCCTCCAAAAGCCATCAGGCCGTATTCGGAAGTGGGGTTTATATCGCGCCTCATGCCGTGGGGATCTCGGATCGCCGGTGGGCGGTGCGGGACCGGGGTGGTGGCGGCTTGGGCCTCCGCATGGGTGTGCCAAGCCAGGCAGGCCAAAGTTTCCAAGGCGACTGTGCGGCCTGGCAGGACGCCTGCCTCAGCAACGCCGCCCGGATTGTCGTGCCCGAGAGCGTGTGGCTGAGCCAGTGCGCTCGTCATGGCTTGTCATAGCTTGCGGAAACCTTGCAACGACTCGCGACAGTCGGCGCAAGAAACCATGGGACGACCGCAGCTAAAGAGCAAGGTTACGAAACTATTTCGCAGGAACCTTGTGGAACGAGGCGCGGGCGTCCTACTGTCACCTCACCGTCATGCGTCCGCCTCGAGCGTCTGCAGGTGTTTGTTCACCCCCCGAGAGAAACGAGCATTCGATGTCACGCAGCATCACAGGAGCTGTAGCGAGGTGGTCCAGGCCACCGCGAAGGACCGCGGCAGCGGTGACCGCCGCCACCGTCGGTCTCAGCGTTGTGCTCGGCGGCACGGCCCTTGCCGACACGGGCGCGACCGCCGCCTCGACCCCCGTCGTGACGCGCGCGGCCCTCGACCCGTCGCTCGTCGCGGGCCGAGGCGCCAGTGTGGACTTCGCCGAGCAGGAGGCGGAGAGCGCCGCGACGAACGGCACGGTCATCGGCCCGGACCGCACCGCGTACACGCTGCCGGCGGAGGCGTCGGGGCGTAAGGCGGTCAAGCTGACGCCGGGACAGTACGTCGACTTCACGCTGCCGAGCGCGGCGAACGCGATCACCGTGCGCTACAGCATCCCGGACTCGCCCAACGGCGGGGGCATCACCGCGCCGCTCGACGTCACGGTGAACGGCCGGGCCAAGAAGGCCATGACGCTCACGTCCCAGTACTCGTGGCTGTACAACCAGTATCCGTTCACGAACGACCCGAACGCCGGTCTGCTGCACCCTGACTGGTGGATCACCGAGTGCGCCTGCGTGCCCGCCGCCACGACCCCCACCCCGACGATCACGAAGCCGTTCCGCCCGAACCACTTCTACGACGAGCAGCGCCTCGTGCTCGGCAAGACGTACCAGGCGGGTGACAAGGTGCGGCTCACGGTGCCCGCCGGGAGCAACGCCGCGTGGACGGTCATCGACCTGCTCGACTCGCAGCTGGTCGGCGCGCCTCACGTCAGGGTCGTCGCGGCGAACGTGCTGGCGTTCGGCGCCGACCCGCTCGGCCGGCGCGACTCCGCCGACGCGTTCGACAAGGCGATCGCCTTCGCGAAGCGGAAGAACCTCAAGGTCTACATCCCGCCAGGCACCTACCAGGTGAACCGCCACATCATCGTCGACAACGTGACGATCGAGGGCGCCGGCAACTGGTACACGATCATCAAGGGCCACGAGGTCGCCCTCAGCACCCCGGCCCCCGACAACTCGGTGCACACCGGCGTCGGCTTCTACGGCAAGTACACATCGGCCGGTGGCAGCGACAACGTCCACCTGTCCGGCTTCGCGATCGAGGGTGACGTCCGCGAGCGCATCGACAACGACCAGGTGAACGGCATCGGCGGGGCGCTGAGCAACTCGACCGTCGACGGCCTCTACTTCCACCACACCAAGGTGGGCCTGTGGTTCGACGGACCGATGTCGAATCTGCGGATCACGAACAACGTCATCGTCGACCAGATCGCCGACGGTCTCAACTTCCACACGGGCGTCACCAACTCGGTCGTGTCGAACAACTTCATCCGCAACACCGGTGACGACGGCCTCGCCATGTGGTCGGAGAAGACCGCGGACTCCGGGAACACCTTCGACCACAACACCGTGCAGACGCCGGTCCTCGCGAATGGCATCGCCATCTACGGCGGCACGGACACCACGGTCTCGAACAACCTCATCGCCGACCCGATCCGGGAGGGCAGCGCCATCCACGTCGGGTCGCGCTTCGGCTCCGAGGCGTTCACCGGGCACCTGTGGATCACCGACAACACCACGGTCCGGGCCGGCACGTACGAGCTGAACTGGAGAATCGGCCTCGGAGCCATCTGGTTCTACGCGCTGGAGAAGAACATCGACGCGGACATCCAGGTGGTCGGGGACAACTTCCTCGACAATACCTACAACGCGATCATGCTGGTGGCCGACTTCCCGGTGAAGGACCTGTACTCGATCACCAACGTCCATTTCAAGGACATCAAGGTCGACGGCACGGGCACCTCGGTGGTGAGCGCCCGCGTGAAGGGGTCCGCCTCCTTCCAGAACGTTGACGCCCGCAACGTCGGCGCGGTCGGCGTCAACAACTGCGGGTCGTTCCACTTCACGCCCGCCGGCTCGGAGTTCTCGCTGACGGACCTCGGCGGCAACGACGGGGGCGGCACCACCGGGCCCTGGCTCGCCCCGTGGGAGCTGCCGAACACCATCACCTGTGACGACCGCCCGCCGGTTGTCGCGCCGCCGGCGCCGTCCTCGTGGTGACACTCCACTAGGCGTCACTCATATGCCTGGTTGGCTGCCTGGGAAATCCCGGGCAGCCAACCAGCTCGTCTCGCGAGAGGCCCCTGCTCCGGCGTACAACGCGGTCAGGGGCCTCTTGGTGTATCACCGTAGGTCAGCCGTTGGCGAGGGCCTGGATCCGGGAGAAGTCGCCGTTGAAGTAGTCCTGGTCGCCGGGGAAGGTGCCGTGGTCGGCGAACTGCCAGATGGTCTGGTAGCCCCAGTTGTACGGCATCGGCCCTGGTGAGCCGTTGTAGTTGGCGATCATCAGCGGGTTGTTGGAGGCGAAGGCGCCGATGTTGCCGGTGCACTGGCTCCACCAGCTGGTCGCCGTGTAGATGACCGGCCACCGGCTGGTCCTGGCGTGGTACTGGTTGCTGAACGAGGCGATCCAGTTCACCATGGCGGAGGCCGACAGCCCGTAGCAGGCGGCGCCGTACGGGTTCCACTCCATGTCCAGCAGGCCGGGGAGCGTCTTGCCGTCCCTGGACCAGCCGCCGCCGTGGGCGATGAAGTAGTCGGCCTGGGTCGCGCCGGAGGAGGTGTTCGGGGTGGCGAAGTGGTACGCCCCGCGGATGAGGCCCACGTTGTACGAGCCCGTGTACTGCTGGCTGAAGTACGGGCTGGTGTAGGTGGTGGATTCCGTCGCCTTGACGTAGGCGAACCTGGCGCCGTTCGCGGCCACGGATGCCCAGTTGACGTTCCCCTGCCAGCCGCTGACGTCAAGGCCGGGAGTCTGGGCGACAAGTGGCGTGATCGTCACATTGCCGGTGGGGGGTTCGTGCCTGGCCACCTGTGAGCCCATCCAGTCCCTTTCCGGGTGACTGACGGGGTTCATAGGGGCCGCGTTGGCGGGGGGAGCGCCCAGCGTGACCGTGACGCAGGTCAGGGCGGCGGCGACGGCGAGCGCTTTGAAGCCAGAGGTGAGCGCCGTCAGGGTGGAGCTTCGTGCCACGTGATCCTCCGAGTGGGGGGATTGCTCGAGGAACAGTCGCGAGACCGCGGCGGGGAGATCCACGGATCAGCCGCAGGAGCCGCGGTGCCGGGTAGAGCGAAAGGTCTCCTTTCGGAAGTAAATGGATCTACTCCAGCAAGTAACTATCCTTCAGGCATATGCCTGTAAAAGGTGTAAAGTTTCCTAACTACGGGCGTGAAGTTGGCAGATCTCTCGCGCCTCGCTGGTCACCGATGGTCCGCGACCAGCGGCCCGTTCGCTTGTCTTCATGCCGTCGCACGAAGATCGGACATATCCCCCCGAAGGTTGCCTTGGGCAATGATATATACTTGCTAAAGGCAACTAGATGGAGGCGGTCATGGCATCGGAGGACAGCTGTGCGGAGCTGCTTGTCCGGCTGAGTGACATGGGCTCGGTGATGAAGGCGGTCAAGCGCGATCTGCCGTTCACCGGCTCCCGTGCCGGCCTGACCCTGCTCGTGGCCTTGGGCCGCTGCGGCCCGCTGCGCATGGGTGAGCTGGCCGAGATGTTCGAGATCGACCAGTCGGTGATCAGCCGGCATGTCGCCGACCTCGAGGAGCGTCGCCTGGTCGAGCGCACTCCCAACCCCCGTGACGGGCGCTCCTGGTACGTACGGCTCGCGCCGGACGGCAAGCGCGTGACGGAGGAGCTGCTCACCCACGTCCGCCACCTCCTCGCCAGCACCCTGGACGACTGGACCGACGAGGAGATCATCGAGCTTTCCGGACTTCTCGCCCGGTTCCGCACGAGCTTCGACGCGCGCCGGGCCCGCGTCGCGCACAATCCCCGCACGCCTCACCCAGCGAAAGGACTTTGATGACAACCGCAGTATCGGCCGGGGTGGAGGCGGCACCCGATTCGCCCACCCCGATGTCGCACCGGGAGATCCTGGAGGCTCTGTCGGGGCTGCTGCTCGGCATGTTCGTGGCGATCCTGTCGTCCACCGTCGTGTCGAACGCCCTGCCCACGATCATCGCCGACCTGCACGCGGACGAGACCACCTACACCTGGGTAATCACCGCGACCCTGCTCGCGACCACGGTCTCGACCCCCATCTGGGGCAAGCTCGCCGACCTGATGAGCAAGAAGCTGCTTGTTCAGCTCGGCCTGGTCATCTTCGTCATAGGCTCGGCCATCGCCGGTGTCTCGCAGAACCCCAGCATGCTCATCGGCGCCCGCGTGATCCAGGGCCTCGGGGCCGGCGGTCTCACCGCGCTGGCCCAGGTCATCATGGCGGCGATCATCTCGCCGCGCGAGCGCGGCCGTTACTCCGGCTACCTCGGCGCCGTCTTCGCGCTCGCCACCATCGGCGGGCCGCTCATCGGCGGCGTCATCGTGGACACCTCCTGGCTCGGCTGGCGCTGGTGCTTCTACGTCGGCGTGCCGTTCGCCCTGATCGCGCTGGTCGTCCTGCAGAAGACGCTCCACATTCCCGTGTACAAGCGCGAGGCCAGGATCGACTGGCCCGGCGCGGTGCTGATCACCGCCTCGGTCTCCCTGCTCTTGGTGTGGGTCTCGTTCGCGGGCAACAAGTACGACTGGATGTCGTGGCAGACCGGCGCGATGGTGGGCGGCGCGCTGGTGCTGGCGCTGATCTTCCTGCTCGTGGAGTCGAAGGCCCGCGAGCCGATCGTCCCGCTGCACCTGTTCCGCAGTAGCGCCATCAGTCTCGCGGTGGTGGCCAGCCTCCTGGTCGGTGTCGCCCTGTTCGGCGCGACGACGTTCCTCAGCCAGTACTTCCAGCTGGCCCGTGGCGAGACGCCGACGATGGCGGGTGTCATGACCCTGCCGATGATCCTCGGCCTGGCGATCTCGTCGACCGCCGCCGGGCAGATCATCACCCGTACCGGACGATGGAAGATCATCCTGGTCATCGGCGGCGTGCTCCTCACCGCCGGGTTCGGGCTCATGGGCGCGCTGCGGTACGACACCGCCTACTGGCTCATGGCGATCTACATGTTCAGCATCGGCGTCGGCGTGGGCATGACCATGCAGAACCTGGTGCTGTCCGTCCAGAACCAGGTCAGGCCCGAGGAGCTCGGAGCGGCCAGCTCGGTCGTCGCGTTCTTCCGCACGCTCGGCGGCGCGCTCGGCGTCGGGGCACTCGGCGCGGTGCTGGGCCACCGGGTCATCCAGTACCTGGACGAGGGCCTGGCCAAGCTCGGTCTGCACAGCACTCTGAGCAACGGCTCGGTTCCCCGGCTGTCCGATCTCCCCGCCCCCGTACGGACGGTCGTCGAGAGCGCGTACGGCCACGGCGTCGGCGACGTCTTCCTGTACGCGGCGCCGTGCGCGCTTCTCGCACTGATCGCGATCCTGTTCATCAAGGAGATCCCGCTGCGCACGGCCAGCGCCGAGCAGATGCGTTCGGGCGTCGACGATGACGTCCCGGCGCTGAACGGCGCGGTGGCCGGTCGCCACGCCCACCGGGACACCCAGGAGCTGGTCTCCGTGGGCGCCGCCACCGGCCCGCGCGCGGAGACGGAGTTCAACGGGTTCGCGAGCGCTCAATCCGGGTTCAACGGGTTCACCCCCGCACAGCCACAGGCCCAGCAGGCCGCTCAGTCGCGGTTCCAGCCGGCGGCGTTCGGCTCGGCGGGCACCGATGACGCCCAGGGCGGCAGCGGGATCCGCGGCTTCATCCGGGGCGCCGACGGCACACCGGTGAGCCACGCCACCCTCACCCTGATCGACGTACGCGGCCACCAACTCGGGCGCGCGGTCGCCCAGCCCGACGGCGGGTACAGCCTGTGGACGCCCGGCAGCGGCACGTACGTCCTCATCGCCTCCGCCAGCGAGCACGACCCGCAGGTGGCCACGCTGGCCGTCGGTGACCAGCCGCTGGACTTCGACCTCGTACTGGCCGGCTCCGGCAAGCTCACCGGCACCGTGCGCGACCCGGAGGGCGGGCCCGTGGCCCACGCGATGGTCATCGTGACGGACGTGCGCGGGGAGGTCGTCACCACCGGCACGACGGCCGCCGACGGCGTCTTCGGCTTCGCGGGCGTCGTCGCGGGGAGCTACACCCTCGCCGTCAGCGCGCCGGGGCACCGTCCCGCGGCGGTGCCCGTCGAGGTCGGGACCGGTCAGACCAGGCAGGACGTCGAGCTGCTGCCCGGCGTCCGGGTCAGGGGCACGGTCCGCGTCAGGAACGGCGGCCCGCTCGCCGACGCCCGTGTCACGCTGCTCGACGGCGCGGGGAATGTCATCGGCTCCGCAACCACCGGCGAGGACGGGGAGTACGCCTTCGCCGACCTCACGGGCGGCCAGTACACCGTCATCGCGACCGGGTACCCGCCCGTGGCGAGCGGGATCAACCTCGCGGGGCAGGACGACGACTCGCACGACGTGTGGCTGGGGCACCCGGAATGACCGGAGAGAGCGCCATGTACAGCACATCGACGGGGCGACGCGGCCTGCACGCCGTGGTGCGTACGAAGGACGGCTGGGCGGTGCGGCACGCGATCGTCACCGTGACCGACATGTCCGGCCACCAGGTCGTACGGACGGAGGCGGACACCGACGGCGCCGTCATGACGCCGCCGTTGCCCTCCGGGGTCTACACCGTCGTGGTCACAGCGGTCGGCTACGCGCCTGTGGCCTCGACGGCGATCGCCACCGCGTCGGGCACCGCCGAGCTGGGCGCGCTCGTGCTCGCCCGGCAAGGCGGCGTCGAACTGCCGCCGCCCGGCGTGTGGACCATCGACCCGGCCCACTCGAAGGTCGCCGCGACCGCGCAGCATCTCGGGCTGTCCAGCGTGCAGGGGCGATTCTCCGAGTTCGCCGGGCGCATCGACATCGGCGCGACGGCCGAGGAGTCGTCCGTCGTCGCCGAGATCGACGCGACGTCGATCGACACCGGCAACAAGACGCGCGACGATCATCTGCGCTCGGCGGACTTCCTGGACGTGGGGCCGCACCCGGTGATCTCCTACCGGAGCACCGGGCTGACCGCCACCGGCCCGGGCCGGTGGATCGTGCACGGCGTCCTGACGCTGAGCGGCATCACCCGTCCGGTGGATCTCGACCTGTCCTACCTCGGCACGAGCCCGGACCCGTGGGGCGGCCTGCGGGCGGCCTTCCGCGCCGTCACGGAGCTGAGCCGCGAGGACTACGCCATGACGTACAACCAGGTGGTGCAGGCCGGCATCTCGCTCATCGGGGCCACTCTGAAGGTGGAGCTGGACATCCAGGCCATCCAGGGGGAACCCTCTTCCCAGGACTGATCCTTCGCGCTCCTTGAGAGCGTCGCCGGGGGGCCGGGGTCGTGATGGTCGTACGAACGTTGACACTGGAGGAAGGGGGAGGCGGCACGATGTCCGAGACACAGGCGGCGGCACCCGTCGACCAGGTTGTGCCCGTCGAAGAGTACGAACCGTACTGCGCCGTCGAGCACCAGCTCGGCGTCCTCTTCCGGCGCTCCCGCGCGCTGTCCGCCGAGATGGGGCGTGAGGTGCACCCCGAGCTGGAGCCCGGCGCCTACAGCATCCTGGTGCGCATCGGGGAGGCCGCTCCGGCTCGCTCCAGCGATCTGGCCGCCTACTTCGGCGTCGGCAAGGCGACGATCAGCCGCCAGCTGAAGGTGCTGGAGGAGCTCGGGCTGGTCGGGCGCGAGCCCGACCCGCTCGACGGCCGCGCCCACCTGCTCGGCCTCACCGACGAGGGACGGCTGAGGCTCGACCGCGCGCGCTCGGCCCGCCAGAGGCGCTTCCACGCGATGCTCGGCACCTGGCCGGAGGAGGACGTGCGGCTGCTGGGCCGGATGCTCGCCAGGTTGAACGCCCTCACGGACGCCTACCGGTGATCACGCGTCCCAGCTCTGTCACTGGTGAGGGTGTTGGTGACATAGCGATTTCTGGCATTTCCAGAAACCGATGATGTTCAGGCATACTCTGTGCCGCTATGGAAACGCGCTGGGTCGGGCCGCACGGCTACGAGGTCACAGCCGCCATGCGCGGTGATCGTCAGGTGCTCCGCCTGCGGCGGCATGGCGAGCTGGTGGCCGACTGCTTCACCGTCGATGAGCTCCGCCGGTTCGTGGACCTCGCCGATCTCTGTGAAGTGATCACTCTGCCGTTCGGCGGCGGCTCCGGGCGCCGGCGGCAGGAGGCCTTCCGCTAGATCCACCGTCCGCGAGTGGCCCCCCGGTGCTCGTCCCGGAGGAGGTTCCGGGATGGGCGTTCTGATTCGCATCGGTCGCGGGGTCCGTGTATGGTTACACCTGTCCGCAGCGCGGTCCGGTAAGACGGAACGCCGGCGAGACCGGCCCCTTTAGCTCAGTCGGCAGAGCGTCTCCATGGTAAGGAGAAGGTCTACGGTTCGATTCCGTAAAGGGGCTCGACAGCGTAAATGCCCTCTCCCGGAATACTGGGTGGGGCTTTTCGCTTGTGGGTATCAGACGTGCTCACCAGCCCGCCTGTAAAAAGGGGAAGTGTGGGGGCCCAGCGATCAGGCATACTGGGAGCACCTAGCCTGGATCGGGCACGCCGCCGTGGGTGCGCGATCGTCGTACAGGTCGGGTATCCTTTCGAGGCCGGTCGGAGTTCGCCGGTCCTGAGGCGGAGTAGCTCAGTCAGGCAGAGCAAGCGGCTCATAATCGCTGTGTCGCCGGTTCAAGTCCGGCCTCCGCTACTACCCTGCCGGGTCACCCTGTAAAGGGGCGACCGGGTTCGGGTTGTCCATGTGTTCCAAACGTAGAAAGGCACTCCCACGTGGCTGCCACCGACGTTAGGCCGAAGATCACGCTGGCCTGCCAGGAGTGCAAGCACCGCAACTACATCACGCGGAAGAACCGGCGTAACGACCCGGACCGGCTTGAGCTGAAGAAGTACTGCCCCAACTGCAAGGGCCACCGCGCTCACCGCGAGACGCGCTAGGCATCGCCCGCCACGTCGACGAGGCGGGGCGGCTGCCCAGGGGCCGGGCACCTTCAGCACTTCTGGCATTCTCACGCGCGACCGGCGTTCTCCGAGAGAGCGCCGGTTTGTCGCGTCCGGAAAAGCTGCTCATGACCGGGATATCGCGATGGCGATAACCGCCTCCGCGTGTTCGTGAACGCGGCGGGCTAGCGTTCTCCATAACCGGCGGAGGGGCGCCGGCCGTACTGGATCAGCGATCCGTCACAAACGGCCGAACCTTGTTCTGTTACCGTCGGGCTCGTCAGCTCTGCGTTCCGAAAGGGCACCGGCACGATGGCTTTGAACCGTGATTTCGTCGGACGGACATACCCGGCGTCCACCTCGTACGAGGTGTGCCGCGTCAAGATCAGGGAGTTCGCGGCCGCGATCGGCGACCACAACCCGATCTACCGCGACCCCGAGGCCGCCAGGGCCGCGGGTCACCCCGACGTCGTCGCACCGCCGACCTTCCCCATCGTGTTCAGCCTCTCGGGCGCCGGTGAGGCGCTGGCCGACCCAGAGCTGGGCCTCGACTTCGCCATGGTCGTCCACGGCGAGCAGCGGTTCGCGTACACCCGCCCCATCCACGCCGGGGACCAGCTGCTGTGCACCTCGACGATCACCGAGATCCGCAGCGTCGGCCGCAACGAGCTCCTGACGATCACCAGCGAGGTCTCCACCGTCGAGGGCGAGCCGGTCTGCACGACGTACAACGTGATCATCGAGCGTGGAGGGGCGGCGTAACCATGACCGCGACCGTGAAGTACGACGAGGTCGAGGTCGGCCAGGAGATCCCGGCCGTCGACTATCCCGTTCACCGCGTCAACCTCGTGATGTACGCCGGAGCCTCCGGTGACTTCAACCCGATCCACTGGAACGAGCGGCACGCCAAGGCAGTCGGCCTGCCGGACGTGATCGCGCACGGCATGTTCACGATGGCCGAGGCCGGGCGGTTCGTCACCGACTGGGCCGGCGACCCCGGAGCGGTCCTCGACTACGGCGTCCGGTTCTCGTCCATGGTGGTCGTCCCCGACAACGACGAAGGCGCCGTGATCACGGTGAGCGGCGTCGTCGAGGGCAAGCTGGACGACAACCGCGTGGTCATCGCGCTGACGGCCAGGTCCGGAGACTCCCGGGTTCTCTCCAGGGCGAAGGCGACGGTCCGCCTCGCCTGAATGCCTCCTTGACCGGTGGGCACGGGGGCAGTCCGCGCCGGCTCCGGCCGGGTGCCGGTGGCGGCTCGGTCTAGGCTGAGAGCCGGTGCGCGGCGTTCGCGCGCCGGATCGCTGGTGCTGGAGAAGGTGCATGGCTGACCGTGTGGCAGGTGTTCGGCTCGCCCCGTACACCACGTTGAGAGTGGGCGGGGCCGCCCGTGCCTTCGTGGAGGCGCGTACGGGTGAGGAGCTCGTCGAGCTGGTCGCGGAGGCCGACGGCGCCGGTGAGCCCGTGCTGGTCCTCGGGGGCGGCAGCAACCTCGTGGTCTCCGACGAGGGCTTCGACGGCCTGGTGGTCCGGGTGTCCTCGCGCGGGGTCGACGTCCGCCACGACGGGGGCCGTGTCGTGGTGACCGCGCAGGCGGGGGAGGACTGGGACGTCCTGGTGGCCCGCGCCGTGGCGGAGGGCTGGTCGGGGGTCGAGTGCCTGTCCGGCATCCCCGGCCTGGTGGGGTCGACCCCGATCCAGAACGTCGGCGCGTACGGGCAGGACGTCTCGCAGACGGTCGCCGGCGTGCGGGTCTACGACCGGCAGGCGGGGGAGCTGCTCGATCTCGACGCGGAGCAGTGCGGCTTCGCCTACCGGCACAGCGCCTTCAAGGCGGACCTGGCGCGCTATCTCGTGGTGTCCGTCACCTACACCCTGGAAAAGTCCGATAAGTCAGGACCGGTGGCGTACAAGGAGCTGGCGACGAGGCTCGGCGTGGAGATCGGCGACAGGGTATCCCTGCACGAGGCCCGTACGGCCGTGCTGCACCTGCGCCGCGGCAAGGGCATGGTCCTCGACGCCGCCGACCCCGACACGTGCAGCGCCGGCTCGTTCTTCACCAACCCCATCCTGGACGGCCCGGAGGCCGCCGAGCTGGAGCGCCGGGCTCCGGGCTTCCCCCGCTGGGACATGCCAGGCGGCGCGGTCAAGGTGCCCGCCGCGTGGCTGATCGAGCACGCGGGTTTCCCCAAGGGATACCGTCGCGGCCCGGCACGCATCTCCACCAAGCACACGCTCGCGCTGACCAATCCCGGCGGCCTCGGGGTCACCGGCTTCCCGGCCGATCCCGAAGGGCCTGCGCCCAGCGGTTCGTCCGGGCTCGCCGCGACGGCGGCCGATCTGCTGGCGCTGGCCAGGGAGGTCATGGAAGGCGTGGAGGCGAAGTTCGGGGTCACCCTCGTCAACGAGCCCGTGATGGTCGGACTCCGCCTCTGAACCGCTCAGGTGGTCCCACATGAACGCGCAGCACGCCGAAGACCACGAAGGCGCGGCGCCGTAGCGGACCACCTGCGGCGGGGCACGTACGGGTGAAAAGGTCAGCCGAGGAGCGACAGGCGGTACGCCGCGGCGGCGGCCTCGCCACGGGTGGAGACGCCGAGCTTGCCGAGGATGTTGGAGACGTGCACGCTGACCGTCTTGGCCGAGATGAACAGCTCGGCCGCGATGTCCCGGTTCGAGCGGCCAAGGGCCACCAGCCGGAGCACCTCCAGCTCCCGGGGCGTGAGGTCGGCGACCGCGACGGCCGTCACACCGGGGGCCTCGGTCAGAACGGCTCCGACACGGCGTCCCAGGGCCTCGATCTCGGTGAGGAGCGGGCGGGCGCCGAGTGTCTCCGCGATCGCGTACGCCTCCCGCAGCCGTTCGGAGGCCTCCTCGCGGTCACCGGCCTTCGCGGCCACCGCGGCGGCCTGCGTGAGCGACCTGGCGCGGGGGTAAGGCCGTCCGAGGCGATCCCAGGCGGCGGCGGCCGCGTCGAAGTCACCGGAGCTCATCAGCCGGTAGGCGTCGGCCACCGGGCCGTCGCAGGTCATGGTGCCGGCCAGCGCCTCCGTCTTGGCCCACACCTCGCGAGCGAACTCCGGAGCGGCGACGGCGGCCGCGTCGCAGGCCACGCGGGCCTGCGCCATGGCCCTCCAGCCGAGCATCGCCTTGCTGGAGTGCTTGTTCCCGGACGCCGGCAGCAGCTCCTCGATCGCCTTGAGGGCGTCGACGGGCCTGCCGTGGAGCAGGTGCAGCTCGACCCGGAGCCGGAGGTTGATCATCCACTCCTGGGCGTACTCGTCAGGCTCGCCGTGCAGGGCGCCGACCTCGCCGAGAACGCGCTCCAGAAGCTCGGTCTCCCCCCGGCCGGCCGCGATCTCTCCCCGCACGCGCATGAGGTGCCCGCGCGTCCTCGGGATCGGTTCCATGGCCAGGGCGTGCTCGATCACCTCGAGCGCCTCGTCCCAGCGGCCGAGCGCCTCCAGGGCCTCGGCGCGGTTGTTGGCCGTGAACGCTCCCGAAACGCGGTAGCGGCCGTACTGCTTGGCCATCGCCTCGCCTTCGAGGGCGAGCGCCACGGCCTGCTCGGAACGGCCGAGGTTGTTCAGCGTGTCCACGTTGTTGGACATGGCGCGCAGCACGATGCGTCCCGAGCCGAGGCTCTTGCCGATCTCCATGGCGCGCTCGTTGGTGAGCAGCGTCGCCTCGAGGTCGCCGGCGAGCGACTGCCCGAGCGCCAGGTTGGTCAGCAGGTCGGCTTCGAGGCACTCGTCCCCGATGTCGCGGGCGATGCCGAGCGCCTCCCGGGTGAGGTCGCTGCCCTCGACCGTCTGGTGAGTGAACATCAGGAAGGAGCCGAGCCTCGCGAGGACCTGGGCGCGGGCCGCGCTGGGGGACGTCACCAGCCGTTCCGCGTAGCGCAGGTCGTCGAGGCCGCCCCGCCTGCCCTTGTCGATCTTGAGCTGGGCCCGGCGGACGAGGAGCTGGGCGACGCGCTCCGCATGGGTGTTCTCGTCCAGCTCGGCCAGGGCGCCCTTCACGAACTTCAGGCCGCGATCGGTGTCGCCGCTGATGACGGCCGCCTCCGAGGCCAGCTCCAGGACTGTGGTGTGGTCCACGCCGATCCGTTCGGAGGCGTCCGGCACCCTGTCCCAGAGCGAGAGCACCCGTTCGAGGAGCTGGATCTGCTCGGTGTAGGCGAAGGCGTTGGCGGCCTTGCCCGATGCCTCCCACGCGGAGATGAGCGCCCAGAGGTTGTCGCGCGCGGAGTACCAGTGGTGGGCGATCTCGATGGCTGCCCGCCCCGGTGGTACGAGCTTGCGGTCGCGGTCGATCTCCTCGGCGAACCGGGCGTGGATGCGGTTGTGCTCGCCGGGCAGCATCTCGTCGTGCACGGCCTCGCGGATAAGCGAGTGCCGGAAGACGTACGCCCGCCCGTCGGCCACCTGGATGACGTTGCGGGCGATGGCGGGGCGGAGGGCGTTCTCGAGGTCGACGTCCGACAGGTCGGTGACCGCCGCCAGCAGTTCGTGGCCGACGCGGTTGCCGCCAGCCGCCGCGATGCGGAGCACATGCTGGGTCTCCTCGGGCAGCCGCTCGACCGAACTGATGATCAGGTCCTGGAGGGACTCGGGCACGCTGCAGTCGTCGTCGCGCTCCATCAGCGCCTCGACGAACAGCGGGATGCCCTCGCTGCGCTGGTAGACCTTCTTGACCAGGGCGAACTCGGGCACGTCTCCCCGGATGCCGGCGATCTGCGCGGCGACCTCGCTCTCGCTGAGGCGAGGCAGGTCGAGCCGCACGACGCCGTCGACCCGGCCCAGCTCGGCGAGCACCGGGCGCAGCGGATGCTGGCGGTGCAGCTCGTCCGAGCGGTAAGTCATGATCACGAGGACCGGCGCGGTCCTGAGGTTGCGGCTGAGGAAGGCGATCAGGTCGCGGCTCGACCGGTCGGCCCAGTGAACGTCCTCGATGACCAGGATCACCGGGCGGCGCTCGGCGAGGCGTTCCAGCAGTGTGAGGAACTGCTCGAACAGCCGGGCCCTGCCCGTCTCGGTCTCCTTGTCGCCGCTCGGCTCCCCGAACTCGGGCAGCAGCCTCGCGAGGTCGCGGGCCGCGCCGTCCGGGAGCAGCGCGGCGACCTCGGTGGCGCCCATCTCCTTGACGAGCTGGCGGAGGGCCGCGGTGAAGGGGGCGTAGGCGAGGCCCTCGGTGGACAGCTCCACGCATCCGCCGACGAGCACGTGCGCCCCCGTGCAGGCGGCTTCCTCGGCGAAGCGGGTCACCAGGCGGGTCTTGCCCCCGCCGGCCTCGCCTCCGAGGAGCACTGCGGACGCTGCCTGCTTGCGTGCCTGCTCGAAGGCCTCGGACAGTGTTCCCAGCTCGGCTTCCCGCCCCACGAAAACGGGACTCACCATCCGACCCACCATGTCTGCAAGCATGTCATGACCTATGCCGTCGTTCGCCTGGTTTATACGTAGGCCTAAGGGGTTGGGGGAGTCCTGAGCTGCCGCGATACGTCCTCTGAGCGTTCTACGGGGGGCGGCATGCCCGGCCGGGAGACAGGCTCCGGCCGGGCGTCGCCGTGCTGGGTTTCTCTCGTCGCGCCTCGCTTCGCCCGTCGGCGGGGCGAGCGTCACCTCTGGTGATCACGCGGTGCGGAGCTTGCCGAAGGCCGCGCGCAGACGCTGCTGCGGGGCACGGCCCTGGGCCTTCTTCCCTTCGATGGCCTGGCTGGCACGGCGGTGGTTGCTGGCCTCTGCGTGCAGCTCGGCCACTCGGTTGAGGATGAGCTGGTAGTGAATCTCGGGAGCCATTTCGGAATCTCCTTGAGGTCGTTTTTTCTGATAACCCAAGACTCCGCCTAAGGCGCCCTCTCCCACATCGGGCGTATGCCTTATCTCCTGGACGGCCTCAGGCCCAGGACTACCTACGGCCCCCGGATTGTGCCTTAGACGCGGGCGAGCGGTGCCTAGGCGAGCGGTCCCGGCCAGTGGCTGTGGGCGATATTTGCCGAAATGTCGTAGTTCCTCTCAGCTGATGGCCCGGTTTGGAACAATCACGCTGGTCGGCGATGCTGGTGAGGTGTCAACACTGACGACTTCGCTCGCGGGGATCGCGTCATCGAACGCGACCCTGCGGGCATTTCTGCACGGCCTGCCCGGCGTCGATGGTGTGGGCGCCGATCAGCGCACCACGATGCTGGGCACCCGTTCCATCAAGACGACCGCCAAGGCCCAGGCCATCGACCTGGCCATCTCCATGGTCGACCTGACCACCCTGGAAGGGGCGGACACCGCCGGCAAGGTGCGCGCGATGTGCGCCAAGGCCGTCCAGCCCGACCCCGGCGACCCCTCCGTACCGAAGGTGGCCGCCGTCTGCGTGTATCCCGACCTGGTCGCCCAGGCCGTACAGGCGCTCGGGCGGTCCGGCGTGCGGGTGGCGAGCGTCGCCACCGCCTTTCCCAGCGGCAGATCCTCTCTCGGGGTGAAGGTGGAGGAGACCACGCTGGCGGTCGCGGCCGGCGCCGACGAGATCGACATGGTGATCGACCGAGGCGCGTTCCTGTCCGGCGACTACCAGAAGATCTTCGAGGAGATCGTCGCGATCAAGGCCGCCTGCGCACGCGACGAGGGCGCGACAGGCAAGGGCGACGCCCACCTCAAGGTGATCCTGGAAACCGGCGAGCTCGCGACGTACGACAACGTGCGGCGGGCGTCCTGGCTGGCGATGCTGGCCGGGGCCGACTTCATCAAGACCTCCACCGGCAAGATCTCCCCGGCGGCCACCCTGCCCGTCACGCTGGTGATGCTCGAGGCCGTACGCGACTTCCGCTCCCAGACCGGGCGCATGGTGGGCGTCAAACCCGCGGGCGGCATCCGCACCACCAAGGACGCCATCAAGTATCTCGTGCTGGTCAACGAGACCGCCGGGGCCGACTGGCTGCACGCCGACTGGTTCCGCCTGGGCGCGTCCAGCGTGCTGAACGATCTGCTGATGCAGCGTCAGAAGATGGCCACCGGGCGCTACGCCGGCCCTGACTACTTCACCCTTGACTGAGGCGGGCCCCATGTTCGAATACGCACCGGCGCCCGAGTCGCGCGACCTCGTCGACATCCGGCCGTCCTACGGCCTGTTCGTCAACGGCGAGTGGGTCGACTCCCTGGGCGATGAGCGCGACAAGACCATCAACCCGGCGAGCGAAGAGGTGCTCGCGGAGTTCTCCCTCGCCAGCGAGGCCGACGTCGACCGGGCCGTCTCCGCGGCGCGCAAGGCGTACGAGTCGGTCTGGGGGCGGCTCCCGGGCAGCGAGCGCGCCAAGTACCTTTTCCGGATCGCCCGCATCATCCAGGAGCGCGCCCGCGAGCTGGCCGTGCTCGAGTCCCTGGACAACGGCAAGCCGATCCGTGAGTCGCGCGACGTCGACCTTCCCCTCGTCGCGGCTCACTTCTTCTACTACGCCGGCTGGGCCGACAAGCTCGGGTACGCCGGGCTCGGCGCGGATCCCCGGCCGCTCGGGGTGGCCGCCCAGGTCATCCCGTGGAACTTCCCGCTGCTCATGCTTGCCTGGAAGATCGCACCCGCTCTGGCCTGCGGTAACACCGTGGTGCTCAAGCCGGCCGAGACCACCCCGCTGACCGCGCTGGCGTTCGCCGACATCTGCCGCCAGGCGGACCTGCCTCCCGGCGTGGTCAACATCGTCACCGGGGCGGGAGCCACCGGCCAGGCGCTGGTCGACCACCCCGACGTCAACAAGGTGGCCTTCACAGGCTCCACCGAGGTCGGTCGCATGATCGCCCGCTCGGTGGCGGGGTCGCGCAAGAAGCTCACCCTCGAGCTGGGCGGCAAGGCCGCGAACATCGTGTTCGACGACGCCGCGCTCGACCAGGCCGTCGAGGGCATCGTCAACGGCATCTTCTTCAACCAGGGCCATGTCTGCTGCGCGGGCTCCCGGCTGCTGGTGCAGGAGTCGATCGAGACCGAGCTGCTCGACGCACTCAAGCGGCGCCTTTCCACGCTGCGGCTCGGCGACCCGCTCGACAAGAACACCGACATCGGCGCGATCAACTCGGCCGCCCAGCTCGCGAAGATCAAGTCGCTGAGCGAGGCGGGCGAGCAGGAGGGCGCCGAGCGCTGGTCGCCGTCGTGCCCGATCCCGGACAAGGGCTTCTGGTTCCCGCCGACCCTCTTCACCGGCGTCGCCCAGTCCCACCGGATCGCCCGGGAGGAGATCTTCGGCCCGGTGCTGTCGGTCCTCACCTTCCGCACGCCGGCCGAGGCCGTCGAGAAGGCCAACAACAGCCCGTACGGCCTGTCCGCGGGCGTGTGGACCGAGAAGGGCTCCCGCATCCTGTGGATGGCGGACAAGCTCCGCGCCGGCGTCGTCTGGGCCAACACCTTCAACCGCTTCGACCCCACGTCGCCGTTCGGCGGCTACAAGGAGTCCGGATATGGCCGTGAAGGCGGCCGGCATGGACTGGAGGCGTATCTCGATGTCTGAGCCATGTGAGCACCGCCAAGGGCCCCGCCGGGCCCGCCGCGCGCAGATCACCCGTGGACGCGCCTACGCCCGGGGTGGACGTACGACCACGACGGCCCGCCAGGGCTGGTTCGCCCACCGCTGCGGGGTGAGCCGCTGCTGCCAGGTCTTCGTGCCGGCACGGCTCTCGCCTGAAGAGATGACCTGGAGAGGCGATGACTGAGCCCAGCAGGCTCACCGTACGCAAGACGTACAAGCTGTACATCGGCGGGGCGTTCCCGCGTTCGGAGAGCGGAAGGTCCTACGTCGTGACCTCCTCCAAGGGCGACTTCCTCGCCAACGCCTCCCGCGCCTCGCGCAAGGACGCCCGCGACGCGGTGACCGCCGCCCGTAAGGCGTTCCCCGGCTGGTCCGGCGCGACCGCCTACAACCGGGGGCAGATCCTCTACCGCGTCGCCGAGATGCTCGAGGGCCGCCGCGCCCAGTTCGTCGCCGAGCTGGTCGACGCCGACGGGGTGTCGGCGCGCAGGGCAGGCGAGCTGGCCGACGCCACCGTCGACCGTCTGGTCTGGTACGCGGGCTGGTCGGACAAGATCGGCGCGATCCAGGGAGCGGCGAACCCCGTCGCCGGGCCCTACTTCAACCTGTCCACCTCAGAGCCGACCGGTGTCGTCGCCGTCGTGGCGCCCCAGGAGGGGCCGCTCCTCGGCCTGATCTCGGTGATCGCCCCGGTGATCGTCACGGGCAACACCTGCGTGGTGGTGGCCTCGGAGCGCGCGCCGCTCCCCTCGATCACCCTGGCCGAGGTCCTTGCCACGTCCGACCTGCCGGGCGGCGTGGTGAACCTGCTGACGGGCAAGGTCGCCGAGCTCGCGCCGTGGCTGTCGTCCCACATGGACGTCAACGCGGTCGACCTGACGGGCTGCCCCGATGAACTGGCGGTCTCCTGCGAGCAGGACGCCGCCGAGAACCTCAAGCGCGTCCTGCGCCCGCCAGGCAAAACCGACTGGCAAGCCCAACCCACCCTCGACCGCATGACGAAATTCCTGGAGACCAAAACCATCTGGCACCCAATCGGCATCTGACGCTCATCCACCCCTGCCCCCGGCGGGTTGGGAACGCGTTGCTCCTTGCCGGGACGGCGACGTGCGGTGAGCAACCGGGTCGTGGGATCAACCGGGCTTGCGCCGGTTGATCCCGCGGGTCGGGGAGGCGGCGAGGGGGTCTTCTGGCCAGGGATGCTTCGGGTAGCGACCTCGCAGCTCGGCGCGCACCGCGCGGTAGCCCTCACGCCAGAAGGACGCCAGGTCCGCGGTGACGGCTGCCGGCCTTCCCGCCGGGGACAGCAGGTGGATCACCAGCGGCACTCCGGCGATCCGGGGCGTCGCCTCCCAGCCGAACAGCTCCTGGAGCTTGGCCGCCAGCACCGGCTGGTCACCGGAGTAGTCCACCCGGATCCGCGACCCCGTGGGCACCGTGATCCGCTCCGGTGCGACCTCGTCCAGCCGGAGCTGCCACGTCAGCAGACGCTTGAGTGCCGAGGTGACGTCGACCCGTCCCAGGTCGGAGCGGCGGCGCAGGCGGGGCAGGTTCAGCCATCTCTCGGCGGCGCCGATCAGCCCGTCGTCTGACACGTCCGGCCACGGCTCGCCGAGCACGCGGTGGCAGAACGCCATGCGCTCGCGCAGCGCCACGGCCTCCGGCGTCCAGCGGAGCAGGGAGAGCCCTTCCCGCCGCAGGCCGGCCAGGATCGCGGCGCTGACGTCGGCGTCGCGAAGCGGAGTGGATGACAGCTCGACCGCGCCCAGGCGTTCCACCCGCCTGGCCACCACGTCGCCCTCCCAGCGGATCTCCTCCTCCACCTGGTGGAACTGCCCGGCGGCCTCCCTCGCGATGTCCTCGTCGATGACGACGGCCTGCCGTACCCGGGCGGAGGCGGAGCCGGTCGGACGGTCGGCGACCGCGATGGCCAGCCACTCCGCCGAGGCCAGCCGGGAGTCGCGGGGCAGCGTCGCGGCCGTGCCCGAGACCATCAGGTATCCGTCGGAACGTCGCCGCGCCACCCGCTCCGGATAGGCCAGCGCCACGACCAGCCCGGCCACCGCGTCGTCACTGCGGCCGTGGTCGGTGCCACGCCCGGTCCCCTTGCGGTCGCGTACGGACTCGGTGAGGCGGCGGGTTTCTCTTCGCCAGTCGCGTGAACCGCTGCGGCGGGCCTCGCGCCAGACCGCCACCAGGTCGTCAGGCGCGGAACGGGGAAGATCGCCGGACAGCAGGGCCACCACCTCGGCGGCCGACTCGGGTCCGTCGAGCAGCGCACGGGCGAGCCGGGGGTGGACGCCGATCCCGGCCATCCGGCGTCCCCGCTCGGTGACGCGCCCGTTCGAGAGCGCGCCCAGCGCGTGCAGCGTGCGGGTCGCCACGGCCATGGAGGCGACGGGCGGCGGGTCGAGCAACGCCAGCGTGGAGGCGTCCGGCGTACCCCAGCACGCCGCTTGGAGGGCGAACCCCGTCAGGTCGGCCAGCGCGATCTCCGGCTGGGCGTGGTCGGGCAGCCGGCTGTGCTCGGCGGCCGCCCAGCACCGGTAGACGGTCCCCGGGGCCTCGCGTCCGGAGCGTCCGGCCCGCTGGTCGGCCGACGCCTTCGACACCCGCACGGTGGTGAGCGAGCCAAGGCCCCGCCCGTGGTCGGTACGCGGCTCGCGGGCCAGCCCGGAGTCCACGACCACCCGGACGCCGGGAACGGTCAGGCTGGACTCGGCCACAGACGTCGCGAGGATCACCCTCCTGCGCGGGCCGGGCGACAGCACCGCGTCGAGCGTGTCGGCCCTGCCGTGGACCTGGAGGACGTCGGTGTCCGCCAGCCCCGTGAGCGCGCCTGCGACTCTCGCGATCTCACCGACCCCCGGCAGGAAGCAGAGCACGTCTCCGGCACGCTCCTCCAGGGCACGGCGTACGACCAAGGCGACGTGGGTGAGCAGCGCGGGATCGACGCGCATGCCGTGGGCCGGGCTCACGGGCTTGGCCGGAGGCGCCCAGACGACCTCGACCGGATGCGTCGTGCCGGAGGCGTGGACGACGGGCGCGTCCCCGAGGAGCCGGGCCCAGGGTGCGGCGTCGGCGGTCGCCGAGGTGGCGACGAGCCGCAGGTCGGGCCGGAGAGTCTCCCGGACGTCCAGCAGGAACGCCAGCGCGGTGTCGGCGTCCAGGTGCCGCTCGTGGCACTCGTCGAGCAGCACGGCGTCGATTCCTTCCAGCTCGGGGTCGTGCTGCAGCCGCTGGAGGAGCACGCCGGTCGTCATGACCTGGACGTACCGGCCGGGCCTGTGCTCGCCGCGCATGGTGAAGCCGACCTCCTCGCCGACCTCGGACCGGAGCATCCACGCCATGCGCCGGGCCGCCGCGCGAGTCGCTATCCGGCGGGGCTCGGCCACGATCACCCGGCGCGGGGGGCCGCCGGAGTCCAGGCCGGCCAGGACCAGCGGGACCAGGGTCGTCTTGCCCGTGCCGGGAGGCGCGGTCAGAACGGCGGCGCCGCCCTTCTCCAGCGCCTCACGAAGCTCCGGCAGGGCGTGCCGGATGGGAAGTGCGCTCGCCCGCGCGTCATCCACAGGCATCGTCATCGCCTGTGGGGTTGTGGTCTACGGTCGTGGATCGCACGTGCGTGCCCGTCCTTTACGGTGACGAATCGCACCGGCATGGTTCAGCCGAGGTGGAGATCGCCGGTGAGGTAGCGCTGGAGCGTGGGGCCGACGGCGGCGACGACCGTGTCCGTCGAGAGCGACGCGATGGCCTCGACCTTGAGCACGTATCTCGTCAACCCCAGTCCGATCAGATGTGAGCCGGCGAGGATGGCGCGGGTCTCGGCGTTGTCCATGCCCAGGTCCTTGGCGATGGGGCGGAGCACCTCCTCGGTCATGAACTCCTTCAGCATGGCCGAGGCCGTCTCCGAGGCCGAGACGGCGTGCAGGATCGCGTGCAGCCAGGCGCCGGTCGCGGGGTCCTCCCAGAGCGACAGGTAACGCCGGACCAGCCGCTCGCCGAGCCGGTCGGGATCGCCGCCGACCACCTCGGAGATCTGGCGCAGGGGCATGCCATGGCTGCGGACGGCCGAGTCGAACAGGCCGTCCTTGGTGCCGAAGAAGTGGATGACCAGGGCCGGGTCGACCTCGGCGGCACGGGCCACGCCCCGGATCGTGGTGGCGGAGAAGCCCTTCTCGGTGAAGGACTCCGCTGCGGCGACCAGGATCGCGTCCCTGGTCTGGGTCGATCCGGGACGCCTGCCACCGCCTGACCTGGGTCTTTCGTCGGTCATCGCGCTCCTTCCGATCGACCCCTATTCAACCACGGTGAATTCATCTATGTTGAACTCAACACTGATGAAGTCAACAGGTGGTGAAATACGGCCCGTACGACGGCGGGGTTCCGCCGAGCCGGTCGCACCACGCCAAACGGCAGACGCTAACATCTGATAGCTGCTGTCGAATTGACCGCACCTTTCCCGGGCACCGACCGGCCGACCGCCGGGCCGTTGCGGGAAACCGGAAACATCGGGCCGGGTATCTGTCGCGATCTGGCAATCGCCCGGCCCGCTGATGAACGTCATGATCCTCACGAGGAGGCGATGATGGCGTGTCAGAGTGCGGTGGCACCCGCCCACACCCCGCCGGTGCCGACCCCGGCCCCCACCCGCCGGGCCCTCGGGCGGACGATCACGCGGCTGCTCGTGGTCGCGGCCATGGTGTGCGTGGTGGTGCTGTTCCGCGACCGGCTGCCAAGTCCGGGCGAGGTCTGGAACCTGATCACCGACGCGCACCCCGGCTGGCTGGTCGTCGCCGTCGTCGCCGAGGGGTCGTCCATGACGGCCTTCGCCCGGCTGATCCGGTACCTGCTGAACGCGGGCGGGGCCCATCTCACCCTCCAGCGTGCCGTGGCGGTCACCTACGCGCGCAACGCGGTGTCCAACTCGCTGCCAGGCGGCCAGGTCCTCAGCGTGGCCTACACGACCCGGCAGCTTCGCAGTCTTGGGGCCACGACACCGCTGATCGCCGCGACGCTCCTGCTCAGCGCGGTGTTCTCCACGATGACCTTCGTCGCGCTCGGCGCGGTGGCGCTGCTCGCCGAGCCCGCGACCCGGGTCACGGCGGTGTGGGTCTTCGTGGTGGCGGGAGCCGGCGTCGCCCTGCTGGTGAGGTTCCGTCCCCGAGGGCTGACCCGGCTCCTCTCGGGGCGCGGACCTCGTACGGACGCCCTGGTCGCGCAGCTCCGCGGCGCGCGGGCGGCCATCTCGCTCACCCGGCGCGACCGTCTCGTGCTGCCCGCTCTGGCCCTGCTGAACTGGCTGCTCGACGTGGCCTGCCTGGCGGCGGTGTGCGCGGCCACGGGCGTCTCCGTCGGGCCGCACACGGTGCTGCTGGGGTACGTCGCGGCGAAGGCCGCGGGGGTGCTGGCGCTGGTGCCCGGGGGGCTCGGCATCGCCGAGATCGGCATGGCCGCGACCTTCGTCAGCGCGGGGATGACGGGGGTGGCCGCGGCCGCCGTGGTGGCGATCTACCGGCTGATCTCCTACTGGGCCGTGCTGATCATCGGATGGGGCGCCTGGTTGCTGCTGAACGTCATCGCGACTGCAGGGCGTCCAGGGCGACGGCCATCGCGATGATCAGGCGCCGGTCGAGCCTCGGGTCCTGGATCTCCACGAGGTAGCGGTCACGCAGGCCCCATTTGCGGTCCACCGAGAACGCGATCTGGGCGCCCACGCCGAAGTCGAAGTGGTAGGGCAGCCACGACAACGAGTCGACGAACCGGCGCAGGAGGCTCACCGCGATGTTGCGCTCCTGGCCGGTGAAGGTCGGCATGCCAGGCTGCTGGAAGTGCCACGTCGACCGGAGCAGTGACGCGGCGAACTCCTTCCTGAAGAAGCCGATCGGCTGCCCGGCGTGGTCCAAGACGTCGTACCCGCTGCCCAGATCGAGCACCTTGCGCGCCTTGAACCCGGCGAGCACGAACTGCCGGGTGTCATCGGTGTACAGCGTGACCTGCTCTTTGAAAGCCATCCGCTTCTGCTCGGCGAAGGCCACCATCGGACCTTCCGACCCGTCGGGCTGCTCAAGATGCACCACGTAGCGGTTCACCATCATGGTTACCTTCTGCCGCACGAGCAGGCGGTGCTGTGTCTGCAGAGTTGGGAGGTCCACTTTTTGCTCTCCATCGTCAGGGGATTGCCACCCTAAGGGTTTTGCCGCCCGTTCAACGCGTGCCTGGCACGGTGGAATGGGGACGAATGACTTTCACGGAACGGGGCAGGGCACTGAATCGTTGGGCAAGGTGAATAGAACCGGGGGAGGAGTCACTATGTATCGATCGAGAGACCACAAGATGATCGCTGGTGTCTGTGGTGGCATCGCGGAGAAGTGGGGATGGGCGCCGACCATGGTGCGCCTGCTTTTCCTTGTCTCCTGCGTCCTGCCCGGACCGCAGTTCATCATCTATCTGGTCATGTGGGCCCTCATCCCGAAGGCTCCGGCCCGTGCCGTTCATGGGCAGTGGTGACACACCGCGGCTGGTGAGGGTCCGCGCCCGAAACGTCCATTCGTAGGACGTATGCTCGGAGACGTGAGCGAGCGAATCGTACGTACACGGCGACTGGCCTTGATCCAGGACGACCTCGTCGACTACGAGAAGGCCATGGAACGCATGACCGAGCTGGTCGACGCGCGACAGCGTGACGACCAGCCGGACACGCTGTGGCTGCTCAGCCATCCGCAGGTGTTCACGGTCGGGAAGCGGACCTCCGCGGAGCACCTCCCCGATCCGTCATACGGCATTCCGGTCATTCCCACCGGCCGAGGGGGCCAGCTCACCTACCACGGCCCCGGGCAGCTCGTCGGCTATCTGATCGTCAAGCTCCGCGCGGACGAGGGTGTCGTCGACTACGTCCGTGAGGTCGAGCTCCGTCTGGTCGAGGCGCTGGAGAAGCTGGGGCTTCCGGCGGAGCGCCGCGAGACCCCGGAGGGCTCCGAGCTGCTCACCGGCGTCTGGACGCGCCGCACGGGCCGGAAGATCGCCTCGATCGGCATGCGTGTCAGCCAGGGCGTCACCAGCCACGGCTTCGCCGTCAACGTCGAAGGCGACCTCAACCCCTGGCACTACGCCGTGCCGTGCGGCATGCCCGAGGTGGACATGACCTCGGTGGCGCGCGAGTTGGCCGAGCCGCCGGCCTTCGAGCGCGTCAGCCGGGTGGTCGGCGAGACGTTCGAGGCGTCCTCCGCCTCCTGAGGCCTGCTCTTCGTACGGCCTGCTCTTCGTACGGCCCGCGCCCGCCCGGATCGGCGACGCGCGAGCCGTATGGGACAAGGTCAGATGACGGGCTCGGAGTCGCCGGTCAGCACCTCGTCGACGTTGCGGCGAGGCCCGGTGAACCAGTGGCGTGCCGACAGCATCCACCAGAGGGCGATGCCGATAAGCACGGCCCCGACCGCGAGCGGCGCGTAGTTCACCGACGTCCAGGCGAAGTCCTTGTTGCCCGGCATGCCGGTGGGGCTGATCGGCAGGATGAAGTAGACCGAGATGATGGCGATCTCGATCACCGCCATCCAGCCGAACAACTTGTACTTGCCGCCCAGCGTCCACGGCCCCGGCTGGAAGCGGTCGCCCATGCGCAGGCGCAGCCAGATCGGGATGAGGAACGCCAGGTAGAGCCCGATCACGGCGATCGACACGACGGCGAGGAAGGCCACCGGCGTCGTGGTGCCCGCGGGAGCGTACAGCGCGGGGATCGTGATCAGCAAAGCCACGACGCAGCCCGCGATGATCGCGTTGACCGGCGTCCTGTTCTTGTCGATGCGCGACCAGAGCCGCCAGCCGGGCACGGCCCCGTCACGGGAGAACGCGTACGTCATGCGGGACATCGACGTCACGCAGCTCATGCCACAGAAGAACTGCCCGATGGTCGAGATGCCGAAGATCACGGTGGCGAGGCTCGGCGTGAGCGATGAGGTGAAGATGGCGCCGACGAACCCGGCTTCCTTGTTGACGGCGTCCACGTCCGTTGCCGCGAACAGGAACGCGAGCAGGAGCACCCAGCCGCCGATGGCCGAGTAGAAGATCGACTTCCAGAGCCCCTTGGCCGCGCTCATGGCCGCGCCCTGGGTCTCCTCCGACACGTGCGCGCACGCGTCGAACCCGGTGATCGTGTACTGCGTGAGCAGGAAGCCGAGCGGCAGCACGTACAGCCAGAACGTCGGCCCCGAGGCGCCGGATCCGAAGCCCGAGTTGTTGAACCGCTCGAACAGGAAGCCGACGCTCTGGTGCTTCGACGGGCCGAAGATCAGGATGAGGACGACAACGGCCGCGCCGAACACGTGCCACCACACCGAGATGTTCTGCAGGATCGAGATCAGCCGGTGGCTGAAGATGTTGATCAGCGCGTGCAGCACCAGAATGATCGCGAACAGCAGGAACGTCTGCCGCAGCGGGTCGCCGTTCGCCCAGCCGTCGCTGAACCGCCCGATGGTGATGTTGAGGAACGTCGCGCAGCCGTAGTCCACCGAGGCGGTGACCGCGATGAGCCCGATCAGGTTGAGCCAGCCGGTGAACCAGCCGTGGATGGGCTTGCCCAGCTTGGCGGCCCACCAGTAGATGCCGCCCGCTGTGGGGTAGGCGGAGACCAGCTCGGACATGCAGAAGCCGATGATGAGGATGAACGCCGAGATCAGCGGCCAGCCGATGGAGATGGCGATCGGACCGCCGTTGTTCCATGCCTGGCCGAAGGTCGTGAAGCATCCGGCCAGGATCGAGATGATCGAGAACGAGATCGCGAAGTTCGAGAAGCCGCTCCAGCTTCGCGAGAGTTCCTGCTTGTATCCGAGTTCTGCCAGGCGCTCGGCGTCGTCGTCGAGGTAGGACTGCTGGGCCATCAGGCCTCCTTGCGTGGCGCGGGTGGTGCTATGCCGCAGGTGGTACCGGGGGGTGGGTGCAGCGCGTCGAGCCGGGGTCAGGCCGGTGCGGGCGGGGGGATGGGCTTGGGGAGCCGTCGCCGGCCCCGGACGTCGTCGATGAGCAGGCCGAGCCCGGGATCGTCGAGGGCCCGCACGGCTTGGGCGAACTTGTCGGCCGCTTCGGCGTCGTAGTCGAAGTCAGCGGCTGCGGCCTGCTCGGCGAGCAGGCCGTGATGGACGCTGAACCACAACGTCCACGTGAAATTGGACATGATCAGATAAAGCTGGACCCTTGCCGCGGGATCCTCGTCCCCGAAGTAGGCGCGCGTCAACAGCTTGACCAGTTCTTGGTCGTAATCCGCCTCGGCGGCGATGTCGCCCAGCTCGAAGGCCGGGTCGTTGTTGCCGGAGAGCTGGTAGTCGACGATGCGGACCGCCGAGCCGTCGAAGATGAAGTTCTCCGGGAGCAGGTCGTTGTGGCACGGGACCGCCGGCGGCTGCCGTACGGCCAGCGCCGCCTCGATGTCGGCCACCACCGGCAGCCACGCCTCGTACCCCTCGGGGATCTTCAACGCGTGGGCGCGGCAGAGCGCCAGCAGGTCGTCGAGCTTGCGGAAGATCGAGAATTCGGTGGCGAAGCGCGGCCCCGCGTGCAGGCGGCGGCAGGCCTGCGCGATGCGCCGCGCCATCGCGGGTTCCCGTACGGCCGCCGCGTTCAGCGTGGCTCCGTCGATGTACTCCAGGAGCACCGCGCCGGGGAGTCGCAGGAGCACGTCGGCGCCGACACCGGCCTGGGCGGCCCTGGTCGTGTTGACGATCTCGAGGTCGAGCGGGATGCCGAGCCCGGCGGCGGAGACGCGCGGATCGAGGATCCGCAGCAGCCAGCGGTCGCCCGCCTCGGTGTCCACCCGGACGATCCGGTGGCTGAGCCCGCCCTTGATCTGGGTATGGGTGACGGGTCGGCCGGCCCAGGCCGTGACGAGTTCGAGTGCCGAGCTGAGGACATCTGGCACGCGGGCCTCCTTTGGTCTACCTTCAGACCATTGATCCGATTCTGCGGGCTGGGTGTTACACGGGGGTACCGATGGTGAAACTTCCCGCCGAGGCGCAGGCCGTGGTGGTCGGCGGTGGCGTCGCCGGATGCAGTGTCGCCTACCACCTGGCACGACTCGGCTGGACTGACGTCATCCTGCTGGAGCGGCACGAGCTGACGGAAGGGACGACCTGGCACTCGGCCGGATTCGTCGGCCAGCTCAGGTCCACCGTGACCCAGACTCGCATGATCATGTACTCGGCCGGGCTGTATCCCGAGCTGAGCGATCTCACCGGGCTCGACCCCGGCTGGCACGGCGTCGGAGGACTGCGGCTCGCCACCACGGCCGAGCGGTACGAGGAGCTGACGCGCCAGGCGGGTGCCGCCGAGACGTACGGGCTGGACATGGAGATCCTTTCTGCGGCCGAGGCGCGGGACATGCTGCCGCTGCTGGAGGTCGGCGACGTGCGCGCGGCGCTCTGGCTGCCGGGAGACGGCTGGCTCGACCCGGCGAGCCTCGGACGGGCACTCGCGGCGGGCGCAGAGAAGCTCGGCGTGCGCATCGTGACCGGCGTCGAGGTGACCGGCCTGGACGTCCAGGACGGTCGGGTACGCGGCGTCCGGGTGGGCGAGCAGGTCATCAGGACCGAGACCGTGGTGAACGCGGCCGGGGCGGCGGCGGGGAAGATCGGGCGGCTGGCCGGGGTCGACGTGCCGATCGTGCCGATCAAGCACCAGTACGTCGTGACGCGGCCGTTCGAGGTTCCGGCGACCATGCCCACCGTGCGGGACCCGGACAACATCGTGTACTTCCGGGAGGAGGGCGGCGGCATTCTCGTGGGCGGGTACATCCGGACCCCGGAGGTCTGGGACACCCCCACGCCTCTGGCCGAGCCACGGACCCTCTTCCCCCCCAATATGCCGAAATTTCGTGAATCGTGGGAGTCGGCGGGGCGGCGGCTGCCCGATCTCGCCCGGATGGACATCGGCGACGACGAGTCCGGCTTCGGCAAGGTGGTCCACGGGCCCGAGGCGTTCACCCCCGACGGGGAGTTCCTGCTGGGGGAGACCTCGGTGGCGGGCCTGTGGGTGGCGGCCGGGTTCTGTGTCCACGGGCTCGCGGCGGCCGGCGGCGTCGGCAAGGTCATGGCCGAGTGGATCGTGGACGGCTCGCCGGAGTACGACGTCTTCGGCATGGACATTCGCAGGTTCGGCTCCCACGCGCGCGGCTCCCGGTGGGCCCGTGCCAAGGCCCTGGACTCCTACAGCAAGTACTACGACGTGGTCTACCCAGGTGAGGAGCGTACGGCCGCCCGCCCGCTGCGCCGGTCGCCCGCCTGGGCGCGGCATGTCGAGCTGGGCGCCGAGTTCGGCGAGAAGGCGGGGTGGGAGCGGGTCAACTGGTTCGGCCCTGTCCCCGTGAAGGCCTCCGAGGATGGGGAGCCTTGGGGGGAGGAGCACCGGCCCGCCGGCTGGGCAGGGAAGTTCTGGTCGCCCGCGATCCGCGCCGAGTGCCTCGCCACCCGGGACACCGCCGGGCTGTTCGACCAGACCTCGTTCTCCAAGCTCGAGATCACCGGGCTGTCGGGCCTCGAGCGCCTCTGCGCCAACGACGTCGACCGGCCCGTGGGCTCCGTCGTCTACACCCAGATGCTGAACGAGCGCGGGGGCATCGAGGCGGACGTGACCGTGACCCGGCTGGCGGCCGATCGCTTCCGCATGGTCACCGGTACGGCCTTCGGCGTGCACGACGCGGCGTGGCTGCGCCGCCACGGGCTCGACGTGCGGGACGTCACCTCGGCGTACGCCTGCTACTGCCTGTGGGGGCCGAGGGCCCTCGACATCCTGGGCGAGCTGACCGACGACGACCTGACCTTCGGCTACATGCGGGCACGGGAGATCAGCGTCGGGCACGTGCCGGTCCTGGCGCAGCGGGTCACCTTCGCCGGTGAGTTCGGGTGGGAGCTCTACTGTCCCTCGGAGTACGGCCTGACCTTGTGGGACGCGCTGATGGAGGCGGGCCTGCCGTACGGCATGCGTCCCGCGGGCTATCGCGCGCTCGACTCGCTGCGGCTGGAGAAGGGGTACCGCGTCTGGGGGCTCGACATCACACCTGAGACGACACCCGTCGAAGCCGGCCTGGGCTTCGCCGTCCAAGGGGACAAGGACTTCATCGGTCGAGACGCGCTGGCGGCGCCCCGGCGTTCGCTGCGCTGCCTGGTGCTCGCCGACCCCCGGCAGGTCTGCCTCGGCGGAGAGCCGGTGCGGGTCGGCGGCGTTCCGGCGTCCCGGGTGACCAGCGGAGGCTACGGCCATCGCGTCGACCGCTCGATCGCCTACACCTACCTGCCGCTCGACGAGCCGGCTACGGACGCCGACCTGATCGAGGTCGGCGTCAACGGAGGCTGGGTCACGGCCGAGATCGTCGGCGAGCCGCTCTACGATCCGGGCAACAAGCGGGTCCGCCGCCTCCCGGCGTCGTAGGGCAGTGGTCTAGAAGGTGAGCGGGGGCAGCTCCGTGCGGGTGGGGAGGCCCTGCCAGGGGCTGTTGCTGGCGACCGTGAAGGCGGCGAGCGCCGACCCGCGGCGCAACCGGTCGGTCGGGTGCAGGTCTTCCAGGAGCCCGCTGAGGTAACCGGCGACGAACGCGCCCCCCGCCCCCCAAGGGTCGACGACGGTCACCGGCGCCGCCTGGGCGTCGTACCGCATGCCGTTGATCGTGGCGCTCGCCCCCTTGGCGCCCCGGGTGACCACCAGCTCACGGATCGTTCCAATCGCCGGCTCGATGAGCTGCAACTCGTCCTGGTTCGCGAACAGCACGTCCGCGCCCGTCGCCAGCTCGGTGAGCGCCTCGACGGCCTCCTGGCGGTCGATCCAGAGCTGCGATCGGTGGTTCACGTCGACCGAGACGGCCACGCCGGCGTCCTTGGCCAGCTTGATCGCGTGGTGGGCGGCGCTCCAGGCGGTGCCGCTCAGCGCCGGGGTGATGCCCGTGACGTGCAGGACCTTGGCCGACTGGAGGGCTCGTGCGGGGACGTCGCCGGGCCCGAGCCGCGAGCCGGCCGACCCGCCGCGATAGTGCACGACGTGACCGGCCCGCCCGACGCGCCGCTGCCTGATCGCCAGAGCGGTGTGCGCCGCGGGATCCGACTGCACATGGGAGACGTCGACTCCCTCTCCGCGCAGGACCGTGACCACCCGGGCGCCCAGCTCGTCGGCGCCGACGCGGCCCAGCCAGGTCACGGAGTGGCCCAGCCGGACGAGGCCCACGGCGACGGTGAGCTCGGCGCCCGCGACGTCGAGACGGACGTCCGTGTCGTGGCGGAGACGGTCGGCGGAGATGACTCCCAGCGCCTCTCCGAGCGTGAAGACCTCGGTCACGTCAGGATCTTTCGTGCCATGCGAGATGCCCATCTGCCGCTGATGGCCGAAAGCATGGCAGAGACCGATGTCCCTCACAATGAGATGACGATTTCCCGCGACGCCCGCCTCGATCAGCCCCGGCATGCCGCTTTGTATGCCAGGGGTTTCGGAGACGGCTCACATCTCCTTGCGGAGGGCGTCGAGGAACCGCTTGGACTCCGCCGCGGTGGACGCCTCGACGCACAGGCGGTCCATGACCTTCATGTACGGATCGGTCTCCTCGCGCTTGTCGAGGTAGAGGGCGCTGGTGAGCTGCTCCATGTACACGACGTCGGGAAGGTCGCGCTCGTTGAACCGCAGGATGGTGAACGGGCCGCCCGCCGCCGCGTGACCGCCGTGGCCGAACGGCACGACCTGGATGGTGATGTCGGGGCGCTCGCCCAGCTCGAGGAGGCACTCGACCTGCGCGCGCATGACCTGCGGGCCGCCGAGCGGTCGCCGCAGCGCCGCCTCGTCCACCAGCGCCCAGAGCCTCGGGCCGTCGGGCGCGATGATGCGTCGCTGCCGGGTCATCCTGAGCGAGACGCGGCGGTCGATCTCGTCGGGGGAAGCGTCGGAGTGGCCGAGCATGATGACCGCGCGGGCGTAGTCCTCGGTCTGCGTCAGGCCGGGCACGAACTGGATCTCGTACGTGCGGATGACCGAGGCGGCCTCCTCCAGGCCGACGTACAGCTCGAACCAGGTGGGCAGGAGGTCGCTGTACTTGTGCCACCAGCCGGGCGCGTTGGCCTGCTGGGCGAGCGAGAGGAACGTGGCGCGCTCGTCGGGCTCGACCACGCCGTACAGGGTGAGCAGGTCGGCGACGTCGCGGGTCTTGAAGCCGACCCGGCCGAGCTCCAGTCGGCTGATCTTGGCGTGGGAGGCGCGGATCGCGTCGCCCGCCTGCTCGCGCGTGATGCCCCTCGCCGTGCGCAGCCGGCGCAGCTGGGCGCCGAGGACGATCCGGAGTGCGGTGGGACCTCCCCGCGAATGACTGAGGAGATGTCCGTCTGGCGTGTCGTCCTGCCCGAGCGCCGAGATCATGCGAGCTCCCTGAGGCCTCGGATGAGTGAGCCGTCAGTGTCTCATCCCGGGCCCTTGGCCGTATACCAGGTCTCGTGCGATGCCCTTTCCGAGGGCGCTGTCGACGAAAAAGCACCTATATGCGAGTTATTGTCATGATTCCGTGAGAAAAACAGCAATCTGCACGTGCATCTGTACTTGCATCCGTACGCGACGTAAAGAAAGATTGACCATCCGACGTCATGTCCCGACCGCGTGTACGGCCCAACGTAGTGAGGACCTTGATGACAGCACACCTGGCACGCCGGCGAAGCGTAGTACGCGGCGAGGCTCCGTGGTGGCTGCTGCCCGCGATGGAGGACAACCTGTGGGAGCCCGTCGGCGCGGAGCTTTCCACTCTCGGCTGTACGGGCGCGTCCGTCAAGAACGCCCGTGACTTCACCGTGACGACGCTGAACAACTGGGGGCTTGACGAGCTGACGTACGACGCGCGACTGGTCGTCTCCGAGCTGGTCACCAACGCCGTGCGGCACGCCGGCGAGCCGACCCGGCTCCGCCTGCTCCACCGCGCCTCCCATGTGGTCTGCGCCGTCTTCGACCCCGAGGAGCAGCCTCCCGTTGTCACGGACGCCGACTACTTCGCCGAGAGCGGCCGGGGCCTGCGGCTCGTCGAGAGCCTGAGCTGTTCCTGGGGCTGGAGGCTGATCGAGGGACACGGGAAGCTGGTCTGGGCGGCCTTCACCACCCCCTTCGCCCTCCATCGCGACCGCACCTCCGCCTAAGGGGACTGCCACCGGGTCAGCGGCCTTCGGGGCGTTCCAGGTCGCGGCCCTGCTCGACCGCGAGGCGCGTCAGCTCGACGCGGGAGCCGATCCCGAGCTTGCGGAAGATCTGCCGCAGGTGGAAGGCCACCGTGTGCACGCTGATGAACATCTGGTTGGCGACCTGGCGGTTGGTCCATCCCTGCGTGACCAGGAGCGAGACCGTGCACTCGGTGTCCGTCAGGCTCGCCCAGCCGGAGACCGGCCGCTCCGCGGTGGCCCAGTGCCGGTGCCTTACGCCCATCCTCCGCAGCCGCCGGCGCAGCCGCGCCGCGTCCCTGGTCGCCCCGGTCTCCTCGTACCCGGCGAGCGCCTGGTCGAGGCTGCGTACGGCCTCCTGGCGGTCGCCCGCGGCGGCCAGCACCACGCCGAGGTCCTCGGCGGCGGACGCGCGGGACCACGGGTCGGCCCCTTCCTTGGCGGCCAGGCCAAGCGCCTCGGCATCCCCTTCGAGCAGGCCACGGGCGTGCGTGGCGGCGGTGCGGAGGGTACGGAAGCCCGGGTTGTCGCCCGCCAGGCTCTCGGCCGCCGCGACCGCGAGCTCGGCGCTGGAGCGGTCGCCGGTGGCGAGGGCGATACGGACAAGCCACGGGGCGCCGGTCGGCTCGCCGACAAGGATCCAGCGCTGCTCCTGAAGCTCGGGATAGACGTGTGCGACGAGCTTCATCGCGTCCACGGGGCCGTCGCGCGCCTCGGCCACCTGGGCGGCCACCATCGCGCACCGCGCGGGCATGGTGGTGGCGGCGTGGCGCGACAGCCGGGACCGGTCGGCCTCGATGTGCTGAGCGGCCCCGCGAAGGTCTCCGCGGTGAAGGGCCACCATGCTCAGCACGGACGCGGCGAGCGAGCTGAACAGGTGGGTTCCCAGGCTGCCGGCGAGGTCGAGGCCGACCTGGGCCTCGGCCACGGCGTCGTCCAGCCGCCCGGCGACCAGCTCCACCCGCGCGCGGAGTACGGCGGGGCCGGACATCCAGGCGCTGTGCCCGAGTGACTCCACCTCCTCCCTGGCCTCCCCGACGACGACCTGCGCCTCGTCGAGCCGGCGGATGTCGGTCAGCATCGACGCCAGGGCCAGGCGCGGATGGGTGCGGCGCACCGCCACAGAGCCGCCCCCCGCCCGCTCCACGGCCTCGCGTACCAGCCGGAGCCCGTCCGCGAGCCGCCCCGCGTCCCACCGGATCGACGCGAGGACGACCATGGCGCCGACGACGACCGCCTCCCCGTGGCGATCGGCGGCCATGAGGATCGCCTCGGCCTCCTCCGCCGCCCGCTTGCTGTCGGCCAGGCCCGCGAGCCCGTACAGCAGGGCCAGCGTGGCACGGTCGCGCTGGTGGCCGGTCAGGCTGGGCTCCGCGAGCGCGGCTTCGGCCTCCACCGCGGCTTCGGCCGCCTGGCCGCCCATGAACAGGATGCCCGACAGGGCGCAGCGCAGTTCGGCGGCGGCCGGGGCCGACACCGGACGGGCCAGCGCCGACCGCACGAGGTCACCCGCGTCCTCAAGGCGGCCCGCCTCCGTGGTGGCCTCTATGGCGGTGACCACCCGGGCGAACCTGCTCGGGTCGGACAGATCGCTGAGCGCGACCGCCTGGACGGCGAGGTCGGCCGCGGCGCACGGCGATGACGCCAGGACCTCCGTGACCGCCCGGTCGAGGCCGGTCAGGGTGCGCGCGTCCCCCTGCCGGGTGCCCTCGATCAGATGGCCGGCGGCCCGCATGGCGGAACCGCCCCGGTCCAGCAGGAGCTTCCCGATCTGGTGGTGCAGCGCGTGACGTACGGGAGGTGGCAGGGCGGCGGCGACGGCGTGCCAGACCAGCTCGTGCCGGAACTCCAGCGCCTCTTCCGTGGTGACGAGGATGCCGGCGTCCATCGCCTCCTCGAAGGCAGGGAGCAGCGCCGCAGGGGCCGTTCCGACCAGCTCGGCCGCGTCCTCGGGCGAGAACGACCGGCCGAGTACGGCCGCAGCCTCGACCAGTTGCCGGGTGTGCCGGTCGAGCCCGTCGAGAAGGTGCCGTACGAGGGTGTGAACCCGCGCGGGCGGGTCGGTCGTGAGCAGGCGGGCGCGGCCGCCTGAGATCTCGACGGAACCCTCCTCGCTCAGGCCCGCCAGAAGCTCGGTGAGAAGGAAGGGGTTGCCGCCGGCGGTCGCGGCGAGCGCGAGCACGTCGGGTTGCGGCACGGCGCCGAGGACGTCCGCGGCCACCACGGTGACAACGTCGTCAGGCAGCGCCCCAAGCTCGGTGCGGGTGGCTCCGTGCTGTTCCAGGAGGCCGAACAGGCGGTCCGCCTCGTCGTTCCCCGGGCTCCTCACGGTGCACCGGGCCAGGAGCCATGCCACAGGTGCGGCGGTCAGCTCCCACTGGAGCGTCCGCAGCGCCGCCAGCGTGGCGGGATCCGCCCACTGGAGATCGTCAAGGCAGAACAGGACGGGACGGGTGGCCACACATCTCTCCAGATGAGCGCGCAGTCGCTCGACCAGCTGTATGCGGGGGTCCTCCCCGGTCCGGCGGGCGCACGCGGGCGGCTCGTCCAAGGCCATGACCAGCGGGGCGAGGGGGATGAACTGCCCCAGCTCCTCGGCACGGCCGGTCAGCTGCAGGAACCCCTGCCGGGACGCCTGGGAGGCGGCTTCCGCGAGCAGCAGGCTCTTGCCCGTCCCGGGTTCGCCCTCGACCAGCAGCGTCCCCCCCTGGCCGTCCTCGGCCGCCCTCAGCAGCTGGATGAAGGTGTGCCATTCGGGCTCGCGTCCACGCATGTCTCCCCCCGTGACGGGGCTGATCTCTCGGAGGTGACCGGTGTGAGCGGCCCCGCTCGGCCGGGCGGCGGGCCGCGTCTCACACCGGCCCACCTGCCTCCCACCACAGTACACATGGCGCGAGAACCGCCTCTCGGACGGGGCGGCATCCTCCATCCGGGTAGTGCGGGCCGTCCTGCGACGCGCGTACGTCCGGGCCGTACCCCCTCGATCGGATGGGGGCCCCGAGGGGGCGGCCGTCGCGACGTCAACGACTACCAGGTTGGAGGATGTGGGGCTCCTCTCCGCTGACAAGTCTCGTAGGTGTGGGCGTACACCACGGCATGTGTGTCGTGGCCGGGCGCGCACGCCAGCGTGTACGCCTCTAGGGGGGTAATGATGGCTAAGGCAGTCGGCATCGATCTCGGCACGACCAACTCCGTCATCGCGACAACCGAGGAAGGTCAGCCGGTCGTCATTCCGAACGCTGAAGGACAGCGAACGACGCCGTCGGTGGTCGCGTTCACGGACACGGGTGAACGCCTGGTGGGCCAGCTCGCCCGGCGCCAGGCCATCCTCAATCCCAAGGGCACGATCTACTCGGTCAAGCGTTTCATCGGACGCCGGTACGACGAGGTGCAGAGCGAGATCCACGCCGTGTCGTTCGACGTGGTCCCGGGCCCGGACGGCGCGGTGCGGTTCAAGGTCAAGGACAAGCTGTACGCACCGGAGGAGATATCCGCCCTGATCCTACGGAAGCTGGTCGGCGACGCCGCGAAGTTCCTGGGAGAGAAGATCACCGAGGCGGTCATCACGGTGCCCGCCTACTTCAACGACGCGCAGCGCCACGCCACCAGGGACGCCGGGAAGATCGCGGGCCTCGAGGTCATGCGGATCATCAACGAGCCGACCGCGGCCGCCCTGGCGTACGGCCTGGACAAGAAGGGCAGCGAGACCGTCCTGGTCTTCGACCTCGGCGGCGGCACCTTCGACGTCAGCATCCTCGACATCGGCGAGGGCGTCATCGAGGTCCGGTCCACGGCCGGCGACACCCACCTGGGCGGCGACGACTTCGACCGCCGGATCGTCGACTACCTGGCCGACGAGTTCCAGCGGCAGGAGGGCATCGACCTCAGGCGTGACCCCCAGGCCCTCCAGCGGCTGTTCGAGGCCGCGGAGAAGGCCAAGGTCGAGCTGTCGTCGGTCACGCAGACGACCATCAGCCTGCCGTTCATCACCGCCGACGCCAACGGGCCGAAGCACCTGAACACCACCCTCATGCGCTCCACGTTCGAGGAGATCACGCATGACCTCATCGAGCGCACCATGGGGCCGGTCAAGCAGGCCATGGAGGACGCCAAGCTGACGGCCGACGACCTCGACGAGGTCATCCTGGTCGGCGGCTCGACGCGTATCCCGGCCGTGCAGGGTCTCGTGCGCCGCCTCACGGGCGGCAAGGAACCCAACATGACGGTCAACCCGGACGAGGTCGTGGCGGACGGTGCCGCGATCCAGGCCGGGGTGCTGAAGGGCGAGGTCAAAGACGTCCTCCTGCTCGACGTCACGCCGCTGTCGCTGGGCATCGAGACGCTGGGCGGCGTGATGACCAAGGTCCTCGACCGGAACACGACCATCCCGGCCCGCCGTACGGAGACGTTCAGCACCGCCGAGGACAACCAGAGCGCCGTGGACGTCGTGGTCCTCCAGGGAGAGCGCGAACGGTCGGCGGACAACCGAGCCCTCGGCAGGTTCCGGCTGGAGAACATCCGCCCGGCGTCCCGTGGCGAGCCGCAGGTCGAGGTCACCTTCGACGTCGACGCCAACGGCATACTCAACGTCACGGCCAGGGACAAGGACACCAACGCCGAGCAGCGCATCACGATCAGCGAGAGCTCCAACCTCGACAAGGGCGAGATCGACCGGATGGTCCAGGACGCCGAGCAGCACCGCAGCGAGGACGTCAGGGCCCGCGAGGCGATCGACGCGAGGAACGAGCTCGACTCGGTGGCCTACCAGGTCGAACGCCGGCTGGCCGAGATCGGGGAGGCGGTTCCCGTGCACGAGAAGGCACGCGCGGAACAGCTGATCGCCGACGCCCGGCAGGCCGTCAGGGAGGAGGCGCCCGTCGAGCGGCTGCGCGACCTCAGCTCCGAGCTGCAGCAGGTGTACCACAGCCTCAGCGCCGTCTCCGCGCCGCAGGGCGAGCCGGCGGGTGCCGGGGCGTCCGCTCCGCAGGGCGGGACCAGCGGTGACGACGACGTCATCGACGCCGAGTTCACGACATCCGACTGACATGGCCGCGCATAGCGAGGAGCCGCCCCGAGAGCGCCCGCCCACCTCAGGCCCGGTCGCGGGGGCGCCGGGCACGGGTCCGGAGTCGGGCGCGCGGGGTCCGGAGCCGTACGGCAGGCGCCCGGAGCAGGGCCCGGACGCGGACTCGACGGATCCGGCCACCGAGTCGCTCGTCGAGGACATGGACACGAAGATCGCCGAGCTTGAGGATCGCTGGCTGAGGTCGGCGGCCGAGCTGGACAACCTCAGGAAGCGCATCGCGAAGGACGCCGAGCGCATCCGCGGCGAGGAACGCGCCCGGGTGGTGAGGGAGTGGCTGCCGATCGTCGACAACCTCGACCTCGCCCTGCGGCACGCCGACGCCGATCCTGGCGCCGTCATCGAAGGCGTCCGGGCCGTACGCGATCAGGCCGTGGCCCTGCTCGCCCGGCTCGGGTTCCCGCGTCACGAAGAGGCCGGAGTGCCATTCGACCCCAAAAGCCACGAGGCCGTGGGTACGGTCGCTGACCCGAACCTTCCACCAGGGACGGTCGTCGAGGTCGTACGGCCCGGCTACGGAGACGGTGTGCGTCAGCTACGCCCGGCGGCGGCGCTCGTCTCCACGAAGCCGGAGTGAGGCGGGGCCATGGCGGCGCGCGACTTCTACGAGGCCCTCGGGGTGCCGAGGACGGCGAGCCAGGAGGAGATCCAGCGGGCCTATCGCAAGCTCGCCCGCGCCTACCACCCTGACGTGAACAAGGATCCGGGTGCCGAGGAGAAGTTCAAGGACGTCTCAGAGGCCTACGACGTCCTGTCCGATCCGGACAAGCGCCGGCGCTACGACGCGTTCGGACCCGACTGGCGTTCGGTTCCCGAGGACATCGACCCCGAGGCCTGGTCCAGGTCGCGCGCGAGGGCCGGCGCGGGAGCCGGGGCAGGTTCGCCATGGGGGCGCGGCGGAGGCAGGCGCGCGTCCGGCCAGGGCCAGGGCTTCCGGTTCACCTCGGACGAGGGGATGGACGTGGACCTGGAAGACCTGTTCGGCGGCATGTTCGGAGGAGGTGGCCGTGGAGGCGGGCGGCGCTGGGGGCCGGTCCCCGGGGCCGACCAGGAGGCCGAGATCACCCTCACCGTCGACGACGCCTACCACGGCGGGCGCCGCACGATCACCGTCCAGGGGCCAGAGGGTCCGCGCCCCATCCAGGTCACGATCCCTCCCGGGGTCACCGACGGCCAGCGCATAAGGCTCGCGGGCCAGGGCGGCCACGGCGGCGACGGTGGCCGGGCCGGAGACCTGTACCTGGTGATCCGGATCTCCGACCCCCGCTACCGCGTCGAGGGCCGCGACATCTACGTGCCGCTGCCGCTCGCCCCGTGGGAGGGGGCGCTCGGCGCGACCGTCGCCGTCGACACGCCCGGCGGCGAGGCCAAGCTCAAGGTGCCGCCGGGAACGTCCACCGGACGCCGTCTGCGCCTGCGCGGGCGAGGGCTGCCGAACCCGAAGGGCAAGCCCGGTGACCTGTACGCCGAGGCGCGCATCATGGTGCCTTCCAAGCTCAGCGACGAGGAACGGCGCCTGTTCGAGCGGCTCGCGGCCGTCTCCGACTTCAACCCGAGGAGGTCGAAGCCATGACCACGGCCCTTGTACGGGCTCCCGGCATCAGCCTGGAGTCTTTCGCCCGCGCCGGAGGGCTTCACCCCGAGCAGGTGCGCCGGCTGGTGATCCTCGGGCTTCTCGACCCGGTGGCGGACTACGGGGACGACATGAGGTTCCCCCCGTCGCAGCTGATCCTTCTCGGGCGGATCGAGCGCCTGCACGCCGGCCTCTCACTCAACTACGCGTCGCTCGGCGTGGTGATCGACCTGCTCGACCGCATCGCGGAGCTGGAGACGGCTCTGCGGCAACGCTCACGACCTACGGGAGTCTCATCGTGGACCCGAACCGACTGACCCAGAAATCGCAGGAAGCCCTGCACGACGCGCAGACCAAGGCGATCCGCTACGGGCACACCGAGGTCGACGGCGAGCACCTCCTCCTGGCGCTGCTCGAGCAGTCCGACGGGCTCGTACCGCGTCTGCTGTCGGCGGCGGGCGGCGACCCCGACAAGCTGAGGCTGGAGCTGGAGGCCGAGCTGGAACGGCGGCCCAGGGTCAGCGGCCCGGGCGCCTCGCCCGGCCAGGTCTACGTCACCCAGCGCCTGTCGCGCGTCTTCGACGCCGCGGAGCAGGAGGCCAAGCGGCTCAAGGACGAGTACATCTCGGTCGAGCACCTGCTGCTGGCGCTCGTGGACGAGGGCACCGACACCCCCACCGGGCGCCTGCTCCAAGGGCACGGGATGACCCATGAACGCCTGCTCGAGGTGCTCACCCAGATCCGGGGCAACCAGCGCGTGACCTCCGCCAACCCCGAGGTCGCCTACGAGGCCCTGGAGAAGTACGGGCGTGACCTGGTGGCCGCCGCGCGGGCCGACAAGCTCGACCCGGTCATCGGACGCGACGCCGAGATCCGCCGGGTAGTCCAGATCCTGTCCCGCAAGTCCAAGAACAACCCCGTCCTCATCGGGGACCCCGGAGTAGGCAAGACCGCGATCGTGGAGGGCCTCGCCCAGCGCATCGCCCGGGGTGACGTGCCCGAGGGGCTGAAGGACCGGACGGTCTTCAGCCTCGACATGGGCTCCCTCATCGCGGGGGCGAAGTACCGAGGCGAGTTCGAGGAGCGGCTGAAGGCCGTCCTCACCGAGGTGAAGGCCTCGGAGGGACGGATCCTCCTGTTCATCGACGAGGTGCACAACGTCGTGGGCGCGGGCGCGACAGAAGGCGCCATGGACGCGGGCAACATGCTGAAGCCGATGCTGGCCCGAGGCGAGCTGCACCTGATCGGCGCCACCACGATCGCCGAGTACCGCAAGTACATCGAGAAGGACGCGGCCCTGGAGCGCCGCTTCCAGCCGGTCTTCGTGGACGAGCCCTCCGTCGAGGACGCCGTCTCCATCCTGCGCGGCCTGCGCGAGCGCCTCGAGGTGTTCCATGGCGTGAAGATCCAGGACAGCGCGATCGTGGCCGCCGTGGTGCTGAGCCACCGGTACATCTCCGACCGGTTCCTGCCCGACAAGGCCATCGACCTGGTCGACGAGGCCTGCGCGATGCTGCGTACCGAGATCGACTCGATGCCCGCCGAGCTGGACGAGCTCACGCGCCGCGTGATGCGCCTGGAGATCGAGGAGGCCGCGCTGTCGAAGGAGGACGACCCGGCGAGCAGGCAGCGCCTCGAAGCGCTGCGCAAGGAGCTGGCCGACCTGCGGGCCGAGGCCGACGCCATGCGCGCCCAGTGGGAGGCCGAGCGGCACGCGCTGAAGAAGGTTCAACAGCTCCGCCAGGAGATCGAGGCCGTCCGGCGCGAGGCCGAGCAGGCCGAGCGCATGTACGACCTGAACCGTGCGGCCGAGCTGATGCACGGCAGGCTGCCCGACCTGGAACGCAGGCTCCACGCCGCCGAGGAGCAGTTGGAGTCCAAGCAGGGCGGCCACCGGCTGCTTCGCGAGGTTGTCACCGAGGACGAGATCGCGAACATCGTGTCCCGCTGGACGGGCATCCCGGTGACCCGCCTCAAGGAAGGCGAGCGGGACAAGCTGCTGCGGCTCGACGAGATCCTTCATGAGCGGGTCATCGGCCAGGACGAGGCCGTGCAGGCGGTGGCGGACGCGATCATCCGCGCCCGTTCCGGCATCAAGGACCCCCGCCGGCCGATCGGCTCGTTCATCTTCCTCGGCCCCACGGGCGTCGGGAAGACCGAGCTGGCCAAGGCGCTCGCCGAGGCGCTCTTCGACACCGAGGAGAACATGGTCCGCGTCGACATGAGCGAGTACCAGGAGCGGCACACGGTCAGCCGGCTGGTCGGCGCGCCTCCCGGATACGTCGGCTACGAGGAGGGCGGCCAGCTCACCGAGGCCGTGCGGCGCAAGCCGTACTCCGTCGTGCTGTTCGACGAGATCGAGAAGGCGCACACGGACGTGTTCAACATCCTGCTCCAGGTGCTCGACGACGGGCGGCTGACCGACGCGCAGGGCCGTACGGTCGACTTCCGCAACACCGTGATCATCATGACGTCGAACATCGGGTCGCACTACCTGCTCGACAACGTGACGGCCAGGGGCGAGATCGATCCGGAGGCCCGCGACCTGGTCATGGGGGAGCTGCGCTCGCGCTTCCGGCCGGAGTTCCTCAACCGGATCGACGACACCGTGCTGTTCAAGCCGCTGACGGAGCCGGAGATCGAGAAGATCGTCTCGCTGATGTTCAACGACATCAGGGCACGGCTCGCCGACCGCCAGATCACCCTGGAGGTGGCCCAGCCCGCGCTCCGCTTCATCGCCGAGCAGGGTTTCGACCCCGTCTACGGCGCCCGCCCGCTGCGCCGGTTCATCGCCCGCGAGGTCGAGACCCGCATCGGGCGCGCGCTGATCGCCGGGGACGTCCGCGAGGGCGCCGTCATCCGCGTCGACATGGCGGGCGGGCAGCTCAGCGTCTCGTACGAGAACCCCGGCGGCCGGCAGGGCACCGAGCAGACCGCCGCCTGATGAGGGGAGCCGTGGGCCCATGTCATCCTCGACCATCGTGAAATGCCGCAACTGCGGGCACAAGAACAGGGTGCCCGCCGCGGCCGACGGGGTCCCGCGCTGCGGCAACTGCCACGAGCCGCTGCCGTGGATCGCCGAGGCGGGCGACGACGACTTCGCCGAGGTCGTCGAGGGGGCGTCCATCCCGGTCGTCGTGGATTTCTGGGCGGAGTGGTGCGGTCCGTGCCGCGTGGTCAGCCCGATCCTTGAGGACCTCGCCGGCGACCTCGCGGGCAGGATCAAGCTCGTCAAGGTGAACGTCGACCAGGCGCCCAAGCTGTCCGACCGGTTCGGCATCCAGGCGATCCCCATGCTGATGATCACGAATAAGGGCCAGATCGTGGCCCAGCGCGCCGGCGCCGCACCCGGACCCGTACTGCGTTCGTGGATCGAGGAGGCCATCGGGACGGGAATGGCATGAGCGAGCGGGTGCAGGAGACCCCCGATCTGTACGGGGCCTACCCCCGGCTGGGCGACGAGGCGATGGCGGCCCTTGCCAGGCACGGCGAGCGACGGCCCACGCGGGTGGGAGACGTGCTTTTCGAGGAAGGGGAGCTGTGCCAGGAGTTCTACGTGGTCTTGGACGGCAAGGTCGCCATCGTCCAGAGGTACGGGGACCAGGAACACGTGCTCGGCGTCCACGGCCGTGGGCGGTTCCTCGGTGAGCTGGGAGTGCTCACCGGCCAGGCCGGCTTCCTGCGGGCCGTGGTACGCGAGGCGGGCGAGGTACTAGCCGTACCGGTGAACGAGCTGCGCGCCCTGGTCGCCAAGAATTCCGAGCTGAGCGACGTGATCCTGCGGTCCTACCTCACCCGCCGCACCATCCTGATCGAGCTCGGCGCCGGTTTCCGGATCATCGGCTCGCGCTACTCCCCCGACGCCAGGCGGCTCCGCGAGTTCGCCGCGCGCAACCGCCAGCCCCACAAGTGGATCGACCTGGAGGAGGACAAGGAGGCCGAGGCGCTGCTCCACCACCTGGGCTTCAGGCCCGAGGACACCCCGATCGTGATCCTTCGTGGCGAGCGGGTGCTGCGCAATCCCAGCAACGCCGAGCTGGCCAAGGCGATCGGCCTTCCCGTACCGCTGGCACGCGAGATCGTCGGCGACCTCGTTGTCGTGGGAGCGGGGCCGGCGGGTCTGGCCGCCGCTGTGTACGGGGCGTCGGAGGGGCTCGCGACCATCGTGGTCGACGCCGTGGCGGCGGGCGGCCAGGCGGCGACGTCCTCGTGCATCGAGAACTACCTCGGCTTCCCGGCGGGGATCTCCGGAGGGGAGCTGGCCGAGCGTGCCGTCATCCAGGCCGAGAAGTTCGGCGCGCACATCTCCGTACCGGCGGAGGCGCTCTCGCTCGGCCAGCGCGACGGGTACTACGTGATCGGCTTCGACGAGGGAAGGGTCGCCAACGCGCACGCGGTCGTCGTCGCCACGGGCGCGCAGTACCGCAGGCTCGACGTGCCGCGCATGGAGGAGTTCGAGGGCGAGGGCATCTACTACGCCGCGACCCTGTTCGAGGCGCAGCTCTGCCTGCGCGACCCCGTGGTGATCGTGGGCGGGGGCAACTCCGCGGGCCAGGCGTCGATCTTCCTGGCCCAGCACGCCGGCCGTGTGCGGCTCATGGTGCGGTCCGGGGATCTGGGCAAGGACATGTCCAAGTACCTCGTGGACGAGATCGAGCGCAACCCTGGGATCCAGGTCCTCCTCAACACGGAGATCAAGGAGCTGATCGGGGACAAGGTGCTCCAGGGCGTCATCGCCGAGGACAACCGCACCGGGGAACGCCGGGAGATCGAGGCCAAGGCCATCTTCGTCTTCATCGGCGCGCTGCCCCACACGCGGTGGCTCGCCGACGAGGTGGCTCTGGACGACAAGGGCTTCGTCCTGACCGGCCCCGACGCGGTACGCGCGAGCGGCGACGGCGAGCAGTGGGAGAAGACGGGAAGGCCGTTCCCGCTGGAGACCAGCAGGATGGGCGTGTTCGCGGTGGGGGACGTGCGGAGCGGGTCGATCAAGCGGGTCGCCTCAGCGGTCGGCGAGGGCTCGATGGCCATCCGCCTCATCCACGAACACCTCCAAACCGGCGGCCTCCCTCCTATCTGATAATGCTCAAAAGCGTTGGACACGGCCCTGGGCGCTTCGCGAACATTCGCACTGTGACAGATGAGACCGAGCGCCAACCCCCAGCCCCCACCGACCTGAAGTCAGTGCGATTCGTTGAGTTGTCGAACACGGCCATGACCGCCTTGCTGGACGATGACCTTGCTCGAGCCAGTGCCGAAGCAGGGGTCGCTCTCACCGAGTACTCCCTCACCGACAAGGCGAAGTGGGTCTGGCGGTATCGGATCAATCAGCTGGCCTCGGACCCGGGTAGCGCGGGGTGGCTCACGGAGGCCGTGGTAGCCGAGCCGGAAGGCGTCGTCGTCGGGTATGCCGGGTTCCACGGGCCGCCGGATGAGGCGGGCATGGTGGAGGTCGGTTACTCCGTAGACCCCGCCTACCGTCGTCAGGGCTACGCCAGAACGATGCTGACCGAGTTGGTGCATCGGTCCGCTGCCGAAGCCGCAGTCAGGACTGTGCGGGTGACGATCAGCCCCGAGAACGCCGCGTCCCTGGCCACGATTTCCGGGTTCGGCTTCGTGGAGGTCGGAGAGCAGTGGGACGAGGAGGACGGCCTCGAACTCATCTTTGAAGTTCCTGCCTGATCAAGCCGCCTGTGAACCGCGAACCTCAACGCGGACGCCTCCTCGCGTACGCCGCCACGCGTGCGGCGCGGCCCCGGCCGTACGGCTGGACTTCGCGGACCGGGCCTGCGAGGTGACCAATACCGCCGGGGACGATGGCGGAACCGCCGGTGAGGGTAGAAGGACCGGTGGTGGAGGGTACGGCCTCGTGGGGATGCGGGAGCGGGCCGAACTGCTCGGAGGGATCCTGGAGGCCGGTAGCTTGGAAGCAGGCTTTCGGGTGTGCCTTCGACTACCCGTGACAGGCGGCCCGACATGATGACGCGATTCGTCCTCCCCGGCGGCGGGACATGATGACCTGGTTCTTTCCGCCTGGGTTTCCCCACTGCGCTCAAAATATGCCAAGCCAAATCCGTCCTGAGCGAAATACGTTTAAAGCGGAATCCGCTGGTGGTGAAAATGTGCCGACAGTGAAAACGGTGTCAAGGGGATAGGATTTCTGGCACCGTTAAAGTCGAGATTTGCGGCGCGTAAAAGCGACGATTACCAGGCGGCTAATCTGAGAGCAGGTGACCAGCGGTGACCCCGAGGCGTTCTGACCGTGACCCGTTCGCGACGACCTTCATGTCCAGCTCACAGCCCATGGAGGTGCACTCCTCGCTGATCGATCCGATCAGCCAGCGGCTGCTCCGCGAGCGCATCATCTTCCTGGGGCAGGAGGTCGACGACGAGATCTGCAACAGGATCTGCGGCGAGATGCTCCTGCTCTCTGCCGAAGACTCCAAGCGGGACATCTTTCTTTACATCAACTCGCCCGGCGGTTCCGTGACGGCTGGCATGGCTCTTTACGACATCATGCAATATGTACCGAACGACATCTCCACGGTGGCGATGGGCCTCGCCGCCTCGATGGGGCAGTTCCTGCTCTGCGCCGGCACCCCGGGCAAGCGTTACGCGCTGCCGCACGCTCGCGTCATGATGCATCAGCCCTCCGGCGGCATCGGCGGCACGGCCGCGGACATCGCGATCCAGGCCGAGCAGATGCTCTACACCAAGAAGACGCTCGCCGAGCGCATCGCCTTCCACACCGGTCAGCCCCTGGAGCAGATCGAGCGCGACTCCGACCACGACCGGTGGTTCACCGCCGAGCAGGCCAGGAGTTACGGCTTCGTCGACCACGTGGTCGGCAGCGCCAACCTCGTCCCCTCCGCAGGCCCGGTCTCCGACCAGCCGACCACGACATGACCTCGAACCACGAGGGAGGCACCATGAGTGACCTGAGCAGACCCGGCATCCCCCGAGGGCTGGCCCCCATCCACAGCCGGTACGTCCTCCCGTCCTTCACCGAGCGCACTTCGTACGGTGTCAAGGAGATGAGCCCGTACAACAAGCTCTTCGAGGACCGCATCATCTTCCTCGGCGTGCAGATCGACGACACCTCGGCCAACGACGTGATGGCCCAGCTCCTGACGCTGGAGTCGCTCGACCCCGACCGGGACATCAGCATCTACATCAACTCGCCCGGCGGCTCGTTCACCGCGATGACGGCGATCTACGACACGATGCAGTTCGTCCGCCCGGAGATCCAGACGGT
>JAOPYI010000059.1 GCA_025964675.1 Sphaerisporangium sp. | reverse complement strand
CCTCGTGGGACGACCTGCCCGACGACATCAAGAACACCTACGACAGGCTGGGCATCCCCGAGGCGGAGAAGCAGCGGATGGTCACCGGTGTGGCGGACCAGTAAGAGTCAGAGGTCGTCTACCACCAGATACAGAAGGAGCTGGAGGACCAGGGCGTGATCTTCCTGGACACCGACACCGCGCTGCGCGAGCAGCCGGAGCTGTTCCGGGAGTACTACGGCTCGGTCATCCCGCACGGTGACAACAAGTTCTCCGCGCTCAACGGTGCGGTGTGGTCCGGCGGGTCCTTCATCTACGTGCCGCCGGGCGTGCACGTGGACATCCCGCTGCAGGCCTACTTCCGGATCAACACCGAGAACATGGGCCAGTTCGAGCGCACGTTGATCATCGCGGACGAGGACTCGTACGTGCACTACGTCGAGGGCTGCACCGCGCCGATCTACTCCAGCGACTCGCTGCACTCGGCCGTCGTCGAGATCATCGTCAAGAAGGGCGCCCGCGTCCGCTACACGACGATCCAGAACTGGTCGAACAACGTCTACAACCTGGTGACCAAGCGCGCCGTCTGCGAAGAGGGCGCCACGATGGAGTGGGTCGACGGCAACATCGGCTCCAAGGTCACGATGAAGTACCCCGCGGTCTACCTCATGGGCGAGCACGCCAAGGGGGAGACGCTGAGCGTCGCCTTCGCCGGAGAGGGCCAGCACCAGGACGCGGGCGCCAAGATGGTGCACCTCGCGCCGCACACCTCCTCGACGATCATCTCCAAGTCGGTCGCCCGGGGCGGCGGCCGCACGTCCTACCGAGGTCTCGTGCAGATCGAGGAAGGCGCGACGGGCTCGGCGTCGACCGTCAAGTGCGACGCCCTGCTCATCGACCAGATCAGCCGTTCGGACACCTACCCCTACGTCGACGTCCGCGAGGACGACGTCTCCATGGGTCACGAGGCCACGGTCTCGAAGGTCTCCGACGCCCAGCTGTTCTACCTCATGAGCCGCGGCCTCAACGAGGACGAGGCCATGGCGATGATCGTGCGCGGCTTCGTGGAGCCGATCGCGCGCGAGCTGCCGATGGAGTACGCCCTGGAGCTGAACCGCCTGATCGAGCTGCAGATGGAAGGAGCGGTGGGCTGACCATGGGTCTCGACACCAAGCCTCTCTCCACCTTGCGCGGGAAGTCCTCGTACAAGCTCGAGGATTTCCCCGTGCCCACCGGCCGCGAGGAGATGTGGCGATTCACGCCACTCTCGCGGCTGCGCGGGCTGCACGACGGCACGGCGACGCTCTCCGGCAACGTCGTTGTCCACGTGGAAGCCGCGCCGGAGGTCTCGGTCGAGACCGTCGGCCGTGACGACGCCCGCGTCGGCAAGGCGTACACGCCGACCGACCGGGTGAGCGTCCAGGCGTTCACCTCGTTCGAGAAGGCGACCGTGATCACGGTGCCGAAGGAGGCGGTGACCTCCAAGGCCACCGTGATCAACCTCCGCGGTGAGGGGAACGGCGCCGCCTACGGTCACATCGTCATCGTGGTCGAGCCGCTCGCGGAGGCCGTGATTGTGCTCGACCACCAGGGCAGCGCGGTGTACGCCGACAACGTCGAGTTCGTCGTCGGCGACGGCGCGACGCTCAAGGTCGTCAGCCTGCAGGACTGGGCCCGCGACGCCGTCCACGTCTCGCAGCACCACGCCCACCTGGGCAGGGACGCGACGTTCAAGAGCTTCGTCGTCACCATGGGCGGCGACCTCGTGCGCCTGTCGCCTTCGGTGTCCTACACCGGGCGCGGCGGCGACGCCGACCTGAGCGGCCTCTACTTCGTGGACGCCGGCCAGCACATCGAGCACCGCCTGCTGGTCGACCACACCGTGCCCGACTGCCGGAGCAACGTCGATTACCGCGGCGCGCTCCAGGGCGACGAGGCGCACGCCGTGTGGATCGGCGACGTGATCATCCGCGTCGAGGCCACCGGCACCGACACCTACGAGCTCAACCGCAACCTCATCCTCACCGATGGCGCCCGCGCCGACTCGGTACCGAACCTCGAGATCCTCACTGGAGAGGTCGCGGGGGCGGGCCACGCCTCGGCCTCCGGCCGCATGGACGACGAGCACATCTTCTACCTTCAGGCCCGCGGCATCCCGTACGACGAGGCGCGCCGCCTGGTGATCCGCGGATATTTCGCCCAGTTGATCGAGAAGATCGAGGTCGAGGAGATTCGCGACCGCGTGCTCGCCGCCGTGGAGGCGGAGCTGGCCCGATGACGTTCGTCAAAGTCTGCTCCCTCTCCGACATCCCGGACGGCGGCGTCGTCGGCGTCGAGGTCGAGGGGAAGCCCGTCGCGCTGGTCCGCAAGGACGGCGAGGTGTTCGCCCTGCACGACGTCTGCTCGCACGCCGAGGTGAAGCTGAGCGAGGGCGAGGTGTACGACGACACGCTGGAGTGCTGGCTGCACGGGTCGTGCTTCGACATCCGCAGCGGCAAGCCGACCGGGCCGCCCGCGGTGAGGCCCGTCCCTGTCTACCGAGTGAAGCTCGAAGGCGACGACGTGTTCGTCTCGCTCGACAGCGCCGACAATGCTGAAAATGGGGAGTGTTAAGTGTCCACGTTGGAAATTCGTGACCTGCATGTCGCCGTGGAGGACAAGGAAATCCTCCGCGGTGTCAACCTGACCGTGAGCTCGGGCGAGACCCATGCCCTCATGGGCCCGAACGGCTCGGGCAAGTCGACGCTGGCCTACGCCATCGCCGGCCACCCGAAGTACACCATCACCTCCGGCACGGTCACCCTCGACGGTGAGGACGTCCTGTCGCTGACGGTGGACGAGCGCGCCCGCGCGGGCCTGTTCCTCGCCATGCAGTATCCCGTCGAGGTCCCCGGCGTCTCGGTGTCGAACTTCCTGCGCAGCGCCGTCACGGCCGTGCGCGGCGAGGCGCCGAAGCTGCGCGCCTTCACCAAGGAGCTGAAGGCCGGCATGGACGCCCTGTCCATCGACGGCGCCTTCGCCCAGCGCAACCTCAACGAGGGCTTCTCCGGCGGCGAGAAGAAGCGGCACGAGATCCTGCAGCTCGAGCTGCTGAAGCCGAAGATCGCCATCCTCGACGAGACCGACTCCGGTCTCGACGTCGACGCGCTGCGCGTCGTCTCCGAGGGCGTCAACCGCTTCGGCGCGTCCGGTGACACCGGCGTGCTGCTGATCACCCACTACACCCGCATCCTGCGGTACGTGAAGCCGGACTTCGTCCACGTCTTCTCGGCCGGCCGGATCGTCGAAGAGGGCGGGCCCGAGCTCGCCGACAAGCTCGAGGCCGAGGGCTACGAGCATTACACGAAGGCGAATGCATGACAGAGAGCATGTTCGACGTGGAGAGGATCAGGAAGGACTTCCCGATCCTCTCCCGCGAGCTGCCCGGCGGAAGGCCGCTGGTCTATCTCGACTCGGGCAACTCGTCCCAGAAACCCGCGCAGGTCATCAACACCATGCGTGACCACTTCGAGCAGCACTACAGCAACGTCGGCCGGGCCCTGCACGTGCTGGGCACCGAGTCCACAGAGGCGTACGAAGGCGCCCGCGACAAGGTCGCCGCCTTCATCGGCGCGCCGGACCGCGACGAGGTGATCTTCACCAAGAACGCCTCCGAGGCGCTCAACCTCGTGGCGTACGCCTTCGGCAACCCGACCAACACCGACGAGCGGTTCAGGCTCGGCCCCGGCGACGAGATCGTCATCTCCGAGATGGAGCACCACTCCAACCTCGTGCCGTGGCAGTTCCTCGCGCAGCGCACCGGCGCGACGCTGCGCTGGTTCCCCGTCACCGACGAGGGCCGTCTCGACCTCTCCGGGCTGGACGAGCTGGTCACCGAGCGTACGAAGATCGTGTCGATCGTCCACCAGTCGAACGTCCTCGGCACGGTCAACCCGGTCGCGGACGTCCTCGCGAGGGTCCGCCAGGTGGGCGCGCTGATGATGCTCGACGCCTCGCAGTCGGTGCCCCACCGCGCGATCGACGTCGCCGCGCTCGGAGTCGACTTCGTGGCGTTCACCGGGCACAAGATGGTCGGCCCGTCCGGCATCGGCGTGCTCTGGGGCCGCCGCGAGCTGCTGGACGCCATGCCGCCGTTCCTCGGCGGGGGCGAGATGATCGAGGCGGTCTGGATGGACCACTCGACCTACGCCCCGGTGCCGCACAAGTTCGAGGCCGGCACCCCGCCGATCGTCGAGGCGATCGGGCTCGGTGCCGCGGTCGACTACCTCACGGGCGTCGGCATGGAGGACATCCAGCGCCACGAGCACGACCTCACGGTGTACGGCCTGGACGCGCTCGGGGAGTTCCCGGGGCTGCGGATCATCGGCCCCACCACGGCTGAGGAGCGCGGCGGCACGCTGTCGTTCACGTTCCCCGGCATACATCCCCACGATGTGGGGCAGATCCTCGACGACCGGTTCGGCGTCGCCGTGCGGGTCGGGCACCACTGCGCGCGCCCGCTTCACCTGCGCTTCGGAATACCCGCGACCACGCGTGCGTCTTTCTACCTGTACAACACCACGGACGAGATCGACGCTCTGGTCCGGGGCCTCCACCACGTCCAGAAGGTGTTCGGATAACAGATGATCGCCGAGTCGCTGTACCAGGAGCTGATCCTGGAGCACTACAAGCACCCGCAGGGCCGCGGCCTTCGCGAGCCGTACGACGCCGAGGTGCACCACGTGAACCCGACGTGCGGCGACGAGGTTACGATGCGGGTGAAACTGGGCGATGGCGGTAAGGTCGAGGACGTCTCCTACGACGGCCAAGGATGTTCGATCAGCCAGGCCGCCGCGTCTGTGCTTCACGAGCTGACCACCGGCTCGACAGTGGTGGACTCCCTCGCGGTCGTGGACGCGTTCACCCGGCTCATGCAGGGCAGGGGCCAGGTGGAGCCCGATGAGGACGTGCTGGGGGACGCTGTGGCGTTCGCCGGCGTGGCCAAGTATCCAGCCAGGGTCAAGTGCGCCCTGCTCGCCTGGATGGCCTACAAGGACGCGCTCGTGAGGAGTTCGGCGTGAGCCGGCGTGATGTGCGAGGCGACGAAGACAGCGGCCCGGCCCGGTGGGCGGCCGGACGGCGAGGCGAGGAGATGGCGGCGTGAGCAAGCCTGTGGAGACCCCCACCGGGTTCGACGGTGATACGACGCTGGACGAGGTCCTCGAGGCCCTCAAGGACGTGGTCGACCCCGAGCTGGGAATTAACGTGGTCGATCTCGGCTTGGTATATGGTGTCAATCTCGACGCCGGAGATCCTGGCGCGGCGCCGGTCGCGACCATCGACATGACGCTGACCAGTGCGGCCTGCCCGCTGACCGATGTCATCGAGGAGCAGGCGCATTCCGCTCTGGATGGCATGGTCTCCGACGTGAAGATCAACTGGGTCTGGCTTCCCCCGTGGGGGCCTGACAAGATCTCTGACGAGGGGCGCGACCAGCTTCGCATGCTCGGCTTCAACGTCTGATCACGAACGTCCCGGCCCCCGCCGGGACGCTGTTCCACCCGCCGGGTTCTGCGCGTGACGTTCACACACGGGCGTCTCTCCCGGCCACTGCTCCACTGGTACGACCATGCCCGGCGGTTGCTCGCCGGGCGCCGGTCGCACCTGCTTGATCGCGGCTTGACCAGGTTCGGGTAGACTCACAGTCACCCATGATGAGTGGTGCTCGCGTGTCGCGATAAAGCACCGCTCGGCGTCCCCCGGGATGCCCGCGTGTTCGAGTACGGCTCGCGCCGTACGCCCCGGCTCGTCCTTTCGCAGAAGTGACGTGCCATGTCTCTTCGATCGAAAGGCACGACATATCGTGACCAGCATTAACGCCGCCATGCCCATTGACGCCCCGACGGGTGCCGGGCACGATGAGGCGGCGCCGACCGCGCTGCCGGACCAGGCGGTGTCCGGCCAGACGGGCCCCGTCACTACGGCGTCCGCCGAGGTCTCCGGCTCGGCGACGACGGCGGAGATCCCCGCCGGGCCGTCGGAGTTCTCCCTCCTCGGCCTTCCGAAGCCCCTGGTGACCGCTCTGGCGCGCACGGGCATCGCCAGCCCGTTCCCCATCCAGCGGGCCACCATCCCCGACATCCTCTCCGGGCGTCACGTGCTCGGCCGGGGTCAGACCGGCTCGGGCAAGACCCTGGCGTTCGGCCTGCCGACCATGACCCTCCTTTCCGGCACCAAGGCCGCCCCGCGCCGCCCGCTCGCCGTGGTCCTCGTGCCCACCCGTGAGCTCGCGATGCAGGTCACCGACGCCCTCGAGCCGCTCGGTCGTGGCCTCTACCTGCGCATGAAGACCATCGTCGGCGGCATGTCGATGGGCAGGCAGATCGAGGCCCTGCGGCGCGGCGTCGAGATCGTCGTCGCCACCCCAGGGCGGCTGACCGACCTCATCCAGCAGGGCGAGTGCTCGCTGGAGGACGTCCGGGTGACCGTGATCGACGAGGCCGACCACATGTGCGACCTCGGCTTCTTCCCCGTGGTGAGCGCGCTGCTGGAGCAGACCCCTTCCAACAGCCAGCGCCTGCTGTTCTCCGCGACCCTGGACGGTGACGTCGACAAGCTCGTCCGCCGCTTCCTCAAGGACCCGGTGACGCACTCGATGGACCCGGCCACCTCCTCGGTGGAGACGATGGAGCACCACGTGCTCCAGGTCAGCCGCGACGACAAGTTCGCCATCACGGCCGAGATCGCCAACCGCGAGGGCCGCACGATCATGTTCGTGCGCACCCAGCACGGCGTGGACCGCCTGGTGAAGCAGCTCGCCCGGGTCGGCGTCCGCGCCGGCGGCCTGCACGGCGGCAAGCGGCAGAACCAGCGCACGCGCATCCTCGCCGAGTTCCGCGAGGGCACCATCGGCGTGCTGGTCTGCACCGACGTCGCCGCCCGCGGCATCCACGTCGACGACGTCAGCCTGGTCCTGCACGTCGACCCGCCGATGGACAGCAAGAGCTACCTGCACCGCGGCGGCCGTACGGCCCGCGCCGGCGAGCGTGGCACCGTCATGACCCTGGTGCTGCCCAACGAGCGCCGCTCCACCGAGTCGATGACCCGGCGCGCGGGCGTCGATCCGTTCCGCCTGAAGGCCACGCCGGGGCACCCCCGCCTGGCCGAGGTGGCGGGCGCCCAGCAGCCGAGCGGCGTGGAGATCCCCGTGTGGGAGCCCTCCGCTCCGGCCGCCAAGCGTCCCCGCCGCGAGGGTGGCGGCGCCGGCGGCGGCGACCGCCGCCCGCGCCGGTTCCACGACCGGCCCCGTGAGGGCGGCGAGCGCCGTGACGGGGTTCAGGGCGAGCGCCGTGACGCCGGTTTCCAGACCCCGGAGGGCTACCGCTCCGGCGGTGCGCGCTCCGGCGAATCTCGCGGCGACGGCCGTCCCGAGCGCCGGCCCGAGAACCGCGGCGAGTTCCGCGGCTCGCCGGGGACGCGCGGCTCCGGCTTCCGCGGTGGACGCCAGGGTTCCGGCTCGGCAGACCGCTCCGGCGGTCGCGGCTACGGCCGCTGACCCCTGGTGACCCGGTCCGGCGGCCTTTGAGGGCGGCCGGTACGAGGTCAGGTGAGTTGTCATGAGAAGGGCCCGGGACGGCACATCGCCGACCTGGGCCTTTGTCATGTGACCATATGTCAGGACAAGAAATGATCTAGGCCGGTGGGGGAGCGGTGATGCCGCGCGGGGTGAGGCGGGCGGCCCCGCGAACCTCACCCTCGGCATCGCGCTGTCCGGCCTCAAGGGCTGACCCGAAGGAGAAACACTTGAGCACGTACCGTCCGCTGCACGACGGCTGGACCCTGACCGCCGTATCGGACGAGGTGGACCTGACGGGCATCCCGGCCACCGTCCCCGGCTGCGTGCACACCGACCTGCTTGCGGCCGGTCTCATCGACGATCCCTACCTGGACGACAACGAGAACCGGCTCACCTGGATCGGCCGCACCACCTGGGTGTACGAGACGTCCTTCACCTGGCACGCGGCCGAGGACACCGGCGGCGACCAGGCCGACCTGGTCTGCGACGGCCTGGACACCGTGGCGGCCGTGGTGCTCAACGGCGTCCCGGTGGCCTCCACGGCCAACATGCACCGGTTCTACCGCTTCCCGGTGCGCGAGCTGCTGCGCGAGGGCGGGAACACGCTGGCGGTGGTGTTCGGCTCGCCGTACTCCTACGCCGAGGAGCGGCGGGCGGAGCTCGGCGACCGCCCGGGAGCCTACGACGAGCCCTACCAGTTCATCCGCAAGATGGCCTGCAACTTCGGCTGGGACTGGGGCCCGACCCTGGTCACCTCAGGTATCTGGCGCCGGATCGGCCTGCACTCCTGGAGCGGCGCGCGCCTCGCCGCCGTACGCCCGCTCGTGACGCTCGACGGGCGCGACGGCCGCGTCGAGGCGCACGTCACGGTGGAGCTCGCGGGAGGGGAGCGGCCGGACGCCCCCCTCACCGTGACCGCCTCGGTGGCGGGGGTGGACGCCGAGGTCCGGCTCCCACCGGGAGGGTGCGAGGCCGTGCTGACCCTGACCGTGCCGGAGCCGGACCTGTGGTGGCCCAGAGGCTACGGCGAGCAGCCCCTGTACCCGCTGACCGTCCGCCTCGGCGAGGACGCCGGGACCCTGGACACCTGGACGAAGGACGTCGGGTTCCGGTCGGTGCGGCTCGACCGGGCGGAGGACGCCTTCACGCTGGTCGTCAACGACATGCCCGTCTTCGTGCGGGGCGCCAACTGGATCCCCGACGACTGCTTCCCCACGAGGATCACCCGGGAGCGCCTGGCGCAGCGGCTCGGCCAGGCGTGTGAGGCCAATCTCAACCTTCTGCGCGTCTGGGGCGGAGGACTCTACGAGAGCACGGATTTCTACGACCTGTGCGACCGGAGCGGGCTGCTGGTCTGGCAGGACTTCCCCTTCGCCTGCGCGGCCTACCCCGAGGAGGAGCCGTTCGCCTCCGAGGTCGAGGCCGAGGCCCGGGACAACATCGTGCGCCTCGCGCCCCACCCGAGCCTTGTGGTGTGGAACGGCAACAACGAGAACATCGAGGGCTTCTCCGACTGGGGCTGGCGCGACGGCCTCGAGGGGCGGACGTGGGGAGCCGGGTTCTACTACGACCTGCTGCCCCGGGTGGTCGCCGAGCTCGACCCGACCCGCCCCTACTGGCCGGGCAGCCCCTACTCCGGCGCGCCGGACCTGCCGCCGAACGACCCCTCGCGGGGCACCGTCCACATCTGGGACGTGTGGAACCGCGAGGACTACCTCCGCTACGGCGCCTACCGGCCGAGGTTCGTCGCGGAGTTCGGCTTCCAGGGGCCGCCCGCCTACGCCACGTTGCGACGCGCGCTGGGCGACGAGCCGCTGACCTCCGGCTCTCCCGGCGTGCTGCACCACCAGAAGGCGCTGGACGGCAACGCGAAGCTGCTGCGAGGACTCGGCGACCACCTTCCCGCGCCGGCGACGTTCGACGACTGGCACTACCTGACGCAGCTCAACCAGGCGCGTGCCATGACCTTCGGCATCGAGCGCTTCCGCTCGCTCGCGCCGTACTGCATGGGCACGATCGTCTGGCAGCTCAACGACTGCTGGCCGGTCGTGTCCTGGGCCGCCGTCGACGGCGACGCGCGGCGCAAACCGCTGTGGTACGCGCTGCGCCGCGTCTACGCCGACCGGCTGCTGACGTTCCAGGACTCGGCGGTGGTCGTGGTCAACGACGGCGCAGGCGAGTGGGCCGGTGAGCTCTCGGTGGTCCGCCGCGGCCTGACCGGGGAGCCGCTGGCGAAGCAGACGTTCCCCGTCATCGTTCCGGCGCGCGCCACCCTGCCCGTGCCGCTCCCCGAGACGCTCACGACGCCGGCGGACCCCGCGAAGGAGGTCCTGACGGCGCAACTCGGCGAGGAAGGCGCCCTGCGCTTCTACGCCGAGGACCCGCAGGTGGCCTTCCCCGAGGCGGAGTTCGACGTGGCCGCCGAGCCCGTCCCCGGCGGGGTGCGGGTCACCGTGACCGCGCGGACGCTGGTACGGGACCTGGCGCTGTTCCCCGATCGGCTCGACCCGGCCGCCGAGGTGGACGACATGCTCGTCACGCTGCTCCCGGGCGCCGCCGCCACCTTCCTGGTCAGGTCCCCGCACCAGCTGGACGTCGCCGCGCTGACCGCCTACCCGGTGCTGCGCTGCGTCAACGAGGCCCGCACATGACCGCGGCGTTGCCGCCTGAGCCGCTTGAGTCCACCAGGCGGCCAGGGAGGTCTCCGGCTGCCCGTTCCTGGCCCTGATGCCCGCAGGCCATGGACGCCTGCCGCGAGGAGATCCCGGCCGTCGCGCCGGACGAGGGCCATCGTCTCCCGCATCCTCCACGAGCCGGTCACTTGACGATCAAGCGGAGCGGGTGGCTAGCGCGTCTTCCACCCGGGGGCGACTACTCTTGACCAGGCAGGCACACCGACGTGAGAGAGATCATGAAGACCTTCGAAGAGCTGTTCGCCGAGCTTTCGGACAAGGCGCGCACCCGTCCCGCCGGGTCGGGCACCGTCGCGGCCCTGGACGCCGGCGTCCATGCCATCGGCAAGAAGGTCGTGGAGGAGGCCGCCGAGAGCTGGATGGCGGCCGAGCACGAGTCGACCGACCGGGCCGCTGAGGAGATCTCCCAGCTTCTCTACCACGTGCAGGTTCTCATGATCGCCCGAGGCATCGGGCTCGACGAGGTCTACAAGCATCTTTAGGCCGGAGCCTCCGGCCTTGCCGACCGGCCTCGTCATCTCCGATCCGAAGGATTCCACAAAGCCATGCTCCGCCTCGCCGTACCGAACAAGGGCGCCCTCACCGAGGCAGCCCAGACCATACTCAAGGAAGCGGGCTACCGCTCGCGCAAGGATTCCAAGGAGCTCGTGGTCGTCGACCCCGACAACTCCTGCGAGCTGTTCTTCCTGCGCCCCCGCGACATCGCCGTCTACGTCGGCGAGGGCACCCTCGACGTCGGCATCACCGGCCTCGACATGCTCTTCGACTCCGGCGCCCCCGCCGAGGAGATCATGCCGCTCGGGTTCGGCGTCTCCACCTTCCGCTTCGCGGCGGGCTCCGGCACGTTCTCCTCGGTCAAGGACCTCGAGGGCATGCGCATCGCGACCTCCTACGCCGGGCTGCTCGGCAAGTACCTCGCCGACATGGGCGTCGAGGCCAGGGTGATCAAGCTCGACGGCGCGGTGGAGACCGCGATCCGCCTCGGCGTGGCCGACGCCGTGGCCGACGTCGTCGAGACCGGCACCACCTTGCGCAACGTCGGACTGGAGGTCTTCGGCGAGCCGATCGCCCACTCCCAGGCCGCCCTGATCAAGCAGGTCGGGGCCGAGGAGACCAACGGCGTCCAGCAGCTCATCCGGCGGCTCCAGGGCGTGCTCGTGGCCCGCGACTACGTCATGATCGACTACGACATCCGCGCCGAGCGCATCGACGAGGCCATCGCGATCACGCCGGGCATGGAGGGCCCCACGGTGTCCCCGCTGCACCGCGAGGGCTGGGTCGCCGTCCGCGCCATGGTCCCCCGCAAGGGGCACCAGCAGATCATGGACGAGCTCTGGGAGATCGGCGCCAAGGCCGTGCTGGCCACCGCCATCTTCGCCTGCCGCGTCTGACCCTGCTGTTTGCTGTTGTCCGCCGACTCCGGACGCGCAGTAATCAAACTAGTTCCCGATGGGCGATCCGCTCTCCGATCCGCAAGGCCGAAACCGTCCCGTCGGCCTCCCTGACGAACGGCACGCGGGAACCCTCCTCGCCATGCGGCTCCAACATGATCAACGAATCCTCTCCGCAGCCCACGAGTCGATCGGCGGAGGGGAGCTCGATCGTGAACTGGTCGGAGCCGGCCGGAACCGGGTTGGCCGTCATCCTCAACTCACCGGTCCGTGCGCCGGGCGTGAGGGTCACGGTGCCGTAGAAGCCGCAGTCGTAAGTGCCGAGCAGCGCGGTGCCCAAAGTGTCGTCGACCGGACCGGTAGCACGATTTGGCACGTCGCCGAACAGCGTTCGAGCGATTACGCGCTCGATCTCCTTGACGGCGGCGCCGCCCTGGAGGGAGTTCGTCAGGATGACGAACGCCAAATCCTCCGAGGGAATGAGGACGAGTCGACTGGCGTAGCCGATCGTCAGTCCGTCATGCAGCATCGCAGGTCTGCCCGCGACGTCTTCGAGCCACCAGGCGAGGCCGATGTCACGGCCGATCGGACCGCGGTGAGCCTGAACGGCGAACAGTCCTGCCGGAGCAGCGGCCGACCGCACGTAGGTGGCGTATCTGATCAGGTCGTGGACCGTGCTGAGCACGCCGCCTCCGGGCACGTCCCAACCTGGGAGCTGCCAGTGTCGCTGCCACCCCTGATCGGTCAGCAGCACCGGACGCCCGTGCTTGTCGCAGCCGTGAGGGGCAGCGACCCGCCGTGTCATTACCTGGTCGGCTGTCGTGAAGGTGTTCGTCATGCCCGCAGGGTCGAGCACCTCCTCCTGCAGCACGTCCGCGTAGGGTCGGCCGGTCACCTTTTCGACCACGGCCGCGGCGACCATGATGCCCGGCCCGCTGTAGGAGTAGTCGGTGCCCGGGGCGAACAACAAGGGCCGACGTACGAAGTGCCGCAGGGACGCCTGGATGGAATCGTCGGCATGATGGAGGAGAATGCGAGGAGCGTCCGCGATCATGTTCTGCGCGTCGATGCCGGAGGTGTGGGTGATGAGGTGGCGTAGGGTGATCTGCTCGTCGATACCGGTGTCGGCGGGGAAGTAGGGGGCCACAGGCGCATCAAGCGCCACCCGACCCTGCTCTGCGAGCCGCCCGATGATCAGTCCGAGCAGCGTCTTCGAGATCGAGCCGACCTGGAAGATCGTGTCGCCGTCGACCGGCAGGGCGTGCTCAAGGTTGGTGACGCCGAACCCCAGAAATGTCGTGTCCGTCCCGCGCATGATGCCGACGGCGATCCCCGGCACGCATCGCCGTTCGAGGATCGGTGCGATCTGTCTGTTCAGGGTCATGGCGTAGTCCGGCATGTTCGTGGGTCTCCTCTACTCGGTCGGGGATGCGGAGAATCGGCTCACGCCCCTGCGGCTGCGGGGATCCAGGTGGTCGCGCATCACGTCACCGATCAGGTTGAACGCGAGCACGAGCGTCACGAATGCGATCGAGGGGAACGCCACCACCCACGGATCGGTCAGCAGGTACTGCTGGGAGGAAGAGATCATGCTCCCGTAGTCGGCCTCGGGCGGCCGGATGCCGAACCCAAGGAAGCTCAAGGCCGCGTACGCGCCCTCGGCGGTCGACATGTTGATCGCGGTCATGATCACGAGCGGAGAGGCGATGTTCGGGAGTATGTGGCGACGCATGATCCACACACCCCCTCGCCCGCACAGTCGGGCGGCGTCGATGAAGTCGCGCTCCATGATCGCAAGAGTGGATCCTCTCGCGATGCGCGCGAACCGTGGGATGCAGGCGATCCCGATCGCGAGCGAGGCGTTGACCAGGCCGCTGCCCATGACGGCGATGACGAGGATGGCGAGGAGATACTCCGGAATGGCGAACAGCAGATCCACGACGCGTGACAGGCCGCCGTCCCACAGACCGCCGAGGAAGCCGGCGGAGATACCGATCACCGTGCCGATCGCGAAGGCGAATGTCACCGCGTATACGGCCGACAGCAGCGCGGGCCGTGCCGCCGTGACAACCCGCGACAGTTGGTCGCGCCCGAGGGCGTCCGTGCCGAACCAGTGGTCGCCCGATGGCGGTGAGAGTCTCGGACCCGCACCGACCTGATTGGGGGCGAAGGGCGTGATGTACGGCCCGAGGACGGCGAGCACGATATAGAGAAGGATGAGGGAGACCGCGATGTTGGCGACGATCCCACGCACGGGCCAGCGGCGGATCAGGCGGACACCGTGGGAAGGAAGCCGTTCGGCAATGGTGGGCACGCTGGCTCCTGAGTCTATTTGCGGAGGATGCGCCGGTCGACGAACGGCAGCGCCAGGTCGACGAGCAGGTTGCCGAGGATGAATGCCGCAGCCATCACGATCGCTTGAGCAGTGACCTGGGAGAAGTCTCGGTTCGAGATGGAGTCGAGCACACCGCGGCCCAGGCCCGGCAGGCTGAAGATCTCCTCCACGATGAACAGGCCGCCGACGAGCAGGCCGAAGATGAAACCGATCAGCGTGAGCACCGGGGGCAGGGCCGCCCGCAGCGCGTACACATATTTGATCCGCCACTCGGCGATGCCGTTGGTGTGTGCAGTGGCGATGAACGGCTGCGACAGAACCTCGATCATCGACGACCGCGTCATCTGGGTGACCAGGGGAGCGGTCGGGATGCCTACTGCGAGGGCGGGCAGCAGCATCGTCTGCAGGTTGGCGATGGCGTTGTCGGAGAAGGGGATGTAGCTCGCCGAGTACAGGTTCGTCAGGTAGTGGGTCGCCAGGTACAGCGCTGCCGACCCCGACACGAAGGCCGGGAAGGCGAACACGATCAGTAGCGGAACTCGGATGCCCAGGTCCGTGCCGCTGCCCGAGCGATTGGCCGCTATCACCCCGACAGGGATGCCGATCACCACGGCGATGAGCAGTCCCATCAGGCTGAGCTCGAGCGAGACCGGCGCCTGCTGGGCGATCACGTCGATGTTGGCCTGACTGGAGATCGGCGAGGTGCCCAAGTCGCCGCGGAAAGCCGCGGTCAACCAGTCGAGATATTGGCGGTAGATCGGCTGGTCCAGTCCGAGTTGGTGCTCGATCGCCGCGATCGTCTCGGGAGAGGCCTTGGAGCCGGCGATGACGGCCGCCGGGTTGCCGGGCACCAGCCCGCGCCCGGCGAAGAAGATCAGCGCCGAGAGGACGAGCAGGACGCCGAAGGCTCCCGCCAGCTTCTTCGAAAGGTAAAGGAGCACAGCCTCTCCTAGGCTTCTGCGGGCGTGCCCGCACCGGCTCGCCCGATGCCGGACAGCGTGAGGTCGCCCGGCTTGTGGCAGCGCACAAGGTGGCCGGACGCCGCCTCGACGAGGTCGGGAGCGATACGCCGGCAGTGGTCTTCGACTATCGGGCAGCGAGGAGCGAAGCGGCATCCGGGCGGTAGGGCGACGGCGCTCGGTGGTTCGCCTCTGAGCACGATGCGCTCGATGGGTTCGGCCCCGTCGTCGAGGATCCGAGGCTCCGTGGAGCGCAGAGCGACGGCGTAGGGATGAAGCAGACCGCGGTCGAACGCCTCGGCCGGTGCCTGCTCCACGACCTGGCCCAGGTACATGACGGCCACCGAATGGCTGACCTGACGCACGGCCCGCAAGTCGTGCGAAATAAAGACGTAAGCAGTGCCGGTGTTCCGCTGCAGCCGTTGGAGCAAGTCGAGGATCTGCGCCTGCAGCGACGCGTCGAGCGAGCTTACCGCCTCATCCAGCAGGATCAGCTCGGGCTCGTCGACGATGGCGCGGGCGATGCACACGCGCTGCTGCTGGCCACCCGAAAGCTCGTGGGGGTATCGGGAGCCCAAGTCGGGAGTGAGCCCGACGGCGGCGATCGCCTCGTCGGTACGCCTCTCACGTTCGTCCCTGCCGACCTTGCCCAGCGCCTCGCCGATGCTCTCGCGTACCGTCATCCGAGGGTCAAGCGCGCTCGCCGGGTCCTGGAACACCGCCTGGACCGTTCCGCTGCCGAAGGCGGCAGCTGCGGGAGTCCCATTGGTGCCGACCCTGATGGTGCCGGCCGTCGGTGTCTCCAGACCGGTGATCAGCCGCCCGAGCGTCGACTTGCCGCAGCCTGACTCGCCAACGATCCCCAGGGTGCGTCCGGAGCGGAGCTGGACGCTGACGCCGTCGACCGCGTGCACGGACCGGCGAGGATCCCTCAGGCTTCTGCGGCGAAGGGCGTAGTGTCTCACGGCGTCTCGGACGTCGAGGACGACGTCGGGTTCGTCGGCCGGTGTGGTCACCAGGGTCCTGTCGTCGGTCATGCCACCACCGCGACGGGGTGGGGAGCGTAGGTGGTCACCTTTCCCCGTGCGGCGTCGAGGAGTGACCGGGTGTACGGATGCGAGGGCCGAATGAGGACATCGGCCGCCGGTCCCTGTTCCACGATGCGGCCGCCGTACATGACCATGACCTTGGTACACAACTCGGAGATCACGCCGATGTCGTGGGAGATGAGTAGTAGTGTCATCGCGGAGTTGTCGACACGCTCGCGCAGGAGCTCGACCACCTGGGCCTGCACGGTAACGTCGAGCGCCGTCGTCGGCTCGTCGGCGATGAGCAGATCAGGATGGTTCAGCAGCGCCATCGCGATCATGACACGCTGGCGCATACCGCCGGAGAGCTCATGAGGGTAGCTGCGCCGCTTGACAGCGGCGTCGCCGATGCCCACCTGGCGCAACGCCTCCTCGACGAGGGGCGTCCGCTCACGTCGCCCGAGCTGGCGGTGCGCGGTGATGACGTCGGAGAGTTGGCGGCCGATCGTGAAGACCGGGTTGAGACTGCCCAGAGGATCCTGGGGGACCCGGGCGATGCGCGTGCTGCGGATGGACCGTAGCGCCGAGGGCTTAAGGGGCAGCAGATCCTCGCCGTCAAGTTCGATCCGGCCGGACTGGACGGTTGCGTCAGCCGGAAGGATCCGCAGGATCGCGGACGCGAGGGTGGACTTCCCCGATCCCGACTCGCCGACGAGTCCTACACGGTCACCGCGTGAGATCGTGAATGAGACGTCCTCGACGGCCGCCTTGGATGCTCCCGATGCCCCATAGCACACGGACAGACCATCGACGACCAGCAGAGGGGCGCCCGGCACGGCCGCGGTGTGGACCGCCCCTGTCGAGGAGTGATCCACAAGCGGTGCATCAGCCATGGCCGACCTGGCTCAGGAATGTACGGCTCTGGCTCGGGGGCACTCGCACCCCGTGCATACCCTTCTTGTAGGCGACGAACATGTCCGTCGCGAGCAGGGTGATGGTCGGGTAGACCACCTCGGCCTCCGCCTTCTCGATGGCGATCAAGGCCTGCTGGTACGCCTCCTGGCTTTCGGCCTTCAGCACCGCGTCAAGCAGCTTCTGCAGGGAGCTGGGGACGGGGCCCTGACGACCCTCGGCGGGCTGCACGTACTGGAACGGGTTGGAGTAGTACGACTGCGCGTTCCAGCTCAGGGCGTACTTGGCGCTCGTGAGCTTGGCGCCCCAGGCACCGCCCTCAAGCGGCTCCAGCTGAACCTTGATGCCGACCTTGGCGAGCTGGTCCTGCATGGCGGCGACCAGATCGTTGGTCCCGCTGTCGTAGCCGCTGATGTACATCAGCGACGTGGAAAAGCCGTTCGGATATCCGGCCTCGCTGAGAAGTCGCTTGGCCTTCTCGACGTCCTGCGTCGAGTTGGGCAGGTCCACCGGCTTGGGGGCCCATGAGGTGCCCGGTGGGATGTAGAGGCTGGCTTGGGCCGCGCCGCTGTACGCTTGCTGGGCAAGGCTGTCCCGATCGAGTGCCAGGGCGAGCGCCTGACGCACCCTCTGGTCGTCGAACGGCTTCGTGAGGTTGTTGACCTGAAGGAAGATCGTGGAATCCGTCGCGGCCTTGTCGACCGCGAGCTTGTCCGAGCCCGACAGCGCTTTTGCCCCCGCCACGTCAGGGAAGATCAAGTCGACCTTGTCGGCCTCCAGGTCGCTCACCTGCGTGGACACATTGGGCACGTACAAGATGTTGAGGCGTCCGGACTTGGCCTTGGCACCCCAGTAGTCGTCGAACCGCGTGAGCTTGAGTTCGCTGTTGGCCCGGTAGGACTCCTGCTTCCACGGCCCGGTGCCCACCATGCTGACGGCCGCCTTGCTGGACGTGGCCGCCTTCTTGTTCATCACGGCGCAGCCCCACACGAGCGGGTTGGCCATGTTGTTGACGAAGCCGGCATCCGGGCTCTTGAGGCGGAATTCCACGGTCGTCGCGCTCAGGGCCACCGTTTCCTCAAGGGTCGGGAACATCGCCTTGTCGATACCGTCGGGGCTTTTCTTCAGGCGGGTGAAGGTGTAGACGACATCGTCGGCGGTCAGAGCCTCGCCGTTGTGGAACTTCACATTGGGCTTGAGGTGGAATGTGTACGTGAGGCCGTCTTTCGACCGCTCGTAGCCTGAGGCTAGCGCGGGCTCCACCTTGCCGTCGGCGGTGGTGGTGAGCAGGCACTCGTACGCTAACTGCCAGGCGAACCGGTCGGCGAAGAAGGCCGAGCCCTGGGGGTCGAGCGTCGTGGGCGCGGTCGTTTCCGCCACGGTGACTCCGGCGTCGGCGGTGCTGCTTCGGGGCTGGGAACAGCCCGCTGCAACTACAGCCGTCGTGCAGGCCACCACGGCTGCGCGCAGGGCGAAAGCGCGGCCATGATGCTTCGTCATCTAAACCTTCTCTCAGGTCAGTTCAGCGTTCCTCTAGCCGCGCTCCGACGATGTCGGAAGACCGAGCAGGGGGTTACAGAGCACGCTGACCTGTGTTTTGCAATGCAAATCTCTAACTTGCATTGCATCAGGATTATCCGTAGGGCATAGTCGCGTCAAGACCCGATGGCACGGAATGAAGTGTTAACTTCACTGAAATGCTTCGACCACAAGTCCGGCATGAAGAAATCCCATGAAGAGAGGGTGCTGACCCGTGGTCGCGCGTATGCCTACCGCCCGCTCTGCCGGGCACCGACGCGGTGCCGTGCTCGACCTCGTGCTCTGTGGTGGAACCCGCGATGACTAAGGATCTGAGCCAAACCCCGGGTCCCCGCAACAACTCGGCGTCCTTGCGCCGAGCCCTGTCCGTCCTGCTGCAGCTCGGCCACGACACCGGCGGGGGCGGCTTCTCCCTCGTCGAGCTCTCCACGAAGCTGGAAATGAATAAGAGCACTTTGTTTCGGTTGCTCCAGCCGCTCGTCGAGGCACGCTTCGTGGAGCAGCTCTCCTCCGGGCACTACCGGCTGGGATGGCGCAACGCACAGCTCGGCCAGATCTACCTCGCCGGCGTGGACCTGCATCGCAGCATGAGGGACGTGCTGCAGAGGCTCGCCACGCAGACCAGCGAGACCGTTCATCTGGCGATCGCCGACTTTCCAAGCATCGTGTACGTGGACAAGGTCGACAGCCCCCACCCTGTCCGGATGTTCTCCCGTATCGGGAACCAGCAGCCGGCCTACAGCACCAGTCTCGGCAAGGCGATGCTGGCCCATGCGTCGACCGAGACTGTGGAGATGGTCATCTCGAACGGGATGCCGGCACGGACGTCGCGGACGATCACCACGGCCGACAGGCTCCGTGAGGAGCTCGCCGTGATCCGTGAGCGGGGCTGTTCGATCGACGACATCGAGAACGAAGAAGGCATCCGCTGCGTAGCCGCGCCGATCTTCGACCAGTCGGGGACGAGTCTGAGCGGGATCAGCGTCTCCGGGCCAGTGGAGCGGGTCACATGGGACAAGGTTTCGGAGTTCGAACCCCTCGTGGTCGCAGCCGCGAACGAGATCTCGCGGCGCCTCGGAGCAAAACGGTGACGCGGGCAAGGGAGGAGACGACTATCGAGCCGCCGCGCAGGATCTCCACGGCCGCGCCGTCCTCTCCCCGGCAGGCCAGGATGACAAATGTCATCGCGAAGGCCGGATGCCCGGCACTGAGGATCTTCCTCGAGTCTCCCTACCGTTGGTGACATGAACGCCATCGCGCTCACCGACGTGAGCAAGAGTTACGGCGAGATCCTCGCCGTGGACGGCCTGAACCTCACCATGGAGCCGGGGCGAACCGTCGCCCTCCTCGGGCCCAACGGCGCCGGCAAGTCCACGACGATCAACATGCTGCTGGGCCTCATCCGGCCCACCGCGGGGCGGATCCAGGTCTTCGGCCGCACCCCGGACGAGGCGGTGGCGCGCGGGGACATCGGCGCGATGCTGCAGGAGGGGACCCTCATCCCCGAGCTGACCGTACGCGAGCTGGTCGACTTCATCCGCCGCCTGTATCCCGACCCCCTGCCGCTCGACCACGTCCTCCAGATGGCCGACCTGACCGATCTGTCCTCGCGGCGCACCGACAAGCTGTCCGGCGGGCAGACCCAGCGCGTCAGGTTCGCCCTGGCCATCGCGGGCGCGCCGAGGCTCCTGGTCCTCGACGAGCCGACCGCCGCGATGGACGTGGAGTCGCGCCGGGCCTTCTGGGGCAGCATGCGGAGCTACGCGGCCCGGGGGCACACCGTCCTGTTCGCCACCCACTACCTCGAAGAGGCCGACGAGAACTCCGACCGTGTCATCGTGGTGGCCGGTGGGAGGGTCGTGGCCGACGGCACGGCCGCCGAGATCAAGGCCGGCGTCGGCGGGAGCTCGGTCGGCTTCTCGCTCGGCGGCCAGTCATCGGCCTGTCTGGACGCGCTGCCGGGGGTCACCGGCGTCGAGATCCTGTCAGGCGCGGTGACGCTGCGGACCACCGACGTCGACGCGACCGTGGAAGCGCTTTACCGTAAGACCACGCTGGACGTGCGGAACCTCCAGATCCACGGGGCCGACCTGGAGGACGCCTTCCTCGCTCTCACCCAGCCCGCGGAGGCCTGAGCCATGCTGAACTACGTCAAGCTCGAAGCCACGCGGATGCTGCGCAACAAGCGGTACATCATCTTCGTCGTGGCGTTCCCCGTCGGCTTCTACCTGCTCTACTCCAACCTGTGGGGAAGCCAGGTCGACGAGGCGACCGGCGTGGAGGCCAGCGTGATCCTCATGGTGTCGATGGCCGCCTACGGCGCGCTGGCCGCGTCCATCATGTCCACCGCCGTGCCGTGGTCGCAGGAGCGGCAGAGCGGCTGGCTCCGCCAGCTCCAGATCACCCCGCTGCCCAGCTGGATGATCATCGCGACCAAGATGATCTCGGCGCTGCTCCTGGTGCTGCCCGCGCTGCTGCTGGTCGTCCTGGCCGCCGTGATCACCCAGCACGTCTCCCTGACCCCGGGCGAGTGGGCCACGCTGATCCCGGTCATGTGGGTGGGCACGATCCCGTTCGCCGCCCTCGGCCTGATCATCGGCTCGCTGGTGCCTCCCGACACCGCGCAGCCGCTGGCCATCATCGGCATGTTCGGCCTCGCGCTCCTCGGCGGCCTGTGGTTCCCCGTCGACATGCTGCCGCAAGTCATGCGTACCATCGCGCACGCGCTGCCGTCCTACGATTACGCCAGCATCGGCTGGGAGATCGTCGCCGGTCACACGCCGCCGGGGCCGGCGGTCGCCGGCATCCTCGGCTGGGCGGTGGTGCTGTGCGGTCTGGCGATCTACGCCTACCGCAGGGCGACGGTACGGGCCTGAGGGATGGGCCGTCTGAGCAACATCTTCACCTTCGGAGGCGCGGAGGACAGGCCGAACCGCTGGAGGCGCCTGATGGGCATGTCCTTCGGGCTCGTCTACCTGTTCTACCCGGTGCTCGACGTCACCTCGGGGAACGTCAGCGGGGCCAAGGCTTACTGGGCGATCGCGTCGCTGGTGGCCTTCGTCGCGGCTTTCATCGCCACCGTGTTGAGCCCGAAGAACTACGGCGAGCCGGGCCGGTGGACGCTCCCGCTGCTCTGCCTGGTCGCGCTGATGGCCGTCGTGTTCCCGTTCCTCTTCGGAGGCGGCTGGCTGGCGTTGCCGATCTACGTCACCGTCGTGATCAGCATGGCGCTGCCCACCCGATCGGCTGTGGCCGGCATCCTCGGAATGGGCTTGGTGGTGCTCTTCGACGGCCTCGTGTCCGGGGCCGACGGAGGCACCATCTCGCTCCTTCTGCTGCAGGTGGTAACGCTCGGCATACTGTTCATGAGCGTCCGCAACACCCGGGTTCTCGTGAACCGGCTCCACCGGGCCCAGGGGGAGGTGGCCCGGCTCGCGGCCAGCGAGGAACGTCTGCGCATCGCGCGCGACCTGCACGACCTGCTCGGGCACAGCCTGTCGCTCATCGTGCTCAAGAGCGAGCTCGCCGGGCGGCTCGCCGAGCAGGGCTCCCCCAGGGCGGCCGGCGAGATCCGTGACATCGAGTCCGTGGCACGTCTCGCCCTGCAGGAGGTGCGGGAGGCCGTCACCGGCTACCGCCAGCGCGGCCTGTCGGAGGAGCTCGACAACGCCCGCGCGGCGCTCGACGCGGCCGGCGTCGCCGTCACGGTACGCACCTCCGGCACGCCGCTGCCCGACGCCCTGGACGGCCTGTTCGGCTGGGCCGTGCGCGAAGGGGTCACCAACGTCGTACGGCACGCCGAAGCGAGCAGGTGCGACATCAACGTGACGTTCGAGGACGGCGCCGCGAGGCTGGAGATCAGCGACGACGGGCGCCACGCCGGGCCCGTCGAACCCGGAAGCGGGCTCACCGGCCTCACCGAACGGGTCGAGGCGGAGGGAGGCTCCGTCGACGCGGGGCCGCCTGCGGGCGGAGGGTTCCGGCTGCGGGTCCTCGTGCCCGCCGCCGTAGAATCGCGCACCTGACGCCAGATTTCCCACACGAGGAGCATCGTTGATCAGGGTCGTGCTCGCCGAGGACCAGGCGATGGTCCGGGGCGCGCTGGCGTCCCTGCTGGGCCTGGAGCCCGACATCGAGGTGGTGGGCGAGGCGGCCACCGGTCAGGAGGCCGTGGCCGTCGTCCTGTCGGCCCGGCCCGACATCGCGCTGCTCGACATCGAGATGCCGGTGATGGACGGCATCGCCGCGGCCGCGGAGATCTTCCGCGCGGTCCCCGCCTGCCGCGTCATGATCCTCACCACCTTCGGCAGGCCCGGCTACCTGCGCCGCGCCATGGAGGCGGGGGCCTCGGCCTTCATGGTCAAGGACAGCCCGGCCAGGGATCTGGCCGCCGCCATCAGGCGCGTCCTCGCCGGCGAACGGGTGATCGACCCGGTTCTGGCCGCCGCCGCGCTGAGCGCCGGGCCGAACCCACTCTCCCGGCGCGAGCGCGACGTGCTCGGCGCCGCCGCCGACGGCTCGACCATCGGTGACGTCGCCCTGCGCCTGCACCTGTCCGAGGGCACCGTCCGCAACTACCTCTCCTCGGCGATCCAGAAGACCCACGCCCGCAACCGCATCGAGGCAGTGAGGCGCGCCCAGGCCCAGGGCTGGCTCTGACGATCTTCTCCAGGCGTCGCCGAAGTGGAGGCTCCAGCATGTCACCGCAGGTTGCGGCATGACTACGGACGGGTATCGTTTCGCCACGCGTGAGATCTCGACGGTCGTGCCACCCCAGCAGCGCGGATGAGGCAGATCTCCTGCTGGGCGGCTACGCCGGGTCCTGACCGAAGACCGACATGACCGCCGGGCCGGCACAGGCCGCCGGCGGAGCTGTGCGAGACGAAACCGGTGCGGCCTGACGAGCCGCCCTCCGGGGCCGGCGTCGCCGTGCCGCCACGCGCCCCCATCGATTCCTCCCAAGTCCTGAGGTGTCACCTGTCGTGATCAGTCTGTTGCGAAAGATGAGGAAGACCGGGCGGGTGGCCGAGCCGGCGCCGGAGCCGGCGGCCGGCGACACCGTGCCGGCGGCGGCCGAGCTAGGCGGGTCGGTACAGATCCGACATATCGATGCCGGCTCCTGCAACGGGTGCGAGGTCGAGATCGCCTCGGCGTTCGGGCCGGTGTACGACGCGGAGCGTTACGGGGCCCGGCTGGTCGCCTCCCCCCGGCACGCCGACGCGCTGCTGGTGACGGGCCCGGTGACGCGCAACATGGAGGTCGCCCTCCGGCGCACCCACGAGGCCGTCCCGGAGCCGCGCCTGGTGATCGCGCTCGGCGACTGCGCGCGGGACTGCGGGGTGTTCGCCGGGGCGTACGGCGTGGCCGGCGCCGTCAAGGACGTCCTGCCGGTGGACGCCGAGGTGCCGGGATGCCCGCCGAAGCCCGAGGCGATCGTCGAGGCACTGCGCGGGCTGACCGGCCGGTGAACGCCGCCGGAGCCTCCCTTCTGTCCGCGCTCGGCCTGTGCCTGGTCTCGGCGCTGGCAGGCGCCACCGCCCCCCGGCGCGTCCGGCCGCTGCTGGCGGGGCTCGGCACGGCTTGCGCCGGCGCGGCCGCGGCGGCGGCCGGCGTGGCGGCGCTGGCCGGGCAGAGCTGGTCGGCGTGGCTTCCCGGAGTGCTCCCCTTGGCCGGGGCACGCCTGGCGCTCGACCCGCTCGGCGGGATGTTCGTCGCGGTCACCGGAGCAGTCGCGGTGTGCGCCGCCGTCTACGGCATCGGCTACGCCAAGCACGGCGTGGACGGCCGTGTGACGCAGGCGACGCTGCCGCTGTTCCTCGGGGCGATGCTGCTGGTTCCCGTGGCCGCGAGCGTCAGCACCCTGCTGGTGGCGTGGGAGCTGATGGCGGTCACCTCGCTGCTGCTGGTGCTCGCCGAGCACGCCCGTCGCCCGGCGGTCGCGGAGGCGGGGCTGTGGTACGCCGTGATGACCCATCTCGGGTTCGCCGCGATCGTGGCCGGTATGGCCGGCTTCGCCGCCGGGGCGGCCGGTGAGTCCTTCGAGCAGCTGCGGGCCGCCACGCTGTCGCCCGCCGTGAGGGACGCGGTGTTCGTCGCGACGCTGGCGGGCTTCGCCTCAAAGGCCGGCATCGTGCCGCTGCACGTGTGGCTCGCCCGGGCGCACCCCGAGGCGCCGAGCCCGGTGTCGGCGCTGATGAGCGCCGCCATGGTCAACATGGGCGTGTACGGCATCGTGCGGGTCGGGCTCGACCTGCTGCGCGGCGGCCCTTCCTGGTGGTGGCTGGTCGTGCTGGCGATGGGCGCGCTGTCGGCGCTGTTCGGCATCCTCCAGGCCGCGGTGGCCTCCGACCTGAAGCGGCTGCTCGGCTACTCCACCACCGAGAACATGGGGCTCGTGCTGATCGGCGTGGGCGCGGCCGGGTTCTTCGCCTCCTGCGGGGACAAGGAGCTCGCCGGCCTGGCGCTGGTGGCCGCGCTGCTGCACGTGGTCAACCACGCCGGGTTCAAGACGCTGCTGTTCCTGGCGGCGGGGTCGGTCCTGCGCGCCACGGGCACGCGCGATCTGGACGCGCTCGGCGGGCTGCGCGGCCGCATGCCGTACACCACCGCCCTGTTCGCCGTCGGAGCCCTTGCCGCCTCCGCGTTGCCACCCGGCAACGGGTTCGTCAGCGAGTGGCTGCTGCTGCAGAGCCTCATCCACGCCCTGCCCACCTCGGGCGTGGCGGGCGCGGTCACGATGCCGCCCGCTGTGGGCGTGATCGCGCTATCGGCGGGCCTGGCCATCGCCACCTTCGTCAAGGCCTTCGGGGTGGGCTTCCTGGCCCGTGCCCGCACCCCGGCGGCCGGGCGGGCGGCCGAGAGCCCGCCCACCATGATCTGCGGGATGGCCCTCGCCGCGGCATGCTGCGTGGCCCTGGCGCTGGCGCCCGCCGCGGTACTGCCGGCGCTCTCCCACCTGGTCGCCGTGCTGCTCCCCGGCCACGAAGCGGTCGGCGGGGTGGTGACGCTGCGCCTCGCCGACGTCCAGGGGACGATGTCGCCGCTGCTCATCGCGGCCGCGCTCGCGGTCGCCGCCGCGCTCCTGCTCGGCTCGGTCCGCCTGGTCGCGCGACGGGCCCGGCGGCCGGCCAGGCTGTGGGACTGCGGGGCGGGCCCCATGACGCCGCGCATGGAGTACACCGCGACGTCGTTCGCCGAGCCGCTGCAACGCGTCTTCGACAACGTGCTCGCGCCCGAGAGCGACCTCGCCGTCACCCCGACCAAGGAGTCGGCGTACCTCGTCGAGAGCATCCACTATCGCGCCCGCATACCCGACCGGATCGAGCGGCGGCTGTACGACCCGGTGCTGGCCGCCGCCGCCTCCATCGGGCGTGGGGCCACGCGCCTTGCCAACGGCAGCATCCATCGCTACCTGGCCTACGGGTTCTACGCCCTCACCGGCGTGCTGCTCGTACTGGCGGTGGTCTGGTGACCGGGCGACGCGCGCTCACCTGTGGAGGCATCGGCTTGACGACGCCGCTCGTGAAGGAGGTCACATGACCGGTCTTGTGGGAGCGGTGGCGCAGGTCGTGGTCGTGGCGGTGGGCTCCCCGCTGCTGGTCGGGCTGATGAGAAAGATCCGCGCCCGGCTGGAGGGCCGGGTGGGCGCCGGAGTGCTCCAGACCTGGCGTGACCTTCGCAAACTGTGCCGTAAGGAGGCGATCAGCCCGCACGGCACCGGCTGGGTGTTCCGGATGGCGCCGTTGGTGCTCGCCGGGACGGCGCTGGTGGTGGCGTCGGTCGTGCCCTTGGTGACCACCCAGTCCCCGATGGACGGCGTCGCCGACCTGTTCGCGGTGGCGGCCCTGCTGGCCCTCGGCTCGGTCGCGCTCGCCCTGGGCGGCCTCGACACCGGCACGGCGTTCGGCGGCATGGGGGCCAGCCGCGAGGTCACCCTGCTGGCGCTGGTGGAGCCGACCATCCTGCTGTCGGTGTTCGCCCTGTCGGTGCGGGTGGGGTCGACGAACCTCGGCGAGATCGTCACCGCGGCCGTACACGATCCGATGGCCGTGATCTCTCCGGTCAGCCTGCTCGCCGCGGTCGCGCTGGGCGTGGTGACCATCGCCGAGACCGGGCGGATCCCGGTGGACAACCCCTCGACGCACCTCGAGCTGACGATGATCCACGAGGCCATGGTGCTGGAGTACGCCGGGCCGGACCTGGCGCTGATCGAGTGGGCGTCGGGGATGCGGCTCTTCGTACTGCTCGGGCTGCTGGCCGGCCTCTTCGCCCCGTGGGGCATCGCCACCGCCGGGGCCGGCCCGGTCGCCGTCGTCCTGGCGCTGGTGGTGCTGGTGTTCAAGGTCGCCGTGCTGGGCGCGGGGCTCGCCGCCGGTGAGGTGTTCATGGCGAAGCTGCGCCTGTTCCGTATCCCGGAGCTCCTGGCCGGATCCTTCATGCTGGCGCTGCTCGCCGTCGCCGCTTCCTACTTCCTTGCGTGAGATGACATGAGCGATTCCGTATATATGCCGTTACTCGACCTAGCCTGCGGGGCTTTCCTCCTCGCCGGGGTGCTGGTGCTGTGGCGGCGGGATCTCGCCGCCATCGTGCGGCTGTTCGCCCTGCAGGGTGCCGCCCTCGCCGCCCTGGTGATCGTGCTCGCCGCTCACGAGGGTTCGGCCGGCCTCGCCGCGGCCGGCGTCGCGGTGGGCGGCCTGCGCGCCGGTCTGCTGCCCCACCTGATGCGCCGGGCGCTGGTGGCCGGGGGAGAGGGCCAGGAGAGCAGGCCCCTGGTCAACGTGGCCACCTCCCTGCTGGTGGCGGCGGTGCTGGCGATGGTCGCCTACGACGCCTCCCAGCCGCTGGTCCGCCTCACACCCACCCCCGCCACGCAGGCGGTGCCCGTCGCGCTGACCGTGCTGCTGGTCGGGTTCTTCGTCCTGGTCACCAGGCGCAGGGCGCTGTCCCAGGTGGTGGGGTTCCTGCTGATGGACAACGCCATCACCGCGACCGCCTTCCTCACCGCCGGCGGGGTGCCGCTGGTGGTCGAGCTCGGGGTCTCGCTGGACGTGCTGCTCGCCGTGCTGGTGCTGCAGGTCCTCACCCTGCGGATGCGGGCCGCGTTCGGCGGCACCGACCTGGACGAGCTACGGGAGTTGCGTGACTGATGACCGGACGACATGACGATCAAACGCCCTCCGGACAGCCGGGACTGATGGTGACTTTCGTAGGGGTGACCCTTTTGGCGGTGACCTCCGGGGTGGTCCGTGGACGGATGGGCTGCCGGTGGGGGGCTTTCGGCCGGACGGCTTCTGGGCCGGTGGAAGGGGTGGTCGCGTGAGCCTGTTGATGATCTCTCCGGTTCTGTTCCCCCTGCTCGCGGCGTGCGGCTACGCGGTGTTCGGATGGCGGGCCGCCACGGCCTGGCTGGGCGCCCTCGCCGCGGCAGGGCAACTCGGCGCCGCCGTCACGCTGGCCGTGGCCACCACCGGGCAGCCGCGCACGGCTCTCTCGGGGCTGCTGCGCGCGGACGCGCTGAGCGCGTTCATGCTCATCGTGATCGGCGTGGTGGCCCTGCTCGCGATGCTCGCCAGCCCGTCCTACCTGGCCGCCGACCTCGCCGCGAGACGCACCGGGCCCCGTGCCACCCGCCGCTACGGCATCCTCACCCAGGCGTTCGTCGCCGCCATGGCGCTGGCGGTGCTGGCGGCGAGCCTCGGAGTGCTGTGGGTGGCGGTGGAGGCGACCACGATCCTCACCGCGTTCCTCGTCGGGTCCCGGCGCACCAGGCAGGCCGTCGAGGCGGCGTGGAAGTACGTCGTGATCTGCTCCGTCGGCATCGCGCTGGCCCTGCTCGGCATCGTGCTCACGCACTACGCGGCGTCGCACGCCGGGCTGCCGCCGGCCGGACGGCTGGACTGGGCGGTTCTCGCCCGCGACGCCGCCGACCTCGACCCGGGGGTGATGCGCATCGCGGTCGCCCTCCTCGTCCTGGGGTTCGGCACCAAGGCCGGGCTGGCGCCGATGCACGCCTGGCTGCCCGACGCCTACGGCCAGACCCCTGCGCCGGTGTCCGCGCTGATGTCCGGGGTGCTGCTGTCGGTCGCGTTCTACGCCATCCTGCGCGTGAAGGTGATCGCCGACATCGCCCTCGGCCCCGGGTTCATCCGCACGCTGCTGCTCATCGCGGCCCTGGCCTCGCTGGCCGTCTCCGCCGCGCTGCTGCTGGCCCAGCGTGACTACATACGCATGCTGGCCTACTCCAGCATCGAGCACATGGGCCTCGTCGCTCTCGGAGCCGCCATCGGCACCAGGCTCGCCATGGCCGCCGTCCTGTTGCACGTGCTCGGGCACGGGCTCGGCAAGTCGGTGCTGTTCCTGTCCTCCGGCCATATCCAGCAGGCCGTCGGCAGCAGCAAGATCAGCGCCGTCACCGGCCTCGCCTCGCGGGCCCCGCTGCTCGCCGGTGCCTTCGGCCTCGGCCTGCTCGCCCTGCTGGGCATGCCGCCGTTCAGCCTGTTCGCCAGCGAGATCGGGATCGCCCGCGCCGGCTTCACCGCCGGTCTCGGCTGGGCGGTGGCCGTGGCCCTGGCGCTGACGCTGGTCATCGGCGCGGGGCTGCTCTCAGGCGGGCGCCGCATGCTGCTCGGACCGCTGCCACCCGGCGGCACAGTACCGCTCGCGCCGCCGGCGGACGGCGCCATACGGCTCGCGCGCAGCGCCGCCGTGCCGCTGGTGGCGGGCCTGCTCGCCTGTGCCGCGCTCGGGGTCGCCGGTGGCCCGTTGCGCCACCTGCTGGAGACCGCCGCGACCATGGCAGGAGCCACCCCGTGACCGACCGTCTCGTCGTCAACGTCACCGCCGCCGAGCTCGCCGATCGGACGTCACGGCTGCTCGCCGGGGGATACCGGCTCGCGCTGGCCGCCGCCCACGAGGATCCGGACGCCTTGCGCCTGGTGTACCTGTACGTCGCGGGCTCACCGGACCGGCGTACCGAGTTGCACGTACGCCTGGACCCGAACGAGCCGGTGATCCCGAGCCTGGCCGGGCTGTCCTTCCCCGCGGGCCGGTTCGAGCGCGAGATGCGCGATCTGTACGGCGTGGTCCCCGCCGGGCATCCGCTGCCCCATCGCCTCGTGCGACACCACCACTGGCCGCGCGGCTGGTATCCCATGCGCGCCGACGCCGGACCGCCGCCCGCCTTCGGCGACCCAGAAGGCCCGTACCCCTTCCTCACCGTCGAGGGCCCCGGGGTCTTCGAGATCCCCGTCGGCCCGGTGCACGCGGGGTTGATCGAGCCGGGCCACTTCCGGTTCTCGGTGGTGGGGGAGACCATTCTCAAGCTGAAGGCCAGGCTCTGGTTCGTTCACAGGGGCGTCGAGAAGCTCTTCGCGGGGCGCGACCCCGCCGAAGGGCTGCCGCTCGCAGAGCGCGTCAGCGGCGACACCTCCGTGGGCCACGCCCTGGCGTACTGCCTGGCCGTCGAGGAGGCGACCGGCTGCGTGGTCGGCGAGGAGGCCCAGCGCGGGCGTGCCGTCCTGCTCGAGCTGGAACGTCTCTACAACCACGTCACCGACATCGGCGCCCTGTGCAACGACGTGGCCCACGGCATTCTCAACTCCCAGAGCGGGCGGGTCCGCGAGCAGTTGCTGCGGCTGAACGAGGAGGTCACCGGTCATCGGCTGCTGCGCGGCGGGGTGGTGCCGGGCGGCGCCGTGCTGCGCGCCCTGCCCGCGCCCGGCAGGCTGATGGCCCTTGCCGCCGACGTCGCCGAGCTGGCCGCGCTCGCGCTCGGTCACGGCACCGTCGCCGACCGGTTCTCGGGCACCGCCGTCCTGCCCGCCGAGGCCGCCCAGGACCTCGGCGCGCTCGGGTACGTCGCCCGTGCCAGCGGCATCGCCGTCGACGCCCGCAGCGACCATCCTTTCACCGACCTGGGTCCGTTCGCGGTGACCACCCGTCCGGGTGGTGACGTGCTGGCACGCTTCCAGGTCCGCGCCCAGGAGGTCGCCACCTCCGTCGAACTGATCACCTATCTCCTCGCCGGGCTGTCCCCGGCCAAGGCCCCCAACCCTCTCCACACCACCACACCCGGCCACTGCCGTAGCCCTGGCTCCGGCGGCGGTCACCGCTCCGGGCCCGGCTCCGGCGTCGGCATCGTCGAAGGCTGGCGCGGGACCATCACGCACCGGGTGGAACTCGCCGCCGACGGCACCCTCCGCCGAGTGAAGATCGTGGACCCGTCGTTCTTCAACTGGCCCGCCCTGCCCGTGGCTCTCAGCGGCGCGATCGTCCCTGACTTCCCCCTGGCCAACAAGAGCTTCAACCTGTCCTACGCAGGCAACGACCTGTGACAAAAAGCGCGGCTCGCCGGCCCCGGAACGCGTGTTAGTAGCTACATCGACGTCTGGAACGACCGCGCCCACCCGTTCACCCGGACCAAGACCGCCGAAAGACATCCTGGCAAGCTTCCGGAAACCTCAGATACGAGGCATCGCGGTCAGGCCGACGAGATCGGCGCTCACCTGCCAGAGCCGTGCCGCGGCGGCCTCGTCGTAGCTGCGCTTGGAGGATCTCCCCGGTTTGCTGTCGGCGAAGTAGCGGCCCGTCACCTGCTTGAGATCGGGAGCGGAAGCCAAGTGGATTGACGTGGCGGCGCCCTCGGCCGGGGCCTTCATGAAAGGCAGCATGAATGGCCTGAACAGTCGCTGGACGCCGCCGGGGTCCTCGGCTCCGAAAGATGTGCGCACCACGCCGGGATGCAGCGCATTGGCGGTGACGGAGGTGGCCTGCAGCCTCCTGGCCAACTCGTAGGTGAACAGGACGTTGGCGAGCTTGGACTGGTTGTAGGCGCGTGCGCCGGAGTAGGACCGTTCGCCCTGGAGGTCGTCGAAGTCGATTCGCCCCATGGCCTGCACGTTGGAAGAGACCGTGACCACGCGGGCCGGGGCGCTCTGCTTCAGCCGGTCGAGGAGCAGGTTGGTGAGCAGGAACGGCGCGAGATGGTTGAGGGCGAAGGTGCGCTCGAGCCCGTCGGCGGTGACGTGCCGGGTGTTCCAGTACCCACCGACGTTGTTGATCAGCACATCGATCCGGGAAAGGCTCTGGAGTACCTCGTCAGCCAGTCGCCGCACCTCCGACTCCGACGACAGGTCCGCGACGAACACGTCCACCTGCCCGCCGCCGGCTGCGCGGATCTCGCGAGCCGCGGCTTCGATGCGCCCGCGGTCCCGGCCGGTGATCGCGAGGTGCGCACCCATCGTGGCCAGGCCCAGGGCGGTCGCCCTGCCGATGCCTCCGGTGCCACCGGTGACCAGCACCGTCCTGCCGGCCATCGGCCCGTTGCGGATCTGTTCCATGTTCGTGCTCCTTCGGTGTAGTCGGCACCGGCTGGATCACCGATAGAGCCTCGGCGGTAGACGACGGTCTTGATCGTGGACGTCAACGTGGACAGCAGGAAGGCCCCATCACTCTCTCCCTACATTGTAAGCTTATGTTGTAAGTTGTACGCTTACGGTGTAAGCAAGTCAAGGAGGACGCGGATGACTTACCCGAACGCTGAGCCCCGGGCACGGCTGAACCGTGACCGGGTGCTGCAGGCCGCGGTCGCCCTGGCCGATGCGGGTGGGATCGAGTCGCTCACCATGCGCAAGCTCGGTGTGGAGCTCGGGGTCGAGGCGATGTCGCTGTACAACCACGTGGCGAACAAGGGGGACCTGCTCGACGGCATGATCGACATCGTCTTCGGCGAGATCGACCTGACAACCCGTGAAACCGACTGGAGGACGGCCATGCGCCGGCGGGCCATCTCGGCCCGCGGGGCCCTGTCACGTCACCCCTGGGCGATCGGGCGGATGGAGTCGCGGGCCACGCCCGGTCCCGCAACGTTGCGCCACCATGACGCCGTGATCGGAATGCTGCGGGGCGCGGGCTTTTCGATCGCCATGGCCGCCCACGCGTACTCCGCCCTGGACAGTTACATCTACGGGTTCGCCCTGCAGGAGCCGAGCCTGCCGTTCGACACCGCGGACGACACGGCGAAGGTTGCGCAGGCGATCATGGCGCGATTCTCCTCCGGCCAGTATCCCCACCTCACCGAGATGGCCGTCGAGCACGTTCTGCAGCCCGGTTACGACTACGGCAACGAGTTCGAGTTCGGGCTGGACCTGATCCTCGACGGCCTCGAGAGGGCCCGCCACACGACCTGATCCCAATTGGTGTGGGTCGGGCACCGGACGTACCCGTAGCCGGCAACTGAACAGCCGGCTGGGGATGACCGATGGCCACCGCCGACCAGCTCACCAAGGACGCGACGCCGTACCAAGGATGAAGAAGGAGACCGGCGTGCGGACCCCGGCAAACAAGAACCGCTCCAGATGTTCCATGGTGAACCCGGCCGACTCGATCGCCGCGGCGCTGTCGCGGCCGGTGTGACAGCCACCGGCCAGCAGCGGCCACACCGTGGCGTCCAGCAGTCGCTGCGCCCGAACCAAACCGACGGAATCGGCGCGGACATGTTCCAGGAAACGCAGCTGCCCGCCGGGCTTGAGCACCCGGTACATCTCCCGCAACGCCGCCACCGGGTCGGGCAGCGAGCACAGCACCATTGACACCACCGCAGCGTCAAAGGTCTGGTCTTTGCCCGGCAACTGGTCAGCCAGGCCGCCGACCACCTCGACCGTGGCCAATGCCTTGTCCGCGGCTGCCTGCGCGTGCCGGCGCAGCCGGGGTTCGGGTTCGATCGCGAGCACCCGGTCGACGGTGAGCGGGTAGTGGGCGAAGGTGAGCCCGTTCCCGGCACCTACTTCGATCACTTCCCCGCAAAGACCGCTCAGCAGCGCCTGACGGCGCTTCGCCAGGCCGCGACACTCCAGCACCTGACTGATGAAGGCATAGAACCGGGCGAAGATCGGATGGTTGATTGGAGTCTTCGTCACAGCATCCTCCCTACTCACCGCCAGTTCATCAGGTCGCCTCCCGCCTCGGCCAGGCCCGGGGCCGTGACGAACCGGGATACGGGCCGTCACGGCCTTCCGCGCTCTCCCGTCAGGCGGTGCTTTTCTCAGCTGCGTGGCGCAGCCGGCGCCGGGGGCCGGGGACCTGGTCCCGCGCCACCGTGCGGTGTTCCTCACGGAGCTTGTCGGCGAGATCCTTCCACCTCGCGGGGACCTTCCCAGGCTTCGGGCCCGGCGTGCTGCAGCACGACGACAGGCAGGGCCCGGGTTGTCGCGGTCTGGTAGTCACGGTATCCGGGTGCCGCCTGTCAACGGGAGGGGTCACGCGCGGGCGTGAGGACAGACTCAAGCGCTCTCAAGCGCGTCGATCCGGCACCGGCGAGCGGCAGCGGTTTTCCTCAGCGATCCTGCCGCCGTGGGCGCGTAAGACGCCGCGGATCACCGAGGTGTTGCCGCCATGGTGGGCCCCGAGGGCGGGGAATGCGTAGGTCGGATCGTGGGAACACGGGCGGCGTTTCGGAGTCGCTTTCCGATCGCGCCGCAGGCCGGTCGGACCCGAAGACCCTGACCTTGGGACGCCTAAGGACCCCTACGCGAAGGACTTTGGCCTCATTCGGAGGAGGAGGCCCCACAGATGAAATGGAGTTTGTAAGGCCGACACCAGATGAAGGAAAACCGATGAGGAGTACAGCGATGAACCAGACCGCGGATCTCAAGACCCGGAATGCCAGGCCGGTCGTCCTGGAGACCCCGAACAAGACCCGATGGGTCGCGCTCGGCGCCGTCGCGGGGCCGGTCCTGTTCACCCTCGCCTGGTTCGTCCTGGGCTTCCTGAGCCGGGGGTACACGCTCTGGGACACCGTGATCGCGCCCTACTCTCCCATCAGCCAGCCAGTCAGCGGCCTGGGCCTGGGCTCCACCGGCCCCTTCATGAACGCGGGCTTCGTGCTCAGCGGCCTCCTCCTCATCGTCGGCGTGATCGGTGTCTTCCAGACCATCAGCGCCAACGGCAGGCCCGTGGCACGCCGGGTCTGCGCGGGGCTGCTCGCGCTCTCACCGGTCGGCCTCGTGATCGACGGCATCTACCATCTGGACGCGTTCCTTCCGCACCTGATGGGCTTTCTCCTGGGCGTTGGAACCCCGGTCGTGAGCTTCCTGGCGACGGGCCTGTTCTTCCGCACCATGCCCCGCTTACGGCGGTTCGGCAACTGGCTGCTGGTCGCCAGCCCGGTTACGCTCGTGCTCCTGGTCATCTTCTTCCAGATCTTCGACCCGATGACGCCCCAGGTGGGAGTGGCCGGTCTACTGCAGCGCGTCCTGGTCCTCGAGGTCCACGCCTGGTTCCTGGCGATGGGCTGGATGGCCTTCCGCTCCAGCCGAACCGCGGTCAGGGGGTGACACGGTTCCCACACCGGTCCGGTCGCACCGGAAGACCGCTTCGGGCTCGCGCAGGTTGAACGAATTCGGATGAAGAGGCCCCTGACTACGGGAACGTGGGCAGGGCCCTCTTGTCTTGCGTGGAGCCGGGCTCAGCCGTTGGCGAGGGCCTGGATGCGGGAGAAGTCGCCGTTGAAGTAGTCCTGGTCACCGGGGAAGGTGCCGTGGTCGGCGAACTGCCAGATGGCCTGGTAGCCCCAGTTGTACGGCATCGGCCCTTAGCCGTTGTAGTTGGCCGCATTCCGCATTGCGGCGGAAAAATACCAGCGCCTCGGCCCGTCCTTCCCCTTGACCGGCGTGCGACCACCCGATCAGGACCTGCTCGACCGGGTCCACGCGCAGTTCCAGGCGTACGGCGTCACCACCATTTGACATGGAGCGCTCACCGGACGGCGAGGCGTTCGGTGCACTGCTTGACGTCAATACTCTGAGCGGCACAGACGTGGTGTTGGATTCGTGTCAGCTACGCGGATGCTTTCGGAAGATCGATCCCGGGACGAGGGTCCTTCGTAGAGGAGCATTTCGACTCTGTGGGTAGCGATGGCATCGGCGGAGTCTTGAAGGCATGACACGATCTCTGCCCGAGGAATGCGACGTACTGCTGCGTGACGGTGGTATCGCTCACATCCGCTTGCTGCGCGTTTCCGATCGGGCCGCGCTTCACGACCTGGTGGACAGGTCATCCGAACGCTCCACCTACCTGCGGTTCGCGTGCGAGCAGCGGGCCTTCTCGTCCCCGAGCTCTCCCAGGTCACACGAGCGGCGTTGCGCGCCGGCTGCGTACGGCCGCGGCGGTCGGCAACCCGGTGGTGTGACCGCCGACGGCGAGGCCGGGGAACTCGCGGACGCGGTGCGAACGGTGCTGGCCGACCCGGACGTCGATGCCGTGCTGGTCGTCTACACCCCGCCGTTCGGCTCGGGCCTCACCAGGACCCAGGAGGCGATCGCCGCCGCCTCGCAGGGAGCGGACAAGACCGTCCTGGCCTGCGTGCTCGGACATGACGGGCTGGTTGGCTCGCACGTGCCGAGCTATGCCTTCCCCGAACAGGCCGTGCATGCCCTCAGCCGCGCCGTGGAGTACGCCGCGTGGCGTTCACGGCCCCAGGATCGGCCAGTCGAGGTGCCCCCGGTGCACGCCGCGAGCGGGCGCAGATCATCGGGGTAGGGCGGCTGATGGACGAAGTTCCCGAGGTGGCGGAGCTCGATCTCAACCCGGTGATCGTCACGCCTGCCGGAGCAGTGGCCGTGGACGTGCGGGTGCGGCTCGCGCCCGCCTCGCCACGTCAGTCCCCGTTCCGTCGCCGGCTGCGCTGAGAACCGTCATGAAGGCGAACGCCCGACAACGACCTTACAGAAAGAGAATCGCCATGAAAGACCGCATCACCCCTCCCGTTCTGGAAGAGCTCGACGTCAAGGAATGCTTGAGGCTCATTTCCCCAGGAGGCATCGGCCGGGTTGGCTTCAACACTCCCAACGGGCCCACCGTGCTTCCGGTCAACTACACGATGCATGGCAGGGCGGTGGTGTTCCGGACCGCCTTCGGCGGGCCGATGGACGAGGATCTGAGCACGGGGGTCAAGGGTGTCGAGTTCAAGATCGCATTTGAGGTGGATCACATCGACACCGCGACCCGCGAGGGCTGGAGCGTTCTGATCCAGGGAGCCGCCCACCGTATCTCCTCGGAGGAGGAGCTGACCGCTGTGAGTACCTCGGCCGTCCAGCCGTGGGCCGGTGGCGAGCGACGACTGTACATCCGCGTCGACCCCGTGCAGCTCACCGGCCGCCGCATTCGCCACTGACGGCCTCGGAGCGCAGAATCATCTGCCGGGCACTGGAGCCGCGTCGCGAGGGTGACAGGTGCAACTGGGCGGTCGACCGAGCAGATCGCCTGGCGGGGATTGAGAGCCAACCCCCGGCGCTCCACCGTCGATATGCGCGACTTGATTCAGGCCGACGTCGGGACGGCCGGTAAGCGAGGGCGGCGAGGCGTGGCAGCTCTGGCCACCCGAGCCAAAGTTCTTGATCTGCTTCTTCAGGGGCTTGATCCCCTACCGCCAGAGGACTGAAGAGGATTACCGTCCAAGACATGATTCGGGTGTTCCTGGTGGATGACCATGAGGTAGTGCGACGTGGCGTGGCGGCGCTGCTGGAGGCCGAGGACGATATCGAGGTCGTCGGTGAGGCCGGGACGGCGGAGTCCGCGGTGGCCCGCATCCCGGCTCTCAAGCCGGATGTCGCGGTGCTGGACGTCCGGCTCCCCGATGGCAGCGGTGTGGACGTCTGCCGGGAGGTGCGCTCCCGCATGCCCGAGCTTGCCTGCCTGATGCTCACCTCGTACGCCGACGAGGAAGCGCTGTTCACCGCGGTGATGGCCGGTGCCGCGGGATACGTGCTCAAGCAGATCCACGGGTCGGATCTGGTCGGCGCGGTCCGGACGGTCGCGGCCGGCGAGTCACTGCTGGATCCGAAGACCACCGCCACCATGCTTCATCGGTTGCGTGAGCAAGCCGGCCACAAGGACCCGCTGGCCGCCCTCACCGATCAGGAGCGGCACATCTTGGAGTTCATCGGCGAGGGGATGACCAATCGTCAGATCGGCGATCGGCTCTACCTGGCCGAGAAGACCGTCAAGAACTACGTGTCGAACCTGTTGAGCAAGCTCAACATGCAACGCCGTACCCAGGTGGCGGCTCTGGCGGCCCGACTGAAGGCCGGTCAACCTGAAGGCAGGAGTAGAACGGATAGCTGAGCGTCGATCTGGATCGGATCGAGGGCCCGGACCTTTGCTGGGTGAGACCTGGAGCGGCCTCTTGGAGCTCGGACGCATGTCGGCGACCGCATACGTCGGCGACCGCATACGTCGGCGCCCGCCCTTCGTGATGAAGAGCGGGCGTACGGGGTGCCATGAGGGGTCTACTTGAGGATGGGGTAACGCTTGACCACTTCGGTGTCGCTCCACCATCCGCCGATGCCCAGAGTGTTGCCGGCGCCAACCAGGGCCAGGCCGGCCAGCACGATGGCGTAGATGATGTGCTCGTCGATGAAGGGGTTGTTGGCCAGCGGGAGTTCGGCTGCCCACATGAATACCAGCAGCAGGCCGCCGGTGGTGGCGGCGATCTTCATGCCGGCGCCCAGGATCAGCGCGGTGCCGATGCTGAGCAGGCCGATCATGAACAGCCAGTCGATCCAGGGCTGACCGGCCAGGTTGGCGAAGAATCCGCCGAAGGTGTGGTCGGTTGTGCCCTTGAGGAATCCGGTGGTCGGGCTGCCGCCGTGGATCCAGGCGCGGTTGGCCGGGGTGGCGAGGCCCCAGCCGAAGATCTTGTCGAGGAGAGCCCACAGGAAGACCCAGCCGATGGCGATGCGGGCGACGCCCCAGACGTACTCAACGGGGCGGGTCTCCCTTCGCGGGTGCTCGATCTTCACAACGGGGGGATGGGGAGCGGCGTCAGTCTGGTGGCGACCTTCGGTGAGTGTCATGGCGGGCCCTTTCAGTGCGGGGGTCACTGTTTCTTCCGCCCTCATCACATCGTTTCGCCGTCCCGTCGGGCAGTGCCGTACGGCTTGGCCTCTTCAGCCGGATGTCCTGACCGATACGGGACCTTCGGCTCTGTCACCTGCCGCTGGCGCGTACGTCATCTCCAACGCATGCACACCATCAGATCCGTATGATGCCGGGACATGGTCCACCGCCCTACGTCGGACGTGCTGGAAGAGAACTGAGCCAGGGCTGACTTCCTGAGAGTGCCCCTTATAGGGCATGTATGGGCCCAGGCAAGTACTTAGTGTCAAACTCCCTGGTATGACGGACAATGAGCCACGTTCACTTGCCCGGCACATGCGGCTTGACGAACTGCTCTCGGAGCTGCAGACGCGGCTGGAGGCTGTACTAGTCACCCGCGACCGCGTGCACGGGTTGCTGGACGCGGTCGTCTCGCTTGGGAGCGATCTCGATCTGGAAACCGTGTTGCACCGGATCGTGGAAACCGCCACGACCCTGGTGGACGCCAGTTACGGCGCCCTGGGAGTGATCGGCGCGGAGAACACGCTGGTGCGGTTCGTCCCGGTGGGGTTGACCGAGGAGGAGATCGCCCGGATCGAGCACTGGCCGCATGGCCTGGGGCTGCTCGGGCTGCTCATCAAGGAGCCCCGGACGCTGCGGCTGGCCCATATCTCCCAGCATTCCGAGTCCTACGGGTTCCCTCCGGGGCATCCGCCGATGGGCAGCTTCCTGGGCGTGCCGTTGCGGGTCCGGGACGAGGTGTTCGGCAACCTCTACCTCACCGAGAAGCGGGGAGGCGGAGAGTTCGATGACGAAGACGAGGCGATCGTCGTCGCCCTGGCCACGGCGGCCGGTGTGGCGATCGAGAACGCCCGGCTGTACGAGGAGACGCGGCGTCGCGAGAGCTGGCTGGAGGCCTCCTCGGAGGTCACCACCCGCCTGCTGTCGGGAGCCGAACCGCAGGAGGTGCTCGCGTTGATGGCGCGGCGGGCCCGGGAGATGGCCGGAGCCGACGTCGTGGCTCTCCTGCTCCCTGGCGAGGACGTGGACACCCTCCGCCTCGTCCTCGAGGATGGCCAGGACGAGAAGCACTACACCACCGGAGAAGTCGTCGGCTCGCTCGCTGGTCGTGCCTTTGTGAACGGTGAGCCGCTCATGGTAGACAGCCCCGCCGAAAGCGATGTTCTCATCGCCTTCGCGCAATCTGTTCCGGTTGGCCCGGTAGCGGCCGTTCCATTCGGCGTTCCGGGTGCCGTCCGTGGCGTGCTGTCCTTGGGAAAGCGCCCGGGACGCATTCCATATAGTCACTCCGAGCTCCGCACCCTTCATGCCTTCGCCGGGCAGGCGGCTGTCGCGCTGGAGCTGGCCGAGACTCGCAAGGACGCCGAGCGGCTGGGGTTGCTGGAGGATCGCGACCGCATCGCCAAGGACCTGCACGATGTCGTCATCCAGCGGCTCTTCGCCGTTGCCATGACGCTCATGAGCGCGGTCCGCCTGGTGGAGCACCCGGAGGCCTCCTCCAGGCTGCAGAGTGCGATCGATGAGCTGGACAACACCATCCGGCAGATCCGCTCGACCATCTTCGCCCTCCAGACTCCTCGCGAGCAGGGCACGCCAAGCCTGCGCGCCCAGATCGTGGACGTGGTGGAGGCCGCACGTGGCCACCTTGGATTCATGCCAGGGCTCAGCATGGAAGGCCAGCTGGACAACGGTGTGCCTGCGGAAGTCGCCGAGCACCTGTCGGCCGTTCTCCGTGAGGCGTTGTCGAACGTGGTCCGCCACGCGAAGGCTTCCCGAGCCGATGTGACGGCCCGTACCCACGAGGGGTGGCTCACTCTGGTCGTGGAGGACAACGGGGTCGGAGTTCCGGCAGAAGGGAGACGCAGCGGCCTGCGCAACCTCGAAGAACGCGCGGACCGGCTCGGTGGATCGTTCGACGTCACCTCGCCCGAATCGGGAGGGACCCGTCTGCAGTGGCGCGTGCCGATCGGCTAGCGGTGGACGCGCCGGCCGGAAAGCTGTTCGGGTGCACGACGATGACTGCCCCTCCTGCTGGGCCGCGATCAATCACGGGAGCCGGTCGGCGCGGGGGGTCGGCAGTCACCGAGGTGAGGCCGGTCTCGCCCCCGCCACCGCGCACCGTGCTTCGTTCAGAAGGTGAATCCGCCGGATTCTTCTTCCGGAGTGATTCCGGGGCCGGCACGCCCTTTCCCGCCCGATGTCCTGAAGCGCTCATTCACGCCTCAGCGTTCCCTTCGCGCCGGGGCGCGGGAGATCTCATAGGGTCGGCTCATGACGAGCCTCAGGCACGACGAAGCGGTCACCCGAGCCGAGCTGCTGCGCGTGGAGTCGTATGACATCGACCTGGACCTGACGGAGGCGCGTGAGAGCCCCAACTTCAGCTGCGGCACGACGGTGCGCTTCTCCTGCGCGAGGCCGGGCGCCGAGACCTTCGTCGAGCTTAAGCCGGTGTCGGTCCAGGAGATCCGGCTGAACGGCGTGCCTGTGGACCCGGCCACCCTGGTGGACAACCGCCTGCCGCTCACCGGGCTTCAGGCCGGCAACGAGCTGCTCGTCCGCGCCACGATGGCGTACTCCAACACGGGGGAGGGCCTGCACAGGTTCACCGACCCCGAGGACGGCGAGGTCTACCTGTACGCCCAGACGTGCCTGGACGACGCGCAGCGGGTGTTCGCGTGCTTCGACCAGCCCGATCTCAAGGCCCCGGTGAGGCTCTCGGTCACGGCTCCGCAGGAGTGGACGGTCTGGGGCAACGGCGAGGGCGGGCAGGTCACGCCCGGCCGGTGGGAGTTCGCCGAGACGCCGCCGCTGGCCACGTACTTCGTGACCGTGGTGGCAGGCCCGTACCACACGCGCCATGCCGAGCACGACGGCATCCCGCTCGGCCTGCTGTGCCGCCGCTCCCTCGCCCCGCACCTGGACAAGGACACCGAGGAGATCTTCGAGATCACCCGCGCCTGCCTCGACCGCTACCACGAGCTGTTCGGCGCCCGTTACGCGTTCGGGAACTATTACCAGGCCTTCGTGCCGGAGTTCAACGCGGGCGCGATGGAGAACCCCGGCTGCGTTACCTTCCGTGAGGAGTTCCTCTTCCGGTCGGCGGTGACCGACGCCGAGCGGGAACTGCGTGCCGTGGTGATCGCACACGAGATGGCGCACATGTGGTTCGGCGACCTGGTCACCCTGCGCTGGTGGGACGACCTCTGGCTGAACGAGTCGTTCGCCGAGTACATGGGCTGGCGCCTGGCCGCGGAGGCGACGCGGTTCACCAACGCCTGGACCACCTTCGCCGTCTGGCGCAAGAGCGGGGGGTACGCCGCCGACCAGCGCCCGTCGACCCATCCGGTCGCGCCCGCGCACGTGGCCGACACCGGGGAGGCGCTGCTCAACTTCGACGGCATCTCCTATGCCAAGGGCGCCTCCGTGCTTCGCCAGCTCGTGGCGTGGGTGGGCGAGGACGCCTTCCTCAAGGGCGTGCGCGCCTACTTCGCCGCGCACGCGTTCGGCAACGCCACGCTCGCCGACCTGCTCGCGGCACTGTCGGAGGCGAGCGGGCGCGACCTCGCGGGGTGGGCCGACGTGTGGCTGCGACACTCGCAGGTCAACACGCTGGTGCCCGAGGTCACGCTGGGGCCGGACGGTAGCTACCAGGAGGTGGCGATCGTGCAGACGGCGCCGCCCGGATATCCGACGCTGCGGCCACACCGCGTCGGCGTCGGCGTCTACGGCGGCGACGGGCCGGCCGTGCTGTCGCACCTGGTCGATCTGGACCCTTCCGAGGATGGCGGGCGCACGCCCGTACCGGGCCTCGCCGGGGCCTCGCCGGGGCGGCTGCTGCTGCTCAACGACGGCGATCTGACCTTCGCGAAGGTACGCCTCGACCCGGCCGGGCGCGCCGCGCTGGCGTCGGTGCTCCCGGCCCTGCGAGATCCCCTGGCCCGGGCGCTGACCTGGGCGGCGGCGGCCGACGCCACCCGGGACGCGGAGATGCCGGGAGCCGAGTTCGTGGAGCTCGCCGTGGCGGGCCTGCCCTCCGAGACCGAGGTCGCGGTCTTCGGGGAGGTGCTGCGCTTCGCCCGCGACACCGTGGCCAGGCGTCATCTTGTCCCCGAGGCACGGCCGGCGGCGCTGGCCGCGCTGGCCGGCGCCTGCGAGCGGGTGCTCGGCGCCGCCAGGCCGGACGGCCACGGCCTCCGGCTCGCCGCCGCCAGAGGTCTGGTGAGCTGCGCGGTGCCGGCCGAGGTGTCACGGCTGGCCGGCTGGCTCGCCGGTGAGGACATGCCCCAAGGGTTCGAGGTGGACGCGGATCTGCGCTGGGCGATGCTCTACCGTCTGGTCGTCCTGGGCGGGGCGGGGGAGCCGGAGATCGCGGCCGAACTCGGGCGCGACCCCGGGGCGCAGGGAGGCGAGCACGCCGCCCGGTGCCGGGCCGCGATCCCCGACCCCGCCGCGAAGGCACGCGCCTGGGAGCTGATCGTCGGCGGCGACGCGATGTCCGTACGGCTCGTGTGGGCCGTGGCCGAGGGCTTCTGGCACCCCGAGCAGGAGGAGGTCACGGCCCCGTACGTCGCCCGCTACTTCTCCGAGATGCCGGCGATGGCGGCGAGGCGCACGCCGAACGTCGTCCACCGGGTGGCCGTGGCCGGGTACCCGCACTACGCCGTGTCGGCGCGGACCCTGACCGTGGCCGAGGCCATGCTGGCCCGCGACGACCTTGATCCGGCCCTGCGCCGGGTCGCGGTGGACGCCACCGACGACCTCCGCCGGGCGCTGACCGCCAGGACCCTGGCGTGACGCGGACCGCCGGCTGCGCCGGGCCGTCGACGATGTCGTGACCACCCCGGCGGCGTCGCAATCTACAATGTAAAGGTGCTCGGCCGGACGGGTCATGGGAGGCCGTGAGCGGTCAGCGGGTGATGGGCGGGAGATCGGCGACGTGGCGGATCAGGTCGCTGACGTGGACCACCCCCATACAGCGCCCAACCTCGTCCACCACGACCAGGTCGTCGTACACGCGGGTGGCGTCCTTGCCGGCGAGCTGCATGGCGGCTATCGCGGGCGTGGTCTTGGGGACGACGCGCGGCGGGTCGGCGAGGCGGTGCGCCGGCTTCTTGGCGTGCAGGGCGTGGCCGTAGGCCCCGGCGATGGACAGCAGGAAGCGGCTGCGCTGCACGCTGCCGGTCGGCCGCTGGTACTCGTCCACCAGGATGACGCTGGTGATGGACGGCTCGGTGCCGAGGGCGTCCACGACGTTCTCGGCCGTCGCCCCCATGCCGAGGGTCACCGCCGGCATGAGGAACTCCTGCACGCGCGGGCCCAGCTCGAACGTCGCCGACCGCGGCTCGGACACCGGCACGGGAAGGGGGACGTGGACCCGGCCGTGCGAGGGACGCCAGTCCAGCGGGGCGAGCAGCGGCCCCTGGGCGAGTCTGATGCCCCAGCCGCGAAGTACGGCGAGCTGCGCCTCGTCCCGCACCTGGGTCGCCAGCACGTGGACGCCCATGCCTTTGGCCATCCGGGCGACGGCCTCTCCGAGGGCGTTCCGACGTACGTCGCCCGGGATGCGGTCGACGAAGTCGGGGGACAGGACCGCCGCGTACGGCGAGGCGTCGGCGATCAGGTCCAGGGGCATGTGGGAGGCGCCGATGCCGCCGACGGCCACCAGGTAGCCGATGGTGCGTAGGCCGGCGATCCCCACCAGCAGGGCCTGGCGGTCGCCGGGCGCGAAGTCGCCTGAGATGACCAATATCACGTCGCGAGGGCGTCGTTTCGTCGCGCGCATCGCCTCGTGAAGCGGGGCCATGGCGGACGAGCCCTCGATCGCGGCCCCCGAGGGGACGGTGAGGACGAGAGGGAGCAGCGCCTCCTCGCGCGCGGCGGCGTACGCGGCGGCGACCGCGGGCGAGATGTCGCGGGACATGCCGGTGGGCGCGACCTCGGCGGTGGCCTCTACGGCGATCACGCCGCCGCTGTCGAGGTCGACGATCGGCAGGAAGGCGGCGGAGCCGCCGGAGGCCGGGAGGGCTCCGGCGATGCCGGTTGCGGGCACCCTGGGCGGGGCGGCCGGAAAGGTGGGTCGGGGGACCGTCACATACGGATTGTGCTGCGCTTTCCCTGGTGGAAGGCCCCACCCGAGGGGAAATTCACCGATATTTCCCTATCCGTTGGAACGGGATCCTTCTTTACAGGGAGTCGGAAACCGTGTCACTGATCGTGACCGGGATCCCGGTCCCGCCCGCGGATGGCTCATGGTCGCGCGGGACCCATGGCAGGGCGCTCGCACTTGGGTGGGACGCGCGACTGCCGGTGATCTTCGCTACCGTGTCGCGCCGGGACGCGGCCGGGTTCCGGTGGCGGAGGCAGCACTCCAGCCACCGGGCACTCAGGGCTGCGATCCCTGGACTGATGCGTGGGGAGGGATCGAGACGTCACGACCGGCGGCCGGTGGAGGACGATGGGTGTCGACCGGCCCGGAGCGCCTGGCGGGCTGGTTGCGCGGGTTCGCCGACCGGCACGGGCCGGCTGAGGCCACGCTCCACGACGACGTCGTACGGCTGCGCGCCGCTGACGGCGCCGTGGCGGAGTGCCACGTGCCCTTCCCGCCGTTGCGAGGGCACGAACCGCCCGAGGGTCCCGCAGCCGGCCTGCTGGAGGCTCTGGTGGCCCATGCGGGTCGTGAGCGGCGGGTCGGGGTCCTTCTCGTACGGCTGGGAGGTCACGCGGCCGGGGTGTTCGAGGGAGACCGCCTGGTCGTGTCCAAGGTGGGTTCCCGGCTCGTCCACGGGCGCAGCGCGGCCGGAGGCTGGTCCCAGCACCGCTTCGCCCGCCGCAGGGAGAAGCAGGTGAGCGAGGCGTCACAGGCGGCGGCCGACGTGGCCGTACGGATCCTGGCGCCCCTGGTGGAGACCTTGGACGCCGTCGTGCTCGGAGGAGACCGCAGGGCGGTCGACGCGCTGCGCGGGGACCGCCGGCTCGGCGCGGTGTTCGCCCTGGAGACCGGCCCCTTCCTGGACGTCCCCGACCCCCGGCTGGCGGTGCTCCAGGAGACGCCGCGGCGGTTCCGGGCCGTCACGATCCGCGTGGTGGACCCGGAGGGGTGACGCCCTCCCCGGTGCCGAGGACACCGGGGAGCACGCCGCCAGCGACAGGGTGGAGGTCGCCGTCTGCGCAGGCCCCGGTCTATGCCGCTGTACGGCTTGGCCTCTGGCGTCGCGGTCGAACCGGCCCGTCTCCCCGCCGCCGGCCGCCCGGGGGGATGAGGATCGACCCCGGCGCGAGGAGTGGCCGTACACTAGGCGTATGCGCACTCCCGATTGATCGGCGCACTCATGGAAGCGGGCCGGGCCATGTGGCCGCCCCTCGACACTCCGGTGTCTTCCGACAGCACGTCCTTCGACCTCGTTCCCCGCTCTGGGAGTGTTCCCTCATCATGATCATTGCGTCCGACATCGAACTGCGCGCCGGTTCCCGCCTGCTCATCGACGGCGCGTCCTTCCGGGTGAACCCCGGCGACCGCATCGGCCTCGTGGGCCGCAACGGAGCCGGCAAGACGACGCTCACCAAGGTCCTGGCCGGCGAGGGCCTTCCCGCCGCGGGCACCGTGTCCAGCACGGGCAACGTCGGCTACCTCCCCCAGGACCCGCGCACCGGAGACCTCTCGGTGATCGCCAGCGACCGCATCCTGTCGGCGCGCGGCCTCGACGAGGTGCTACGTGAGCTACGCGAGGCCGAGGTCGGCATGGCGTCCGAGGTAGTCCGCGTCCGCGACCGCGCCGTGCGCGCGTACGGCCGCCTGGAGGACCGCCTGCACGTGCTCGGGGGGTACGCCGCGGAGGCCGAGGCGGCGTCGATCGCCTCCAGCCTCGGGCTGCCCGACCGGGTGCTCAAGCAGCCCCTGCAGACGCTTTCCGGCGGCCAGCGGCGACGGGTCGAGCTGGCACGCATTTTGTTCAGCGGGGCGGAGACTCTCCTACTTGACGAGCCGACAAACCACCTCGATGCAGACTCAATCGGGTGGCTTCGTGATTTTTTACGATCCCACCAGGGCGGCTTGATCATTATTAGCCACGATGTCGGCCTTCTTGAAGCGACGGTAAACAAAGTCCTGCACCTCGACGCGAACCGCTGTGTCATCGACACTTACAACGTCGGCTGGACCACATATCTCGCCCAGCGCGAGACCGACGAGCGCCGCAGAAAGCGGGAGCGGGCCAACGCCGAACGCCAGGCCTCGCAGCTGCTCTCGCAGGCCGACCGCATGCGCGCCAAGGCCACCAAAGCCAAGGCCGCGCAGGACATGGAGCGTCGCGCGAAGCGCCTGCTGGCGGGCGTGGAGGAGGAGCGGCGCAGCGACAAGGTGGCCAAGCTCCGCTTCCCCGATCCGGCCCCCTGCGGACGCACCCCGCTCACCGCGTCGGCCCTGTCGAAGTCCTACGGCTCGCTGGAGGTCTTCACCGACGTGGACGCCGCCGTCGACCGGGGGAGCCGGGTGGTCGTCCTCGGCCTCAACGGTGCCGGGAAGACCACGCTGCTTCGCATGCTCGGTGGCATAGAAAAGCCCGACTCCGGCGAAGTTCGCCCAGGTCACGGCCTTAAGCTCGGCTACTACGCCCAGGAGCACGAGACCCTGGACGCCGGGCGCAGCGTGCTCGAGAACATGCGTTCCGCCGGGCCCGACGTGCCCGACGTGACCCTGCGCAAGGTCCTCGGCTCGTTCCTGTTCTCCGGGGACGACGCCGACAAGCCCGCGTCCGTGCTGTCGGGCGGGGAGAAAACCCGTCTGGCCCTGGCCACACTGGTGCTTTCGAGCGCCAATGTCCTGTTGCTCGACGAGCCCACGAACAACCTCGATCCCGTCAGCCGCGATCAGGTTCTTTCCGCTTTGAGGTCGTATTCTGGGGCAATTGTCCTAGTTACACATGATGAGGGTGCCGTAGCGGCCCTACGACCGGATAGGGTGATCTTGCTACCAGACGGAGTAGAAGACGCTTGGAGCGATGAATTTTCCGATCTTGTGGCACTTGCCTGATCTTAATTTGAGCGGGTACGGATCTTTTCCCATGGAGTAGGTAGCCGATCCGGCTCAAATGACTGATCATGGCGTGAGTAACGCTGCGGAAGTCTGGCACTACAGGAGGTACTCGTGGCCGAGACTCTGAAGAAGGGCACCCGGGTGACCGGGGCCGACCGTGAAAAACTGGCCTCCGACCTTAAGAAGCGCTATGCCGCGGGTGAGAGCATCCGCGCACTGGCCGCTTCGACGGGCAGGTCATACGGGTTCATCCACCGCATCCTCAGCGAGTCCGGCGTGACTCTGCGCGGACGCGGGGGAGCCACCCGAGGCAAGTCGAAGCGCTAGACGCCGCCTCGGAAACGCGCGACCGCAGCCGCTCGTCCCGTTCAGTCGAAACCCGTCCCGCCCGCGCCGGTAGAATCCGATTCTGGAACCTCCACTGGGTTCGGGCGTGACGGGAAAGCGACACCACGAACGGAGCGGGCGATGCCGGAAGCGACGCTTGGGGGGAGTGCGGCGGCGATCTGGGCGAGCGAGGGTGCCGAGCCGGGCACGGATGGGGCGCTGACGCGCGCCGGAGGGGTGCGTGGCGAGGCCGACATCGCCCTCGGTAGCGAGGAGCTCGCGAAGATCGGTCTGCGCTTCGAGGTGGACGGCAAGATCGCGACGATCACACTGGACCGGCCGGAGAAGCGCAACGCACAGACGTTCGCCACCTGGTCGGGCCTTGCTCGAATCGGCAGAACCCTGCCGGAGCAGGTGCGCGTCGTCGTGGTCCGAGGCGAGGGGCCGTCCTTCTCAGCGGGCATCGACCTGCGAATGTTCACTCCCGAGGGAGTGCCGGGGCAGGGCTCGTTCGCGTCCGCGGCCGTGCTCGACGGCGATACGTTCGGCGAGCGGATCACAGAGGCCCAGGAGGGTTTCCTGTGGTTGCGCCGCCCGGACATCGTGTCGATCGCGGTGGTTCAGGGACACGCGATCGGGGCCGGATTCCAACTAGCCCTGTCCTGCGACCTGCGGATACTCGCCGACGACGCGAAATTCTGCATGAAGGAGCCCGCCCTCGGGCTGGTCCCCGACCTCACCGGCACCAAGCCGCTGGTCGATCTCGTGGGCGTGGCCAGAGCCGTGGAGATCTGCCTCACGGCCCGTGTCGTCGACGCGGGCGAGGCGCTGAGGATCGGTCTGGCCGAACAGGTGGTGCCGAGAGAAGAGCTGGAGGCCGCCACGCGGAGGCTCGCGTCCGCCCTGCTCACGACCGACAGGGACGCGGCGGCGGCGACCAAGCGGCTGCTCCAGGGCGCCGTGGGGCGCACGCTCGCCGAGCAGTGCGCGGCCGAGCGCGCCGAGCAGGCCGTCCGCATCAGGGCTCTGTTCGGCGGGAATGCCGCCGGAGCTCAGGAGCCGAGCCAGGTCTGACCAGCGGAGACAGCCGCCGGAAGGCGAGAGCCGGCCGGTAGGGGCGGCGTCGGCACGCACGGGTGATCGTTCGCCCTCAGCTGACCGGGGAATCACGCGACCGGTTGCCGTGCTTGGCGGGAAGAGGAAATCGGGGGCACGCGCCCCCGCACGCAGCACGCGGGGAGAGGATCGGCGAAGGACCACGATGTCGATGTTGAGCGGGGGATACGGGCCCCAGGTGATGCGGTCCCTGCGGCGTGACAGCTCCGTGACCAAGGAGCGGCTCACGCCTGGCACGGTGCCGCGCATCGCCCGGTACGCCCGGCCGTACCGCTGGCAGATCGCCGCCTTCCTGGGGCTGGTCGTGCTCGACGCGATCATCGTGATCGCCAACCCGCTGCTGCTGAAGTCGATCATCGACCAGGGCATCATCCCGCGCCGTACCGACATCGTGATGGGGCTCTCCGGCGTGATCGCCGGCCTGGCCGTGCTGGACGCCGGGCTCGGACTGGCGCAGCGATGGTTCTCCTCGCGTATCGGCGAGGGCCTGATCTACGACCTGCGTACCGAGGTCTTCGACCACGTGCAGCGCATGCCGGTGGCGTTCTTCATGCGCGCCCAGACGGGCGCGCTGGTCTCCCGCCTGAACAGCGACGTCATCGGCGCGCAGCGGGCCATCACCAGCACGCTGTCGGCCGTGGTGTCCAACGTCGTGAGCCTGGTGATGGTGCTCGGCGCGATGCTGATCCTTTCGTGGCAGGTCACACTGGTCGCCCTGATCCTGCTGCCGATCTTCATCTTCCCCGCGCGGTGGGTCGGCCGCCGCATGTCAGGGCTGACCCGCGAGCAGATGCAGCTCGACGCCGAGATGAGCTCGGTGATGACCGAGCGTTTCAACGTCGCCGGGGCCATGGTCGCCAAGCTGTACGGCCGCCCGGAGGACGAGGCCGAGCACTTCGGCCGGCGCGCAGGCCGGGTGCGCGACGTCGGCATCACCGTCGGCATGTACGCCACGGTGTTCCGGGTCGCGCTCGGCCTGGTCGCGGCGCTGGCGACCGCCCTGGTGTACGGGGCGGGCGGCGTGCTCGTGGTCGACGGCGCCTTCCCGATCGGCACCCTGGTCGCGCTCTCGGCGATGCTCATGCGCCTGTACGGCCCGCTGACCAGCCTTTCCAACGTCCACGTGGACGTGATGACCGCCCTCGTCAGCTTCGACCGAGTGTTCGAGGTGCTGGACCTCAAGCCGATGGTCGCCGAGGACCCGGACGCCAGGCCGGTGCCGGGCGGGCCGGTGACGATCGAGTTCGACGACGTCCAGTTCCGCTACCCGGCGGCCGAGGAGGTCTCGCTCGCGTCCCTGGAGTCGGTGGCGAGGCCCGACACCGGCCCGAGCCAGGAGGTCCTGAAGGGCGTCGCCTTCACCGCCAGGCCCGGCGAGCTCATCGCGCTGGTCGGCCACTCCGGCGCCGGCAAGACCACCATCACCTCGCTGGTCTCGCGGCTGTACGACGTGAACGGCGGCGCGGTGCGGGTCAACGGCGTCGACGTGCGCGACGCCACCCTGGCGTCCCTGCGCGACACCGTGGGCGTCGTGATGCAGGACGCCCACCTGTTCCACGACACGATCGGGGCCAACCTGCGGTACGCCCGGCCGGGCGCGACCGACGAGGAGATCTGGGAGGCGCTGCGCGCCGCGCAGATCGGCGAGCTGATCGAGGCGCTGCCCGACGGCCTGGACACGGTGGTCGGCGACCGCGGCTACCGGCTCTCGGGCGGGGAGAAGCAGAGGGTCGCGCTGGCGCGGCTGCTGCTGAAGGCGCCGAGGGTGGTCGTGCTCGACGAGGCCACGGCGCACCTCGACTCCGAGTCCGAGGCCGCCGTGCAGAGGGCGCTGAAGACGGCGCTGGCGGGCAGGACCTCACTGGTGATCGCCCACCGGCTGTCCACGATCCGCGAGGCCGACACGATCCTGGTCATCCAGGACGGCCGTGTGGCCGAGCGGGGCCGCCACGACGAGCTGCTCGCCGCCAACGGCGCCTACTCCGAGCTCTACCGCACGCAGTTCGAGCACCAGGGGTGACGGCTCAGAGGTAGCCGAGCCTGCCCAGCTCGTCCTTGGCGACCCTCTCCACGAGGGTCACCTCGTCCGGCTTGAGGCGGGCGCGCCACGTGCCGACCTTGGGGGCCGTCCTGCCGTACAGGGCCACCTTGGAGACGCGGGTCTCCAGGAACTCCGAGATCGTGGCGATCGTCTCGCGGGGAGAGGCGGCCATGTCCTCGTAGCGGACCGTGAGGAGCTGGTCGCGGGGCATCTCCTGGCGGAGCGCGGCGCTGAGCCGCACGGCGCTGCGCCAGCGCAGGGCGCACTTCCCCGCGGGTTCCATCGCCGTCCATTTGTCGACGTGCTCGCTGGCGTTGACGCCGAGGAACGGATTGGGGAACTCTGTCTCGTCGCTCAGCATGCTCGGCCGGAACCAGCTCATCGAGGCCCGGTCGGCGAGCATGTCGGCGGTGACGTCCCTGCCGTCGCGGATGAGCTGCACGAAGCGGGCGTCGGGGAACGCCTGGAGCAGCACGGGGGCGCTGTACAGCAGGTCGGGGTTGGCGTCGCCGAACCTCACGATGGTGCCGGGGGAGGCGCACGGCCCCGGGCCGGTCACCGCCCCGGCCTCCCGGCACGCCGCCGGGCAGTCGGCGCAGGCTCCGGGGACGATCTGCCAGGCCTCGGCGAGCGCGTCGCGGAGCACCCGTACGGCGCCGCCGCCCTTGCGCAGCATGATGGAGGGCCGTCGCGCGAAGGCGTAGACGACGTGCGCCACCGCCGCCCTGCCCATGGTCACGTGGAAGCCGGGGGAACGTTTCAGGGCACGCGCGAGGAGGTCCGCGCCGGAGTGCGGGGCGCCGAGCACGAACACCGGCCTACGGACCTTGATGCCGTTGACCACGAGAATGTGGGTCGGGGGTCGCATAAGTGAGGACAGTCTGACACCCTTTGCGAGGTGAACGAACCGGCCACGCCCCGCCCGTCGGTGGCACATGGCGTCACCTGGGTAAGCGTACTCACCGGGGCGGGTTTTCCGGCTGGCTCACGGCTTTGCGCCTTGCGTATACCGGGATGGATCGACCGGCCTCCGGTGACGGCGGCCGGTCGCGGAGCGGTGCGATGACCGGCCGGCGACTCTGGGTCCCGGCCCGGCTGCGCCCCGGCGACCGGGTGGCCGTCGTCGCCCCCTCGGGGCCCGTCGACCCGGTGCGCCTCGCCCGGGGCCGCCAGGTGCTCACCGAGATCGGCCTGGACGTCGTGGTCATGCCCAGGGTGCTCAACCGGCGGGGCCACCTCGCGGGGTCCGACGCCGGCAGGGCGGCCGACCTGCAGGAGGCGTGGTGCGATCCGGACGTCCGGGCGGTGGTCTGCGCCCGCGGCGGCTACGGCGCCACCCGGCTGCTCGACCTGCTCGACTGGCCGGCCATGGGGGCCGCCCGCCCCAAGATCCTGCTCGGGTCGAGCGACGTCACCGCGCTGCACCAGGCCTTCGCCGTACGGCTGGGTGTGGCGAGCTGTTTCGGCCCGATGCCGGCCTGCGAGACCCTGGCCGACGCCGAAGGGCCCGAGCCGGCTTCGCTCGCCCACCTGTGCTCGTCGCTGTTCGCGATGGACATGCCCGCCCCGGTCGCCGGCGGCCAGGTCATCGTGCGGGGCCACGCCGAGGGCCCGCTCACGGGGGGGAACCTGTCCCTGCTCGCGGCCCTGTGCGGCACCCCGTACGCCATGCGCGCCCAGGGGCGCATCGTGCTGCTCGAGGACGTCGGCGAGGATCCGTACCGCGTCGACCGCATGCTGACCCAGCTGCTCCAGGCCGGGTGCCTGAACGGCGCGCTCGGCGTGGCCCTCGGCTCGTGGGTCGGGTGCGGGGATCCGATGGGGGTGCTGGTCGAGCGGCTGGCCCCGCTCGGGGTGCCGATGATCGCCGGGCTGCCCATCGGCCATGGATCACCACAGTTCACCGCCTGGCTGGGAGCGGATGCGGTCATTGATACCGAATCGTGCTCTTTGACTTGCCTGTTCCGCGACCCTGCTACGGCACTGTAGGCGCTGATCCGGGGGAAGACAGCGGTAGTTGGGAGCCTTGCGTGGGCTTGTTGAGGCGGTTCCGAGACCGGCGGGGAGGCGCGCCTCGGCGCCCGATCGAGGACGTCGATCTCGACTCCCTGCTCGCGCTGGTGGCGGACAACCTCGGCTACGGCTGCGCTTTCGAGGCCGACGGGTCGTCACTGGTGCTCTCAGGGCCTCGGACGATCACGGTGCGGCTCACCGGGCTGCGCCGCGAGGCCGGGCGGCGATCCCGCGAGGACTGGCCGGTGCTGGTCTCCGGGCACCTCTCCCGTGCGGTGGCCCGGAGCGACGACCTACCCGACGTGTGCGACTTCGCCCAGATCCGCACGCTGCTCCGCACGCGCGTCGTGCTCGCCGACAGCCTGGAGGAGGACCCGTCGCGGCTGGTCGGCCGCCACGTCGGCTCCGACCTGGTCGAGATCCTCACCGTGTCGGGCCGCCCCGTGCTGCCCGAGGAGGCCTTCTGCTGGCCGGTCCCGCCGGCCCAGGCCCTCGACCTGGCGGCCGAGAACGTTCTCGCGGACGAGAGGTTGTCGGCCGAGCGTGTGGACCTCGACGGGACCACGGCCTGGATCATGACCGGCTCGACGGCCAGCGCGGCGGTGCACCTGCGCCGGATCGACGACTACCTGGTGGTCTCTCCCGACGGCCTCATGGTGGCGCTTCCCCGTCCCGGCGAGATGATCGTCCACCCGATAGACGGCCTGTCGGTGATGCGCGCCATCGAGCGGCTGTGGCTGCTCGCCCACCGCGAGTACCGCTCTCGCGAGGACGCTCTCAGCCCGCACGTCTACTGGTGGAACCACGGGAGGCTGACCCGCATCCAGGCCGATCTGGTGGTGCAGAACGGCCAGCGCCGCCTCGTCGTCGCCCCGCCGCCGGAGTTCGCCCGGCTGCTCGCGGCCCTCGCCCAGGGCCGCTAGCCGAGAAGCTCGGCGTAGCGCGGCGTGCAGTTGGGCCGGGACAGCGTGTCGGCGGTGTGGATCAGCGGGACGTGGCTGAACGCCTGCGGGAAGTTGCCGACCAGGCGGCCGTAGCGCGGGTCGTACTCCTCCGACAGCAGGCCCACGTCGTTGCGCAGCGACAGCAGCTTCTCGAACAGCTCGACCGCCTCAGGCCGCCTGCCGATCATGGCCCGCGCCTCGGCCAGCCAGAAGCTGCACGCGAGGAACGCACCCTCGCCGCCGACGAGGCCGTCCACGGAGTTCTGCTGGGCGATGGGGTAGCGCAGCACGAAGTCGTCGGACATCAGCTCGCGCTCGATCGCCTCGATGGTGCCGACCACCCGGGGGTCGGCGGCCGGCAGGAAACCGGTCTGCGGGATCAGCAGCAGGGACGCGTCCAGCTCATGGGAACCGTAGGACTGGGTGAAGGTGTTCCTGGTCGGGTCGTAGCCCTTCTCCATGACCTCGGTGTGGATGCGGTCGCGAAGCGCGCGCCACCGGTCGACCGGGCCGTTCTGGCCGAACCGCTCCACCTGCCGGATCGAGCGGTCGGCGGCGACCCACGCCATCACCTTCGAGTGGACGAAGTGCCTGCGCGGCCCTCGGACCTCCCACAGGCCCTCGTCTGGCTCGTCCCAGTGGGACTCGAGGAAGTCCATCAGGGACCGCTGGATCGCCCAGGTTCGGGAGACGGCCGCCAGCCCCGACGCCCGCGACACGTACAGGGCGTTCGCCACCTCGCCGTAGACGTCGAGCTGGAGCTGGTTGACCGCGGCGTTGCCGATGCGCACGGGGCGGGAATCCTCGTAGCCGTCAAGCCAGGACAGCTCCATCTCGGGCAGGCGGCGCTCGCCGGCCACGCCGTACATGATCTGGAGGTCCTGCGGGCGGCCGGCGATGGCGCGCAGCAGCCACTCGCGCCAGTCGCGGGCCTCCTCGACGTACCCCGCGCCGATGAGCGCGTCGAGCGTCATCGTGGCGTCGCGCAGCCAGCAGTAGCGGTAGTCCCAGTTGCGGACGCCGCCGAGGTCCTCGGGCAGGGAGGTCGTCGCCGCCGCCACGATGCCGCCGGTCGGGGCGTACGTCAGGGCCTTCAGGGTGATGAGCGAGCGGACGACGGCCTCGCGCCACTGCTCCTCGGTCTGGGAGTGGCACTGGTCGACCCAGTCCCGCCACATCTTGTCGGTCTTCTCGAGCTCCTTGATCGGGTCGATCTGCTCCGGCTTGGGCGAGTGGGAGGGGTGCCAGGTGAACACGAAGGGCAGCCGGTCGCCGGCCGACATCCTGAACGTCGCCCGGTGGGCGTAGTCGCCGCCCTGCAGTGGCACGGGGGAGTGCACCCAGACGGAGTCGGGGCCGCCGATCGCCTGGAGCAGCCCGTCGCTGCGGCGCACCCAGGGCACGATGCGGCCGTAGTCGAAGCGGATGCGGATCTGGGTGGCCATCTCGACGGTGCCCGCGACGCACTCCACGATGCGGACCAGGTCGGGGTTGGCGTGCCGGGGCGGCATGAAGTCGGTGACCCTGACGGTGCCGCCTTCGGTGTCCCACTCGGTCTCGAGGATGAGGGTGTTCTCGCGGTAGCGGCGCCGGGTGCTGAGCCGGCGTTCCGTGCCGGCGGGGCCGATCCACCAGTGGCCGTTGCGCTCCTCTCCGAGCAGCGCCGAGAAGCAGGCCGGGGAGTCGAAACGGGGAAGGCAGAGCCAGTCGATGGAACCGTCCCGCCCGACGAGAGCCGCCGACTGCATGTCGCCGATGATGGCGTAGTCCTCGATCCGCATGCCGTCACGCTAGTACGGTGCGCGACCGAGGCCGACCTTCCGGGTCATACGGGTCCGCCTTCCGGGTCCGCCGGGTTGGCCCGGGGGCGCATCAGCGGCATGAAGTACTGCGTGAGCGGCCCGATCGTGACGGCGAAGAGGACGGTGCCGACCCCGAGGGTGCCGCCGAGCAGCCAGCCCGTGGCCAGCACGGTCAGCTCGATCAGGGTGCGGGCCGTGCGGATAGACATCCCGAGCCGGTTGAGGCCAGTCATCAGCCCGTCCCGGGGGCCGGGGCCCATCCCCGCGCCGATGTAGAGGCCGGTCGCGGCGGCGACGAAGACCACGGCCGCCAGCAGGTAGATCCAGCGCACCACCAGGTCGCCCGGGGTGGGCGCCAGCCAGATCGTCGCGTCGGCGAAGAGCCCGACGAAGACGATGTTGCTGATCGTGCCGATCCCGGGGCGCTGCCTCAGTGGGATCCAGAAGACCATCACGACGGCGCCGACCAGGATGATCCACGTCCCGATCGACCAGCCGGTACGGACGGAAAGGCCCTGGTGGAACACGTCCCACGGGTCGTTGCCGAGCCTGGACTCGATCTGCAGTCCGATCCCGGCGCCGTAGAGCGCGAGTCCGGCGTACAGGCGCAGCAACCGGTGGGGAAACGATCCCAGGCGAGGGAGGGAGAGTTCGCTCATAGTGGAGGTAATGCTCGAATGCCATTGGCTTGCTCTTAAAGGGCCAATCGGAGAAAGTGGCCTTATGGAGCGCTATCTCAGCGGGCCGCAGCTCGCCAGGATCGTCGATCTTCCGCCCGGCGCCCGGCCGTACTACCGGGCGCTGGCGGAGGCCGTGCGCACGCTGATCCTGGACGGGCGCCTGCCCACGCGGGTGCGCATGCCCGCCGAGCGCCACCTGGCCGAGGCGCTCGGCGTCAGCCGCACCACCGTCACCACCGCGTACGACCGGCTGCGCGAGCAGGGGTACCTGGACAGCCGCCAGGGCGCCGGTAGCTGGACGGCCCTGCCCGACCCCGGAGCGCTCGGCACGGAGAACCCGTGGATCGCCCCCGATGACGACGGCCTGCTCCCGCTGCACTGCGCGGCGCCGCCCGCGACGGCCCTGCTGCCGGAGGCCGTGGCCGCCGCGACCGAGGCCTATCCCCGCTACGGCCTCGGCACGGGCTACGACCCGGTGGGAGTGCGGCCCCTGCGCGAGGCCATCGCCGCGCGCTACGGCGCCCGGGGCCTCGCCACCCGTCCCGACCAGATCCTCGTCACCGGGGGCGCGCAGCACGCCATCCACCTGCTCATGACCCTCCTCGCAGGGCAGGGGGACCCTGTGCTGGTGGAGTCGCCGACCTACCCGCACGCGCTGGACGCGGTCCGCATGCGCGGAGCGCGGCTGGTCCCTGTCGGCATAGCGGACGACGGCTGGAATCTTGACCTGCTGACCTGCGCCATGCGCCAGTCGGCGGCGCGGCTCGCCTACCTCATCCCCGACTTCCAGAACCCCACCGGGCTCCTGATGGCCGACGCCGACCGGGCGGCCGTGGCGGGCGCCGCCCGACGGTACGACACGACGCTCGTGGTGGACGAGAGCTGGGCCGAGCTGGCCATCGACGACGTGCCTGACACCCATCCGATGGCGGCCTTCGACACCGACGGCCGAGTGATCAGCATCGGGTCGGCCTCCAAACTGTGGTGGGGCGGCCTGCGCATCGGCTGGATCCGGGGCACGGCCGCGCTGATCCGCCGCCTGGCCGTGCTGCGCTCCGCGGTGGACATCGCCGCCCCGCTGTTCGAGCAGCTCATCGTGGCCCACCTGTTCGAGCGCATCGAGGAGACCAGGGCGGAGCGTGGCCGCACACTCGGGGCGTCCCGGAACGCGCTGGTCGAGGTGCTGCGCGCCGAGCTGCCCGAATGGCGGTTCGCCGTGCCGCGCGGCGGCGGCTCGCTGTGGATACGGCTGGACTCCCCGGTCGCCACGCCGCTCGCGGACGCCGCGGCGGCCCAGGGGGTGCGGCTCGCGCCCGGCCCGTGGTTCGGCGTGGACGGCACACTCGAGCGCTACCTCCGCCTGCCGTTCACCATGCCGCCGCAGGCCCTCACCGACGGGGCACGCCGTCTGTCCGCGGCCCGGGCACTCGCCTCGTCGCCCGGCGTGCACTCCGGCCCTTACGGCGGGCGGGCGCCCCTGACTCCGACCCTGTGAGGCCGTGAGGCCTCACTCCTCGCCCATGAGCACGCGGAGCCGGTGGGCGAACGCGAGCAGGACGGCCGCGGCGGCGATGGCGATGGCGGCGAGCGTGAGGAAGTACACGGGCTGGGAGACGTATCTCAGCAGCCGGGCGCTCTGGCCCCCGACCGCGTCCCCGACCGAGAACGACAGGTACCAGACGCCGAGCATCTGGCTCTTGAAGGCGTGCGGGGCCAGCTCGACGGTGACCGACAGGCCCACCGGGCTGAGGGACAGCTCCCCGAAGACCTGGACGAGGTAGACCAGGAACAGCCACCAGACCGAGACCCTGTGGAACTCCGCCAGGTGGGCCACGAGGGCCATCACCACGAAGCTGACACCGATCATGAACAGGCCGAAGGCGAACTTCTGGGCGCCCCCCACCCGGTTGCCGAGCTTCACCCACAGGACCGCGAAGACCGGTACGAAGATCATGATGAGCAACGGGTTGAACGACTGCGTGGTGGCGGCGGTGATGCGATGCCCGAAGATCTCCAGGTCGGTCTTCTCCGCCGCGAATTCGTTCAGCACGGTGGGGGCCAGGTCATAGATCATCCAGAAGATCGCCGCGGCGACGAAGAGCCAGATGTAGGCCTTCATCCTCGACCGCTCCTCGGGGGTCAGGTTGTGGCTGCCGAGCATGATGTAGCCGAAGTAGGCGGCCGGGACCACGATCGTGAGGACGGTCAGCGCGACCGTGAAGCGGTCGACCGTGAGCGTGCCGGTCGCCGCCCACACGATGATCGCGACCGCCACGACCAGCAGGCCGATCACGGTGATGGTCCCGAAGTGCCGTCTCTCCTCGGGGGTCAGGCGGTGCCCGGGCGTCTCGCCGACGCCGCGCAGGTGACGGCCGCCGATGACGTACTGGGTGAGGCCGATCGCCATGCCGACCGCGGCCGCGCCGAAGCCGAGATGCCAGCGGCCGTCCTTGGCGAGGTTGCTCACCACGTACGGCGCGACGAAGGCGCCGAGGTTGATGCCCAGGTAGAAGATGGAGAAGCCCGCGTCGCGCCGGGCGTTCTCCCCCTCGCGGTACAGCTCGCCGACCATCGTGGAGATGTTCGGCTTGAGCAGCCCGGTGCCGGCCACGATAAGGCCGAGGCCGAGCCAGATCAGCGCCGGCCCCCTGATCGGGACGGCCATGCAGATGTGGCCGAGCATGATGATCACGCCGCCGACGAGCACGGCCCTGCGCGCGCCGAGTATCCGGTCGGCGATCCAGCCGCCCGGCAGGGCGAACAGGTAGATCAGCGCGCTGTAGACGCCGACCACGGCGGTCGCGGTGGGCTTGGGCAGGCCGAGGCCGCCGCCGGCCGCGGTGGCGATGAGGAAGAAGTAAAGGATGGCGCGCAGCCCGTAGAAGCTGAACCGCTCCCACATCTCGGTGAGGAAGAGCGTGACGATGCCGCGAGGGTGGCCGAACACCGTCTTCTGCCCCGCGCGCGACCCGGCCTCCCCGACCTCTCCGGCCATGCCGGTCCGCCCCCCGTCCTTGGCGCCCGTGGCCCGGCCGTCTCGGTCACTCGCCCACCGCGGAATACGCCCGCTATTCCGATGTCACGATTTATGCTGAAAAGTCGAAGAATGCCCCGATGTGAGCGCTTTTCCCCGGCCGTGCGGTCACTCTTCGTAACGCAATGAATGCCCATCGCCCGGCAGGGGCAAGCGTGGCCGTTCTTCTCACTTCCAAAGTCTTGTCTGTGGTGAACCGCCTGTGGTGCGATGCATGGCACTCGTGCAAGTGGCACTTCTGGAGGCGTGAAATGGCCGACGACCCCCGCGTCCTCGCGGAACGTTCCGAGATCGAGCAGGAGACCGCCGGCCACACCATCTGCGGACAGCTGAAGCTCACCGCGGAGCGCTTTCCCGACGCACCCGCCTACTCCGACCCCGCCGAGGGCGGCTGGACGACCCTGACGTACGGCGAGGCCCGGCACCGGGTGCTCGCCATCGCCGCCGGCTTCACCGCCCTTGGCCTCTCGCCCGGCGAGGCCGTCGCCCTCATGATGGTCAACCGCAGCGAGCACGTGCTGGCCGACCTCGGCGCGGTCCACGCCGGGGGGGTGGCCTGCTCGGTGTACTCCACCTTCGCGCCCGACCAGGTCGCCTTCGTCGCCAAGGACGTCGGCGCCCGGATCGTGGTGCTCGGGGACGCCGCCGACCTCGCCCGCTGGGAGCCGATCCTCGGCGAGCTGCCCGGGCTGCTCAAGGTCATAGTCCTTGAGGGCGCGCCCGACGGCGAGCCGTTCATGAGTTGGGACGACCTGCTGGCGCTCGGCGAGCGCTCGCTGGCCGCCGACCCCGACGCCGTGGAGGCCCGCGCCGCCGCCGTCACGGCCGGCGACGTGCTCAGCGTGCTCTACACCTCCGGGACCACCGGCAACCCCAAGGGCGTGCCGCTCACCCATGCCAACATCTTCTTCGAGGTCGTGGCGACCGACCGCTTGACCTCGCTTCCCAGCCAGGGCGCGCAGATCTCCTACCTCACCTACGCCCACATCGCCGAGCGCGTGCTCAGCCTCTACATGCCGCTGTTCAAGGTCTGCCACATCCACTTCTGCACCGACCTCAGCCAGCTCGGCGCCGTGCTCGGCCAGGTCAGGCCGATACTGTTCTTCGGCGTGCCAAGGGTCTACGAGAAGATGATGGCCCGCCTCCAGGCGCTGCTCAGCACCCAGCCCGCCGAGCAGCAGGAGAGCGTCCGCGCCGCCATGGCGGCCGGGCTCGCCTACGTCGAGGGCTCGCAGTACGGCCAGGTCCCGAGCCCCGAGGTCGTGGCGGCGTACGAGCGCGCCGACGCGGAGCTGCTGTCGGTCATCCGGTCCCTGATCGGCCTGGACAACGCGCGCTGGCTCGCCACCGCCGCCGCCCCCATGCCACTTGAGGTGCAGCGCTTCTTCGCCGGGTTCGGCCTGAAGGTCGTCGACGTGTACGGGATGACCGAGACGAGCGGAGCGTTCACCGCCAACAGCCCCACGGAGTTCAAGCTCGGCACGGTCGGGCGCCCGAGCCCCGGCGTCGAGGTGCGCATCGCCGCCGACGGCGAGATCATCACCCGCAGCCCGGTCAACACCAAGGGCTACCTGAACCGTCCGGAGGCCACCGCCGAGCTCGTCGACGAGGACGGCTGGCTGCACACCGGCGACGTGGGCTCCCTCGACGAGGACGGATTCGTCCGCATCGTCGACCGCAAGAAGGAGCTCATCATCACCGCCGGGGGCGAGAACATCTCGCCCGCCAACACCGAGAACTTCCTCAAGGAGCACCCGCTCATCGGCCAGGCGCTCGCGTACGGCGACCGCAGGCCGTACGTCGTGGCGATCCTCACCCTGGACGGCGAGGTGGCCCCGGCGTGGGCGCAGGGGCGGGGCATCGAGTTCCAGTCGCTGGCCATGCTCGCCGAGCACCCCGACGTGGTGAAGGAGGTCGAGGCGGCCATCGCCGTCGCCAACGGCAAGCTCGCCCGCGTCCAGCAGGTCAAGAAGTGGCGGCTGCTCGGCGTGGAGTGGACCGCCGAGACCCAGGAGCTCACGCCAAGCCTCAAGCTGAAGCGCCGGATCATCCACGCCAGGTACGCCGACGAGATCGACTCCATGTACCAGGGCTGATCCGGGCGGACGGCCGGCCTGGGGCGGCGCCGGCCGCACGTCGGGGAGCGTTTTGCATATGTGGGAGCGTGTCGGCCCCGGGCCGTTGCCGATCGGTGCCTAGCGTCCAGGCATGACCATGAGACGTTTGCTCACGTCGTCGGCGGCGGGGCTGGCCGCGCTCACGGTCCTGGCGGAGGCGCCCCCGTCTCTCGCCGGACGCGCGGCCGAGGCGCCCCCGTCCCCGGGCGTGAACGCGGCGAGGTCCCTCCCTGTGGAGGAGGCGGCTCCCGTCCCCGACCGGCCCGTCATCCGGTCGGTGCGGGTCCGTCCGCGAACCCCGGTGGCCGGGCCCAAGGGCACGGTGAGGCTGGTGGTGGAGGTAGTCGCCCGGGGGGTGACCGACCGCAAGGGGGTGACCCTGCGGGTGGAGCCCGGCGGCCGGCGGCGGGGCCGGCCTCGCGCGTCGGCGCCCTCGCACCGCAAGGCGGCCGCGCCCCGGGCACACAGTGGCCCTTCCTCGCGGGCCCCTGCCCAGGGGTGGGAGATCTGGCGGTTCAACCCTCCCGTGGGCCTTTCCCGGTGGTACCCCTCGGGCCGCTGGCAGGCGATCGCCACCGCCAGGAACGCCCGGGGCGCCCGGGCGACCGCGTCCTCGTCGTTCCAGTTCAGGAAGAGGACCGCGTTCAGCGGGGTCAGGATGGCCCGTGCCAGGAAGCGGGCGCGTGCACTGCGGATGACCGGGACGCTCATGCGCGTGGACCCGACCGGCAGGTTCGACTACTGGTCGTTCCCGAGGCAACGCGTCACGCTGCAGTTCAGGAAGCATGGCAAGGGAACCTGGAAGAACGTGGCGAAGACCCGGACGAACCGGGACGGCTATTTCGCCAGGCGGGTTAAGCGGGCACATGGCAGGTGGCGCGTCTTTTATCCGGGGACACGCAATTACGCCGCTGTTGCGGCTTCAATCAGACATGTAACCCGAAAATAGGACAAACGGCTATATTTATTAACACGGCGGTATTGCGAAGTGTCCAATTTGTAATTATTTGTTAGGGGTCACCCGGCAACTTTTCCTCTCCCGAAAGCGTCTATGACGTGAGGCTCCCCCAACACGGGATGCCTTTCTCTACGGGGAGAGGAAGTTCCGCATGATGAAACGCATCGCTACCGCTCTGGTAGCGGCCGCCATGGGCGCTTCGGTGCTCACAGTGGCGGCGCCGGCGCTGGCGGACACGGCGCCCGCGCTCAGCATCGAGTCCATCAAGGTGACCCCGGACCCCGTGGTCATCCGTGGAGACGATCATGTCGCGGTCACGGCCACGGTCGAGACCGTGAGCGCCGAGGACGTGAAGATCGACTTCGAGCCGACGGGACAGGGACAGCCCGACTGCAACCCTTGCCCGGGAGCCGCGAAGGCGTCCACGAGCGACTCGCCGTCGAAGACGTGGGACAGGACGATCGTTCTCGACCGGCACGATCCGGACGGGAAGTGGATCGTCTACGTCGAGGCCACCGACAAGGACGGCAAGGTCGTCAGGGCCAAGTCGTCCTTCTACGTGAACATCGTCAAGGCCCACCCCCACGAGGGTCCGCGCGCGACGCGGATCGCGGGGTTCGACGCGAGCCCCGAGCCTGTCAAGAAGGGCCGCAAGCTCTCGCTCACGGGCCAGCTCGAGACGGCCCGGTGCTACGGCGACTGGTGGTGGGACGGTGACGCCTACGTAGTGGGCGGCAGCCGTTGCAGCGACGACCAGCGCTGGCACAGCTGGCGTCAGCTCGGCTGGCAGAAGATCAAGGTGTACTTCCACCGGGCCCACGGTGGCAAGTGGGAGTACGTCGACACCATCGAGACCAACCCGGACGGGACCTTCTACACGAAGATCCCGGCCTACTGGTCCGGTACCTGGAAGGTCGTCTTCGAGGGCTCGCGCGGCCTGTACGGGTCGTCGGCAACCGACTATGTGAAGGTTGTCCGCTAGGTCCTCGGTCCGGCCGAACCGGAACGCCTGGCACCCGCCCCCGGGTGCCAGGCGTTCCGGCGTTCCAGCAGGGGTTGTGGAGCCGTCCAGGGGGTCCTGGCACGCGGGCCGCCGGGCACCCGTCCTATCCTTCGAGGAGACGACGCCCGATGAGACCACCCGTCAGGGCCACGAGCGGGGGAGAGCCCTATGACCGAAGGTCACGCGACACCCGAGGACGACCCGTTCCACCGGCGGCTGCACCACGTGCGACAGGGCGATTTGAGCGCCGAGACGGCGCAGACCGCCGGGATGGCCCGGCGGGCGGCGATCAGCGACGCGACCGTCGGATCGAGCAGGCTCTGGATGGGGCAGACCCACGTCGCGCCGGCCACGGTCTCCGCCAACCACCACCACGGCGACTCCGAGACCGCCATTTACGTGGTCAGCGGGACGCCGTCGTTCGTCTTCCTCGACGTCGGCGGCGAGGATCCGCGTGAGGTGCGCATCGACGCCCGGCCGGGCGACTACGTGTTCGTGCCCCCGTTCGTGCCCCACCGGGAGGAGAACCCCGATCCCGACAACGAAGCCGTCGTCGTGATCGCGCGGAGCACGCAGGAGGCGATCGTGGTGAACCTCCCCGACCTTCGCCCGCAGGGCCGGCGTTCCGGGGCCTAGGTCTCCCGGGCGAGCTCCAGGGCCGTCAGGTCGAGGGCGCTCAGCGTGAAGATGTTCGCGATCTGCTCGAGTGGCATGCCCGCGTCACCGAGCTGCGTCATGGTCACCGCGGTCCGGAGGAAGACCCGGCCGATCACCACCTCGTCCACGCCGGGCATGTCCTTGCGGAAGAAGTCAGCGAGCTGCTGGCCCACCTCACGGTCGGCGTGGACTCGTGGATCGTTGAGCTCCGGGCTGGCCAGGATGTCCGCCAAGTCCCTGCGCTCGTCTTCCGTGAGCTTGCTCAAAGGTCGCCTCCCGCAGCGATGTCGTTATTGGGAGACTATGCGGTCAAGACTCCGGGGAAAATGCCTCCAGTCCTCCGATGATCGGCTGGCGTAGGGACGATGCAGGAATCCCCGTCCCTACCACCGGCCGTGCCACGCCTGGAAGCGATCAGGACGAGACGGCTTCGACAAGCTTGCGGCGTTGCTGGATGCCGAGGCCGCCGATGCGTCGCTTGTCGTCGACGCCGGCACGCTCCATGAGAGCGGCGGCCTTCGTGGGGCCGATGCCGGACAGCGCGCGGAGGGCCTGAGAGACCTTGATCTTCCTGGCCGTGTCGTCGTCGCGCTTGAGAAGCTCGGCCAGCGTGATGTCGCCGGTCTTGAGTTTGGCCAGCAGCGCGGCGCGCGCCTGGCGGGCCTCGGTCGCCTTGACGAGCGCGGCCTGACGCTGCTCGGGGGTCAGAACGGGGAGTGCCATGAGCGGTTCTCCTTGGGGGGTCGATGTCGTGGGGCCGTCTGCCTGGCCGCTGGTGTGGTCGGCAAGTGTGTTACCCCCACTACGGGTGTTAATCATGGTTCTGCAGTTGGCTGCCCGATCTGGCCGGATTCCGGTTTCGCAGGTGCGAGTCGTACAAGTCGTGAAATTTGGGCCTTCAAAGTTCGGACCATTGACCTGACTCTCAGTGGAGGCGCGCGACAAACCCAAGAGCGCGCGCCCTGAGGGAGGAACAGGTGAGACGACGTCTGCTCGTCGGGTTAGCGATCCTGGCGCTGTTATGCGTGAGCGGGATCACAGGGGTGGGGGCCTCCGCGGAGCCGCCCCCGAGCAACCAGTACCGCGTGGAAGGCCCTAGCACAGCCCAGCAGCGGACCGTGATCGCGACGATAGGCGCCGCGATCGACGAGGTGGCGGCCACATCGGTCGTGGTCACCGCCTCGGACACCGAGATCGCCGAGATCAGGAAGCTCGGCTACGCGGTCACGCGCATCCCGCGCCCGTTATCCCCGGTCCTGCCCAAACCGCAGGACTTCCCATCGGCCGACTCCGGGTACCACAACTACGCGGAGCTGACCGCCCTCGTGAACCAGGTGGTCGCCAGTTACCCGTCCATCGCCAAGAAGTACAGCTACGGCACCTCCTACGGAGGCCGCGACCTGATCGCCGTCAAGATCAGCGACAACGTCGCGACCGACGAGGCCGAGCCGGAGGTGCTGTTCACCGCCCACCAGCACGCCCGCGAGCACCTGACCGTCGAGATGGCGATCTACCTGCTCAACCTCTTCACCGGCAGTTACGGATCCGACAGCAGGATCGCGAACCTGGTGAACTCGCGGGAGATCTGGATCCTGCCCGACCTCAACCCCGACGGCGGCGAGTACGACATCGCCACCGGTTCCTACCGCTCCTGGCGCAAGAACCGGCAGCCCAACTCCGGCTCCTCCTACGTGGGCACCGACCTCAACCGCAACTGGGCGTACAAGTGGGGCTGCTGCGGCGGCTCCTCCGGCTCCACCTCCAGCGAGACCTACCGGGGCCCGTCCGCGGAGTCGGCCCCTGAGGTCCGGGCGGCGGCCAACTTCGTGCGCAGCCGGGTCGTGGGTGGCAAGCAGCAGATCAAGAGCAACATCGACTTCCACACCTACTCCGAGCTGATCCTCTGGCCGTACGGGTACACCAGCAGCGACACGGCGACCGGCCTGACCCAGGACGACCACGACGCGTTCGCCACCCTCGGCCAGAACATGGCGAGCACCAACGGCTACACCCCGCAGCAGGCCAGCGACCTGTACATCACCGACGGCTCCATCGACGACTGGCTGTGGGCCACGTACAAGATCTTCAGCTACACCTTCGAGATGTATCCGAAGAACGGCTCGCCGGGTTTCTACCCGCCGGACGAGCAGATCGTGACGCAGACCACGCGCAACAAGGAGGCGGTGCTCCGGTTCCTGGAGTACTCCGACTGCGTCTACCGCATCATCGGCAAGGCCGCTCAGTACTGCTAGGAGGCACCCACCTCCGGCGATCTGAGCGGTGACCCCCGTGCCGGTACCGGCTACCCGCCGGTACCGGCACGGGCGCGACGGTGGTGGCGCAGAGGCGGACGAGGCGCGAAGATCGTGAGCAGAGGGACCAAGCGGCCGTCACCCTCCGCACAGGGACGGACCGTCGATATATCGAAATAGGGAGTTCAGCAATGCGACAGCGCCGCCTGGGCAACCAGGGCCTTCACGTCTCCGCCCAAGGGCTCGGCTGCATGGGGATGAGCGTGGCCTACGGGCCCGCGGACGAGACGGAGGCGACCGCCACCATCCACCGCGCACTCGACCTCGGCATCACATTCCTCGACACGGCCGACATGTACGGGCCCTGGGCCAACGAGAGCCTCGTCGGCCGCGCGATCACCGGGCGCCGCGACGAGGTGGTGCTCGCGACGAAGTTCGGCAACGAGGTCGAGGACGGCCACCTCACCGGCCGCGTCAACGGCCGCCCGGACTACCTGCGCCAGGCGCTCGACGGCTCCCTCAAGCGTCTCGGCGTCGACCACGTCGACCTTTACTACCAGCACCGCGTCGACCCCGACGTCCCCGTCGAGGAGACCTTCGGCGCGCTGTCCGAGCTGGTCGGCGAGGGCAAGGTCCGCTACCTCGGCATCTCGGAGGCCGCCCCAGAGACCATCCGCCGCGCGCACGCCGTCCACCCCCTCACCGCGCTGCAGACGGAGTACTCCTTGTTCACCCGCGACGTCGAGGACAACGACGTGCTGGCCACCACCCGCGCGCTCGGCATCGGCTTCGTCGCCTACAGCCCGCTGGGCCGGGGCTTTCTCACCGGCACGATCCGCAGCGTGGACGACCTGTCGGAGGACGACCGCCGCCGCTCGGCGCACCCGCGCTTCCAGGGGGAGAACTTCGCGAGGAACCTCGCCGTCGTCGACCGGATCCGCGTGCTGGCCGACGCCAAGGGGGTCACCTCCTCGCAGCTCGCGCTGGCCTGGGTGCTCGCACAGGGGCCAGACATCGTGGCCATCCCCGGCACCAAGCGCCGCGCGTACCTCGAGGCCAACGCGGCGGCCGTCGAGATCACCCTCACCCGGGACGACCTGGCCGCCGTCGACGCCGTCGCCCCGCGAGGCGTCGCCTCCGGCGAGCGGTACCCGGCGGCCCAGATGCACGCCGTCCACCGATGACGCCGGCGACGCCCGACACCCCCGGGACGAAGGACGCTGAGGCCGGAACGCGGGCGACGCCCGCGCTCGGCCGTCTGAAGTAAACTTTCCTCTCCGTGAGCGTGAAAAGGCCACTCCCAAACCAGGGATGAGGTCCTCGTGCGCCCAAAGGCACCGCGCCGGGGCGGGTGAACGCGCCGGTATGGGCCCCCGGCGGACGGGAAGCACGCCACGGCAGTGGAACATGGTGTCGACAGCGATCCATGTGCGTCCGTCCGAACGAGGAGCCCGATCATGACCCCCAACGCCACCGAAGACACATCAGGCTTCGCTGACCTTGGGCTGCGTCCCGAGCTTCTGCGCGCGATCTCCGGTCTCGGCTACGAGGAGCCGACGCCGATCCAGCGCGAAGCGATCCCGCCGCTGCTCGAGGGCCGCGACCTGCTCGGGCAGGCCGCGACCGGCACTGGCAAGACGGCCGCGTTCGCCCTGCCCATACTCCAGCGGATGCCGGCGGGCCGCGCGGCCGGGGCGCCGCTCGCGCTGGTGCTCGTGCCCACCCGCGAGCTGGCCGTCCAGGTGTCGGAGGCCGTCCACCGCTACGGCCGCGACCTCGGCACGCGCGTCCTGCCGATCTACGGCGGGCAGCCGATCGGGCGGCAGCTCAGGGAGCTCCAGCGGGGCGTGGACGTCGTGGTCGCGACCCCCGGCCGCGCCCTCGACCACATCGGCCGCAAGACGCTCCAGCTCGACTCCCTCCTGATCGTCGTGCTGGACGAGGCCGACGAGATGCTCGACATGGGGTTCGCCGAGGACATCGACGCCATCCTCCAGGAGACCCCCGGGGAGCGCCAGACCGTCCTGTTCTCCGCCACGATGCCGCCGCGCATCAGCTCGATCGCCCGCCAGCACCTCAAGGATCCGGTGCGCATCCAGATCGAGCGCGAGACCGCCGCCCCCGGGGAGGCCCCGCGCGTACGGCAGAGCGCCTACCTGGTGCCGCGCGCGTACAAGCCGACGGCGCTCGGGCGGGTGCTGGACGTCGAGGCGCCCGAGGCCGCCATCGTGTTCTGCCGCACCCGCGAGGAGGTCGACCAGCTCACCGAGACCATGAACGGGCGCGGCTACCGCGCCGAGGCCCTTCACGGCGGCATGGGCCAGGAGCAGCGCGACCGCGTGATGGCGCGGCTGCGCAGCGGCACGGCCGATCTCCTGGTCGCCACGGACGTGGCCGCGCGCGGGCTCGACATCGAGCAGCTCACCCACGTGGTGAACTACAACGTCCCCTCCGCCCCCGAGTCGTATGTCCACCGCATCGGCAGGGTCGGGCGGGCGGGACGCGAGGGCGTGGCCATCACGCTCGCCGAGCCGCGCGAGCACCGCATGCTCAAGACGATAGAGCGGGTCACCAAGAGCAGGATCACGGTCGAGAAGGTCCCGACGGTCGCCGACCTGAGGGCCCGGAGGCTGGAGCTGACGCGGTCGGCCCTCGAGGAGAGCATCCTGGAGGACGACCTGGAGCACTTCCGGGTCGTGGTGGACACCCTCGCCGACGAGTTCGACCTCGTGGAGATCGCGATGGCGGCGGTGAAGCTGGCGCACGAGGCCAGCGGCGCCGCGGCCGACGAGGAGGAGATTCCGGACGTCCCGCTGCGCGCCGAGCGCGAGGGGCGCCAGGGGGGCGAGGGGCGCGTCCGTCGCGAGGCCGGGGGACGCGACGAGCGGCGTGGCCGCGCGCCCTCCGGCGGCATGACCCGCATCTTCATCGGCGCCGGGCGCAGCGCCGGGATCCGGCCGCAGGACCTGGTCGGGGCCATCGCCAACGAGTCGCGGCTCAGCGGCCGCGACATCGGGGCGATCGAGATCGCCGACCGCTTCTCGCTCGTCGAGGTTCCGGACTACGCCACGGAAGAGGTGATCGCGGCCCTGCGGCAGACCACCATCAAGGGCAGGAAGGTCACGGTCCGCCGGGAGCGTTTCGAGGCCCGCTGAGCCACGGGTCAGGCGAGGGCGTTCACGGTGGCCGCGAAGACGGCGGGGAGGCGGCGCGCGGCCGGCACGATGAGCTGCGCCGACCCGGGGGCCCCGCGGGCGGCGAGCAGCGCCCCGGTCAGCACCCGGTGACGCAGGGACAGGCGCCGCCACGCGCGCTCGTACGCCTCGGGACGCCCGGCGCGCAGGCAGCCGACGAGGGCCCGCGCCGACAGCAGCCCGAGCGACACCCCCTCGCCGGTGAGCGCGTCCATGTACCCCGCCGCGTCGCCGACCAGCAGCACCCGGCCGGCGACGCGGGCGCGGACGCGCTGCCGCAGCGGCCCTGCCCCGCGCACCGTGGTCGCGGCCGGGCCTTCCAGGCGGGCGAGGATCGCCGGGAACCCCGCGAGGTGCTCGTCGTAACCCCGGCGCTCCGAGCTCAGCACGGCCACGCCGACGAGGTCCTCGCCCACCGGCGTCACGTACGCCTCCCCGCGCGCCGCCCAGTGCACCTCGACGAAGTCCGCCCAGGGGGCGACCTGGTAGTGCCTGCGCAGCCCGTACCGGCGCGGTGCGCGGCTCGGCAGCTCCAGCCCGAGCAGGCCCCGCAAGGGGGAGTGCAGCCCGTCGGCGGCGACCAGCCAGCGGGCCCGCATCCCGGCCGCCTCGACCGAGTCCGCGTGCTGGCGCACGCCTGAGACCCGCCCATGGACGACCTTCACGCCGACGTCCGCGGCACGCTCGGCAAGGGCGGCATGCAGGGAGGTGCGCCGCACGCCGAGCCCGTGGCCGTCCCGGAACGCCGCCTCCACGCGGTGGCGCTCGTCGACGTAGCGGATCCCGCGCAGCGGCCGTCCCTCCACCCGCACGCCGAGGGACCGCAAGGCCGTGACCCCGGTGGGCATCAGGCCCTCACCACAGGCCTTGTCCACCGGAGCCGGCCGGGGCTCCACCACCACCGCCTCCATCCCGGCCAGCGCGGCGTGGATGGCGGTCGCCAGGCCCGCGGGGCCACCCCCGGCGACCAGGACGTCGATCACGCCGCCGCCTCGCCCGCGGCGGCGCCCCCCGGTTCCCTCGCCAGAGAGGCCAGCGCGGTGTTCTCGCAGCGGATCCGCACCACCATCAGCGCGGCGTTGAGCACGGTGAACACCACGGCGGTCATCCAGGCACCGTGGACCAGCGGCAACGCCGCGCCCTCCACGGCCACCGCCACGTAGTTCGGGTGTCGAAGCCAGCGCAGGCGGTACGGCCCCCGCGTGACCAGCGCCAGGCCCGGCACCACGATGACCTCGGTGTTCCACTGGGGACCGAGCGAGGTGATGCACCACCAGCGCAGGGCCTGGGCTGCGACGACAAGGGCCAGCATCGGCCAGCCCACGGCCGGTACGAATGGCCGGTCCGCGAGTCCGGCCTCCAGCAGGCAGCCGGCGAGCAGGCCGGTGTGCAGGGCGACCATCCAGGGATAGTGACCGCGTCCGAAGACCCGGCCGCCCTTGGCAAGGCTCCAGCGCGCGTTGCGGCGGGCGACGATGAGCTCGGCGAGACGTTCCACGCCGACGAGGAGGACGAGCAGCAGGTACCAGGTGGACATGTCCTGAAACGATACGGGTCCGATGATCAGGGGGACGGCTTGCGGCGCCGGCGACACTCCGCCGCTACCAGCGGAGCAGGACGAGCTCGGAGCAGAACCCGGGCCCCATCGCGATGAGCAGCCCCGGGCTGCCTGGTGGCGGCGGGCGCAGCGCCAGCGTGTCGCGCAGGACGTGCAGCACGGAGGACGACGACAGGTTGCCGTTGGCCTCCAGCGAGCGCCAGGTGAGGTCAAGCGCCCCGTCGGGCAGGTCAAGGGTCTCGGCGACGGACTCCAGGACCTTCGGGCCGCCCGGATGGCAGACCCAGGCGGTCACGTCGCGGGTCGTCAGCCCGTGGTCGCCGAGGAAGCCGTGCACGTCGTCCGCGAGGTAGGTGCGTACGACGTCGGGGACGCTCGTGTCGAGCACCACGCGGAAACCGGTGTCGGAGACGTCCCAGCCCATCACCGACTCCGAGTCGGGGTAGAGGTGGCTGCGGGTGGCCACCACGGTGGGGCCGGGCCCCGCCGCACGCTCGGCGCCGCAGGTCACCACGGCAGCGGCGCCGTCGCCGAAGAGCCCGCTGGCCACGAGGTTGACGGGAGTGGCGTCGCCGCGTTGCAGGGTGAGCGAGCACAGCTCGACCGAGAGCAGCACGGCGACGTGGCCGGGCCATCCGCGCAGGTAGTCGTGGAGGCGGGCGATCCCCGCCGCGCCGGCGACGCACCCGAGGCCGAACACCGGCACGCGCTTGACGTCGGGCCGGAGCCCGAGCCTGCCGACGAGCCTGGCGTCCACCGAAGGCGCGGCGATGCCGGTCACCGACGTGAACATGATCATGTCCACGTCGCCGGGGGTCAGCCCGGCCGCGTCCAGTGCGGCCCCCACCGCCTCGGCGCCCAGGTCGACCGCCGCCTCGATGAAGATCTCGTTGGCCATCCCGAAGCCGTCCAGCTTGGCGTACTGGTCGAGCGGCAGCACCAGGTTGCGGTGGCCGACGCGGGCCGCGGTGTGCACCCGGTCGAGCAGCCGCCGGTCGGTGCCCGGGGGGAGGCATATCCGTGCGAACGTGTCCGTGATCTCGGCCTGGGGGTAGCGGTTCGGAGGAAGGGCACCGCGGACAGCGGCAATTCGGGTCATATGGGATTCCCGGTTCGCTGACAGTGGGGACACCTGTGTCTTGCCCACCCCACAGGTGGGCATACCTGGCCGTCCGGGGGGCGATGCGCCCGCCGGGTCGCCGTTGACGGGTGCCCGGCAGGCTGGGCGCCCGTCAACGGTGCTGGGGACGGTCCGTCGATTCGGTGGCGCTGTCCGGCGTTGCCGGTTGGCGCTACCGGGACCGCCGTCGCGGCTATCGGCGGACGCGGACGTCCGGCAGGCGAGTGGCCGAGCGGGCGTTGAGGTCCGCCGTCGGCGGCGCGGGGTCGCCCAGCGTCGCGCAGGTGGCGTCGGGGCCGCGCCTGCTCGGCGGCACCGTGCCGTCGGCCAGGTACGCCCCGAGGTGCCCGTCGAGGCACTCGTTGCCGGTCAGGGTGATGCCGTGGTTCCCGCCGCCCTGCTCGACGACCAGCCGCGACGAGGGCAGGAGCCGGTGCATCTCGACCCCGCCGGAGTACGGCGTGGCGGCGTCCTTGGTGGCCTGGAACAGCAGCACGGGCGGCAGCCCGCGCCCGGAGATGGACACCGGACGTCCCGCCTTGGCGGGCCAGCCGGCACACGGCGCGTTGAACCAGGCGTTGCCCCACGTCATGAACGGCGCGTCGGCGTACGTCGCCCAGTTGTCGCGGTGCCACTTGGCCCAGTTCGCCGGCCACTTCGCGTCCGTGCAGGACGTCGCGAGGTACAGCGCGTGGCCGCTGTCGTCGGACGTGGCGGCGAAGGCGTCGTACAGCACGACCAGGAAGTCGGCGCTGCCGGCGGCGTACTGCGACAGGCCGCTCGCCAGGTAGTGCCACACCGAGTTGGTGTAGCCGCCTACCAGGTAGGTGTCGTCCAGCTCGTCCGGGCCGACCCTGTCCTGCGCCGGGGCGGCCTTCAGCTTGCCCCGGATCTCGTAGTACTTCTTCTCTACGGCGGCCTCGGTCGTGCCCAGGTGGTAGGCCGCGTCGTACTTGGCCGTCCAGGCGAAGAAGTCCTTGGCGCGAGTCTCGAAGGCGCGGTCCTGGTCGAGGTTGTCGTCGTACCAGACGCCGCTCGGCCGCACGATGCTGTCCAGCACGAGCCGCCGCACCTTCGAGGGGAACAGCGTGGCGTAGGTCGCGCCGAGGTAGGTGCCCCACGAGTAGCCGAGGTAGTTCAGCTTCCGCTGGCCGAGCGCCTTGCGGATGGAGTCCAGGTCGCGGGCCGAGTCCACGGTCTTCATGTACGGCAGGAGGCCGCCGAAGGCATTGCCGCACTTCTGGGAGAAGTCCTTGGCCCGGGCGAGCCAGGCCTGCTCCTCGCTGTACTTGGCGGGAACGTAGTCCGGGCGGACCGCGGCGTCGTAGTCGGAGCCGCAGACGAGCCTCGGCTCGCTCTGGCCGACCCCGCGCGGGTCGAATCCGATGAGGTCGTAGGCGTCCGAGGCGTCCTGCGCGGCGCTCCCCTCGAACCAGGTCGGCATGGACAGCCCGCTGCCGCCGGGTCCGCCGGGGTTCAGCACCAGGATGCCCTGGTACTTGTCCTCTGACACGGTGTGCTTCTTGCGGCTGAGCGCGAGGGTGATCTTCTTGCCTCCCGGTCGCGCGTAGTCCAGCGGCACCGGGATCTTGGCGCACTCCAGTCCCCCGAGGTCGCCCGTGCAGGGTGCCCAGGCGACGGTGGCGGGGGAGGTGCGGGTGTTCGGTGCGGCCTCGGCTGGGAGCGCGCTGAGCATGACGCTCAGACCGACGCCGGCAATGGCCAGCGTGGCGACGGTCTTCTTCATATCAGCCCTTTCGATGCCGGCGGCCCGTCCATGGGTACCGAGTTATGGCATCACAAGGGGTGATCTTTCAGGCTCTTTGCAGCTCAGGCGGATGTACCGCAAAAGCGTTGTGAAACCGAAACGGCATGTTTCCGGCATCGCCCGGCTTGGGGCGCGGCTGCGCCGTCAACGCCGTGCCGCCGCGAGGAGGTACGCCTCACGCAGGCCGTCGCTGAGCATCCGCGAGTCGTAGCCGACCGCGGTCCGCGAGGCTCGCGCGGCCCACTTCTCGCGCACGCTCACGTCCTCGAGACTTCTGAGCACCTCGACGTACTCATCCACCGTCTCCCCGTGCAGGTAGGCGTCCTTCAGCCATTCCTGGTAGCAAGGCAGGTCGGTCAGCACCAGTGGGAGCCCCGCGGTGGCGGCCTCCAGCGTGGCCAGCCCGAACGTCTCGTGCTTGGACGGCAGGAAGAACACATCGGCCGCCGCGCAGTACTTGAAGACGTCATCCCTCGGGACCAGGCCCGTGAACGTCACGTTTCCGGGTGCCTCCGCGCGCAGGCGGGTGAGGTAATCGCGCGCGTCGGACAGCAGGCCGAACTGCATTCCGCCCACCCAGACGAATCGCAGATGCGGAAGGCGGCGGGCGCAGCCGACGAACTCGTCGACGCCTTTTCTCGGCTGTATTTGGCCTACTCCGAGAACGACCGGCCGATCGTCCCACTGGAACTCGCGGCGCAGCTCGTCACGCCGCAGGGAAAGCGGCTTGATGCGTTTCTCATCTATCGCGTTGGCCGTCGCAAGGATCGGCCCGCGCACGCCGAGGTCTTCGAGCTCCACCGTCGTCGCCTTGCTGACCGACAGCACGAGGGTGGCGAGGTCGAAAACGGATCTCATGTACCAGCGGACGAAGCCGCGGATCACATGGGCGCCCTTGATGCTGCCGAAGAACGACTCCGGCGTGATATGGGCGCTGATCAGGCGCGGACCGCGATGGGCCAGCATCCGCATCGCGGCGAACGGGCCCATCGTGTGCACGTGGAGGACGACGTTCCTGCCGTAGGCGCGTATCCCGGAAACGCGCTCGAAATCCGGCATCTGATTTATCGCTCGGATACTTTCCTCGAACACGCTGTGCACGCCGTGGCCCCGCACGGTGAAAGTCGACTCCGACATCACGCTCACGCGTAAGGGTGCTCGGTCGTCCCGGGGAAATGGGCGGGTCGTAAGACGCTCTCGCTGGTGTGGCACTTGTCGCGGGCGAATGCCGCGAATCCGCTCACCTATCGGTGTCACGGGGCAATAGTAGGGCAACTAAACAGAGAATGCTACAGCTGGATAAGTCTCTATAAATCCGCTTTATAGATGCTTTCCGGCAAACGTGCCTCCTGATGCTGTTCACCGTCGAGGGGTAGAAGCCGGGCGCCGGGCCCCGCGCCAACACGTACAGGCCGGCCAGCCGACGTGCTGGCGCGGAGGCCGCTTGGGGCGCCTGGCCTTCCGTCGCTCGCGTACGGTCAGGAGGCCAGGCCGGGCAGCTCGGTGTAGGACTTGCCCCGGACGAACCACTGGAAGTCCGCGGAGTTGTTTCCGCTCGGCGAGGGCAGTCCCGCCCGCAGGTTCACGGCGGTGTTCACCAGGCCCCAGTTCAGACCGCACCCACTCGCCCTTGGCACGGCGAAGCCCGTGTCCTTGGCCGCGACCTTGAAGACGGCGACTCCGTCGATGGAGGTGAGGTCCAGCGAGGTCACCTCGGGTCTGAGCACGATCGGGTTCGCGTCACTGCCGATGTAGCATTTCTTGCCGAGCAGGCTCTGGATCATGCGGAGCTTGATGCCGACGTTGGTGGGGAAGATCGGGCCGGCGTCGACCTTCCCGGTCCCCTGGGTCTCGACGTAGACATCGGTGAGCTTCGGCACCTCGAACGGCTTGCCGATCAGGCCGCCCGGCACCTTCATGCGGTCGCCCTTCACGCTGCCGAAGGCCGCGGCCGAGCTGCCGTCGTCAAGCTTGCCTTGGGCGACGGTGATCCGCAGCGGCTGGGAGATGTCCTGCTCGATCTTCCCGAGCTTCATGGTGCCGCCTACCGTGATGATGAAGATGCAGCTCCAGGTGTCGCTCTTGGCGTGCTGCGGGAGCTTGGGGCAGTCGGACCAGTCGGCGTCGCTCGGGTGGTAGTCGTACGCGGCTGCCTGGGCGGGGGTCACCAGCCCGCCCAGCAGCACCGCAGAGGCGGCCCCGACCATCAGATTCCGGGCAAGTACTCTCATGGACTCCTCCTTGGATCCCGCTGTCTTCGCGGGATGGTGAGTCCTGGTTATATACGCGAAATAAGACAATTTCTACGTAGTTTTCACATGGTGCTGCGGGCGGTTGTTATCACTTCCGGCGCATCCGGTGGCCCGCGGGCCGTCCTGCCGATGCCACGACAGGCCGTCTAGAAGGGTGTTCCGGCGCGGTTCCGTACGTGGTCGGGGACGGGGCGGGTCGCCAGGGGGTCGGTGACCGGGGGCTGCCACGAATGCGCCAGCGGCAGCACCCCGGCCCACACGTCATGGGGGTCGTCGGCGTCGTCCGGCGGGCCCTGCCGCACCTTGACCGAGGCCTCCTCAAGGGAGATCGCGAGGATCGTGGTGGCGGCCAGCTCCTTGCGGTTCGGCTGCCTCGCGTACTCCCACTGGCCGGGGGCGGCGTGCTCGGTGAGGGCTCGGAGGGCGTCCAGCTTCTCCGCCCCCTCCAGCGCGCGCGGGACGCCGTAGATCATGGCGCTGCGGTAGTTGACGCCGTGCTCGAACACCGACCGGGCCAGCACCAGGCCGTCGACGTGGGTGATCGTCACGCATACCGTGGACGCCGGGGTGAGACTGCGGCTCGCCACGGACCCATGCACGTAGACGTGGCCGGTGTCGAAGCCGTAGACGGTGGGCACCACCATCGGGTGGCCGTCCACGATCACGCCCAGGTGGCAGACGAATCCCGCGCGAAGGACCTCGAAAAGAGCCTCACGGTCGGTACGGCCCTGCTCCCTGAGCCGCCGGTGACGGGTTCGCTCACTTTCGGACAGATCACTCACAAATCCATATTCAACCAGTAGAAGACGTCCGGGGTTCCGATCGGCCGTGATCACGATCCGGGATGTCGCCCACGGACCCGGGGCTTTCGTCCGGAAGCGGTATCCACTTGTGCGACCAGGCGATCACGGCCTCCAGCGCCGGCTCCAGGTCGCGGCCCTTCTCGGTCAGGTAGTACTCGACCTGGACGGGGGAGGCCGGGACGACGCGGCGCTCGATGAGCCCCTCGGTCTCCAGCATGCGCAGCCGCTGGGCCAGCATGGTGTCACTCAGCCCTGGCACGGCGGCCTTGATCTGCGCGTACCGGCACTGCCCGGTGAACATCACGCGGAGGATGGCACCCGACCAGCGGGAGCCGATCAGCTCGATCGCCGCGTGGAACCGTACGCATACAGTGTGCATGTCGCTCATGTCGTCACCTTGTCAATGCGGCGCACCCTCGCGCAGCGGGCGCAGGGCGTCGCTCATCCGGACCAGCTCGTCGAACATGGCCTTGGCCGACGCGGTCATGACGTCGTTGGGTACCAGATTGTCCTCGTCGTCGATGAACTGGCGCACGAAAGGGATGGAAACGGCCTCGAAGAGCGGGGTCATCTTCAGTGTGGTGACCACCTGCTTGATCATCTGAGCCGCGCGGGTGCCGGCCGCGACGCCGCCGTAGCTGACCAGGCCGACGGGCTTGTAGTGCCACTCGTTGTGCAAGTAGTCGATGGCGTTCTTCAGCTCGGCGCTGTACCCGTAGTTGTACTCCGGCATGACGAACACGAAGGCGTCCGCCTCGGCCACCTTGGCGCTCCAGTCACGGGTGTGCTGGTGGGTGTACTGCGCCAGCCGGGGGTGGTTGGGCTCGTTCATGAACGGCAGGTTCACCTCGGCGAGGTCGACCAGCTCGACCTCCGAGAAACCACTGTGCGCCTTCGCCTCCGCTTCGACCCACTGCCCGATCGGCAGGCCGACCCTGCCGGGCCGGGTGCTCGCGACGACGATTTCCAACTTGGCCATGACGCGTCTCCTCGCATCTCGCATGACTCCCGTGACGAACGACCCAGACGACCCGCTCTTCACCACGACGAGGAGACTACATCACAAAACTTAGTAACTCAGCAATCTTTAGCACCGACCCTTGCTCCTGCAGCACCAGCAGGGTGACGTCCCCGGCCACCGGCGCGGCCGCCCGTCCAGCCGTTAACCCGCAGGGAGGACAAAACCCACGCCCTGAAGGCGGTGAAGGAGTCCACCTACGGGGGCCAAGCATCCCAAGGCCGTCGCGAAGGTCACCGGCGGCAAACTCCTCGAATGACCTGACGACCAGCCCCGACCCGCAGCAGCCTAACCCGGTGGAGTTCCTGACAGGGGGGTGGGCCGGGTAGTGCTCAGCCCATCCAGGACGATCTGAAGGTTGCGGTTCCATTGCTGATCGTTGGCCTGCAAGCCGATCGTATGAGGGCCGGTCGCGACAGCGGCCAGGAGAAAGGGCACGTCCTGCCAGGCAACGTCCGGGCGCATGTTCCCGGCCGCTTGCGCGCCTTCGACCAGGAGCCGGATCCGCTCGCGCACGTCGGCGAGAGACCGGTCGAGGGCAGGTCCGCAGGCGCCCCCAAGCGCCTCGCCGACGCCACAGCTCTCGGCGCGCAGTCGCACGAACGCGGCGGCG
>JAOPYI010000058.1 GCA_025964675.1 Sphaerisporangium sp. | reverse complement strand
TCCATGAGTTCCCGTTCACACGCCCAGGCCTGCCGTCCCGGCTCGAGGGCCGGGACGAGATCGTGAGTTGGACAGCCGCAGTGTGGAAGACCAACACGTTCAAGTACGAGCGTTACCGCACCCTTGCCATCTACGACACCAACGATCCAGACACGATCATTGTCGAGCAGGAAGCCCTCGGGACCAGCACATCCACCGGCGAGTTCGCCCTTCCTAACATCGTTGTGCTCACCGTGCGCAACGGCCAGATCGCCCATCTGCGCGACTACGTCAACATCCTGGCAGCCGCAGCAGCCATGGGGCGCGATATGTAAAGGCTGAAACCGTGCACCGAACGTTCGGCCAGGACGGGCATGCGTTTGGTGAACGGCCGCAGTATCGCCAGGACCTGCATCCCGGGTTCCGCAGTCGGTAGTCACACGCGAGCCCGAATTTGACCGTTGACCTGCGGAGACGGGTGCCTGAAGGGGAGGGCCGAGAACTCCTGACAAGGCTGTGAAGAGCCGTGCGCGCCGCCGCGCGGGCTCTTCGCGCGTGCGGGAGCGAGGCGTATATTTCGTAAAGTACGTACTTGACGTCCATTGCGGAGTTGACGCCGGTGAACCTTTCGGAGATCGAGTTCGTTGATCGCATGGGGCTGATCATGGAGCGTCTGGGTGGAACACGCACGATGGGCCGCCTGTACGCGTGGCTCATGATCTGCGATCCGCCCGACCAATCCCTCACCGACTTGGCGGCGGAGCTCGGCGTGAGCAAGACCGCGGTCAGCACGGTCGCCAGGCATCTGGAGGTGAGCGGAATGGTGGAACGCGTCCCCACCTCCACCCGCGAGCACCGCTACCGGATGGTCGGCGGTGGGTGGGCTCAGGTCATGCGGGTCCAGCTGGCCATCGTCAAGCAGAGCCTCGACACGCTCGACTTCGGGCTGTCGATCCTCGGCGACGACCGACCCGGCCAGCGCGACCGGCTGGAGGACACCCGGGAGTTCTTCGCCTTCATCCTGCAGGACTCGGACGAGATGTTCGAGCGCTGGAAGGAGTACCGCGAGAAGTCGTCCTGACGTACGTCAGCAGAGGGATTCCTCAACTAAGGAGAGGCGATGTCCGACATCGTCGAGCGGTACGACATCCCCAAACAGTACTTCTGGCTACACGGGCCCCGATCGGGCCCGGCGGTCGAGTTCGACGCCCGCACCGGGCTGTGGAACATCTACGGGTACCCGGAGCTGTACGAAATCCTCGGCGACCCCGCGACGTATTCCTCCGACACCATGCGGGTGGTCCCCAAGGAGCTGATGCCCAGCGAGGATGACTTCTCGCTGAAGGGCTTCATCACCCAGATCGACCCGCCGGAGCACGGCAAGCTCCGCAAGCTGGTCAGCAGCGCCTTCACCCGCAAGGTCGTGGCGGATCTCGAACCGAGGATCGCCGCACTCACCCACGAGCTGCTCGACGCGGCGCGCGAGCGCGGCCGGTTCGAGCTCGTCAGCGATCTGGCCTATCCGCTGCCGGTCATCGTCATCGCCGAGCTGCTCGGGGTGCCCAGCGGCGATCGCGCCCTATTCAAGCAGTGGGCCGACGCGCTGTTCCAGCGTGACGCCGAGATCTCGCTCAACCGGTCCGCCGAGGAGCGCAGCGCGGACATCGAGGCCACGATGAAACCGTGGAAGGAGATGTCCGCCTATCTCGCCGCCCACGCCGCCGAACGTCGGCGGCAGCCGCGCGGCGACCTGCTCACCAGACTGGTGCAGGCCGAGGTGGACGGCGAACGTCTGCCCGACGAGCAGGTGGTCAACTTCGCGATCGTCCTCCTGCTCGCGGGGCACATCACCACGACGATGCTGCTCGGCAACACGGTGCTGTGCCTGGACGCCTTCCCTGAGCAGCAGGACAGGGTACGCGCCGACCGCTCCTCGATCCCGGCCGTCATCGAGGAGTCCATCCGGTTCCTGACCCCGTTCGCCCTCCTCGGCCGCGCCACCACTCGCGAGGCCCAGCTCGGCCGTGTGACGATCCCGGCCGACCAGATGGTCATGATCTGGCTCGCGGCGGCCAACCGGGATCCACGCCAGTTCCCCGACCCCGACGTCTTCGACCCCGACCGCGACCCCAACCCGCACCTCGGCTTCGGCCGCGGCATTCACTTCTGCCTGGGCGCGCCCTTGGCTCGGCTGGAGGGACGGGTTGCGCTGAACATTCTGCTCGACCGTTTCGACACTCTGCGTACCGACCCGGACGACCCCGTGCAGTTCATTCCCGCGCCGTCCCTGACAGGAGTGCGCCGCCTTCCGCTCATTCAGGGGTGACGCCGAACGGCGGACGCGGCCCTGCAAAGCGAAGCCGCCCGGAAGGCCATTGCGGTCGGCGATCGGGCCGGCCAAGGTGGCGAGGGTCATCTCGTGAGGAGTGCGTGACCGGGGCCGGCAGCGGCGGCTGCTGCCGGCCCCGGTCAGCCGCGCGCTCGTTGATCCGGCGTCGCCCCGTCCCGAAACCACGCAGATCCCCGGGCGGAATGGGACACGGGCCCCGTCGCCCGGGATGCTTTGGTGAGGTCGAGCCGAGGCGCGGTATCGATTTTCGACCCGTCTCTAGTGCGCCGTGGGTCCCGAAGGCCGGGTTGCCCCTGGCGGCACGCCGCCAGGGGCAACCCGAGCCGGCCACGGGCACCGGCCGCTCTATCGCGGCGGCTTACTCGTAGCCGAGGACCTTGAAGTTCTTGCTGACGAAGACGTGGTGCGGCCAATTGACGCTGATGTTGTGGACCTCGTACTCGCCGTCGCTCAGCTTCACCACTCGGTTGTTGATGCCTCCGGGGACGACGGCCTGCGCGGCCTTCGTCGCCTTGTTCGCCGTCGTCCCGCTGACGATCGTCCCCGCTCCCTCGGTGTAGTCCGACGGGACCTGACCGACCTTCTTCGTCGGTGACGGCGTCCCCTGCTGGAAGGAGATCACCCCTGCCGCCTTGGCAGCCGCAGCTCCGCCGTCGCCCTTGGGTTGCACGATGACCTGCGTAGCCGTGATGGTCGCGCTGTTGACCGTCCCCAGGACGAGGACGCTTGCGCCCTTCTTCACGGCCTTGGCCGAGGCGCCGAGGGTTCTCGTGGAGGACGTCTCGTCGACGGTCACCTTCACACCCGTTGCCGTCGACATGGTGAAGCCCGACGTGGACGTGGTGTCGACGATGCCGGTCGCCCCCCCGGCGGACGGAGGAGCCACTGGCCCGCCGCCGGCGGGCAGGCTGGGCGTTGCGGTCGGTGAGGACGTGGCTGTGGCCGAAAGGGACGACGCGGACGCGGCGTACGCGCCGACACCGGTGAGTCCGGCGACCGCACATGTCATCCCGGCGGCCACGATCCATCCACCCTTTTTCTTCGACAGCAACCGCCGTACGCTTGGTCGGCGTGCTTGCACGGCCGTGGTCGCCGGGGCTGAGCCGGCTGGCGAGTGGCTTGTCGGGTCGCAGTCGTTCATGATGGCGCTCCTCTGGCTTGGCAACTATGCAGAGCCTGCTGGCCGTTCATGAGAGGACGCTTAAGAACTCCTGACGAGATCATAAAGTTGAAGATCACTAATCGAAGCCTCTACGGTTCGAGGGGATTGCCAAAACCTCGTCGACCTCAATGGCAACCCGCTGGCCACAGACCCGAACGGTTACGACTCCGAGGGCCTGGTCGCCATGCCCGACGGTCACCTACAACCTGCGGACGCGGGCGACGCACGAGTACATATACCTGCTCGACGACCCCAAGACGAACAGCGGGCCGTGAGTGAGATCACCGCGCTCAGCAACACGAGCTTCCTCGTCGACGAGCGTGACGGGAACGTCGAGCCGGGCGCCTACAAGAAGCTGTTCAAGATCGACCTGACCGGAGCGACCGACGTCGGTCCCAAGGCGTCGGTGACCGGCGCCACGTACGACGCGGCCAAGGGGGGCCTGCTCGTCGGCACCGGTAAGCAGACGATCGACGCCTACGTCGGATCCGGCGACACCGCGACCTCGCAGTCCGCCCTGACCTCCGTCGAATCACCCCGGTCAAGAACAGCCTCGACCTGGACCTGGGCGGTCTGCTGACCTCATTCGACCCGACCCGCGGTTTCTTCGGCCACGACAAGATCGAGGGCCTCGCGACCACCGATGGCGGGCGGACCATCGTGGGTCAGCAACGACAGCGACTTCGGCGTCGACGGCATTACCAATGCCACCGCGCCGTACCAGCTGCACGCCAAGATCCTGCCGAACGGGCAGCAGGACGACGGCGAGTACCTGGCGATCGACACCACCCGGCTGCCGGCGGCCACGAGCACCGCGAAGGTCACGATCAACGTGACCGCACCGCACGGTCACTGACACCGGACGCCGGCGCGCGGGCCTCACCGGCCGCCGTCTCCCTCCCGAGGCGGCGCTCGATGAAGGCCCGCTCCGCCGGTGACGGCGCGCAGTCCAGCGCTGCGGTACGCCGCAGCCGGATCGACAGCCGCCAGCCGGCACCAGCAGGATGTGCGTCATTCTGTTAGGCGCTCCCCAATCTGATGCCGCGCCGTCCATAGGAGCGCGATGGAGGCTGGTGAGTAGTGGGCCGTACTGCAATGTGGTGATCTCCGGGCCATTAGCGGGCCATTAAGGGCGGTCAACAGGGGGCAGTCACGGTCACTCGCGGTCTGCCTCTCGCCCAGGTCGCGGCCGTTTCCCCTG
>JAOPYI010000048.1 GCA_025964675.1 Sphaerisporangium sp. | reverse complement strand
GCGGGGTTCAGACGATCGACTGCCGCTCCGCGGGAAAGATGGTCGGCGTCGTACGAGGGTTCCGTACCCGGATCGCCAGCTCGTCGGCCGCGCCCCTGCGCAGCGTGATCTCGTCGTGCGCCGTGGTGTAGCGGGTGCGAGGCTTGGTGCCGGCCACCGTGACCGCGATCGGCTCGGGAAGCGCGCCCCCCACGACATGCGCCCGCCACTCCGACGGCTGCCCCGTCATGCTCCGCTTCAGCAGCCCCACGGGAATCTGGACGCTGAACGACGTGGCCTGGTCACCCTGGACGAGCGGGTGGTGGCGCGCGATGCCGCCCGGGCGCGGGGTGAGGCACAGGTGAGGCTGCTCGCCGAGCTTGACGGGCACCTCCAGGGAGAGCTCCAGGGTCTCGCCCGTCAGGCGGTGGCCGGTCAGGCAGGCCTGGGACGGGCCGACGGTGATCCGCAGGGTCTTCTGGTCGGACCAGTGGGGCCGAGCCCACACCCCCTCCTCGATCTGCTTGCTCACCAGCCCCCGCGCCTTGACGTGGGACGGTGGTCCGAGCTCGGCGCGGTGGAAGACGCCGTGGTTCAGCACCCACAGCTCCACCGTCCAGATGGTGGGCGAGGGAGCCCGCCTGACGTGGAGCCGCCTCGGGTCGACGGTGAGCCGGTAGCGTCCCCGGGCTCCGAGGACGACGCCCAGCGGCAGCCGGCGAAGGCCGTCCTTCCGCACCAGCCAGCCGACCATCTGCTGGTCGCGGCGCCGGGCGGCGCGCAGGTGGAGCACCCTGGCGCGGCCGGACAGCACCAGCTCGCCCCCGCGCCAGGCCACCGCGCGCACTTCCTGCTCAAGAGCGAGGTCTTCCCTCATGCGATAGACCTCGCGCGGCACGGCCTGAACGGGATCGTCGAAGAAGGGGAGCCTCCCGTAGTGGCGCAGCCCTCGTCGCACGGCCCTCGGGTGCTCGTCCCGGGTGCTCCTCTCGAACCACAGCGTCTCGAGAAGCTCCGGGAGCATCCGGCGCCCCGCCAGATGCCACTGGAGCCGTCTGATCGCGGTGAGGCGGTCGGTCGACGTGCGGTGGACATGGCCGAGGTAGGCGGCGGCGAGATCGAGGAAGCGCTGCTGGAACGGCTCGTCCGCGCGGTCGAGGAGGTGCATGAAGATCCGCAGGTCGGAGTCGAGCGCCACGCGGTCCCATTCGCGGAGGTATCGACGAGGCCAGTTCTCCTGGAGGAAACGGCGGACCGACTCCACGGCCGAGAAGCGGTCCTCCATGCTTTTGACGTTGACGCGGTTGCGGGTGATGGAGCTGGCGTGGCGGCGCCAGACGTACACCGGGGCGGCCAGGACGTCGACCCTCGTGGCGAGGAAGTGGGCCGGGATCGCCACCTGGATGTCCTCGTACAGGACACCTTCGGGAAAGCACAGGCCGTGGAGGTCCCAGAAGGAGCGGCGCCAGACCTTGTTGGTCACCAGCCGGTCGTACAGCAGGACGGGCCTGCGGGTGACGTGGGTCTCGGTCTCCGACCCCCGGAAGATGGGCCGGTGCATCGGCGACCGTTTCCTGCCCCGGGCGGTCAGCACGTCGACGTTGCCCGTCGCGAAGTCCGACCCGGTCGTGCGCAGGCTCGCCAGGAGATACTCCAAGGCGTACTCAGGGAGCAGGTCGTCACTGTCCACGAAGGCGAGGAACTCGCCGGAGGCATGGCGGACACCGGTGTTGCGCGCGCCTCCGAGGCCGGCGTTCGGCTGCCTGACCAGCCGGAACCGCGGGTCGCGTGCGGCGAACCGCGCGGCGATGGCGGCGCTCGCGTCGGGGGAGCCGTCGTCGACCATGATCACCTCGAGGTCGCGCCAGGTCTGGGACGCCAGCGAGTCGAGGCACGCGGCAAGGTAGGGCTCCACCTTGTAGATCGGAACGATGACGCTCAGCTCCGTCAAATGCGCCCTCCTGCGCGTCGAGTCATGGTCACCACGATATGTGGTCGATCGTATGCGCACCGTAGACGTGCCGACCCGCGCCGGGCTTCGCTTCCTGCGAACGGAGGTCAAGGCGCGCGGGCCAGTCGCCCGGACCGGTCAAGAAACCATCTAGAGATCTCATGCTAGTTACAGACAGTGAGTTCTCGGTGGCTTGTCGTGGCCATGCTGGCAGCCATGAGGTCCTATTCGCTGGATGACGTCCGCGCGACGCGCAAACGCAGAGACTCATGGTGGACGGTGTTCATGGTCGACCCGGTGGCATGCCGGGTGGCACTGTTCGTAGCGAATCGCACCGAGATCACCCCTAACGCCCTCACCCGCTTCTCGCTGGTCCTCGGCATGGCGTCCGCGGTCTGTTTCGCGGCGAACCGTCTCGTGCTGGGCGCGGTGCTGTTCTACGTGAGCTTCATGATCGACTGCGTCGACGGCAAGATCGCCCGTCTCAAGGGCACCGGCACCCCCTTCGGGCTCTGGCTCGACTACGTGGGTGACCGGATCCGTGTCGTCTGCTGCGCCTTCGGCATCGCCTACGGCCAGTACGCCGCGACGGGGCGGCTCGCCTACGTGCTGCTCGGCGCCGGTATCGCCATTCTCGACCTGTTCCGCTACGTCAACGCCCCGCAGATGAAGCGGGTGCGCCAGACCGTGAAGGCCCGCCGGCGTGTCGCACGCCGGGAGGAGATGGCCGCGATGCGCGAGGCCATGGCCGTCGAATCGATGGCCCAGGGCTCCGGGTACGACGTCTCCAGTAGCTCGCCGCATGAGTTCCCCGACCTGGCGTACGAGTACCCCGACCATGTGTACGGCTCCTACGACCCCGCCGAGCAGCTGCCCGGGCCGTACGAGCCCTGTGACAACTCAGACGCAGACGGACAGGGGCGCCGGGACATCGCCGCCCACGGTCCAATGATCCCCCGGCAGGCGTCCGGCCCCGCCGACTCCCTCGCCTCCACCCAGCCCATCTCGCGCGGGCGGCTCTCCCACGCCCCTCCGTCGCCGGGCCCCGCGCCGTACGACCAGGGGCACCCGACCGAGGCGGCCGAGCCCCGGGCGCGCCTGCGGCAGCGCCTCGGCGACTTCCTCGCCCGGTACCGTGTGCGCACCCACCTGATGAGCGGCATCGAGTTCCACGCGGCGGTGTTCGTGGCCGCGCCCCTGATGGGGGCCTCGGCGCTGCTGCCGGTCACGACCGGCGCCGGCGCGCTGCTCGTCATCAACGAGATCTTCCTCGTCTACCGCATGTGGCTCTCCACCCGGGCGCTCGCGGCGGGAGCCGTACCAAAGAGCCCGGACGACCAGCACGTGCGGACCGATCCGTTCTTCACGGGGGTGTAGATCGTTGAGTACGGACAGGCCCATCTTCGTCATCGGCTGCCCGCGCTCCGGCACCACGATGTTGCAGCTCATGCTGCACTCGCACGAGCGCATCGCGGTGCCGCCGGAGACCCGCTTCCTTCTCTCGGCGTACTTCCGGCGCCGTCTCTACGGGGACATGCGCGACGCCGAGAACCGGCGCAGCCTGGCCGAGTGGATCGCCACCGACAAGAGCACCTTGTTCCGCGAGCTGGGGATCGACCGCGCGACCTACGTCCGCAGGGCCGTCGAGGGCCCCGGGTCGCTTGGGTCGGTCATGGGCGAGGCCTTCCGGGCGTACGCCGAACGGTTCGGCAAGCCCCGATGGGGGGACAAGCGGCCGAGCTACTTCAAGCATGTCGACGCGCTGCTCCGGCTCTTCCCCGACGCGCAGTTCATCCACCTGGTGAGGGACGGGCGTGACTGCGTGGCATCGCTGAAGGAGATGCCGTGGTTCACGCTCGACGTCTACCACGCCATCGCCAACTGGTCGGAGGCCGTCGACCGAGGGCGGCGGTACGCCGAGCGGTTGCCGGCCGACAGCTACTACGAGCTGCGCTACGAGGACCTGACCGCCGATCCGGAGGCGGAGCTGACCAAGCTGTGCGGGTTCATCGGCGAGGAGTTCGACCCCGCGATGTGCGAGCCCCGGCGCGTGGCGACGATGGCCGTGCCGACGCGCAAGGTCTGGCACAGCAACACCCACGGGGAGGTCACCCGGGCGAGGGTGGGAAGCTGGGCCACCCGGCTTGCGCCCTGGGAGATCGCGCTGTGCGAGGAGGTGCTGGGAAGCCGTCTTCAGGGCCACGGGTACGAGCTGACCGGCGGCTCAGGGGCGTCGGCGCGGCAGCTGCTGGCCTACCGCAGGACGGTCGCTCGTCGCAGGCTGTCGCGATGCAAACAGCAGGGCCACGACTGGCTCAACCGCCTGCGCGAGCCCGGCCCACTCCCGGCCATGCTCACCGCCGGGCAGCTCTCACTTGCCCGAGTCCCCCTGCCGCGCCCCTCGTCGCAGCAGCTCATCAAGGGCTAGCGCCCGCCCGCCGCTGGGGCGAGATCAGCGGCGGGTACGGGCGAACAGCTCCTCCCAGCGGTCCAGCACCCTTTCGAGCCGGAACGACTCCGCGTGGGCCCGGGCCGCCGCGCCGAGCCGCCGCCGCCTGGCCGGGTCCGCCATCAGGCCGCCCAGCGCGCCGGTGAACGCGTCCACGTCGGCCGGCGGCACGAGGACGCCCGTCGTGCCGTCGCGGACCAGCGAGCGCACGCCACCCGAGACGTCGAAGGCGACCGTGGGCATGCCGTACGACGCGGCCTCGCCCACGACCAGCGGGAGCCCTTCGTGCTCGCTGGAGAGGCCGAGGATCGATCCGTTGAGGTACTCCTGGCCGATCTCCGAGGCGGGGACCCTGCCCCGGAACACCACACGCCCGGCGACGCCGAGACCGGCGGCGTGCGAGCGCAGGCGGACCAGCTCGGGCCCGTCGCCGATCAGGTGCAGCTCCCACTGGGCCTGCGTACGGCCTGCGCGGGCGAACGCCGTGATGAGCCGGTCGAAACGCTTGACGGCCGCCAGCCGGCCGACCCCGAGCACCCGCGGCACGTCGAGGAAGGACGTCTTCCCTGGCCATGACCGCAGCGGGTTGGGCAGGTCGGTGGCGTTCGGCAGCAGCGCCTCCTCGGCGAACCGCCAGGCGTCGTCGGGGCTGAGGAAGACGGCCTGGTCGAGGTTCAGGTAGTCCCGCCGTACGGACGCGAAGTGCGAGGTGCCGCGGGCGTGGTCGAATGAGCCGTGGTACTGCCCGATGACGCGCAGCCGGGCCGGCACCAGGTCCGCGAGCCACGACACCACCCCAGGCGAGGTCAGCACCGCGTACCCCGGCCCGAGCGAGGAGAGCAGCCGGGAGACGCGCCTGCGCGCCGCCCCGCGCCGCCCCTCGCCGAGGAGCCGCCGCTGCACCACGTGGTGCTCGTACAGGGGCCGCTCGACGTACCGGAACGGATCGGGCGCGCGGTGCAGGCCGACCACGTGCACCTCGTGACCGCGCAGGGCGAGGCCCTGGGCGACCGTGTGGGTCACCTGCTGGATGCCACCAAGCGTGTCGGCGTCCATGCAGGCGAACACGACCGTGTTCATGCGGCTCTTTCCTGGGTCACGGACGCGTTCCGAAGCCTCTGAAGAAGGCGTCCACAACCCGGGGGGCGGCCTTGCCGGTCTCCTCCGCGCAGAACAGGCCCACGAAGTCCTCGTACCGCTCCGCGTACTCCGCCGTGATCGAGGGCAGGCCGCGGAGCGCCGCCGTCAGCTCGGCGGTGGTCGTCAGCAGAGGCCCTGGGGCGATCTCCCGCAGGTCGTAGTTCAGGCCGCGCTCCACCCGGACGTACTCCTCGTAGTCGTCGGCGTACAACAGGATCGGCCGCCCGGTGCAGGCGTAGTCGCAGATGATCGACGAATAGTCGCTGAGCAGCGCGTCCGAGGACAGGATCAGGTCGTTGACCTCGGGGTAGGACCCGGCGGGCCGTACGAAGTGGCGCACCCGCTCTGGCACCTTGAACCGCTCGGCAGGGTGGGTGCGGAGCACCACGACCCATTCGTCCGAGAGCGCGCCGGCCAGGGCCTCGAGATCCACCCGCACCGATGTCCCGGTCCGCTTGGACAGGTCCCGGTACGTGGGCGCGTACAGCAGGATCTTGCGGTCCTCGGGGATCTCCAGCGCCTCGCGCACGCGGGGCCCGGCGTCCGGGTCGCCGTTGACGAGCACGTCGCACCTCGGCGAGCCGAAGCCGAGCACGGTCCCGGTGTACTCGTTCGACGGCACGAAGACCCGCTCGAACTCCGGCCCCGGCGACACCAGGGCGTCCCACCGCGCCACGGCCGCGCGCCACTGATCCCGGGGGCCCGGGAAGTCGCCCCGCAGGTCGGGGGAGTCGAACCCCACCGTCTTGAGCGTCTGCCCGTGCCAGGTCTGCAGGTAGCGCGTGCCCTTGGGCTTCGGGAAGTCCAGCGGGAACCCGTGCGTGTCGACCCAGTAGCCGGCCCTCGCCATGACCCAGATGTACCGCCAGCTCATCCGCCGCACGAGGGGGACGCCGGGCGGGAAGCCTGTGCCCTCGCCGCGTACCGACCAGCACACCTCCAGCGGCAGCCCGCGCCGCCTGATCTCCTGGTGGATGTACTTCGGGTTGCCGGTGCAGGCCGCGCCGATGTCGGACTCGAACAGCGCCAGGTCGCGACGGCGCGGAACCACATGGATCAGGCGCCGGTACACCCACAGCTTGAGGTCGGTGCCGCCTGCCATGGTGCGGAGCATGCGCAGCCGCGACGCCCGGCGCAGCGGACCCGCGGGCTTCCAGAAGACGCGCAGGAAGGCGCTGTCGCCTTCGGGGGCGATCGTGACCTCGTGCCTGCCGGCCGTGAAGACCAGCGGGGGCGCGGTGGGGTCGATCAGCAGGCGGTCGCTCGTCCGGTGCCCGTCGGAGCGGGTGAACCCGATGCGCACGTCCCGGCAGCCCTCGAACCCCAGCCTGCCGAGCCTCGCCTCCGCGAGGTCCATCCGCACCTCCGTGAGATAGCTGCCGTCCGGCTGCCGCTGCGGCGCCAGCCGTACGCGCATGCCCTTGACGGTCAGCTCGGCCACGGTCCTCCAGCGGCGCAGCACCGCGAACGGGTCGTAGGTGCGCACGGTCATCGACACGACCGTGCCCTCGCGGGAGATGTCGACGATCTCATGCCGGATCCTCGACGCGGTGAACGGCAGCTCGGCCAGCCGGAGCGCGGTGATCTCCAGCCCGGGGTCGGCGCGCGTGCCCCAGTACGTCCGGCCGTCGACCCGCATGGCGTGCCGCGGCGCGGCCTTCGCACCGGTCATCGAGCGGGCCGCCACCACGAGGTCGTCGAGATGGTCGGTACGGAGGAGATGGCAGCACACCCTCGTCGTCGGCTCGGCCCGGCCCAGCACGCCGGGCTCCAGCTCGTCGAGGTATGGCCGCACCACCGACGCGAACTCCTTGATCCAGACCTTGGCGTGGCGCGGCAGCTTGTTCAGGTAGACGCGCAGGTCCTGCACCAGGAATCGCTGCTGCCTGTCCGCCACCAGGTCGGAGCAGCCGTTGTCCCGCAGGATCGCGTCGCTGACCTGCGCCGCCCGCACCCGGTGCCGGATGTTGTCCATCTCCTGGATGGACAGCGAGATGGAGGTCGAGTCGACCGCTCGGTGCCAGTGGTAGACCACCCACGGCACGACCGCGAACCGCCGGGCCGCGCAGAACAGGCCCGCGGTGAAGACGTGGTCCTCGTAGTGCATGTTCTCGGCGAAGCGCAGGCCGTGCTCGCGGAGGAACGCGGTGCGGTAGAGCTTGTTCGTCGCGAACCCGTCCAGGAACAGGCGGGGCTCGGAGCGGATGCCCTCGACCACCCTGCGGGGCCGGTAGAGGGACGGGTAGTACCGCTGGGTGCGCCCGGTGGCCTCGAACAGCCGTGAGATCTGCCCGGCCGCGAAGTCGGCGTCCGTCCGCTCCACCTCGCCGAGCAGGCTCTTGCAGGCGTGCTTGGTCAGCTCGTCGTCGCTGTCGAGGAACATGATGTGCGGGGCACGGGCGGCGTCCATCCCGGTGTTGCGCGGCGCGCCGCAGCCGCCACTGTTGGTCTCCCTGCGGATGTACCTCAGGCGCGGGTCGTCGAACCTGGCGAGCACGCCGGTGGTGTCGTCGGTGCTCGCGTCGTCCACGACTATCAGCTCGAGGTTGCGGAGGGACTGGTTCAGCACGGACGCGATGGCGCGCGGCAACCGGGCGGAATCGTTGAAGGTGATGAGCACAACGCTGACATCCGGCTGCATGCTTGATCTCCCGAGTCGGCATTGACGCTGACTCGGATATGCCCGGGCAGGTACGGCTGCCGCTCGTCTCGGGAGAGTGCTGACCTCCTCTTGCCCGACTTTTGCGCTTATCGACGAGGCGGATGGCCATTCCGGTCGTTTCGCCGTCGCGCGGACCGATGAGTTTCCGCCGCCCGCCGCCAACGGCCGCGGAGCCGCCGCTTATCGGCGCGTGAGCATCCGCCGTACCAGCCAGGCGAGGAAGACCACGACGGCGAGGCCGGCGACGGCGGGGACGAGCCGCTTGAGCAGCGGGACGCCCGCGATCTCCAGCAGGTCGAGGGCCTCCTCGTCGGGGGTCCTGGCCGTGCGGGCGGTCCCGGCCGGGTGCGCCTCGCGCCCCGCGGCCTCCTCGGCGTACGGCTCATCGTAGGAGTCCGGCACGGCACTGAGATGCCGTCCCGGCTGCCCCGCCACCCCGGACCCAGCTTTCTGCGTGGACGGGTCTGCCTGTGCGGGGGCGGCCTGGTCCGGCGCGGCGGGCTCGCCTGCCTCACCGGCCGGTGAGCCGACGGGCGCGACCAGCGACACGATGCTGGCCTCCTCGTGACCGGTCGTGGCGAGTGGGGCGATGGTGGGCTCCTCGAGCTCCGTCGTCACCGGCTTGCCCAGCGGGCTGACGGCAGGCTGGTTGAAGGGGGTGGCGGCGGGCTCCTCGGACAGGGGCGGGACGGCCCCCTCGGAGAGCGCCGTGGCGCTCACCTCCTCGGGGGTCTCGCGCAGCAAGGCGGCGAGGTTGGCGGCGAACCGGTCGATGAGCTTGGCTCCGACCTCGGCCATCACCCCGCGTCCGAACTGCGCCGGACGGCCGGTCACGTTGAACGAGGTCTCCACGACGACCTTGGTCCGCGCGCCGTCGGCTGTCAGCGCCGCGCTGACGAGCGCGCTGGCGGTGCCGGTGCCGCGCGCCTCCTTGCCCGAGGCCTTGATGCTGAGCGAGTGCGCGTCCTTGTCGACCGACTGGAAGGACGCCTGGCCCCGGTAGGTCACGGTGATGGGACCGACCTTGACCTTAATCCGGCCGGTGAAGGCGTCGCCGTCCACGGTGTCGAGCGACGCACCCGGCAGGCAGGGAGCCACCCGCTCGACATCGAGAAGCACCGACCACGCCTGCTCGATCGGCACGGGAACCGTGAACTCGTGCTGGAATCGCATCGCCATCGATCCGCTCCTCTTCCAGGGTGACGACCAGCCAGTGGACGGCTGGGCGGCCCTTGTCGCTCTTGCGACATTATGACCGCTCAAGCTCCCCTCGCTACCCTGTTACCCATCACGCGAGGGTCATGCGAATTCCTTTGGGGCGCCGGGTACCGTGACCTGGGTTGAGAGCACTTGTCCGGTGCCGGGTGGAACCATCTCGGGCATGCGTCACTCGAGACTCCCTGTGCAACGTCGAGTGCTGTGTGAATCGGCGGGCGTCGGTTCCCTTCGAGCTGATTAAGGATCAGGATTCATCGTTCTCGACGATTGAATGGATCAGTTTCTTCTGTTGGACAGCTTAATCTCAGTCGAGCAGACTCCGAGTTGGATCGCATTGAGGGAGGCAGACCGATGGAGTACCGCACCTTGGGCAGCACCGGCACGGTGGTGTCGTCGCAGTGTCTGGGCACGATGACGTTCGGCAACGAGAGCAGCGAGGAGGTGTCGCATGCTCAGCTCAACCGGTTCGTCGAGCGCGGGGGGAACTTCATCGACACCGCGAATGTGTACTCCCGGGGTTTGTCGGAGGAGATCGTCGGTCGCTGGCTGGCGGCCCGGCCGGGGGTACGGGATCAGCTCGTCATCGCGACGAAGGGACGTTTTCCGATGGGGGATGGGCCCAATGACGCGGGCCTGACCCGCACCAACCTGTCCCGGGCGTTGGAAGCGAGTCTACGGCGGCTCGGGGTCGAGACCATCGACCTCTACCAGGCGCACGCCTGGGATCCCCTGACCCCGATCGAGGAGACGCTCGGCTTCTTCGACGACGCGGTGCGCGCCGGCAAGATCCGATACGCGGGCGTCAGCAACTTCCTTGGCTGGCAGTTGCAGAAGGCGGCGCTGCTGACGCAGTTCCGTGGGCTCGCGCCCATCGTGACGCTGCAGCCCCAGTACAACCTGTTGGTGCGCGACATCGAGTTCGAGCTGGTGGATGTGTGCCGCAACGAGAACATCGGGATCCTGCCGTGGTCGCCGCTGGCCGGTGGCTGGTTGAGTGGGAAGTACGCGCGTGACCATGTGCCGACCGGCGCGACTCGGCTCGGCGAGGACCCGCAGCGTGGCATGGAGGCGTATGCCCCGCGCAACGCGCAGGAGCGCACCTGGCAGGTCATCGACACGGTGCGGCAGGTCGCCGAGGGGCGTGGCGTGTCCATGTCGCAGGTGGCGCTGGCCTGGGTCGCGGACCGGCCCGCGGTCACGTCGGTGATCCTCGGCGCACGCACGCTAGAACAGCTCGACGACAACCTCGGCGCCGCCGAGTTGCACCTGTCCGAGAAGGAGACAGGTCTGCTCACCGAGGCCGGCTCGCCGATCGTGTCCGACTATCCGTACGGCAGACTCGGCGTCCAGCAGCGCTCGCGTGTCCTGAACCCCTCCAGTTGATCAAGGACTTCCAGGCCCGCCTCCCGCAGGGCGTCCCTTCCGTTGGTTCCGTGCCATTGAGTCGAACACGTCCACCGGCAGGTTCTCCAGGTTGACCCGCCGCACTCCTGGTTCGGTGCTGCGTGGGGGATCAGAATGTGGTCCGGACTGTTCTCTGTTCGGTAGGAGGCGGCAAGTGGCGTGTGATCCGCTCGTGGACGCGCTCAAGGATCGGGGGCTGAACGTCCTGCGGCTGCCCCGGGCCGACTTCGGGCCGTTGATGTTGCTGCGCAGCGATGGCCGGCGCAAGCTGCGTACGGTGGGGCCGCTCGGGGGTGAGCTCGTTTCGAATTCGGCCTGTCCGCTGCCGGCCGTACGGACCGATGAGCCGGTCATGGATCTCGAGGTCACTCGCACGAGGAAGCTGGGTGGTTCGCTGGCTGCCGAGTTGCTGGGCGGGATCTTCAAGGCGCTGGACCTGTCTCCTGAGCTGTCGCTCGAGTACGAGCGGGGCACGTCCGCCACGATCGAGCTGCTCGACGTCCATCGCGACTCCTGCCTGGAGGGCGACGTGGCGGCCTACCTGGAGAAGGGGGTGCACCCGCGGACCTCGTACGTCGCGGGCATCGCCGAGGCCGACGAGCTCTATCTGGTGACCGGCGTGCTCAAGAGCGGGGCATTCGCCACCAAGGTGAGTAGTACCGTCGCCGCCGGAGTGTCGGCCAAGGTCCCCGTCGGCGGGGCGGTGACCGTGTCCGTGTCCGCGAACGGGGAGACAGGTGAGGAGAGCGTCGTCAGTTTCAAGAACTCCCGGCGCCTGGTGATCGCGTTCGAGGCCATCCGGCTCTGGTTCGAGGACGGGCGGTTCACCACGCTGGCCTCGGCGGTGGGCCATTCCGCCTACGCCGTGCCACCGGCGCTGGTGGCAGCGCCGCGAAGGCTGGTGCTCCGCGATGACCTCGTGGAGGAGGCCGCTTCGTGGTAGCGACCGACGCGTTACGGGAGGAGTACCGCTACCTGCTGCGCGAGCACGGGCTGGCGTACGCGCTCAAGGACCAGGAGCGGCCGCTTCCCGGGGAGTTGACGCCTGATGCGGGCCGGGAGCTGATCCGGCAGCTCGAAGCCCAGCGCATGTACATGTCCTACGACGACGTGGGCACCGAGCCGGTGGCGAACTTCTTCCATCGCCTGGTGACCGTCAGGCAGCGGGGCGGGCCGTACCTGGGGCCCATGGCGACGCGCCTGCAGGGCATATTGGACCAGCTCTCGAAGCTGCTCGACCGGATCGTCCAGCGCTCAGGGCGGGAGCTGCCCGGCCCGGTGTACGTCGGCCTGTTCCCCACCGGCGAGCTGAACGCCCAGTACCACCCGACCCCGGAAGGGGCGCTCGTGCTGGTCAACATGGGCGCCATGAATCTCGTCTTCGAGCTGCTGAAACTCAACGTGCTGGCGGAGCACGTGTCGCCGTCGCCCGCGGACCGGGCGCTCATCGACGACCACCGCGCCGGGTGGCTGCTCACGGAGGTCCTCAACGCCTACATCTACGGTCGCGGCGCCTTCATGATCCAGCCGACTCCGCCGCTGCCGAAGAAACGGGCCGATCACGTCGAGCCCTACGTCACGGCCTGCGAAACGTTCATCCTGGCCCACGAGTACGCGCACATCCTGGCGGGGCACCGCGAGTCACCGAAGTACGCGCTGCAGCCCGCGACGCCCACGGGACCGCAGTCCCTGCCCGTCACCAGCCAGGCGCAGGAGTTCGAGGCCGACGCGATCGCGGTGGACATGCTGCTGCGATACACCCTCGAACCGGACAGGAGCCGTCCCTACATCGTGGAGAAGCAGCTCTTCGGGGGGATCCTGTTCTTCTTCCTGATCGACGACGTCGTCCGATCAGTCGCCGCCGAACTTACCGGCGCCCCTCCCCGGCTGGTCGAGACCCACCCGCCGGTCCAGGAGCGGGTCCACCGCATCGGGGCGCAGCTGGCCTCGGAGCGGAGACACGCGGACACCTTTCTCGCCATCGAGTCCTTCGCGGGCTGGTTCGAGGCGCAGCTGCCGCGGGTGCGGCAGTGGTTCGCGGATCTGGAGGAGGTCATGATCCGTCCGCAGGAGTGACCAGGCCCGGATCCCCCATCCCCGGATCCGCGGGGATGAGGGGCCTTCGACGGTGCCCTAGACGGCCGCTGCGGCCGACAGCAGGGCGCGGTGGGTCAGTACCCGGGCCAGGTGTCTGCGGTAGTCGGGTGCCGCGTGGAGGTCGGTCGGTGGGGAGGTGTCCTCGGCGGCGTTCTGGGCGGCCTCACGTACGGCGTCCCCCCCGTTCAGGCCGGCGCCGCGTACGGCGGACTCGACCTGGGTGGCCCGTACGGGGGTGGGTCCCATGTTGGTGAGGCCGATGCGGGCCTCCTCGATCCGGCGGCCCTCGCCGGACGCCTGGCCGGAGAGGCGTACGGCCGCCGCGACGCCGACGATCGCCCAGGCCTGGGCGGTGCGGTGGAACTTCTCGTAGTGGAAGCCCCAGCCCTCGCCCAGCTTCGGCACCCGGATCCCCGCGAGGACGTCACCCAGCTCGAGTGCCGTCTCCAGGTAGTCGAGGAAGAAGTCCCGCGCCGCGACGACCCGCTCCCCGGACGTGGAGTGGATCACGAACTCCATGTCGAGCGCCACCGCCACGGCCGGCAGGTCGCCGGCCGGGTCGGCGTGGGCGAGAGAGCCGCCGAGCGTGCCCCGGTGCCGTACGGCGGGGTCGGCGACGGTGGCCGTGGCGAGGGCCACCAGCGGGCACTCGGCGTTGACGACCGGTGAGCGGACCACCTCATCGTGGGTGGTGGTAGCGCCGATGTAGACGTGGTGGTCCTCGTCGCGGATGCCCCGCAGCTCCTCCAGCCGGCCGACGTCGACCAGCACGCTGGGATAGGCCAGCCGCAGCCGGAGCAGCGGCAGCAGCGACTGTCCTCCGGAGAGCACCTTGGCATCCTCCCCGGCATCGGTGAGGACCTGCACGGCCTCGCCCAGCGACGCCGGCCGGACGTAGTCGAAGGACGCGGGGATCATGACGTGCCTCCCTGTACTGCCCGCCATACCCGTTCGGGGCTGCATGGCATGGTGACGTCGTTCACGCCGTACGGTCGCAGGGCGTCGACGATGGCGTTGACCACGGCGGGCGTCGAGGCGATCGTCCCGGCCTCGCCTACGCCCTTGACGCCGAGCGGGTTGCTGGTGGCGGGGGTCTCGGTCCTGTCGGTCACGAAGTCGGGCAAGTCGGACGCCGACGGCAGCAGGTAGTCGGCCATGGTCGTGGTGAGCAGGTTCCCCTCGGCGTCGTAGACGGCCTCCTCGAACAGCGCCTGCGCGATGCCCTGGGCGAGCCCGCCGTGGACCTGGCCCTCCACGATCATCGGGTTGACCACCTTGCCCACGTCGTCCACGGCGACGTACAGCCTGATCTTCGTGCCCCCGGTCTCGGTGTCGACCTCGACCGCGCACAGGTGCGTGCCATGGGGGAAGGAGAAGTTGTCGGGGTCGAACGTCGCGTCGGAGTCCAGGCTCGGCTCGACGCCCTGGGGCAGGTCGTGGGCCGCGAAGGCCGCCAGCGCGACCTCCTGGATGGTCCTGCCCGACTCGGTGCCGCGCACCTTGAACGAGCCTCCGGCGAACTCGATGTCGTCGGCGGACGCCTCCAGCATGTGGGCGGCGATGTGCCTGGCCTTCTCCTTGACCTTGTCGCACGCCTGGAGCACGGCGACGCCGCCGACCACCAGCGAGCGGGAGCCGTAGGTGTCCATGCCCTTGTGGGAGATCGCCGTGTCGCCGTGCAGCACCGAGACGTCATCGAAGGGCACGCTGAGGGCGTCGGCGACGATCTGGCTCCAGGCCGTCTCGTGGCCCTGCCCGTGCGGGCTGGTGCCGGTGATGACCTCGACCTTGCCGGTCGGGAGCATGCGTACGGACGCGTGCTCCCAGCCGCCCGCGCCGTAGCTGAGCGAGCCGAGCACCCGGCTGGGCGCGAGGCCGCACATCTCGGTGAAGGTGGAGACGCCGATCCCGAGCTGGACGGGGTCGCCACGATCACGCCGGTCGGCCTGTTCCGCCCTGAGCTTGTCGTACCCGAACAGCGCGAGCGCCTTGTCGGTCGCCGCCTCGTAGTTCCCCGAGTCGTAGGTCATCCCGGCGATCGTGGTGTACGGGAACTCCTCGTGGGCGATCCAGTTGCGCCGCCGTACCTCGATGGGGTCGAGGGAAAGCTCGGCGGCCAGCTCGTCCATGAGCCGCTCGATCGCGAACGTCGCCTCGGGACGGCCCGCGCCACGGTAGGCGTCGGTCGGCATCTTGGTGGTGAACACGCCCGTACAGGTGAAGTCGTAGGCGTCCATCTTGTAGATGCCGTTGTACATGAACGCGCCGAGGATCGGGATGCCGGGCGTGACCAGCATCAGGTAGGCGCCCATGTCGGCGAGGAGATCGACCCGCAGGCCCCTGATGTGCCCCTCGGCGTCGGCGGCCAGCGAGATGCGCTGGAGCTGGTCACGGCCGTGGTGCACGGTCAGGTTGCCCTCGGACCGCGACTCGGTCCACTTGACCGGCTTGCCGAGCCGCCTCGCGAGCAGGAGCAGCAGCACCTCCTCGGCGGTGACCTGCAGCTTGGAGCCGAACCCGCCGCCGACGTCCGGCGCGACCACGCGCAGCTTGTGCTCCGGGATGCCGGTGACCTGCGCCAGCATGATCCGCAGGATGTGCGGGACCTGCGTGGAGGAGTGCAGCGTGAACGAGTCGCCGTCGGTCTGGGCGACCACCGCGCGCGGCTCCATCGCCGTCGGGATGAGCCGCTGCTGGACGAACGTCCGCTCGACGACCACGGGGGCGTCGCGGAAGGCCGCGTCGATGTCGCCCTGCGCGAACTTCCAGACGAACGACCTGTTCCCCGCCTCGTGGACCTTGGGACTTCCTTCCTTCAAGGCCTCGGTCATGTCGAGCACGGCGGGCAGGGGTTCGTAGTCGATCTCGATGGCCTCGAGCGCGTCACTCGCCTTGTACCGGTCGGTGGCGATGACGCAGGCCACGGCCTCGCCCACGTACCGGACCTCGTCCACGGCCATCGGCGGATGGTCTGGCATGACGATGTCCTCGGTGACGGGCCACACGCACGGCAGGCTGCCCTGCTCGCCCGCGAAGTCCCGGCCGCTGAAGGCCGCGACGATGCCGGGGTGGTGCAGCGCGGCGGAGGTGTCCACCCGGGTGATGCGGGCGTGCGCCATGGGGCTGCGCAGGAACGCCACGTAGAGCATGCCGGGGAGCTGGATGTTGTCGGTCCACTGCGTACGGCCCGTAATCAGCCGGGCGTCCTCCTTGCGCCTGCGCGCGGCGCCGACCTCGTGCCTGTCCGGGGCGGGCTCGCTCAGCATGTCGCTCTCGGCGATCTGCCGTGCCACGAACCCCGCGTCGATCTCTTCCGTCATCGGTCGCTCACCGCTTCCCGCCTGGTCGCTGCCGCGATCATGACGCGGTCACCTCCTGGGCGCTCATGCTCTGCGCTCCCCGCCGTACGGCGCGGACGATGTTGCAGTAGCCGGTGCACCGGCAGAGGTTGCCCTCCAGGCCCTCGCGGATCGCGTCTTCGGAGGGGTCCGGATCGTCCTTCAGCAGGTCGATGGCGGCCATGATCATGCCGGGGGTGCAGTAGCCGCACTGGAGCGCGTGCTCCTCGTGGAAGGCCTGCTGCATGGGGTGCCACGGGCCGCCGGCCGACAGGCCCTCGATGGTGAGGACGTCCTCACCATCCGCCTGCACGGCGAGGACGGAGCAGCTCTTCACGCTGACGCCGTCCATCATGACCGTGCAGGCGCCGCAGTTACCGGTGTCGCAGCCGATGGGTGTGCCCGTCTTCCCCAGCCGGTCGCGCAGGAGATGGACGAGGAGCAGGCGTGGCTCCACTTCTTCCTGGTACGTGACGCCGTCGACGGTGACGGTGATTCGGGTCATTGGCCCTCCAAGCGCGCAGGCTGGTAGCTCTATGGCCGTGCGCTGACCAGTGCGAACCTCGCTGGAGGTGACCTTCGGCAGGGTGACGGTGAGGTGGCGAGCGCACTAACGGTGAGTGGAATGGATGGTGAGAACCGACAAATGCGAAAGTACGCCCCTGATATGCCGGGTCAACCCCCGCGCCGGTAAAACCCGCCAGACGTTCACGACACGAGGAGCGGCTGCTCCCGCGGGGCGTCGAGATCTCAGGCGATGGGGAACGGCCGGCCGTGGTCCTCGGGGGGACGGGGTCCGAAGATCCGGCGGTCCTTCTCGGAGATCGGCAGGTCGTTCATGCTGGCCTCGCGGCGGCCCATCAGGCCGTTCTGGTCGAACTCCCAGAGCTCGTTGCCGTAGCTACGCCACCACTGCCCGTCCGCGTCGCGGCATTCGTACTGGAAGCGCACGGCGATGTGGTCGCCGGTGAACGCCCACAGCTCCTTGCGCAGCGCGTAGTCGAGCTCCCTGGCCCACTTGCGGGTGAGGAACTCGGTGATCTGCTCACGTCCGGTCACGAACTCGGACCTGTTGCGCCAGACCGAGTCCGGGGTGTACGCGAGGGCCACCCGGTGCGGATCACGGGTGTTCCAGGCGTCCTCGGCGGCCTGGACCGTCGCTCGCGCGGTGTCCTCGGTGAACGGCGGTGTCAGAGATGTCATCGAGAGTCCTCCCCCTTGGTCGGATCGATACCGGGCCGTGTCGGGGGACGAGAGCTCGCCGAGGGCGTCCACGGGCGGGTTGAGCGGTGAGAACTCGACGAAACCGCCAGCCTAGCGGGACCTTCCCTGACAGTTCCAGCGGTCAACGCTTGCGTACTGCTTTGGCGATGATGCCGATGAAACCGGCGAGTCCGAGGCCGAAAAGGAGGATGAGCGCCATGATCAGCGTGTCGGGTGCCGGTGGGGTCAGATAGCGGATGCCGATGCCGACGAACAGCAGGCCGGAGAGCAGTGACAGCCAGTCGGTCCTATGCCGCACGGTGCACGTCCACGTCGCCGATGCCCGCCTTGACGTGCAGCTCGATGACGGCCACCGTGCCGGGCGGGGTGACGTCGGGTTCGAGAACCTTGTTGTGCTGCACGTCGGTGCCGCCGAGCACGGTGTGCTCGATCTTCACGTCACCCAGCCTCGTGTAGCCGAACACCTCCACGCGGGCCGTGCGAGGCACGATGATCTTCAGCTCGCCGATGGAGATCGAGGCGTCGAACCGTGTCCGCGACCCCGGGACGAGCTTGGTGCTCCGGAGATCGAGGGTGCCGTCGCCGATGCCCACGGAATACCCGCTCGCGGGCTGCGAGCTGTCGACCGGCTCCCAGGTGTAGCTCCCGATCTTCTTCGGAATACCGTTCACGGTCGATCCCGCCACGAGGAGAATGGACATGATCGTGCCGGTGGCCACAAGCCCCGCGCCCCGGCCGAACCAGGTCGCGACGAGCAGCCCCGCACCGATCGTGATCAGTACGACCCCGCCGACCACCGGCAGGTTGAACATGCTGGAGGACGACTGCGTGGCAACCATGATCCCTCCGACCACGAAAGCGATGAAAATCGTGATTGCGCCGATGAAGGACTTCGGCCGCTTCGGTCGTTTCGCGGCTCGCTTGCCGTAGTTCCAGTCGTGCGGTTCGTACGGCTGGCTTGAGGCGTACGGGCGGTAGGGGCCGTGCGGGGCGAACGGCTCGCCAGAGGAGTCGAACCCTCCCGGACCGGTCCGCGCGGGCCCGTACCGCGTGGAACCCGAGCCCAGGGGACCCGATCCCCTCGAAGGCCCGGCGGTCTCGTACGGAGCGCCGCGTGCCTCCCTGGCAAGGTCCGACAGGCGGCGGTACTCCGGACCCGCGCCGAGTCCCGCCCCCGGCACCATGTCCGTGTCCTTGTCAGGTCTCGCGTCCGCGACCATGTCCGTGTCGCTGCCGGGTCCGGCGTCCGCCGGCGTGTCCGCGTGGCCGGGCACCTCGCCCGTGTGGGGCGGCCGCGCCACAGGCGGCGCGTCGGCGGCGGAGGCGGATGGGGTGCCGGCGTCGGCGGGAACAGCCGTCCCGGTCGCCGAACCGGCGGGATCCGAACCGGGAGCCGCAGAGAGACGCGAGCCGGAAGGCGCGGTGAAAGCCGGGACGGGCGGCGCGGCGAACGGTGAGGAAGGCGGGGAGAAGGGGTGGGCGCCGAAGGGGCCGTTCGCCCACTCTTCCGGGACCGGCCGGACGCCCCGCTTCCCCTTGATCCGCTCAGGCAGCGTCTTGGTGAGCGCCAGCAGATCGACACCGCGGGCGTGCGCCGCGAGCAAGGCGATGGCGAGCAGCGTGCCGACGACCACCGTGGCCGTGCTGATGCCGTCCGCCGCAAGATTGATGATCAAGCCGAATGCGAAGATCGCGGCCAGCAGCGCCATCACGGTGTCGGTGTCGAAGACCCTGCGGCTCCACTGCTCGACGTATCCAGGCCCGCCGTTCATGCTCCTCATCAGCAGGAACGCCGCGACGTACAGCATGATGCCGATGCCGGAGCCCACGACGAGGGCCGCGAACCCGACTCGGAAGATCACGGGGTCCATGCCCGTGTAGCGGCCGAGCCCGGCACAGACCCCGGTCAGCATGCGACCCTCGTCACTACGCTTGAGCACACGCTCCTCGTCCTCAGGGGCGAACCCCCCTTGCTCCAGCGTCGTGTCCGGACTGCCTGCTTCGGTCATGGCTCCATCGTGGCCGCCCGCCGGTCCGGCTCACATCCGGGAGACCCCTGACTCGTCCCCGACCCCTCAGGGGAGGAGTCAGGGAGCGCCCTGATGCGTACATGCCCTTTCACGTGTGACGATGCTCCAGAGATGTCTGAGACCCCCACCATTCCCGAGGCGTACCCGCGCATGGTACGGCCGCTACGAGGCCGGATCGTGGCGGGCGTCGCCCAAGGTGCCGCCGCCCAGCTGAGGCTCGACCCCGTCGTGCTGCGGCTCGCCTTCGTGCTGCTCAGCGTCCTGGACGGCCTCGGCGTCCTCGCGTACGCCGCGCTGTGGATGTTCACCCCGCGCGAGCCGAACGAGGGGGAGCCACCGGGCCGCGACTGGGGCCAGGCGGCCGCGTACGGCGTGCTCGGCATGGCGCTGACGGCCTTCGGCTGGCTCACGGGCGCGTCAACCGGGGGCGTCGGCACCTGGTCGATCGCCGTGGGAGGCATCGGCACCCTGATCCTCTGGCAGCAGGCGGAACCCGGCCGCCGCCAGCGGTGGATGACGGACGCGGTCCGCCAGGTACGGCGGTCATGGATCCGCACCGGCATGGGCTTGCTGCTGGTGGTCATCGGCGCGATCGGCTTCCTGGCGGCCCAGGGCAAGCTCGCCGAGGCGCGGCCGGGGCTGGTGTTCACCGCCGTGGTGGTCGGGGGCATCTCGCTGATCGCGGCGCCCTGGCTCACCGGCCTGTGGAAAGAGCTCCAGAAGGAGCGCCGTGAGCGCATCCGGCAGGAGGAGCGCGCCGAGATGGCCGCGCACGTCCATGACTCGGTGCTGCACACGCTCACGCTCATCCAGCGCAACGCGGGCGACCCGTTCGAGGTCACCCGCCTGGCCAGGTCACAGGAACGCGAGCTTCGCAACTGGCTCTACCAGCCCAAGGCGGACGCCGACGCCTCGATGGCCGCCGCCGTGCGCCGGGTGGCCGCCGAGATCGAGGACGAGCACGGCGTCCCCATCGAGATCGTCTGCGTGGGTGACTGCGATCTGCACGACGGGCTCCGCGCGATGTTGCACGCCGCACGGCAGGCGATGGTCAACGCGGCCAAATACGCTGAGGCGCCGGTCATCTCCGTCTACGCGGAAGTGGAGGCGGAGGAGGTCACCGTGTTCGTCAGGGATCGGGGCAAGGGCTTCAACATGGACGATGTTCCCGACGACCGCATGGGCATCCGCCAGTCGATCATCGGCCGGATGGAGCGTCACGGCGGAAGCGCACGGGTCAAGACTGGACCGGGCGAGGGAACGGAAGTCATGCTGACGATGAAGCGGGAGCAGTCGTGATCCACGATCTGCCCCGATGCGTGAGGGAGCCGTGAAAATGGTCAAGGTACTGATCGTGGACGACCACCGGCTCTTCCGGTCGGGCGTGCGCGCCGAGCTCGGCCCCCAGATCGAGGTCGTGGGCGAGGCCGAGGACGTCGATTCCGCGGTCGCGGCCATCGAGTCACTCAAGCCCGACGTGATCCTGCTCGACGTCCACATGCCAGGAGGCGGAGGCCAGGAGGTGCTGCGCCGGGTGCTCGGCTCGGGGTCCTCGGTCCGCTTCCTGGCGCTGTCGGTCTCCGACGCGGCCGAGGACGTGATCGGCGTCATTCGGGGCGGGGCCCGTGGTTATGTCACCAAGACGATCAGCGGCAGGGAGCTGACGGACGCGATCGTCCGGGTGTCCGAGGGCGACGCGGTGTTCTCGCCCCGTCTGGCCGGGTTCGTGCTGGACGCCTTCGCCTCCAGCGAGGCGCCGTCCATCGATCCCGAGCTCGACTCGCTGACGACCCGGGAGCGCGAGGTGCTGAGGCTGATCGCCCGTGGGTACGCGTACAAGGAGATCGCGAAGGAGCTCTTCATCTCGGTGAAGACGGTCGAGACCCACGTCTCCTCCGTCCTGCGCAAACTTCAGCTCTCCAACCGTCACGAGCTGTCTCGCTGGGCCACCGCGCGCCGTCTCGTGTGACGAAGGACGCCCGGCACGCCGGCACTCTGTGGCCGGGGCTTCAGTGACCGTGTCGATACGCCACGGAGCTGAGCCTGGAGGTCGCCGAATACATCGTCAGACGGATGTGCCGTCGCGGAGCGGGGCCGTAGCCTGGCGGTGTGAACGCTGGTTGGGGAGGTGGTCATGGCCACGGAAGCCGTGCGTGAGACGGGCTGGGCGTCCCGGGGGTCCTGCCGCGCATCCGATCCGGAGCTGTTCTTCCCCGACGCGCCGTTCCCCGAGCAGGAGGCGCGGGCGAAGGCCGTCTGCGGCACCTGCCCGGTGATCGTGGAGTGCCGGGCCTATGCGGTACGCGCAGGGGAATCCGAGGGCATCTGGGGTGGGCTCACCACGGCCGAGCGCCGCAGCCTGCGGTTCCCGCCCGGCTGGAGGCAGCGAGCCGCCTCGTGAGGCCTGACGCCCGTCTCCTGCCGCCCGCCGCCGCCGTGCTGGTGGCGGCAAACGTGCTCAACAACCGGCTCGCCCGGCGCCTCGCGCCCGTCACCTCGACAGCGGCGGCCGGCACGCTCGTGTTCCTGGCCAGGCGGTCCGGCCTGTCCTGGTCCGAGCTGGGGTTCGAGAGGGGACACCGGGGCGTCGAGATCGGCGCGGCGCTGGCGGGCGCCGTCGCCGTGGTCTACGCCGGAGGCGTCCTGCTGCCCGCGACCAGGCGTCTCTTCCGGGACGAGCGGGCTCTCGGGCTCTCGCGCGCCCGCCTCATGGAGGAGGCGCTGGTGCAGGTGCCGCTGGGCACGGTCCTGCTCGAGGAGGTGGCGTTCCGGGGGGTGCTGCCCGCCGCGCTGCGCCGCTCGTACGGGCCGGTCGCGGCGGTCACGGGGTCCTCGGTGCTGTTCGGGCTCTGGCATATCCTTCCGGCGCTCGACATGGCGGCGGCCAACCCGGCACTCACCCGCCTGGCCTCGGGCGACGGCCCTGAGCGGCAAGGCCGGGGGGCGGCGGAGATGGGCGCCACCGCCCGTCTCGTCGCGGGCTCGGTCGTCTCCACCGGCCTGGCAGCAGTGTTCTTCCACGAGCTCCGCAGGCGCGGAGGCCTGGTGGCGCCTTCCTTGCTGCACCTGGCAACCAACTCGCTCGGCTTCTTCGCCGCCCGCGCCGCCCGGCGGCTCGACGACCGGTGAGCTCCGGCGCCGGGTCAGGGGGTGGGGACCACCTGGAAGCCCTCGGCGAAGCTGCCTTCGGGGAGCCCGGCCAGCTTGGCGCCGGCCGCGAGGAACCCTCTGACGAACTGCTCCAGCGTCTCCATGTGGGCGGTCTGGCTCACGTGCGCACGCAGAGCCGCGATCTTGCGGTCCACGGTCGCCGTGACGTCGATGTAGTGGTTGGGCGTCGGGCCGCCCGTCAGCCACACCTCTCGGGCCGTCCAGGCCTCCAGCCCTTCATCGAGGAGAAGCTCGGGGAAGGCGTACGGGTTGCGGGCGTCGGGGTAGACCGCGTCGAGCGTCGCTCCGCCGACGGCGCGGTGGTCGGGGTGGCTCGGCCCGATGCGGGCGTAGTTGCGCTCGGGGGTAGAGGTGATCACCCGGTCGGGACGGACCTGGCGGATCACCCGCGCGATGTCGCGGCGCAGGCCGAGGGTCGGCTCCACCGTGCCGTCCTGGTATCCGAGGAAGCGGACGTCCTCGACGCCGACCCTCTTGGCGGCCTCGGTCTGCTCCGCGCGCCGGAGCGCGGCCATGCCGCCGTTGTCCAGCACGCGGTCGAACCCGCCGGCGTCGCCGTCGGTGACGATGCAGTACACCACCTGGATACCCTTGTCGGTGAACGTCGCGACGGCGCCCGCCGCGCCGAAGTCCACGTCGTCGGGGTGAGCGGTCACCACGAGAATGGTGTTGATATCGGCGTCGTCGATTGCCGTCACGATGGTCCTCCTAGGTTCACTTGGCAGTGAACAAGGGGCATTATCTCGATATTTTGTGCTTAAGGCGGCATCGCTCAGCCGGTCACACGCGTCCGGCCCGGATTCGGCGGCTGGAGCGGTGTCCGAAGAGGCTCCCACTGTCGGTGGGCGGCCATAATCTAGGGGCGTGTCGACCCGAGTCGTGAATCCCACCGTTGATCATCCCCTGCTCGACGGGCTCAACCCGCAGCAGCGGGACGCCGTCGTCCATGAGGGCAGCCCGCTCCTGATCGTCGCGGGCGCGGGCTCGGGAAAGACACGCGTGCTCACCCACCGCATCGCCTACCTGCTCTCCGAGCGCGACGCGCAGCCGCAGGAGATCCTGGCGATCACCTTCACCAACAAGGCCGCCAGAGAGATGAAGGAGCGGGTCGACAAGCTCATCGGCCCGAGGTCCAAGGCCATGTGGGTGATGACCTTCCACAGCGCCTGCGTCCGCATCCTCCGCAGGGAGGCCAAGCGGCTCGGGTTCACCTCCAGCTTCTCCATCTACGACCAGGCCGACTCCCAGCGGCTGATGGCGATGGTCTGCCGCGAGCTCGAGCTCGACCCGAAGCGCTACCCCCCGCGGTCGTTCTCGGCGCAGGTCAGCAACCTGAAGAACGAGCTGATCGACTACGAGACGGCCGCCGCCAAGGCCCAGACCCACCTGGAGCGCACGCTCGCCGAGGCCTACCGCGGCTACCAGCGCAGGCTCACCGAGGCCGGCGCGATGGACTTCGACGACATCATCATGCTGACGGTCACCCTGTTCCAGCTCTTCCCCGACGTGGCCGAGCACTACAGGCGCCGATTCCGCCACGTGATGGTCGACGAGTACCAGGACACCAACCACGCGCAGTACATCCTGATCAGGGAGCTCGTCGGCCGTCCGGAGCTGCTCACCGCCGACGGCGACGTCGTCCGGGAGGGCGCGGTCGAGCCCGCCGAGCTGTGCGTGGTGGGCGACGCCGACCAGTCGATCTACGCCTTCCGTGGCGCGTCGATCCGCAACATCCTCGAGTTCGAGCGCGACTACCCCGACGCCCGCACGATCCTGCTCGAGCAGAACTACCGCTCCACCCAGACGATCCTGTCGGCCGCCAACGCCGTGATCTCGCGCAACGAGAGCCGCAAGCCCAAGAACCTCTGGTCAGACCAGGGCGCCGGGCCGAAGATCATCGGTTATGTCGCCGACAACGAGCACGACGAGGCGATGTTCGTCGCCCAGGAGGTCGACCGTCTCTCCGACGAGGACGACGTGACGCCCGGCCAGGTGGCCGTCTTCTACCGCACCAACGCCGCCTCCCGCGTCTTCGAGGAGATCTTCATTCGCACCGGCCTGCCCTACAAGGTCGTGGGCGGCGTGCGGTTCTACGAGCGCAGGGAGGTCCGCGACCTGCTGGCCTACCTCCGGGTGCTCGCCAACCCCAGCGACACCGTCTCGCTGCGCCGCGTCATCAACGTCCCGAAGCGCGGCATCGGCGACCGTGCCGAGGCGATGGTCGAGGCGTTCGCGGGCCGCGAGCGCATCCCCTTCTGGGATGCGCTGCGCCGCGCGGACGAGGCCCCCGGCCTGGCGACCCGGTCCCTCAACGCGATCAAGGAGTTCGTCTCCCTGCTCGACGACCTGCGCGGCAAGGAGCTGTCGCTGTCCGAGCTGGCCGAGGAGGTCCTGTCCAGCACGGGTTACCGCACCGAGCTGGAGACCTCCGGCGACCCCCAGGACGAGAGCAGGCTGGAGAACCTCAACGAGCTCATCTCCGTGGCCCAGGAGTTCGAGGAGGCCAACCCCGAGGGCACGCTCGTCGACTTCCTGGAGCAGGTCTCGCTGGTGGCCGACGCCGACCAGATCCCCGACGGCGAGGATCACCAGGGCGTCGTCACGCTGATGACCCTGCATACCGCGAAGGGGCTTGAGTTCCCCGTGGTGTTCCTCACCGGCCTGGAGGACGGCGTCTTCCCGCACATGCGCTCCCTGGGGGAGCCGCGAGAGCTCGAGGAGGAGCGCCGGCTGGCGTATGTCGGCATCACCCGGGCCCAGCAGCGGCTCTACGTGTCGCGTGCCGCCGTCCGCAGCTCGTGGGGCTCTCCCGCGTTCAACCCCGCGTCCCGGTTCCTGGCCGAGGTCCCTGCCGACCTGCTCGACTGGCGCGGCGATCCCAACAAGAGCGCCTGGGGCGCCGCCACCGTCCGCGAGACCCGTACGGCCCCCGCGCCGAAGAAGGCGGGCGGGCGCGTGATCCCGAACCTCAGCCCGGGAGACCGCGTGACCCACGACACCTTCGGGCTCGGCACCGTGGTGACGGTCGACGGCCTGGCCGAGAAGACCAAGGTGAAGATCGACTTCGGCTCAGGCGGTGAGAAGACCCTTCTCCTCGCCTACGCCCCCCTCGAAAAGCTCTGAAGCCGGCCAGGCCTTGCCGACCAGACCCGCACCGGGTGGCGCATGAAACCAAGAATTGCCCTGATCGCCTAGCTTGATCCCGACGTCCATGACGGCGTAATTCTAAAGGTTGAGATCAGAGAGTAAAGCAGAAACAAAAACCCCAGCCACAGGGCTTAATGGAATTGCGTCCAGGAAATGACTGAGTCGACTGAACGGCGATCGGACGAAGTCGACATATCCCATGCTGTCCTATCTATTGTGGCGTCTTTGGCTCGTCCAAATAGCCCAATAAATGGTTTTGCGGCATCATTTCCAGGAGACCGATTCATGAGGATTTCAAAGTACCTGGCATGGACCCTGTCCGGCCTCGCTCTCGCCGGCGCGGGTGCCGTGACCGCGAACGCGGCCACCCCGGCCGGCGCGAAAGCCGTGGCCGTCACCCACCAGCTCGTACCGAGCTGCAAGTTGGATCACGATCACCGTAATTGCTGCACTCATGTGTGCCGCGGTCCTATGGGACCAGCAGGCATAGGTATCAAGGGCGATACCGGAGCGACCGGAGCGACCGGAGCGACCGGACCCGCCGGTCCCAAGGGCGATCCAAGTCCGGACCCCCGCTTCGGCGCGAACACCGGGCTGGCCGCTGCCGGCACGGGGACGGAGTGCACCTTGGGTGCTGTATGGCTCGTGGCGGGAACCGTGGCCGGTGGTACGCCCGCGAGCGGGCAGACCCTGCTCATCATCCAGAACCAGCCGCTGTTCTCATTGCTCGGCACCATGTATGGCGGCAATGGGCAAACGACCTTTAATTTGCCCGACCTGCAGAGTGCCGCCCCCAACGGCCTGACTTATGTTATTTGCACACGAGGCGTGTTTCCATCCCGGACGTAATAGTTGTTCTGTTTGACCGATATTCGGCCGTTTATCGCGAGAAGGCCCGGTGATGTTCACCGGGCCTTCGTCGCTTACGCCGCGACGACCGCGGTAAATGGGGCGATCCATCGCCTCATGGAGATTCGTCCTCTACTGGATGACTTCACGTGGCGTCAGCGCTCACGCGACGCCATGCCGGTGATGGTGGTCGTGAAGTCCGGGGTCTGGGGGAGCTCGGTGTCGAGGTCCTTCTCGTCGACGACCAGCTCGGCCGGGGGCGCCTTGATGACGACCTTCCCGCCCCACGAGGTGAAGCGGCTGTCGGTGGCCATCGTCAGGTCGCCGGAAAGCGGGCTGCTCGACAGCAGGAACGTCGACTGGAAGCGGCGGGGCAGCTGGTCGCCGCCGATCCACAGTTTCCAGGGCAGCGTGACGGTCTTCTTGGTCTTCAATGACTTGGTGATGGCGCCGAAGACCGGGGACACCTTGGCAAGCTCGGCCAGCGTGATGGACCCCCGAAGGAGGGTGGTCCTGGCACCGCCCACCTTGCCGCCGACGCCTTTGGTCTTCGTGCTCGCCAGAACGGCCTTCAGCACCTTCGGCTGCAGGACGTCGATCATGCTGCTGGTGTTTCCGGCGGCCGCGCCGGTGGTGCGCACCCAGGACTTGCCCGCGGGCAGGGTGTCGTCGTACAGCGGGCTCTTCATGTAAGCCTTGCCATCGAGCAGGATCGTGCGGATGGTCGAGTCGCCGCCCGTGGCGCCGCTCTTCAATATGGTCTTCGTGTCGTAGGCGTCGACCCCCGACTTTCCGAAGCGCAACGCGCCGACCTGGCGGTATTTGAACAGGTCTTTCCCGTCGAGCTTGATCCGTGTGTCCTCGTCCAGGCGCACGGTGCTCTTCTTGGCGAACTGCTGCCGCAGGGCGTCGACCGGGTTGGCCGCCGCGGCCTTCGCGGGGGTGGGAGCCGCCTGCGCGACGGTCGGCGCGGCCATGGCCAGCGCGGGCGCGACCAGAGTGGTGGCGGCAAGGGCGATCCATCGCCTCATAAGGGGTTCCTCCCGTTGTATGACCCTCTCCCCGTCGTCGAGGGTCAAGGCATTCTTCCCAATCAAGATCACGATGAAATCACGACATGTCGTAGACAGGTGGACTTTGGACGAATTAAGGCTCGCTCACTGTGCGGGGGCAAAGGGCCCCCGGCGAACGTCTCACGTCCTCGCGGCGGCTAGGCTTCTGAGGCCAGACTTCCGGCGGATCGCGGGTGCCCCGAGGTCTGGTCCTCAACGTAGAGAAGAAGACAGCCGGACAAGCAAGGACGGACCCTCGTGGACCTGTTCGAACATCAGGCGAAGGAGCTCTTCGCGGAGTATGGCATCCCGGTGCCGCGCGGCGTCGTCGCGCACACCGTGGAGGAGGCACGCGCGGCAGCAGAGCAGCTGACCGGTCGCGTTGTCGTCAAGGCCCAGGTCAAGACCGGGGGTCGTGGCAAGGCGGGAGGCGTCAAGGTCGCAGACGACGCCGCTGACGCCCAGCGGAAGGCCACCGACATCCTCGGCATGGACATCAAGGGTCACACGGTTCACAAGGTCCTCGTCGAGGAGGCCAGCGCGATCGCGGAGGAGTACTACTTCTCCTTCCTGCTCGACCGCGCCAACCGCACCTTCCTCGCCATCTGCTCCGCCGCCGGCGGCATGGAGATCGAAGAGGTCGCGCACACGTCGCCCGACAAGGTCGCCCAGATCCCGGTCTCCCCGCTGACCGGCGTCGACAGCGCGAGGGCCCGTGAGATCGCCCAGGCGGGAGGCCTGCCCGAGGCCGCGCTGGACGGCGCGGCCGACATCATCGAGAAGATCTGGGCCGTCTTCGTCGACGAGGACGCCACCCTGGTCGAGGTGAACCCGATGATCCTGACCCAGGACGGCCAGGTGAAGGCACTCGACGGCAAGGTGACCTTCGACGACAACGCCTCCTTCCGCCAGGCCGAGCACGGCTCCTACGCCGACAAGACCGCGGAGGACCCGCTCGAGGCGAGGGCCAAGGAGAAGGACCTCAACTACGTCAAGCTCGAGGGTTCCGTCGGCATCATCGGCAACGGCGCGGGCCTGGTCATGTCGACCCTCGACGTCGTCGCCTACGCCGGCGAGCAGTTCGGCGGGCAGAGGCCGGCGAACTTCCTCGACATCGGCGGTGGCGCCTCGGCGGAGGTCATGGCAAACGGCCTCGAGATCGTTCTGTCCGACCCGGCCGTGAAGTCGGTCTTCGTCAACGTCTTCGGCGGCATCACCGCGTGCGACGCTGTGGCCAACGGCATCGTGTCGGCGTTCACGCTGCTCGCCGACCGCGGTGAGGCGGTCACCCACCCGCTGGTCGTCCGGCTGGACGGCAACAACGCCACCCTCGGGCGGCAGATTCTGTCCGACGCCGGGCTTCCCCGCGTCGAACTAGTGGACACTATGGACGAAGCGGCGAAGCGCGCCGCCGAGCTCGCTGCGGTAGGTGCGTAATGGCAATCTGGCTGACCCAGAACAGCAAGATCATCGTCCAGGGCATCACGGGCTCCGAGGGATCGAAGCACACCCGTCGCATGCTCAAGGCCGGTGCCAAGGTCGTCGGCGGTACGAACCCCCGCAAGGCGGGCACCACCGTTGACTTCGACGGCGTGGAGCTCCCGGTGTTCGCGACCGTGGCCGAGGCCATGGCCGCCACCGGCGCCAACGTGACGGTGATCTTCGTCCCGCCGGCGGGCACCAAGTCCGCCGTCATCGAGGCGATCGACGCCGAGATCCCGCTCGCCGTCGTCATCACCGAGGGCGTTCCGATCCACGACTCCACCGAGTTCTGGGCGTACGCGCTGTCCAAGGGCGGGAAGACCCGCATCATCGGTCCGAACTGCCCCGGCATCGCCTCCCCCGGCGCCTCCAACGCGGGCATCATCCCGGCCGACATCACCTCGGCCGGTCGCATCGGCCTGGTCAGCAAGTCGGGCACGCTGACCTACCAGCTGATGTACGAACTGCGCGACATCGGGTTCTCCACGGCGGTGGGCATCGGCGGTGACCCGGTGATCGGCACCACGCACATCGACGCGCTGGAGGCCTTCCAGGCCGATCCCGACACCGAGGCGATCGTGATGATCGGTGAGATCGGTGGTGACGCCGAGGAGCGTGCCGCCGCCTACATCGAGGAGCACGTCACCAAGCCGGTGGTGGCCTACGTGGCGGGCTTCACCGCTCCAGAGGGTAAGACCATGGGTCACGCCGGGGCGATCGTGTCGGGTTCGGCGGGCACGGCTCAGGCCAAGAAGGAAGCCCTGGAGAAGGTCGGCGTGCGCGTCGGCAAGACCCCCAGCGAGACCGCCCGCCTCATGCGCGAGGTCATGCGCTCCCGCTGAGACCTGACCGCCTGACGCCCGAACGCTCTCAGCAGGGCGGCACGCGGGACTGCTACTCGCGCGACGTGAGAAACGCCCGGTCACCGGCCGGGCGTTTCCGCATGCAGGGCAGGGTAGGCGTCTGTGGCGGCCGCTGGCGAGGTCTCTGGCAGGTCCGCCCTGGTGAGCGTCCGGGCCTGTGGCGCGGCGTTCGCACAGTCTGGGGTTGTGGTTCAGCCCTGCTGGGGTTTTGTCCCCGGCGTCGTCTCAGCCTGCTGGGAGCGGTGGCGCCGGACGAGTTCCTCCAGCGCGGAGATCTCGGCCGCGAGAGCCTTACGGCCTGCCCTGGTGATGACGACCCAGGTCTTGGGCCGCCTGCCGTCGATCCCCTTCTCCAGGGTGACGAGTCCCGCCTCCTCCAGCACCGCGAGGTGGCGGTTGAGGTTTCCGCCCGTCAGCTCCAGCGCTTCCCTGAGGTAGGTGAACTCCACTCGCGCGGCGTCTCCAGCGATCGTCAGGATGCCGAGACGGTGCCGCTGGTGCACGATGTCGTTCAGGCCACCGGTCGGGTGGGTCATGCGTGGATCCTCCTTCTGGCGCCCAGTCCGCCCACGAGCAGGATCAGGCCCGGGAGCAGCACCGGGCTGCCCTGGAGCAGACCGTACGGCATGTTCTCGCCGGAGAAACCCAACAGCTGGAACACCCGGTAGTACTGGTTCTCCATGTTGTAGACGACGGCCGGTACGGCTGCCGCCGTGTACAGCAAGGTCACGATCCAGAGGTAGCGGCTGCGTTCCACCCGCGCCAGGGCGATCAGGCCGAAGGCCAGTGCCAGCAGGCCGAAGGTGTTCCGCACGAAGAACGGCCAGAGGAACCAGACCAGGACGCCGGCCAGCGGGGACAGGAACCAGATCAGTGGTGCCAGCCCAGCGGCGGTCCAGGTGGTGACCGGGCCGCGTGTCGAGGTCTCGATGCCCGACAGATCGCCGTGGCGCCGGTACCACCAGACGGTGAGCCCTGTTCCCACGGCCAGGCCGGCGAGCCAGATCAGGTCGAGCCACCCGTCTCGGCCGAACGCCCATGACGAGAAGAAACCGGACGGCGATGACGAGGAGCCGGGTCTGTCCAGCGTGTAGGCGAGCACGTATAGGGGCGCGGTGGCCAGGGCGAACAGGCCGAAGTACAGCAGTGGTAAGCGGAAGGCGTGCCGGTCGGCGCGGGCCCGCCGCCGTAGCGCCTCCACGTCGTCCAGCAGCCCATCGGCTTCGAACTCCGTCATGGAAAAACCCCCTTCTCTCTTTTGTCTGTGATGCAGATAGGTTTGCATCACAGACATAACTTGGTCAAGAGGCTCTTGGTGACCATGGATCTCGAAATCCGCGATCAGGGGAGAAACGGCGCCGAAAGAGCGGACGGTCGATCACTCCGGGGACAAAGGGGGCGACACGCGGGCGCGCTAGGCCCATCGGGGGCGGACATCCTGAGAACATCGAGTACTGTGACGGCCCTTCTCGACCAGCTCCGGACGGTCCCCCGTACCGTCCTGAGCCGCATCCCCCTGCCGGGGAGCGGCGGTGACGACGACGAGGCACGCCGTCCGCTGCCCGTCTCCGGCATGCTCGCCGCCGCCTGGACCCTCGGGGTCGGCCTCGCCGTCCTCACCACGCTCACCCTGATCGGCTGGATCGCCGCGCCCCGCGGCGCCTTCGGGCAGGGGCTTCCGGGGGTGTTCCGGGCGGCCTGCCAGGTCTGGCTTGCCGCCCACCACGCCGGGTTCGCGATTCCGGGCGGGCGGGTCGGCCTGCTGCCGCTCGGTTTGACGGTGCTGCCCGCCGCTCTGCTGTACCGCGCCGCCATATGGATGGCGCGGGACGCCGACCTGCGGCTTCGGTTGCCCGCGCGGCTGCCGAAGGGGAGCACCAAGGATCTCGCCAACGCCCGCCGCCGCGCCCAGCTCGTGCTGATCGCCCAGGCGGGCATCTCGCTGGCCGCACCGTACGCCCTGCTCGCCGGGGTGATCGCGCTGGTCGCGCAGAACAACGTGACCCAGCCGTTCGTCGGCGAGGCGCTGCTGAGCCACCTCGCGCTGGCCTTCGTCGCCGGGTCGCTGGCAACCGCCCGCAGCATCGGCCCCTGGCGGTCGATGCTGCGCCTGCTTCCCGAGCGGGCGAGGTCGGTCGTGGTCGGCACGGCCGTCGCCCTCTCGACGATGCTCGTGGCGGGGCTCGTGCTCGTGCTGGTGGCGCTCGTCATGAACTTCGGGCAGGTCCAGCGGCTCTCGGAGCTCCTGGCGCCCGGGTTCGTCGGCGGCCTGCTCCTGCTGCTCGTCGAGGCGCTCTACCTCCTGAACTTCGTCATCTGGGGTGTGTCCTACATCAGCGGCCCCGGCTTCGCGCTCGGCACCGGCACGCTCGTCGCGCCCACCGGCGTGCAGCTCGGCACCGTGCCCGCCCTGCCGATGCTGGGCGCGCTGCCCGACTCGGGGGTCACCTCCCCGTGGACCATGACGGTGCTCGCGATCCCCTTCATCGCGGGCGCCATCGCGGGTGTGGTGGTGGCACGCGTCGCGCCGACGCCGCAGTTCGAGTCCGCGCCGCTCTGGGGGTTCGTCTGCGGCCTCGCCACCGGCCTCGCGGCCGGGTGGCTCGCGGCGCTCGCGGGGGGCCCGCTCGGGGGCGCGCGCCTGTCGGTGGTGGGCCCGTCCGCCTGGGAGGTGGCGTTGTCGGTCACCCTGGAGGTCGGCGTCGCGGCCGGCATCTCCGCCGGGCTGGCCAACTGGTGGCTGATGTTCCACGGCGCCCGCGTCGCCGTCACGCCCGTACGCAAGGCAGGGGACGCCATCGTCAAGGTGGCGAGCAAGGTGAAGCTCGCCGCGCAGCCCGTCAAGAGCGGGGTGCCCGGCCACTGGATGGAGGCCACGGAGGCCGACACGCAGCCCATCCCGGTGATCCGCGCCGACTGGACCGACGAGCACGCCTCGGCGGCGGAGACCTTGGAGCCGGTCAAGGGCCTGGCAGGCAAGGGGCTCCTCAGCGGGAAGGGCCCCACGGGAAAGGGCCCGGCCGGCACGCGGCCCGCCGCGGGGAAGGGCCGCGCCGTAGTAAAACGCGAAGAGCCGAGGCCCCCGCGCCGCGACATCGTGGACGAGTCCGATGATCGCGGGGGTCACATCATCTACGTCGATCCGTACGCCTGGGATCGGGACCCCTGATCGCCGAAGCCCTCCACGGACGGTGACCCAGGGTCTCAACGCTCCAGACCTCTGACCTACGCGTGCGACCGCGCGCCCTCGCCGCTGGGGGAGGGCTCGAAAAGGATCTCGTCGGGGTAGCACCACGCCCAGTCCTCGCCGGGCTCGAAGGACTCGGCGATCGGGTGGCCGACGGTGGCGTAGTGCCGGGTGGCGTGCCGGTTCGGTGAGGAGTCGCAGCAACCGACGTGCCCGCAGGTCAGGCAGGTGCGCAGGTGGACCCAGCGTGACCCCGTGGCGAGGCACTCCTCGCAGCCGAGGACGGTATGCGGTTCGACGTCGCCGATCAGGCTGAGGTGCGTGCAGACGTTCACGGGTTCTCCTTGAGCTATATGGGTCACGCGGTCGTCCCCGGAGAGGTCCCCGGCCGGGTGCCGGGGCCTTCTATCCGGATATCTACACGTAAAGGGTGATGTGTCCGTTGGGACGGCCGCCCAATCCCGGGATTCACACCGCGAAGGGGAGCCGCAGGCTGCCCTTCGGGATGAACGGGAGCTTACGCTGCATCGATTGCTCCAGCTGGGTGACACACGCCTGCTGGGATGTTCCCGTGCCCGCGCCCTTCATACACTCGGTGTACTCGGTGAGCTCGCCGCTGAAGTACATCTGGAACCACGTCACCGAGACCGCCATGAACATCGAGGCGATCGAGATCAGCGACCCCAGGACGGGCATGATCACAGACTGGCGGCTCCGCGACAGGGTGCGCCACGTCCGGAAGCACACGACGATCGAGAAGATCCCGAGTGCCAAACCCATCACCGGCACCAGAAGCGTCAACGCCAGCGCGCCTATGGAAAGCAGCAGCGCCCGGCGCCCGATCTCGACCCCCGAAGTCTCCACGGGTGGTAGCACCTGACCTCCTCTGCGTCGTGGAGCGGGCGGGCCGATACGCTGACAGCCGTACCCGTCAACGTCGCCCCGAAGGAGTGCAGCCCTGTCGGCTCGGCTCGTGGTCCTCGTCTCCGGTTCGGGGACCAACCTACAGGCCCTCATGGATGCCGCCGCAGATGACGCATACGGCGCCCGGATCGTCGCGGTCGGCGCCGATCGGCACGGCATCGAGGGCCTGTCCCGCGCGGCCCGCGCGGGGCTTCCGACCTTCGTCATCAAGCTGGCCGACCACCCGACCCGATCGGCCTGGGACAAGGCACTCCACGCGGCGCTCGCCGCCTGGGAGCCCGACCTGGTCGTCTCGGCGGGTTTCATGAAGATCCTCGGCCCTGACGTGCTCAACTCGTTCCCGGTCGTCAACACCCACCCGGCCCTGCTGCCGTCGTTCCCGGGCGCCCACGCGGTCCCCGACGCCCTCGCGTACGGCGTCCGCGTGACCGGCTGCACGGTGCATCTCGTCGACGCGGGCGTGGACACCGGTCCCGTCATCGCGCAGGAGGCCGTGGCCGTACAGGATGGAGACGACGAGGACACGCTCCACGAGCGCATCAAGACCGTCGAGCGCCGCCTGCTCGTCGAGGTCGTGGGCCGCATGGCCCGCGACGGCTGGACCATGACCGGCCGCCACGTCCGCCTGGGCGTCCCGGGAGACCCGGGCCGTCCGGAGACGCTCGATCCCAGTCCGGGAGATCTGGGCGAGTGAGATTGTCTGAGCAGTCGCAACATCCGGGCCGTCCGGGAAGTCCGGGCCGTCCGGAAACAGGGAGGAGCACGAAGTGACCCGCATCGCCATCCGGCGCGCGCTGATCACGGTTTACGACAAGTCCGGGCTGGAGGAGCTGGCCCGGGCTCTGGACGCCGCAGGCGTCGAGATCGTGTCCACGGGGGGCACCGCGTCGAAGATCGCCTCGTTCGGCGTGCCGGTGACCCCCGTCGAGTCGCTGACCGGTTTCCCGGAGTGCCTCGGCGGCCGGGTCAAGACCCTGCACCCCCGGGTGCACGCGGGCCTGCTGGCCGACGGCTCGAACCCCTCCCACGTCAAGCAGCTCGAAGAGCTCGAGATCGAGCCGTTCGAGCTGGTGGTGGTCAACCTGTACCCCTTCCAGGAGACGGTGGCCTCCGGGGCGTCAGCGCCGGAGTGCGTGGAGCAGATCGACATCGGCGGTCCTGCCATGATCCGGGCGGCGGCCAAGAACCACGGCACGGTGGCCGTGGTCGTCGACCCGCGTGGGTACGGCGATGTGCTGAGCGCGATCGAGGAGGGCGGTTTCACCGAGCCGCAGCGCCGCCGTCTCGCTGCCCAGGCCTACGCCCACACCGCGTCGTACGACACGGCGGTGGCCTCGTGGTTCGCGGGCGTCTACGCCCCCGAGGAGGACACGGCCTGGCCGGCCTTCATGGGCGCGGCCTGGAAGCGCCGCGCCGTCCTCCGGTACGGCGAGAACCCGCACCAGGGCGCGGCGCTGTACTCCGGCGGCACGGACGGCCTGGCGAACGCCGAGCAGCTGCACGGCAAGGAGATGTCCTACAACAACTACGTCGACGCGGACGCCGCCTGGCGGGCCGCGTGGGACTTCTCCGAGCCCGCCGTCGCGATCATCAAGCACGCCAACCCGTGCGGGCTCGCGGTCGGCGCCGACGTGGCCGAGGCCCATCGCAAGGCGCACGAGTGCGACCCGGTGTCGGCGTACGGCGGCGTGATCGCGGTGAACGGCGAGGTGACCGAGGAGTTGGCCGAGCAGATCGCGCCGATCTTCACCGAGGTCGTCGTGGCACCCTCGTTCACTCCCGAGGCGCTGGCCGTGCTGACCAAGAAGAAGAACATCCGGCTGCTGCGCTGCCCCGCCGGCCCGTCCAACCCGGCCGAGTACCGCCGCATCGACGGCGGCCTGCTCGTCCAGACGGTCGACCGGGTGGACGCCCCCGGCGACGACCCGTCCACCTGGGGGCTCAAGGCGGGCGCCGCGGCCTCGCCCGAGACGCTGGCCGACCTGGCGTTCGCGTGGAAGTCCTGCCGCTCCGTGAAGTCCAACGCCATCCTGCTCGCGGACGACGGCGCCACGGTGGGCGTCGGCATGGGCCAGGTCAACCGGGTCGACTCGGCTCGTCTGGCCGTGTCGCGTGCCGGTGACCGCGCGCAGGGAGCCGTGGCCGCCTCGGACGCGTACTTCCCCTTCGCCGACGGGCTCCAGGTCCTCATCGACGCCGGGGTCAAGGCGGTCGTCGAGCCCGGGGGGTCGATCCGCGACGAGGAGGTCGTCGAGGCCGCCTCGAAGGCAGGCATCACCCTCTACTTCACCGGCACCCGCCACTTCTTCCACTGACGGCGCCTGACCGGCCGCTCCCGGGGGTCGCGGATCGCCCGCCCCCTGGGAGCCCCCTGGAACATTCCCGGACACATCGGTAACAAGAGGCGGGCTGCGTCCATTTCCCAGTGTCAGAAGACGAACACCTGGGACGAAGGGGGCGGGCGGTGACGGACGACTCTCAACGGTTCACCACCATGTACGACGAGTGCCGCCAGCGAGTGTGGGCTTACGTGGTCAGCCGAGCGGGCCGGCAGATCGCCGACGAGGTGGTGAGCGAGACGTTCGCGATCGCCTGGCGCAGGTTCGACGACGTGCCGGACCCGGCCCTGCCATGGCTGCTCGGCGTGGCCCGCAACGTGCTGCGGGACAACATCCGCGCGGACATCAAGCGGGAGTCGCTCGCCGGCGAGCTGCGCGCCTGGACCGAGGGAGACCACGCCGAGCAGGTGGCCGAGCGCCTGGCCATCGTCACGGCGATGGCCTCACTGCACGAGGACGACCGCGAGATCCTGATCCTGGTCGCCTGGCAGGGCCTCACCCCGCGCGAAGCCGCCAGCGTCGTCGGCTGCTCCCCGGCGGCCTTCCGCGTGCGGCTGCACCGCGCGCGTAAGCGGCTGGTGCGAGCCGTGGACGCGTCGCCGGCCGCGGTATCCCGGTCCCGGGTGCGGAACCTCAGTGAGGAGTGGTCATGAACCCGATGGACCAGCTGCGGGCAGCGCGCCCCGCGCATCTCGACACCCCCGTGGACGAGGCCACCAGGGCCGCCGAGCTCTCGTACGCCATGTCGCAGGCCAGGACCGGGCGTACCCGCACGATGGCCAAGCCGGTGTGGGGACTGGCCATGGCCGGTGCGGCCGCCGTCACGGCCGCCGCGGTAGCGGTGGCGGTCTCCGGAACGGGCGGCACCACGCCGCGCGCCCCATCCCACGTGGAGGCGATCCCGTCCTTCACGGGCACGGCTCCCGTCGTCCGGCTCTCCGCGAAGCAGATCCTGCTGGCCGCGGCCGATTCGTCGCTCAAGGCGCCGGCCACGACCGGACCGTACTGGTACGTCGACAGCGTGATCGGGGTCGCCAACGAGGCGGGCACCCGCACTCGCTACCTGGTGCACTCCATGACCTCTCACCGGCTGTGGATCGCCGGCTCGCCGGAGCGGGAGAGCTGGTTCGTGGACCGCAACCTCGGAACCAAGCCCGCCAAGGGGGCGGAAGTCGCCTGGGCGGGCGACGGTTCGCCGACGAAGTGGTCGGTGGAGACCCCCGAACCGAAGGCGAACGACAAGAACGCCGTCGGGCGGATGGAACTGGACTCCACGCCCGGCAAGCCGTTCGGCAACCCCATCAACTTCGGCGACAAGGTGTTCGACCTCGCGGGCCGGAACGTCTCGGTGGCCGAGCTCAAGGCGCTGCCCACCACGGCGGCGGCCCTGAAGCAGCGGCTGCTCCAGGGCTACGCGGGCCACGGCACCGAGTCAGGCGAACCGCAGGACGCGGACTCCTGGCTCTACCAGGTGACATCGGGGTTGCTGCGTGACATGCCGGTCGAGCCCGCCGTCCGTGCCGCCGCGTACAAGGTGCTCGCCGGGCTGGACGGCGTGCGGTCGCTGGGCGAGGTGACCGACGCGCTCGGCCGTACGGGGCAGGGCATCGCCAGGAGCGAGAACTGGTCCGGAGCCGGATTCGAGCGGCAGATCATCATCGACCCGCGGACCGGGATCCTGCTGACCGACCAGATCGTGGCTGTGCGGGCCACCGGGGGGTACGCCTGGGCCAAGCCGGGCACTCCGATCTGGTGGGAGGCCACGACCGAGGCCTCCTGGACCGAGAAGGGCCCCGTGAAGCCGTAGTGGCCCCGAGGTGCCGCCCCCGTGCCTGTCGAAGGCGCGGGGGTGTCGGTTTCAGGGGTCGATCACGTCACGCGAACGGCGAGGCGCCGGCCGCCTGCCACTGAGCCTTGGACCCTGCCGTGCCCCCTCAGAGCGCGGTGTGAGGGGGCGGCATGGGAGGATGGCGAGTTGTGAGCGCGCAGATTCTCGACGGCAAGGCCACCGCGGCGAAGATCAAGGCCGACCTGGCGGAGCGGGTGAGCAGGCTCGCCACCCACGGGATCACTCCCGGCCTCGGCACGATCCTGGTCGGCGACGACCCGGGCAGCCAGATCTACGTCGCCGGCAAGCACCGTGACTGCGCCGAGGTCGGCATCGCCTCGATCCGCAAGGACCTTCCCGACACCGCCACCCAGGCCGAGGTCGAGGCCGCGATCGACGAGCTCAACGCCGACCCCGCCTGCACTGGCTACATCGTGCAGCTGCCGCTGCCCCGCCACCTCGACACCCAGTCGCTGATCGAGCGCATGGACCCGTCGAAGGACGCCGACGGCCTGCATCCGATCAACCTCGGCCGCCTGGTGCACATGGTCGACGCCCCGCTTCCGTGCACTCCTCGCGGCATCGTGGTGCTCCTGCAGGAGTACGGCGTGCAGATCAAGGGCGCCGACGTCACCGTCATCGGTCGTGGCATCACCGTCGGCCGCCCGCTCGGCCTGCTGCTCACCCGCCGCACCGAGAACGCCACCGTGACCCTCTGCCACACCGGCACCCACAACCTTCCCGCCCGCGTGCGCGAAGCCGACATCGTCGTGGCCGCCGCCGGGGTTCCCGGGCTGATCACGCCCGAGATGGTGAAGCCCGGGGCCGCCGTGCTCGACGTCGGCGTCTCCCGGGTCGACGGCAAGCTCGCGGGCGACGTGGCGCCGGGCGTCAAGCAGGTCGCCGGGTTCGTCGCCCCGAACCCCGGCGGCGTCGGCCCGATGACGCGCGCGATGCTCCTCACCAACGTGGTCGAGGCGGCCGAGCGCCGCGCCCGGTAGCCCTCTTACCTGGGGGGTGAGGTAGGCCACCGGTAGAGGTGTTCGGGGCGGCCCGTGGTGCCGTACCGCAGGCCCACGGTGATCCGCCCGTCGGCCGCCAGGTCCGAGAGGTACCGCTGCGCCGTCGCGCGTGACAGCCCGAGCTGGACCGCGACGTCCGTGGCGGTGACGGGCTCGCCCGCGGCGCGTACGGCGTCGATGACGAGGTGTGCCGTCTGGCTGGAACGTCCCTTGCGGATCGCCGCGTCCACGCGGTCGCCCTCGTGCAGCACCCGGACGGCGCGGTCGATGTCCGACTGGTCGAGTGCGTGGTCGCCGCCCAGTTGCCCGTGGAACCGCGCGTACGCGCGCAGCCGCTCGGCCAGGTCCGCCTCCGAGAACGGCTTGACCAGGTAGTTGATGACGCCCCTGCGAAGGGCCTCTCGTACGACGACGCGCTCGGCGGCGGCGGTCAGCATTATCACGTCGCATCCGAGGCGCGGGGCGATTGACGTGCCTGAGGCGTCGGGGAGGTACTGGTCGAGGAGTGCGAGGTGGGGGCGCAGGCGCCCGGCCAGCTCGACGGCCTCGGCGGCGGTGTAGGCGACGCCCATGACCTCGAACCCCGGCACCCGCCCGACGTACCGGGCGTGCAGGTCCGCCACCCGGAAGTCGTCGTCGACGACCAGCACGCGGATCACGGCGTGCCCCCGGACCGCACGGCGGACAACGATGAGCCGGAGCGGACCTCCGAGCCGGAGCGAGTGCCGGGATCGGATTCCGAGTCGGTGCCGGGCGCGCAGGGGGTGCCGGGTCCGGTCGGCGGGTCGATCGCGCCGGGCAGCCGTACCACGAAGACGGCACCGCAGTCGGCTCCCGAGGCGCGGGTGAGGGACAGCTCGCCGCTGTGGCGGCGGGTCAGGCGCCGGGCGAGCGCGAGGCCGACGCCGTGCGGCCGGGCGTCGTCGGCGGCGGTGGTGAAGTCCTGGTCGAACAGCCGGCCCACGGCCTCCGGCGGCACGCCGTCACCGCTGTCGACCACGACGATGTGGAGGATGTCGGCCTCGGCGAGCAGGGACACCTCCACCCAGGCGGGACGCCGCGACCCGGCCTGGGCGGCGGCCGTGGCGTTGTCGACCAGGTTGCCGAGGATCGTGACGACATCCAGTGGGGCCCTGAGCTTGGCCGATACGAACGAGTCGGCACTCAGCCGCAGGTCGACCCCGCACTCCGACGCGACGGCCGTCTTGGCGGCGAGCAGTCCCCGGATGTAAGGGTCGCGGAGCCGCCCTCCGTCGCCGTACTCGGTGGCCAGGGGGTCGTCGGCCAGCTCACGCAGGTACGTGATCGCCTCCTCGCGGTGACCCAGGCTGAGCAGGCCCGAGAGCGTGTGAAGGCGGTTGGTGTACTCGTGGGCCTGGGCCCGCAGGGCGTCCGACAGCGCCCGCACGACGTCCAGCTCCCTGGCCATCGCGTCCAGGTCCGTACGGTCGCGCAGGGTCAGCACGTGGCCGAGGTCGCGGTCGCTGCGGCGTACGGGCGCGGCCGTGACGACCAGCATGCGGTCCTCGGTGGCCACGAGCACGCCGCGCGCGCTGGTCCGGTCGGCGAGCAGCGTGCGCAGGCCGGGCGGCAGGCCCGCGTCGGCGACCGATGACCCCTGCGCCGGCCGGCCGCCGATGAGGCGGGCCGCCGCGTCGTTGCAGATGGTGACGCGCCCGGCGGGGTCCACGGCGAGCACGCCTTCGTCGATGCCGTGCAGGACGGCCTCGCGCTCGCGCAGCAGGTCGGCGAGGTCGGTCGGCTCCAGCCCCAGGGTCTGGCGCTTGAGCCGGCGGGCGAGCCCGGCGGCGGCCGCCACGCCCAGGACCAGCGCGAGCCCGGTGAACCCGGCGGCGGGGCGCATCAGGTCGCCGATGCGGCGCGACACCTCGCCCGCCGCGATGCCGACGCTCACCTGGCCGACGACGCGGCCCGTGTCCGTGATCAAGGGCACCTTTCCCCGGGCTGAGAACCCCAGCGTGCCGAGCTCGAAGGTCACGATCTCGTGGCCGCTGAGGGCCTCGGGCTCGGTGCTGACCCGCTGCCCGAGGCGGCTCACGTCGGGGTGGGAGTAGCGGATGCCGTGGTCGTCGGCGACCACGACGAAGAGCACGCCCGTGCGGCGGCGCGCGGCCTCGGCGCGCTGCTGCACGTGGCCCGACCGGTCGTGGGCGGCGACGTCGTGGACGATCTGGTCGTCGGCGGCCACCGAGCGCGCGATGGCGAGCGCGCGCTGCTCGTATTGCTTCTCCAGCTCCGCGTGGAGCAGGTAGGCCACCAGCGCGAAGCCGATTCCCATGATCAGCAGAAGCACGGCGACCTGGACGAGCAGGGCCTGTGTCGCGAAGCGCAGACGGGGCCTCTTCTCGGGCCAGGACATGGCAGCACGATACATCCGCGCACCCAAAGTGACCTCATGAGCAGAATGCGCAAAACGCGAAGTACGCGCATTGCTCGTACAACTGGCACAAGCCTAGTGAGGCCGGTCACAGCGGCCTACGGTCCGGGGAGCGTTTTCCCTTTCCCCCTATTGACTATCAGGCCGATGTTTCCGAGGTATGTCACGCACCGGACTTTGTCCGTTACCGCGTCCAGTTCTGAGCCGGTTTCCGCTCGGGCGCTCGATCACCGATCTGACCAGCTATGCGAATCCGGAAGGAGTCGAACGCCATGACCAGCCCAGGCCCCTCAGCGGAGGGCGACACCTCGGCCACGAGGCAGGCGGCAGGCCCCGCCATCGAGCTGCGCGGCGTCACCAAGCGCTTCCCGACCCGCGACGGCCGCGACTACACCGCCGCACGCGACATGACGTTGACCGTACGGAGCGGCGAGTTCGTGAGCGTCGTCGGGCCCACGGGCTGCGGCAAGTCCACCAGCCTGTCGATGATCTCGGGTCTGGCGTCCGCCAGCGGCGGTGACGTGCTCGTCCAGGGCAGGCCCGTGACCGGCATTCCGGACGGGCTGGGATACATGTTCCAGCAGGACGCCGTGCTCCCGTGGCGCTCGGTGCTCGACAACGTCGCCACCGGGCCCCGGTACCGGGGCGTGGGCAAGAAGGAGGCGCGCGAGCAGGCCAGGGAGTGGGTGCACAAGGTCGGTCTCGGCGGCTTCGAGCGGTACTACCCGCACCAGCTCTCCGGCGGCATGCGCAAGCGGGTCGCCCTGGCCCAGACGCTGATCAACGAGCCGTCGATCCTGCTCATGGACGAGCCGTTCAGCGCTCTCGACGTCCAGACCCGGGAGCACATGCAGGACCTGCTGCTGGACCTGTGGTCCGGTACGGGGGCCGCCGTGGTCTTCGTCACCCACGACCTGACCGAGGCGATAGCCCTGGCGGACACGGTGGTCGTCATGACCGCCGCCCCGGCCACCACCAAGAACGTCATCCCCGTCAACCTCGAACGCCCGCGCCGCGTCGAGGAGATCCGGCTGGAGGAGTCCTTCCTCGCCGTGTACCGCGAGGTCTGGAACTCGCTGCGCCAAGAGGTCGAGATCACCCGTGCCCGAGGAGCCGGCAATGTCGCCTGACGTCGAGACCCCCGCCGCCGCCCCGCCCGGCGTCGTTGCCGAGACACAGGACCCCGTACGGCGCCGCCCGCGCGGGCGCTGGGCTCCCAAGATCACCGGGGCGCGGCTGCTTCTGATCGTGTTGTGGCTGGGGAGCTGGGAGCTGTCCGCCAGCACCTTCCTCGACCCCTTCTACTACTCCAAGCCGACCGCCATCGGGGCCCGGATCGTCGACTGGTTCACCTCCGGCACGGCGTTCGGGTCGATCTGGGAGCAGATGGCCGTGACCTTGGAGGAGGCGGTCATCGGGTTCGTCATCGGCTCGCTGGCCGGGGTGGTCCTCGGCGTCCTGCTCGGACGGGGGCGCTTCCTCGCCGAGGTGTGCGCGCCGTTCATCAAGGCCGCGAACGCGATCCCGCGCATCGTGCTGGCGTCGCTGTTCGTGATCTGGTTCGGGCTCGGCATGTCGTCCAAGGTCGCCACCGCCGTCGTCCTGGTCTTCTTCGCCGTCTTCTTCAACGCCTTCCAGGGCGCGCGTGAAGTGGACAAGACGCTGATCGACAACGCCCGAATCCTGGGCGCCGGCCCGCGTCAGATCCTGATGACGATCGTGCTCCCCAGCGCCACCTCATGGATCCTCGCCAGCCTGCACGTCGCCTTCGGGTTCGCGCTGATCGGCGCGATCGTCGGCGAGTACACCGGCGCGGACAAGGGACTCGGCCTGCTCATCAACCACGCCCAGGGGACCTTCGACTCGGCCGGGATCTACGCCGGAATGATCATCATCACGGTCATGGCGCTGCTCGCCGAGTCGCTGCTCACCCTCCTCGAAGGCCGGCTCCTCGCCTGGCGCCCGCCGTCCATCGCCACCGAAGTACAGATCTGATCGGAGTCACCCCCATCATGAAAGCCACGTCCCGCCTCGCCGTCACCGCCGCCGTCGGTCTGGCGGTGGCCGTCGCCGCCACCGGGTGCGGTCGCGACTCGCGCACGGCCGCGACCTCCGAGAACGGCACCCCCCAGGTCAAGATCATGATCGGCGGCATCGACAAGGTGATCTACCTACCGCCCAAGCTGACCGAGCAGCTCGGCTACTTCAAGCAGGAGGGCGTCGACGTCCAGCTCCTGACCGAGCCGTCGGGGGCCCAGGCCGAGAACGTCCTGATCAGCGGCGACGTCCAGGGCGTCGTCGGTTTCTACGACCACACGATCGACCTGCAGACCAAGGGCAAGTGCATCGAGAGCGTCGTGCAGTTCGCCGACGTGCCCGGAGAGGTCGAGGTCGTCTCGACCGCCCAGGCGGACAAGATCAAGTCGGCGAAGGACTTCAAGGGCAAGCGGCTCGGCATCACGAGCCCGGGTTCGTCCACCGACTTCCTGACGCAGGCGCTCGCCGTCAAGAACGGTCTGTCGACCGCGGACATCACGCGGGTGAAGGCGGGCGCGGGCCCGACCTTCATCGCCGCCATCGACAACGGCGGCATCGACGCGGGCATGACCACCGACCCCACGGCCGCCCAGCTCATCTCGACGGGCAAGGGCAAGGTCATCATCGACATGCGCACGGAAGAGGGCACCAGGGCGGCCCTCGGCGGCCTTTACCCCGCCAGCTCGCTGTACATGGACTGCGCCTGGGTGCAGGGCAACAAGCAGACCGTGCAGAAGCTCGCCAACGCCTTCGTGAAGACGCTGAAGTACATCAACGAGCACTCCGCGGAGGACATCGCCGCCAAGATGCCCAAGGAGTACGCCGGGGGAAACCCCACTCTCTACGCCAAGGCGATCAACGACACGAAGAGCATCTTCCGGCCCGACGGCCTCATGGACGAGGAGGGCGCCAAGAACGTGCTGGAGGTGCTCAGCTCCTTCTCACCCAACGTGAAGGGCAAGAAGGACACCATCGACCTGTCCAAGACCTACACCACCGAGTTCGTCAAGGCGGCCAAGACCGGCTGAGTGCGACCGGCGGCCCGGCGCTTCACCCGCCGGGCCGCCGACGCCTCAGATGACCCGGCGGCAGACGACGTCCTCTTCGACCGGCTCGTCGTCTACCCTCTGCCACTGGAGAATCCAGCGGACGTCACCACCTTCCTCGAACGTCACGCTGACTTGCCGCGCTGACGCCGTTCACCGTGCTCATGAGGAGCAAAAACGCCCCGGCTTTAGCCGTGGGGAGCGCTTCAAGAGGGAGGGTTGTCCGTTTAAGGGGCCGTCCTGGTGTACGGCGACTATCTCGGGGAGGGATTTTGCCCTCTGTGTGCTTTATGCCCTCTTAAGGGGGAGGGGGGAGGTGATGCCCGAGCTTGACATATATATCGGACTGAGCGTAATGCGGGAAATATGCCCCGGATGTCCGGATCAGCGCTCAAGGGGGTGTCATGGCCACCTACCGATTCCTCTGTCCGAACTGTGGACCGTTCGACGTGGTCCTTCCCATGGGAACCGCGCCGCCGTACCGCGACTGCACGCGGTGTGACCGTCCCGGACGCCGCCTGTTCACCGCTCCGCACCTGTCCCGCCTGGCCCCGGCGCTCGCCGGTGCGCTCGCCCGGGAGGAGCGGAGCCGCGACGAGCCCGAGATCGTCTCCAGCGATCTGCCAGGAACGCGGCCCATCTGACCAGCGGACATATCCACCCAGGAGGCAGCCATGCCGAAAGTCGTGTTCAGCGTGGACCAGTCGCGGTCCATGCGGGATCAGGACGTACCCGGTCACAACAGGTGGCACCCCGACGTCCCCGCTGTCGTCACGGTGCGGCCCGGTGACGAGTTCCGGGTCGAGTGCCGGGACTGGACCGATGCCCAGATCGGCAACAACGACTCCGCCGACGACGTGCGTGACATCGACCTCTCGCTCCCGCACATGCTCAGCGGGCCCATCGCGATCGAGGGCGCGGAGCCCGGAGACCTCCTGATCGTCGACATCCTCGACCTCGGCCCCGTCCCGCAGCAGGCGGGTGACTTCCCCGGGCAGGGATGGGGATACACCGGTGTCTTCGCCAAGGTGAACGGGGGAGGTTTCCTGACGGACCACTTCCCGGGCGCCTACAAGGCGATCTGGGACTTCCACGGGGTGTACGCGACATCCCGTCACCTGCCCGGCGTCCGGTTCGCTGGCATCACCCACCCCGGGCTGTTCGGTACGGCGCCGTCGCCGGAGCTGCTCGCGGCCTGGAACCGGCGGGAGCGGGCGCTGATCGACACCGACCCTCACCGTGTCCCGGCGCTGGGCCTGCCGCCGGAGCCCCGAAACGCTCTCGCCGGCACGGCGACCGGCGATGTGGCGGACCGCGTCATCGGCGAGGGGGCCCGCACGGTGCCGCCCCGGGAGAACGGCGGCAACCAGGACATCAAGAACTTCACCCGTGGCGCCCGGGTTCTCTGTCCCATCTTCGTGAAGGACGCCAAGCTTTCCGTGGGCGACCTCCATTTCAGCCAGGGCGATGGAGAGATCACCTTCTGCGGCGCGATCGAGATGGGCGGGTTCGTCGACTTCCACGTGGACCTCATCAAGGGCGGCATGGAGAAGTACGGCGTGACGACCAACCCCGTGTTCATGCCGGGCAACGTCGAGCCGCGGTACTCGGAGTTCCTGTCGTTCATCGGCATCTCGGTCGACCACGACAGTGACACCAACCACTACCTGGACGCGACGGTCGCCTACCGCCGGGCCTGCCTCAACGCCATCGAGTACCTGAAGAAATGGGGCTACACGGGCGAGCAGGCGTACCTGCTCCTCGGCTCGGCGCCGATCGAGGGCCGGATCAGCGGGATCGTGGACATCCCCAACGCGTGCTGCTCGCTCTACATCCCCACAGCCATCTTCGACTTCGACGTGCGCCCCAACGCGGTGGGTCCCGTCAGAAAGGACCGCGGACAGTGCGCCGTCACCTCGTAGGTCGGGTTCGGGTGCTGGGCGCGCCCATCAGACCGCACCTGCGTCGCTGGCAACGGCCTCGCCGATCATGGCGTCCATCAGGTTCTGCAAGATGGAGCGCTGGCTGGCCGTCCTTGGCACTCACAGGCTTCCCGTCCTCCTCGTCATCATTGACCAAGTGACGTCATTCATGACATCAGTAGAGCGCCTTGCCGTGACACCGTCATGATGTCATAGTGACGTCATGGACCTCGCGCCGTATGTCGATCACCTCCGCCGCGAACTCGCCATCGCCGCCGGAGCGGGCGGCGAGGAAGCTCGCGCGCTGGCCGAGCGCCTCGCCGCAACGCTCGAGTCGGCCACCCGGCTCGCCCTGCTGGAGGCCCTGTCCGCCGCCGCGGACGAGATCACCCAGGAGCTCGCACCCGGCTCGGTCGAGGTGCGTCTGCGTGGACGCGACCCCAGCTTCGTCGTGACACCACGAGCTGGCCGGCCGTTCGAGGGGGAGGACGAGATCGAGCGGTACGAGCGGCCGCCCGCCCCGCCGCCACCACCCCCGGACGCCGACGACGGCGGGACCTCCCGGATCTCGCTCCGGGTCCCCGAGCACCTCAAGCCGCGCATCGAGGAGGCAGCCGCCCGAGACGGGCTATCGGTCAACGCCTGGCTGGTCCGCGCCGTCGCCGCCGCGCTCGACCCGGGCGACGCCGGCCGCCGCTCCGCCCGGCGCGCGACCCAGCAGACCGGTAATCGCTACAGCGGCTGGGTGCGCTGATGGCCACGCCAACTCGTAAGGAGGGGACCGCAATGCCGACCTTCGACAGCCCAGAACCTATCCTCGCCATCATCGACATGGCGACCGCCAACGTCCGGATCAACGCGAGCGACCGCGCCGACACCGTCGTCGAGATCCGCCCGAGCGACGAGCTCAACGACGCCGACGTGCACGCCGCCGAGCACACCCAGGTCGAGTACGCCGACGGCAGGCTCCTGGTGCGGGCGGCCAAGGACCGGGCCACTTCGATGCCCGGCTGGGGCCTCTCGCTCGACAAGCTGGTGGAGTCGCCCTCGAACTGGGCGCGTTCACTGCTGCTCGGCTGGGGTGGCTCGGTCGACGTGACGGTCGACCTTCCGGCGGGCTCCCGCATCGACGCCAAGACGGCGGCGAGCCTCCGCTGCCGGGGCGCGCTCGGCGAGGTGAGCTTCACCACCTCCTACGGCGACATCCAGGTCGAGCAGGCTGGCCGGCTGCGGCTGAACTCCACCCATGGCGACATCTCGGTCACCCGCTCGGCCGGGCATGCCGAGGTCACCACGACCAACGGCGACATCCGCATCGGCAAGATCGACGGCACGGCGGTGGTCAAGACCTCACACGGCGAGATCCGCCTGCGCGAGGTGACCGGCGACCTCCGCCTGAACTCCGCCCACGGCGACAGCACCGTCGATCACGCCCTGGCCGACGTCGCCGCCAAGACGGCCTACGGCAGCGTCCGGATCGGCGAGGTGGTGTCCGGCTCGGTCGTCATGGAGACCACCGGCGGCGGGCTGGAGCTCGGAATCCGGGAGGGCTCCGCCGCGTGGCTGGACGTGAGCTCAAAGTACGGCACCGTGGACGTCTCCCTGGACCCCATGGACGATCCCGGTCAGTTGGACGATCCCGGTCAGTCCGATCAGGTCGTCGAGGTGCGGGCGCACACCGCCCACGGCGACATCGTCATCCATCGTTCCTGACAACCAAAGGGGTTCCCATGCCAGACGCGATCGTAGCCGAGGGCCTGGTCAAGAAGTACGGCGACGTGGTGGCCCTCGACGGGATGGATCTGTCGGTCCCCGAGGGAACGGTGTTCGGGCTGCTCGGGCCGAACGGAGCCGGCAAGACGACCACCGTGCGAATCTTGACCACGCTGCTGAAACCGGACGCCGGGCACGCCAAGGTGGCCGGGCTCGACGTCGTCCGCGACGCGCGCCGGCTGCGCGCCCACATCGGCGCCTCCGGCCAGTACGCCGCCGTCGACGACCACCTCACCGGCGCCGAGAACCTGGAGATGGTCGGCCGCCTCTACCACCTGGGCGTCAAGCGCGCCAAGCAGCGTGCCCGCGAGCTGCTGGAGCGCTTCGACCTGACGGAGGCGGGCGACCGCCCGGTTAAGGGCTACTCAGGAGGCATGCGACGCCGGCTCGACCTGGCCGGCGCGCTGGTCGCCAACCCGCCGGTGCTGTTCCTCGACGAGCCCACGACCGGTCTCGACCCACGGGCTCGGGCAAGCCTGTGGGACGTCATCTCCGAACTCGTCACGACGGGCACGACGGTGCTGCTCACCACCCAGTACATGGAGGAGGCCGACCGGCTCGCCGACCGCATCGGGGTGGTCGACCACGGCCACGTGATCGCGCTCGGCACCGCCGACGAGCTCAAGGACCAGGTGGGCGGCGACCGGATCGAGCTGTCGGTGACGAGCGCGGCGGACCTGGAGGCCGTCAGGCGGACGCTGGCGCCGCTGGCCGTCGGGGACATACAGGTCAACGCCACCGCCCTGCAGGTCACGATCCCGGTCACCGGCGGCGCCGCCGCGCTGACCACGGCCCTCGGCCACCTGACCGCCGAACGGATCACCGTACGCGATGCCGGACTGCGCCGGCCGACCCTGGACGACGTGTTCCTGACCCTCACGGGACACGAGGCCGACGAGAAGATCAAGGAGACCGTGCGATGAACACCCTGCAGATGGCACTCGCCGACAGCATGACGATCACCAAGCGCAACGCGTTGAAGATCAAGCGAGCACCCGACATGCTCGGCGGCGTGGTCCTGCTGCCGATCGTGCTCGTGCTGCTGTTCGCCTACGTCTTCGGCAGCATGATCGAACTGCCCGGCATGTCGTACACGGAATACCTGCTCCCCGGCATCTTCGTCATGACAATCACCACCAGCGCGCAAATCACCGGGTACACCCTCACACTGGACCTGCAGAAAGGCATCTTCGACCGGTTCCGCACCCTGCCGATGTCGCCCTCGGCGGTGCTGACCGGCCAGACCTTCAGCGACCTGATCACGAATGTGACCAGCATCGTGACCATGGCGCTCGTCGGGCTGCTCGTCGGATGGCGCATCCACACCTCGCCGCTCGAAGCGGCCCTGGGATTCCTGGTGCTGCTGCTGTTCGCGTACGCCTTCTCCTGGGTGACGGCGACGGTCGCGCTGGCCCTGCGCACGCCGGAGGTGTTCAACAACGTGGCCACCCTCGTGTCGCTTCCGCTGGTCTTCCTGTCCAACGCCTTCGTCGACAGTGCGCGCCTGCCCGGGCCACTGAAGGTGATCGCCGAATGGAGCCCGGTCTCCACGCTCATCCAGGGCACGCGCGAGCTGTTCGGCAACACCAGCGCGGCCATGCCCGTGCCCAGCGCCTGGCCGCTGCAGCACGCGGTGCCGGCGTCGATACTGTGGTCGCTCGTGCTCCTGGTCGTGTTCGTGCCGCTGGCCACGCGGCTGTACAAGAGAGCCGTCAGTCAGTGAACCCGCGCCAAGCGGCGGCGGGCGTGGCACCACAGGCACGAGTCTCCGACGACGATCGCGACAAGTCCGTCCAACTGCTGCAGGACAGCTTCGCCGACGGACGCCTCACCGCCAGTGAGCTGGAACGGCGACTCGAACTGGCGCTCACCGCGCAGTCTCACGGCGACCTGCTCGCGATGGTCTCCGACCTGACGGTCGACATGGTCCACCTGACGCCCAGAAGCGGACGCATCAGGAGAGAGGGCGACTGGCGGGTCCCACGCCTGCTACGGATCGACTCCGAATACGGCAAGGTACGTCTCGACCTGTCCCATGCCCTCATCCGACATCCCCAGGTGGACATCGAGCTCTGGCTCACCTATGGCTCCGCCGCGATCGTCCTGCCCGTCGGCGCGAGCGCGAATCCCGACGGGGTGCGAACCGAATGGGGCAGCGTGACCTGCAGGGCAGCCACCTATGCACGTCCCGGCAAGCTGCACGTTCACCTCACCGGAGAGCTCACCTACGGCCGCCTGACCATCCGCAACTCGCGCACGTAAATCACTACCCAGCCCAGGAACGCCACGCACAGGCCGAGGGCGCCAAGATCACGAGGCGCGCACGCCAGGTTCCCTTGAAGGAGGGCCCGAGAAGACCGAGGAGGTCATAACCAGCGAAAGCGGTACAAGCCGATGAACACCAGCTCATGAAGGCAATTATGTCGATCTTGAATCGGAGTGGGCACAGAGCCCAACCAGCGCTGAACGCGCTTTTGAGGTCGGCGATCTAATAGACCCAGGCCCGGCTGGTTAACTAGAGGAGCCTGTTCCCCTCTGGCAGGGGTCCCAGTAGTCCTGGGGAAATTTCCAACAGGTATGCAGGTCAGGGCCTCGGCAGATCCTTCTATCACAGTTTGGAAAGCGGACCTCTGACCTGCATATCCGTTGTTTCCTGCGCCGTTACTACCCGGACCCCACCTCGGGATACGCCCCTACTTTGCGTCCTATGACACCGACCCGAGCGGAGGGCCTCTTTGAAGCCATGTCTCGTCTATCTGGCGATGGCCCGAAACCTGCAGCGCAAGGCGCTCTTCACCGGCCAGTGCACCGGCTGCCCGCTGCGCTCGCGCTGCACCAAGGCCAAAGCCGGTTATTTTAACTTAGTGCAACAGTATGAGCCGGGTCCGCCAGGTAGGTCTCGTGACGCATGACCCCTTATTGAGTGGGGCCGAGGCTGTGGCGGAGAAGTTCGAGGTCGGCGAATGGGAACCGGCATAGCCGGCCGGACTCTTCGCTCCTGCCTGCCACTCAGTCGAGGCAGAACTCGTTGCCCTCAACGTCCTGCATGACCAGGCACGACTCGTTCACCTCATCGGCAGCCAGGAGCCGCACGCGTACCGCGCCGAGCGGGATCAGCCGCGCGCATTCGGCCTCAAGGGCCGCCAGGCGCTCCTCACCCACCAGTCCGGTGCCGACCCGCACGTCAAGGTGCAGCCGATTCTTGACGACCTTGCCTTCGGGAACGCGCTGGAAGTACAGCCGCGGACCCGCGCCCGAGGGATCACTGCATGCGAACCATGAATCCCGCTGCTCAGGCGGCAGCGTGCGATTGAAGTCGTCCCAACTGGCAAACCCCTCCGGTGGCGGCGGCGCGACGTACCCCAGCACCTCGCACCAGAAACGAGCAACGCGCTCAGGTGATGCGCAGTCGAAGGTGACTTGAATCTGCCTAACTAATGCTCCCACGGACCAATCCTCCCATAGGTTGCCATACGTCCCGCGATCACCCACTCAGAACGTCGGACGGACCATGCGATCGCCGGGGCCGATCAGAGCGACTGTCCTTGATCGCGCTTGCGACGTCTTCCTCAGGGTGTCGGTGTCGGGATTAGACGGTTTCCCGACAGGGCGCTCACCTGGCCCTGAGAAACGGGTATAGGAGGACAAAACACCACTCCTGGCGGGCCATTTCGGGTTCCGATTGACCTTAGTCAACAAAGATCACCCCAGACGGCAGGCGCGCCTTTCGTTCCCATCACCGGCCAGCCCAGTGGTCACAGAACGCACCATCGACCACTACTGAATGTACTTATCTGACTACCGGATCTGCCTCAGTGCGTAGAGCCCTTAAAGTGGAGGGCTGTGATTGAGGCACTAGGCGACGAGCAATTGACCAAGTGGTCGTTAAGATTGCCGCGCTGTTGAGCGAGGTTGGCGCTCGACATCCATCCGTGGGTGTGGCTACCGGCTACGCGGACGTACCACCATAAGTTGCCGTACGAGTTTCTCTTCCAGCATTGGTAGTAGACCAGTGTGCCCTGGCTGAGACGGGTGACGTTGCCGCATGAGGCGTACGGCGCCAGCTTGAGGTTGTAGGTCCCCTTCATTCTCCCGGCCCCGTCACCGTTGTAAAGGTGAGCAGGGCTTGCACAGTTGTCCATTGCCGCTGAGGAGGCTTGGGCGGCCGGCGTTGATGTGGACACGATGGACAAGGTGGCAACCGTGGCAGCTGCCAGGGCAGAGATCTTAGACGTCAGGCGCATACGGTGACTGTTCCTTTCGCCGTTTTACCGCTCGGAATGACCCGATATGCGGGACTGACTTATGATCTACGCACAGCAGCCTTTTTGTCTAACCCTATGTGGGTCTGGCCCTCCTGCAGGGACGAGATGCTGACCGGTTTTACCTAGTTTGATGTTTATCGTCCGCTTCGCGCACGAAGAAGACTCCTTCTCGTATGTGGCTCTCCGCGCTGCGCTGGATCTCGTGTCCGATTGCATACGCAAAGCGAGCAGCGAATGTCACGCTTGCCGAACGCACAGCTGATCGTGGACCTGTTCCACGTCGTCCAACTGGCGAACAAGATGATCGGCGATGTCCGCCGCCGGGTCACCTTCGAGCGGTACGGGCGCCGGGGCAGAGCCACCGACCTGGAGTACGCGATCAAGAATCTGCTGCTGCGGGGCGCGGAGAAGCTGTCGCAGCGGGCGCGGGGCAAACTTTTGTGCGCGTTGTCGGATCTGGGGGATGCGGGCCGCCAGCTGTCGGCTGCGTGGAGGGCCAAGGAACTCCTGCGTGACCTGGTGAAATTGTCCCCGAACCGGACCGGTGTCGCCCCCGTCCGGGCCCAGGTGGCAGCCGCGCTGGAGGCGTTGTTCGTCTTCTGCGGCACCGTCGGTGCCTCGGTCCCGGAGGTCGTGACCTTCGCCGAGACCGTCTCCGCCTGGCGAGCCGAGATCTGCCGCGGCGCGCTCACCGGGTACAGCAACGCCGCCGCCGAG
>JAOPYI010000038.1 GCA_025964675.1 Sphaerisporangium sp. | reverse complement strand
GAACCTTGGATCCCCAGCTGTTCAAGATCGCCTCCGATCAACCGCGGCCCATGACAGCCGAAGGTAGATCGTATGACTTTCAATCTTATGCCGGGCTTATGCTGAGCCACCGATGCAGAACGTGGCTGATTTGTGACGGAGCGGGACGTCCCCGGATGACCAGGGCGAGGTGCTCCACTGACCACCAGAATCGTATTCTGTTGGGCGGACCCCCAAGGAGGATACGAATGCAGCGAGACCTCTTCGAGGAAGAGCACCTGCTCTTCCGTGAGACCGTGCGTGAGTTCATGGCCCGTGAGGTCGTACCGCACCACGCTCAGTGGGAGAAGGACGGCATCGTCCCGCGCGAGGTGTGGAAGAAGGCCGGCGAGATCGGCATGTTCGGCTTCTCGGTGCCCGAGGAGTACGGCGGGGCGGGCATCACCGACTACCGCTACAACACGATCATCGTCGAAGAGATCATGAGAAACGGTGCGACCGGCCTCGGGTTCGGCCTGCACAACGACATCATGGCGCCCTACATAGTGGATCTCTCCAACGACGAGCAGAAGCAGCGCTGGCTGCCCGGCTTCGCCTCCGGCGAGCTGATCACCGCGATCGGGATGACGGAGCCGGGTGCGGGCAGCGACCTGCAGGGCATCAGGACGACGGCGGTCCGCGAAGGCGATTACTACATCGTCAACGGGCAGAAGACCTTCATCACCAATGGCATCAACTCCGACCTGGTGGTGGTCGTCGCCAAGACCGACCCGTCGGCGGGCGCGCGCGGCACCACGCTTCTGGTCGTCGAGCGGGGCATGGACGGCTTCAGCCGGGGCCGCAACCTCGAGAAGATCGGCATGCACGCACAGGACACCGCCGAGCTGTTCTTCGAGAACGTCCGCGTGCCGGTGGCCAACCGGCTCGGCGACGAGGAGGGCCAGGGCTTCTTCCAGCTCATGGCCAACCTGCCTCAGGAGCGCCTGTCGATCGCGGTGGCGGCGGTGGCGGCGGCCGAGTCGGTGCTGGAGACGACCATCGAGTACTGCAAGACCCGCAAGGCCTTCGGCCGGAACATCGGCGCCTTCCAGAACACCCGTTTCGTCGTCGCCGAGATGTCGACCGAGGTGGAGATCGCCCGCCACTACGTCGACAAGTGCGTCCGGGCTCTCAACGCCAAGGAGCTCACGGTCGTTGACGCCGCCAAGGCCAAGTGGTGGACCACCGAGCTCCAGCAGAAGGTGATCGACCGCTGCCTCCAGCTGCACGGCGGATACGGCTACATGACGGAGTACCCCGTGGCCAAGGCCTGGATGGACAGCCGCGTGCAGACCATCTACGGCGGGACGACGGAGATCATGAAGGAGATCATCGGCCGTTCGTTCGGCTTCTGATCCACTCGTACGGCTCGCGCTCGCACGCCCCGGACGCGCCTCCTGGGAATGCCGGGTGCGAGCCATACCGGTTCGCCAGAAAACGCGACGCGCGAGCCGTACGGCCCCGCGCGGGGCGGTGACGCGCCGCATACTGGTCAGCGGAGGCTCCCGAAGGCGGGCTCCCAAGGCGGGGCGGCGAAAGCGCGCCCCAGAGAGCGGGCTCCCGGAGGCGGTGGCGATGGACAACGGCGGACTTATCTTGCTGGTCTTCCTGGCGTTCCTGTTCGTGTGGGGTCTGAACCGCGTCCGCAGGATCTTCCGGCTCGGGCCGCTGGCCTACGCCGGTGTGATGATCACGTTCGTCATCGTCATGCTCGCCCTGTACACCCAGACCCAGCGCTGAGACCCGGCTCGCCGGCGCGGGTCCACTCGGAGTCGACCAGGCGGGAAAGGCCGAGCGGATTCCGCTCCCGCAGCGCTTCGGGCAGGACGGCGTCGGGCGTGTTCTGGTACGACACCGGCCGCAGGAACCGGCGGATCGCCGCGGGTCCGACGGAGGTGTGGGCGGCCGAACTCGTGGCGGGGTACGGCCCGCCGTGGTGCATGGCCTCCGTCACCGCGACCCCCGTGGGGTAGTCGTTCCAGACGATCCTCCCGGCCCTTTCGGCGGCCAGGGCGACCACCGGGTCAGGGGCGTCCCCCGGCTCGGCGTGGATGGTGAACGTCAGGCTGCCCGGCAGGAGGTCCAGCATCGACAGCAGCTCGGCCATCGGACCGAACCGGACCAAGACCGACGCGGGGCCGAAGTACTCCTCCCGGAGGTGCGGACCGGCGGAGAATGCCTTAGCGTCCGCGATGACCAGGGTGTTCTCCAGCTCGACGGCCGACAGCCTGTGGCCCCCGGTCGCGAGACTCACTCCCGGTGTCGCGCACGCCTCCTCGAGCGCGGAGGTCAGCGACCCTGCCATGCCAGGGCTCAGCATCGGCCCTCGGCCACCGGCGAGCAGCTCCTCGCGGAGCGCGGCGACCAGCGCGTCACCGGGCTCTCCCTGGGGAACGAACAGGATGCCGGGGCTGGTGCACAGCTGGCCGGTGCGTGTCAGCAGCGATCCCGCCAGCTCGGTCGCGATCCGCGCGCCGCGGACCCTCAGCGCGGACTCGAAGATCACCACTGGGTTCACGCTGCCCATCTCCGCGAAGACGGGGATCGGTTCCGGGCGGGCCGCAGCGAGATCGTAAAGCGCCCGTCCACCGGCCGTCGATCCGGTGAAGCCCACGGCCTTGATCCCCGGCTCGGTGACCAACTGGCGGGCGACCGCGTGGGAACCTCCCTGGAGCAGGGCGAACGTGCCAGGAGGTGCCGCCATGTCTCGAAGGGCGGCATCGATGGCCTCCGCGCACAGCGTCGAGGTGACCGGGTGCAGCGGGTGGCCCTTGACGACGACCGGGCATCCGGCGGCCAGAGCCGACGCCGTGTCACCGCCGGCAACCCCGAAGGCGAGGGGGAAGTTACTGGCCCCGAACACCGCGACGGGACCTAGCGGCACGTTCATCCGGCGTAGGTCGGGGCGCGGCGGGCGGGCGCCGGGATCCGCGTGGTCGACCGTCGCTTCGAGGTGGCGGCCGGTGAGCACCAGGCGGGAGAACATGCGGAGCTGGCCGACGGTGCGGAGGGACTCCCCCTCCAGGGCGGCCACGGCGAGGCCCGTCTCCTGGCGCGCCGCGGCGACGATCTCGTGGCTCCGGTGCTCCAACGCGTCGGCCACGGCGTCCAGGAGGGCCGCCAGCCGGGACGGCCGCCAGGTCCGCAGCGCCCGGTACGCGTCCGTGGCCGCTGTCACGGCCGCTTTGACCTGCGCCTCGGTGGCCTCGGGAATCGAAGGACCGTCCTCGCCCGTGAGGGGGGACGTCGCCCGGAAGGTCGTCGGCTCGGCCGTCTGGCCGGGGGCATGAGAGGGCATCGGCGCTGTTTCCTTGGAGTTCGGTTCGGATGAGGCCACACAAGGTCTTCAGGAACGCCCCACGACGGGTTCGACGAAGCGGCGGTGTTCGGGGGTCGGCGCTTGGAGGAAGTCGAGGTCACATCCTTCGGGTGCCTGGGTCACGTGGTCCTGGTAGAGGCGAGGCCAGCCACGCAGGTGCGGCGTGCGGAACGGTTCGGCGAGCCGGCGGCGAGCCTCCAGCTCCGGCTCGGGGACATCGAGGTGGAGCAGACCGGCCTCCACATCCAGTTCGATCATGTCCCCGTCCTGGACCAGCCCGAGCGGACCTCCGGCCGCCGCCTCGGGCGCCACGTGCAGCACGCACGTCCCGAAACTCGTTCCGCTCATCCGCCCGTCGCTGATCCTCACCATGTCCTTGACCCCGGCCGCCGCCAGGCGGGCGGGTATCGGAATCATCCCCCATTCGGGCATCCCGGGCACGGCCTTGGGCCCGCAACCGGTCAGCACCAGGACCGTTTCCGCGCTGAGCGGGAGGTCCGGATCGTCCAGCCGCCGCCGCAGGTCGTGCCATCCGCGGAAGACGACAGCGGGGCCACGGTGGCGGAACAGCTCGGGGCTCGCGGCGGCGGTCTTCAGGACGGCCCCGTCCGGAGCCAGGTTGCCCCGGAGCACGGCGATGCCGCCATGCTCCTGGACGGGATGGTCCAGACTCCGGATCGCACCGCGCGGGGACCCTCCGGTAGCGGCGACATAGCCGCTCAGCGGGCCTCCGGTGACCGTCGTCGTCTGGAGGTCCAGATGGCCGGCGATCTCGGCGAGGAGGGCGGGCAGCCCGCCGGCCCGGTCGAAGGCGTCCATCAGGTAGCGCCCCGATGGCGACACGTCGGCGAGGACGGGGACACGATGGCCCAGCTGCTGGAACCGTTCGAGAGGGATCCGCAGACCCAGCCGACCGGCTATCGCGCAGAGATGGATGACGGCGTTGGTCGACCCGCCGATCGCGGCGAGCACCGTGACCCCGTTGTCGAAGGCGGCCGAGGTCATGATCGTCGAAGGGCGAAGCCCCTCCTCAACCATGGCCACGACCCGGCGACCGGCTTGTTCGGCCGCCACCCGGGCACGGGGGTCACCGGTCGGGATCGACGACGTCCCCGGCAGGGACATGCCAACCGCTTCGGCGAGAAGCGCCATGGTCGACGCCGTCCCCATCGTGTTGCAGGCGCCCGGACCACAGCTGAGGCAGCGCTCGAACGCGGCCCAGTCCTCCGGGCTCAGCTCACCGGTGCGGTACTCCTCCCAGAGCCGCCAGAGGTCCGTTCCCGCGCCGACCGGCTTTCCCCGGAAGGTCGCGACCGGCCGGGATCCGCCGGCCACCTGGATCGCCGGGAGATCAGCGCTCGCGGCGGCCATGAGCTGCGCGGGGATCGTCTTGTCGCAGTTGCCCAGCAGGACCACCCCGTCGATCGGGTGGGCCCGCAGGGTCTCCTCGACGTCCATGGCCATGAGATTTCGGTACAGCATGGCGCTGGGCTTCATGAGGTCCTCGCCCAGGCTGATGGTGGGGAACTCAAGGGGGATTCCCCCCGCCGCCCGCACGCCTTCCTTCACCGCCTCGGCCAGGTCGCGGAGTCCCTCGTTGCAGGGGTTGAGGTCACTGACGGACTGCGCGATGCCTATGACCGGCCGGGGGTCGGCGGGCGAGATGGTGATCCCGAGCGACCCGAGGGCGGCGCGGTGCTCGACGGCGACCTCGTCGTCACCGTCGAACCACGCGGCGCTGCGCAACGACGCCGTCACGGCCTTGACCGCCGCCTCTGGTCACGGTCGGCGCTCACGCTAGGCCGCCCGGCGGGGAAGGCCGAGCCCAGCCGCGTGCGGCTTGGACTGCACCGCGCCGGTACCGGAGCGAGCCAGCCATTCGAGGGCGACCGCCGCCCGATGGACCTTGGCGCGGACATTGCGGATCGCGTCGTCGAGGAGTTGCTCCCCGCACGGGTAGACGTCCCGGGCGTTGCGCAGGCCGAACTTCGTGTACAGCGGTGCCCCGATCGCGACGAGATCCGCGATCTCATGACCCCGGACCACGCCCCCGAGGCCGTCGGACGACTCGAGATAGAGGTCGAGCGGGAGATCGGTGACCGCCCGCATGTCGGCCAGGTCCGCGTACGCCAGGTCCGAAGGGACGTTCACCGTGGACGCCCCGAGATCCGCGAGCACCCGCAGCGCCGCCGGATTAGAGGGGGCGAGGGAGACGCTGACCTTCCACACGCACTCATCGGGGAGGTCACCGGTCCGCTGAAGGTCGCGGAGGGCCACGAGCAGTCCGATGTCGGCGATGAGGAAGCTCCGGATGCCCGCGTCCACGGCCCGGACGACGTCCTCGACCCCGTACATCAGCTGACGCACCCCGCGCAGCTGTCCCCCGCGTCCCGCGCCCTCGGGGGTACGCGCGTTGGCTCCCACGTCGAAGGACTCGCGCGGTCCTACGAAGAGCGACACCTCGATGCCGTTCTCGGCGCCCATCGCGGCCATGTCGCGCAGTTCGGACGTGGTGAGCAGCATGGCCCCTGATCCCTGCGAGACACGGTTCACCACGACGTCGTGCTTGGCGGCGGCGGACAGCACCGCCTCAAGGACCGACGGGTTCTCGACGCTGGGGATCTCGATGCGGAAGCTGGCACCGTCCGGAAAGCGACCACGGCTCGGAGTGACGCCGTGCCGATACGGCAGCCGGTAGGTCTGGTTCACTAGCGTTGGCATTTTTCTCCTCGATGAGAACGCCAAGGACGGGACGGTTGGGAGGATGAACTGGCCTTACTCGCGCTGGTCGCGCGCGGCCACCAGTCCCGGCGGCAGTGTGCGGTCGACCGGCGGGTATTCGGCTCTGAGGCGCTTGAGGCGGTGCCACAGCGCTTCGTCCTGCTGCCGGCAGGCCCGCAGGGTGGTGTCGCCGTCGGCGAACTCCCAGTACGTATGGATCAGGAGATTTCCACATACGTCGCAGTAGTCGACGGAGGTGTCCTGCCAGCTCTTGGTCAGATCCAGCCAGCTCATGCGGATGTCCCTTCACGGAGACGGACGGTGGCCACATGGTCGACGTCGCCCGCGGCGTCCAGGCGGACCGCGTACACCGACTCCGCGTCCTCGGGGCTCACGTAGCCCTCACGAACGTCCTGTGCGACGAGCTGGGGGACGCGCTCTGCCGGTGGCCCGTAGCCGGCGCCCGAGGGGGACGTCAGGCGCACCCGGTCGCCGCGGTGCAGACGGACGTTGGTGAACTTGGTCGGGCTCACCAGCCCGAAGTGCCGCTGGAAGCTGACGAACTCGTCGCTTCCCGCCGGGCTGATCTCGATCCTGGTGCGGCTGCCGTCCGACCCGCCGAACAGCCCCCACGGTTCCTGGTGGGCCCGGTCGGATAGCGCGCTCACGGAGATGGTCTCCGCGGCGACCTCCAGCACCCGGACCACGCCCGCGCCGCCGCGCAGACGGCCCGCTCCCACCTCGTCGCGGGCGAGCCGGTAGCTCTCGTGGATCCATGGCCATCGCAGTTCGAAGATCTCGACGGGTGTGTTGCGGCAGTTGGCGTGGGGAGGCATGGTCGCGTTGTTGCCGTCGGTGGTCATCCGGCCGCCCCAGCCGGTGGCCTCAAAGTGGTAGTGGGCGTAATAGTCACCGGTGCGAGGATCGATGCCGCCGAACAGGAAGTTGAGCGAGGTGTTGCCGCTGGACGCGGCGGCCCGCTCCGGCAGGAGGGGCCCGAGGACCTGGCCCATGATCATCTCCATGACGCGGGGCTGGTACTCGGTCTGGCCGCCGACGCAGGCGCCCGGCAGCTGCACGCAGCAGATGGTGCCGGGCTTGGTGACGACCCGGACCGGGCGGTTGAGGCCCGCGTTGACCGGCAGGTCACTTCCGATCATGTACAGGAGCGCGTTCAGCGACGCGGACATGGTCACGACGTACGGCGCGTTGATCGGCCCGGTCGCCTGGGGATCCGAGCGGGAGTAGTCGAAGATGATCTCGTCATCCTCGACGATCAGGCTGAGGCGGATCGCGTACGGGGTCGCGGTGATGCCGTCGTCGTCGAACCATTCCATCCCGTGGTAGACGCCGTCGGGCAGCGCTCGGATGTTCTCCCGGAGCGCAGCCTCGGTGTAGTCCTGGATGCCGCTGAACACCCCGGTCACCAGGTCGATGCCACGCTCCTCCATCAGCTGCTCCAGGCGGCGACGACCCACCTGGAGCGACCCGTACATCGCGTGGAGGTCCCCCCAGGAGTCGTTGGGCGTCCGGTGGTTGGCGAGCATGATGCGCCAGATGTCCCTGACGGGTTCACCGCCTCGGTAGAACAGGACCGGGGGAAGCCGGAGCCCTTCCTGGTACACGTCGGTGGCGGTGGCGGCGAAGGATCCGGGCGCCATCCCGCCGATCTCGGCCATGTGCGCGATGTTGCCGATGAAGGCGACGAGCTCCCCGTCGACGAACATCGGCATGACCATCATGTGCTCGGGCATGTGCGAGCCGCCCCGGTAGGGGTCGTTGTGGATGTAGACATCGCCCTCGGCGAAGTTCTCCGCGCCGACCTCTCGCACTATCCAGGTCGCCGCGTACAACGACGCCCCGAGCATCGAGGGGTTCAGGCCCGCGTTGGCGACGAGGTTGCCGTCCCGGTCGAGGATGAGCGTGGAGAAGTCCAGACCCTCCGAGAAGATCGGCGAGTAGGCGGTCCTCATCATGGAGACGGCCATCTCGTCGCAGGTGTTGACCAGCTGGCGGTGGACCAGGGTCAGGGTGATCTTGTCAACGTCCGTGCCCGTCCGTGTGCTCACGCGTCCGCTCCCGTGTCGAGGCTCTCCCCGAGACCCTTGACGGCCTCGATGATCAGGCAGTACGTCCCGTCCACTTCCATGCGATAGCCGGGAGGGACGAAGGTGGTCGAGTTGGGCTCCTCCACGATCGCCGGTCCGTTCAGCACGTAGCCCGGCGGGAGTTCCTCGCGGTCGACGACCACGGTGTCGGCCCAGACGCCTTCGCCGACCTGCACTCTCCTGGTCGAGATCCTTGGATTCGGAGTGGTGCGCGCGTAGGGGACGAACCGCACCTCTCCTCCCGCGAGGAGGGCGGTCGCGCCGACGTAGACGGTCTGCACGGCCTGCTCCGGGAGGTCGTACCCGTACACACGGGCGTGCGAGGCGTGGAACATCTCCGACAGGCGCCCGTTCAGGTCCGGATCGTCCGGAGAGGCCGGGAGCAGTGACTCATACGAGCGGTCGAGGTGGCCCCGGTAAGTCCGGATCTCCTGCTCGTAGTTCTGCCCGACGTACCGGCAGCTCACGTACGTGGTAACGACGATGTCGCCGGTCGCGTCGGCTCGGCGCTGCGCGGCCAGCTCCGCGTGCGCCTCCCGGGCAAGGCGGGCCAGGATGCCGGCCAGGTCCGCCGCCTCCGGGGTGTCGAGCCGACGGACGGCCGTCATCCTGCGGTCCACGCGCTGGTCGGAGATGATCGTCCCGAACGCCGACACCAGACCGGGCGTCGGCGGCACGACAACCCGCCGCATCCGCATGTGCCGGGCGATGGCCGCCGCGTGGAGCGGGCCGGCGCCGCCGAAGGCGACCAGGTCGAACTCGCGGTAGTCATGCCCACGGTCGACGGTGACCAGCCGTACCGCGCCGGCCATGTTCTCCACGGCCAGGGTGAGGATCGCCTCGGCGGCGGCGTCGACGCCCAGTTCCAGCGAGTCAGCCAGCTCACCGACCGCCGCCTCGGCGCGTTCCGCGTCCAGGCTCAGCTCCCCGCCGAGGAAGTGATCCGGATGCAGCCGCCCCATGACCAGGTTGGCGTCGGTCACCGTCGGCTGGGTGCCGCCCCGGCCGTAGCACACCGGGCCGGGGTCGGCCCCGGCGCTGTCCGGTCCGACGTGCAGCAGCCCGTCGTTGCCCACGTAGGCAAGCGAGCTCCCGCCGGCGCCGATCGTCGAGACGTCGATGATGGGTACGGCGATGGGCACGCCCCACTCCACTTCGAACAGGCCCGTGTACTGGAGCTGCCCATCCACCACCACTCCGACATCGGCGCTGGTACCGCCCATGTCGAGGGTGACGGCCTTCTCCGACCCGACCGCACGCGCCCAGTAGCCGCCGCCCATCATGCCGCCGGCCAGCCCGGACAGGACGAGCTCGATGGGCCGGTCGGCGGAGTGCTCGAGTGGCACCTGGCCGCCGTTGGACTTCATGAGGGCGTGCCATCCCGACATGGCACGCTCATCCAGGCCCGACGCCAGAGTTCGCGCGAACCGCTGGACGATGGGGCTCACGTAGGCGTCCATCACGGTGGTGGCCGTGCGCTCGTACTCCCGCCACACGGGGGCCACCTCAGCCGACAGCGAGACCGCCACCTGCGGGAAGGCCGCACGCAGCTTCGCCGCCAGGGCACGCTCATGGTCGGGGTTGAGATAGCTGTTGAGCAGGCACACCGCGATGGCCGCACCGTCGTGCTCCGCCAGCAGTCCGCCGACGGCCTCGATCACCCGGTCGACCTCCTCGTCCGCCAGCGCGAGGCGGACCGTCCCGTCGGCGAGCACCCGTTCCCTGACCCCGACCGTGTTCCGGCGAGGGGCGTACGGCTCCGCCTTGACCCACTGCAGGTCGTACCTGCCGGGACGGTCGATGCGCTGAATGTAGAGGACGTCCTCGAAACCGGCCGTGGTGAGCAGGATGACGGGGGCGCCGCGGCGCATGATCACGGCGTTCGTGGCGATCGTGGTGCCGAGGACGAAGTCGTCGAGGTCGCCGGTCAGGTCCAGGCCGGTGCGCTCCAGCGCGGCGAACACGGCGTCGGAGGGGCGACGCGGAGTAGAGCTGACCTTCCGTAGCAGCAGCTGTCCCTGGTCGGACAGCGCGACGAGGTCGGTGAACGTCCCACCCGTGTCCATCCCGACGCGCCAGCGGGGCGAGGTCGTCACGATGATTCCTCCGTTCTCTCGGACGGGCCGACGAGGGTCGTGAGACCGGTCGAGGGCTGATCCTGGGTCGTGTCGACGCCTTCGAGCAGCGCGAGGGCGTGCGCGAAGGCGTCGACGGTGTCGTAGTCGCCGACCGCCAACTCCTGGACGATCCGGCCGCCTTCCAGGACCATCACCCGGTTGGCTGCCTCGAAGACCTCGGGGGCCTCGGTGCAGAACACGACGACGGCGCGGCCGTCGGCGGCGAACTCGTTGAGCATGGTGTAGATCTCGGCCTTGCTGCCGATGTCCACGCCGCGGGTGGGCTCCTCGATGACCAGCACATCGGGCATGGTGGCCATCGCGGCGGCGATGGCCACCTTCTGCTGGTTCCCACCGCTGAGCGCCGACAGGTTCTGGGCCGGTCCTGAGGTACGGACCGCGTACCGCTCGATCATCTGATTCGACCGGGACTGGATCTCCCGTCGGCGAAGGCGCGCGAACGGCCCGCAGATCTCGCGGCGTCCGAGACGGAGGACGAGGTTCTCACCCACGGACATGTGGTGGAACAGCATCTCCTGGCGGTCCGCCGAGAGATAGGAGGTCCTGGTCCGGAGCGCCTTGGCACCATGCGCGCCGTTCACCCTGGCCGTGCCGGTCGCGGGGCGATGCCCGCCCAGGGAGGCCACCAGCTCGCGCCCGCCGGACCCCTCCACGCCGACGACCGCCAGCACGTCTCCCTGACGAAGCGTCAGGTCCAACGGGCTGAACGACCCGGCGCCGTCACTCCAGGCGGTCACGGCCAGCACCTCCGCGGCTTTCTCGCCGTCGGTGAGCCTGGGGGTCGCGCGGCGCTCGGTGCGCAGCGACTGGCCGGCGACGAGCTCGACGGCGATGGCCGTCTCGGTGAGCGCGTCCCCGGTTAGGGTGGCCGCCGGCAGGCCGTCCCTGATCACCACGACGCGGTCACAGTGCGCGACCATCTCGGACAGGCGGTGGGAGATGAAGACCACGATGTAGCCCTGATCCGCCAGACCGTGCATGAAGGCGAAGAGGGCGTGAGACTCCTCGTCGGTGAGGGCGGAGTTCGGCTCGTCGAACAGGAAGAACCTGGCCGACCGGACCAGAGCGCGAGCGATCTCCGTCCGCTGCCGCACCGCGAGCGTGCACCGTTCCAACGGCTGGTCGGCCAGGTGTGCGACGCCCAGCGATCGCAGGATGCGCCGCTGTTCCTCTCCTGCCACCGGGGATCGCCACCAGGAGCCCTCGTTCCCCACGAGAAGGTTCTCCTCAAGGGTGAGATTGGTCCACACCTGGGGTTCCTGGTGAACGATGGCGATGGGGTCGGAGGCGTCTCCCGGCTGCCACAGGCGTCCGTCGACGAGGATCTCGCCGGAGTCCATCGACTCCTCGCCGCAGAGGATCTTCGTCAAGGTGCTCTTACCGGCGCCATTGGGCCCGGCGATGCCGAGGATCTCGCCACCGCGCAGGGTGAGGTCGACTCCGGCCAGCGCCTGCGTGTTCCCGAACCGCTTGCGCACTCCTCGGATCTCCATGGTGGTCATGAGGTCGCACTCCCGACCGCCATCCCCCGGCGGCGGCTGCCGAGATCACTTGTCACCCGGTCGAGGATCACCGCTCCGATGGTCACGAATCCCACGAAGAGCAGCTGGGCGAAGGCACCGATACCGAGCAGGGCGAGACCGTTGGCCAGCACGGCGAGCAGCACCGCTCCGAGGAGGGTGCCCCAGATGGTGCCGCGCCCACCCATCAGGCTCGCGCCACCGATCACCACGGCGGCGATCACCTGGAGATTGAGCTGGCCGGCGGAGTTCGGCCCGACCGAGCCGACATAGGAGAAGTCCAGAATGCCGGCGATGGCCGCCATCAGGGCGCTGACCATGAAGACCACCAGCCGGTAGCGCCGGATCGGCAGGCGCGCGATGGCCGCGGCCTTGGGATTGCCCCCGATCGCCAGGAGGCGGAACCCGGCGATACTCCGGTGGCGGAGGAACCAGAAGAGGCCGAAGAAGAGCACGAGCCACAGCACCTGGATCGGAATGCCGAACGGCAGCTGCGTGCCGCCGAGGGCCTGGAAGATGCCCAGCTCCCACGAGGGTGGGGGCGGGGTGTTGTACGCGGGGTTGAACGTGGAGGCGTTGCTGATCAGCAGCTCGGTGCCGGACGCGAGGCTGAGCAGCCCAAGGGTCGCGATGAATGAGTGGATCTTGAGGTAGGCGGTCAGGAACCCGCTCAGCGCGCCGGCGAACAGGCCTATGAGCAACGCCGCCGCCAGGGCTGGGAGGAACGGGAGCGTGAAGGGGAGGCTTCCGCCGCCCAGCCACAGCACCGCCAGGGAGGTCGAGACCAAGCCGTAGATCGCGCCCACGGCGAGGTCGATCTCACCCAGCAGGATGACGAGCAGCTGGGCGAAGGCGATGATGCCGAGCGAGGACATCGACCGCAGCAGGGTCAACAGGTTGTCGCTGCTGAGGAATGTCGACCGTTGCGACTGGAAGAACAGGCCGATCAGGATGATCGCGAGCACCAGTCCCAGCGTTCGCAGGCGCTCCAAGGGCAGCGCCGCGCGCTGGACGGGTGGACTAACGACGTCGGCTGCGGTTGACATGTGACACCTCCTGACACTCGATGCACGTTGAGCGACTCGTCGCCGCGACGACTGTTCCGGCGGGACGCACGTCTACCGCGTCGTGGCGTCGGCGAGGCGCTTGCGTGCCTCGGCGGTTGTCATGAGCCCGGCGCCGCCGTCCTTGGTGATCACGATCGGCTGCAGGTACTGAAGGGGCTCCGCCGGGACCTTGCCGCTCGTCAGGTAGTCCACGCACGCCGAGACGGGCGCCTCGGCCTGGTTGTCGAAGCCCTGGTCGATGGTGACCAGCGTCCGGCCCGCGTCGATCGAGTCGAGGATCGGACCGCTGACGTTGAAGCCGGAGGTCCACACCTTGCCGGTCAGGTTCTTGCTCTTGATGATGTCGCCGACCCCCTCGACCCCCTGGTCGGTGTGGAAGAAGAGGTTGACGTCGTTGTGTGCCAGCAGGAACGGCCCGACGCTGTTGAGAACTTCCTGGGTGGTGAAGTTGTCGCCGGTGGGGATGCCGCTCTTGGGATCGTTGAAGAAGGGGGTCTGGGGGAAGGCGGACTTGAACCCGGCCACGAAGCCGGTCATGCGGGCCTGTGCCCAAGGCCCCGCCGGCTGGCCACTTCCGAGGGCGACGGTGCCGAGCTGGTAGCCCTTGGCCTTGACGATGGCCGCGGTGGTCTTGCCGTTGATCTCGCCGGACTGCTGCTCGTTCAGCGCGTAGAACGCGAACCTCTTCGAGTTGGGAACGTCGTTGTTCAGGGTGAAGACCGGAACGCCGGCCTGGACGTACTTGTTGATGATGCCCACGTACTGGTCGGGAAGGGGCGACTGAAGGCCCAGGCAGTCGACCTGGTTGCCGCTGAGCAGCGTCTCAAGCTCGGCCAGCTGCGCCGAGGTGTTGGTGGTGACCGGGCCGGTGAGCCGGCACGAGATGCTCAGCCGGGCCTGCTCCTTGTCGCATCCGCGTTGCATGCCGATGCGCATCTGCGCGCCCTGGATCGGCAGCGCGGTGCCCTGGATGTCGATGATCACGTTCGCCTGCTCGCCGCTCTTGAGTTTTTCGGCGATACGAGGCGCGAGCTTGAACTGGCCCCACGAGAACGTGTGCGACATCGCCTGGGCAGGCACCTCAATCCCCGTGGAGGTCGACGTCTTCGAGGCCTGACAACCTGCGGTCGCGAGGACGGCGGCGAGACCGGCCGCGCCTAGCGACCAGGAGCGATAGCGGAGCATACGTTCCACCCTAGATCTTGTTCGGTATCACCAAACGGGGTTATGTCCTGCAAAACTATGGCATTGGGAAATTGTGGACGTCAAGGAGGTATGCAGCACTTTACGTGCGAGGGTTGACGTCTGCGTTCGGTAATACCGATAATCGTTCGGTGACCCCAAACGCTGACAACGCCGACAAGTACCGCGTGAAGAGCCTCGACCACGCCCTCGACGTGGTGGAGGCCCTCGGACACGGTGGACGCGACGGACTGGCCGTCACCGAGGTCGCGACCGCCGTCGGCATGTCCAAGAGCAGCGCCTACTCCATCCTGCAGACACTGTTGCGACGTGGATTCGTGGCCAGCCATGGGAGCGGCCCGACCCGGCGATACCGCCTCGGCCTGAGTTTCGCCTACCTGGGAGACCAGGTGACCTCCCAGACCGGGCTCCGCGAGGTCGCGATGCCCTACCTGGAGGAGCTGACCCGAGTGGCCGGCCTGACCTCACGTCTCGCCATCTTCGATGAGGGGTACGCCGTGGCCATCGGGCGGATCGACGGCCCCGGCACCATCCGCATCGCCCCGTTCCTCGGCCGCCGCGAGCTGCCACACGCCACCGCGATCGGCAAGGCGATGCTCGCCACCCTCGGGGACGACGAGGTCCGCGCGATCATCGAGCCGATCGGCCTCCTCGCGCGTGGCCCCAACACCATCGTCGACATCGACACCCTGCTGCGCGACCTGCACCGCACCGCCGAACGGGGCTACGCGGTCGACGATGAGGAGGACACGGCCGGAGTCGTGTGCATCGGTGCGAGCGTGCACGACCGCACGGCTACCTGCGTCGGCGCGATCAGCGTGACGGCGCTCAAGCACGAGATGCGTGCCGACGCCGCCGCCGAGATCGGCGCCCTCGTCCGCCGCTACGCCGACAGCATCACCACCGAGCTGGGGGGACGCTAGTCGGGCACGGTGTCGCGGTTCCGGGGAAGGCCGGACGCCGGAAGAGCCGTCAGTGAGAGCTGCCCTCCAGCAGCACCCGGCCGACCAGTTCGGGGTCGTCGCTCATGGGCACGTGACCGCAGCCCCTGAGGAGCTTCACCCGCTGGTCCGACCACTTCGCGGCCCGCACGGCCTGCCGGCGCAGCAGCACCCGGTCGCGCTCTCCCCACGCGATCGTGATCGGCACCTTCGGCGGCCCCGGAGGCACGACCGAGCGGAACGATCTCAGCGTCTCGTCGAAACCGACCGCGCCGCTGAGGGCGCGGCCGCCCGCGATGACGGCCTCGGGCGTCATGCGTGAGGGGCGGGCGACGATGAACCCCACCGACAGCGCGCGGCCCACCGCCGACCGGGCCAGGGCGTCCGTACGGCCCGTGGGCAGCGACCGGGACAGGTCGCGCAGGCCGCGCAGGATGACGTGTGCCAGAAGGGGCTCGGCGCCGACCCAGAAACCCGCGGGCGACAGCGCGGTGGCCGTACGGACCGTGCCTCGCGCGGCCAGGGTGAGCGCGATGTAGCCGCCGAGCGAGTTGCCCGCCACGTGCGGCTCGCTCACCCCGAGGTGGGCGAAGAACGACTCGACCGCGTCCGCGAGGGTCTCCGGGCTGTACGGCGTGCCGGACGGGAGCGGAGGAGAGACGCCGAAGCCGGGGAGGTCCACGGCGATGACGTCACGCGACCGGGCGAGCAGGTCGATGACGGGCTCCCAGGCCTGCCAGTGGTGACCTATGCCGTGCATCAGCACCAGGGGTGGACCGTCGCCGCGCCGTTCGTAGGCCAGTTCCATGAGCCTGAGTCAAGCACCCATCCTCGGGCCTGTCACGGTGCCGCCCGGTCATCCCTGAGCCGGCGGCGTGGGACTCGTGCGGGGCTCAGCGTGCGGCACGCACACGGCCTGCGTTACTCTTCGCGGCTGCCGTACGGCCGGGTGAGGTTCTCCGGGAAGGGGTCGTCCGGGTCCAGGCAGTACGTGCCTCGGCCGCCGGCGCGGCGGTTGCTCTCGCCTGGGTGCTGGAGCGACGGGTCGGCGTAGTAGGTGATCCCGGCCTGCTGGATCCGCTCGAAGATCGTGTCGAATTCCTGCTCGGAGACCAGGAACGCGTAGTGCTGCGCGGTGATCGTGTCCTCGTCGCTGTTCGCGAAGTACAAGGTGACGTCGTTGCTGGTCGCGACGGGCAGGAACGGGCCGAAGGGTGGTCCGACCTCCAGGCCCAGGATGGTGGCCATGAAGTCGGCGGAAACCTGCCGGTCACGGGCCATGACGATGGTGTGGTTCAGCTCGACTGACACGGTGGAATGCCTCCATGGGCATCTCACGAACACCTCGTGCGCCTCACCCAGACGGTGACGACGTCTGTGGTGCCCGGTCACGATGATAGGCGGCGTCCCCTGTCACGGGCGAGGTGGACACGGCGAGGGAACCGCCATTCTCAGCGGTGGTCATACAAAGCGCGCGAACCCTAACGCCCCCGCGTCGGGATCTCGAACCAGACCGCCTTGCCCTCCTTGGTGGGGCGGGAGCCCCAGCGGCGGGCGAGCTGGTCGACGAGGTAGAGGCCACGGCCGCCCTCGTCGTTCTCGCCGGCGCTGCGGATGCGGGGCAGCCGGAGATCCTGGTCGAAGACCTCGACCCAGATGGACTCCTCGCCACGGCGCAGCCGCAGCGTGAACTCCTTCTCGTTGACGATCTCGTTGTCGAAGCCGGGAACGTCCCACGACTCGTCGAACGGCAGCGGCGGGCCGTCGAGCACGAGCTCCCTGCGGGGGATGCTGGCACTGGCCGCGTGTAGCACGACGTTGGTGACGACCTCGGAGACGAGGAGGCATGCCAGCTCGGAACGCTCACCGGGGACCCCCCAGCTCGTGAACGCCTCAGAGGCCATGCGCCGGGCCTCACCCACCATGATCGGCTGAGCGGGGAAGGTGCGCTCCTCGAACTTCAGCTCCTTGCCGGCGGAACGGATCACGAGGATGGCCATGTCGTCGTCGATCTCGCCCGGAACGGCGACCGTCGCGGCGTCGGCGATGCGCTCGACCGTGTCGGCCGAGGCCTTGGCGACCTTCTCGCAGAGGATGCGGAGGGTCTCGTCATCGGTCAGCGGCGACTCGCCGGACTCGCGGACCGGGCGCCGGTCGACCAGGCCGTCGGTGTAGAGCAGGAGCGCGGCACCGGGCGGTAACACCCGGCTCTCCTCCTTGTAGACCAGGTCGGCGTGCATGCCCTTGGCGTTGACGCCGAGCGGCTGACCGACCTCTGAGATGTCGAGCTCGGTGACGACGCCATCGACGATCAGCAGGGGCGGGGAGTGGCCCGCGTTGGCGAACGAGAGCTGCCGCGACCACGCGTCGTACACGAGGTACTGGCAGGTGACGATCGGCGGGGTGCTGACGTCGGCGCCGTAGTCGTCGAGCTCCAGCGGGGCGACGATGCGCGTCCACTCGTTGAGCCGGGCCAGGATGTCGGCCGGGGACTTGTCGTCCTGGGCGAAGGCGCGCAGCGCGGCCCTGAGCTGGCCCATGATCGCGGCCGCCTTGGCTCCGCGGCCCTCGACGTCGCCGATGACGATGCCGACCCGGCCCGCGGACAGGGGGATCACGTCGTACCAGTCGCCGCCGACCTGGGTCTGGATGCCCTGCCCGTGGGAGGCGAGCGGGGCGGCGGGGTAGTAGCGGACCGCGATCTCCAGGCCGTCGAGCTGGGGCAGCTCACGCGGGAGCAGGTATTTCTGGAAGGACTCGGCGGTGTGCCGCTCCTCCTCGAACAGCAGGGCGTTGTCGACGGCCAGCGCGACCCGGGTGGCGATGGCGCCGACGAAGTCGCGGTCGAAGGCGTCGTAGTGGGGCGACCTGCGATCGGTGAGGTTGGACATGCCGAGATACATCAGGCCGAGCGTCTCGCCGCGCGCGCACAGCGGCGCCACGATGGCCGAGGTCATGCCGATCTCTCCGCACAGCTTGGCGCTCTCCTCGCTCGGCGAGGGATAGCTCATCTGCGCGAAGTCCTCGACGATGATCGTCTCCTGGCGGCGCAGGGCGATCTCGGCGTAGTGGCCGGCGGGATAGCGGATCTCCGAGCCGACGGGGCGCCAGGTGTCGGGCGGGGGTGTCCAGCCCTGCACGTGGGTGGAGACCTTGCGGACCAGCCGGTCGCCCTCGGTGAGCTCGATGAAGCAGTGGTCGGCGAACTGGGGCACCAGCATCTCGGCGACCCGGTTGAGCGTCTCCTCGACGTACAGCGAGCTGGCGAGCCGCTCGCCGATGCGCTCCAGCAGGCCGAAGCGGTCCTTCTCACGCTCGTTGCTGCGCATCGCCTCGCGGGCGGTGATCACGATGCCGGTGACCGAGCCGGAGGGGTGGCGGAGGGGGACCGCCTGGGCCCGGACGTAGATGATGGTGCCGTCGCCGCGCGCCACGTCGAAGGTGCCCTCCCAGACGCCGCCCTTCAGGACGTGTTTGGCGAGCTCGACGGCGAGAGGGTGGTCCTTCTCCATGATGCCTAAGGACAGGACGGTCTCATCGCCGCCCACCGGACGGTCCGGACGGCCGAACAGCCGCTCGGCGAACGGGTTCCAATAGAGCACGTTGCTGAAGCGATCTGTGACGACGACCGCCATCTCGGCGTTGTCGAGGACGGACTCCGCCGTCAGGTGATCGGCCGCGTCCTGCGAGAGGTCCCCCCATCGCTTCATCTGGCGGCCACCCCTCGGAGAGGGTCAATCACAAAGAGGAACACGTGCGCTCCTGCAGCAGCCTCGGCGGCTAGGCGGTGTCCACCCGGAGGATCCGGGAAGGCCGGGTCATCGGACAAGGGAAGGGGGGCCTCCCCAGGGGGAACCAACCAAGCACACCCTGAACGATCAGCGGAGGGAGACGAAGACATGCGCGGCGACATCGCGCGGGAAGTCCGCGGGAGTGTGGTCCGCTTCATCGTCACCTGTCACCCGTACACCGTCGTCGCTCGCCGCGAGCGTCACCTCGCGTCCGGGTTGTATCCCAACTTGCTTGAGTTTAAGCATCACAGCGGGATCACTTTGCACTTGTTCGCTAATTCGGCGGACCACCACGGGTATATCTCTTGGCCCGGCGACATCGGCCATGGCGGAGATCACCACATCAACGGACAGTTCAGACTTTTTGACGCCCAGCTCATCAAGACCGGGGATCGGATTGCCGTGAGGGCAGACCACCGGATTGCCGAGGAGGCTGACCAAACGGGTCTCCACCGACTCCGACATCACATGCTCCCAGCGGCAGGCCTCGATGTGGACCTCTTCCCACGGCAGACCGATGACCTGGGTGAGGAGGCACTCCGCCAGACGGTGTTTGCGCATCACCCTGGTGGCGAGCGTGCGCCCGAGGTCCGTCATCGTCAGGTGGCGGTCGCCCTCGACGCGGACAAGGCCGTCGCGCTCCATGCGAGCCACCGTCTGACTGACCGTCGGTCCGCTCTGCTGCAGGCGCTCGGCGATGCGCGCGCGTAGAGGGGTGATCCCCTCCTCTTCCAACTCGAAGATGGTGCGCAGATACATCTCCGTGGTGTCGATGAGGCCGTGTGCGGTCAAGGCTCCTCCCCTCCCAAGTATCGATGCTACGTCTATCTGCGTTGACAGCCGCGTGTGAGCAGGCTGAGAAGGTTGCCCCGAGGGCACGACTCAGACGTCGGAACAGAGCTTACGCAGACCTACTGACAGAACCGCCCGAGACGGGGAACGACCGCGACAGCGGGAGGACGTGACTCCGCCCCCAGGATCTCACTCTTCGCCTCCGGCGTCGCGCGAACGCCGAGAACGTGATCTTTCGTCGGGTGCGTTCCCAGCGGTGACGTTCGTCACCCTGCGAAGGCGTTCGGCGACCGCGTCGTAGTTCCTGAAGGCGGGCACGGCGAACCCGGCGAACAGCACGATCACCGCGCAGAGCAGCCCGCCGCCCGCCCAGGCCGGCACGAGCCCGAACGCGCTCGCCGTCGTGCCCGCCCGCAGGTCTCCGAGCCGGGGACCGCCCGCCACCACGACCATGAACACCCCCTGCATGCGCCCGCGCATCTCGTCGGGGGCGTAGGTCTGCAGGATCGTCTGCCGCCAGACGGCCGACACCAGGTCGATGGCGCCCCCGACGGCCAGCAGCGCGACGATCAGCCACAGCGGCTGCGCGAGCGCGGACGCGGCGACGGTGAGGCCCCAGAGCGAGATCACGATGGTCAGCGCCACGCCCTGGCGGCGTACCCGCCCGACCCATCCGGACAGCAGCCCCGCCACGACCGCCCCGATGGCGAGGCTCGCCGAGAGCCAGCCGAACGCGATCGCGGACCCTCCGAACCGCTCGGCCGCGATCTCCGGATACAGCGCCCGGGGCATCGCGAAGGCCATGGCGATGATGTCCACCACGAACGACATCATCACGATGGGCTGGCCCCCGATGTAGCGGAGCCCGTCGACCACCGACCGCAGGCCGGGGCGTGAGATCTCGCCGAGAGGGTCGAGCCGCGGCAGCCGGAAGGCCGCGTAGAACCCGGCACCGAAGAGCACCACGTCGATGAGGTACGCCGTGGGGTACCCCGCCTTCGCGAGCACGATGCCGGCCAGCAGCGGGCCGAGCACCGTGCCGACGCTGCTCACAAGGAAGTTCAGCGTGTTGGCCGCCGCGACCCGTTCGGTGGGGACGAGCCTGGGGATGATCGCGCCGCGCACCGGCGACGTGATCGCGAACCCGGTGGACTGCACGGCCACCACGGCCAGCATGAGATAGACGTTATTGAGGCCGGACAGGGCATGAAGAAGCAGGGCCAGGGTGGCCGCCCAAGCGACCAAGGAGCCGATGAGCAGCAGCCTGCGGCGGTCCACGGCGTCGGCGACGGCGCCGCCCCACAGACCGAAGATCACCAGCGGGATCAGGTTGGCCGGGCCCAGCAGGCCGACCCAGAGCGACGACTCGGTGATGTCGTACACCTGGGCACTGACCGCCACCGAGGTGAGCTGGAAGCCGATGAAGGACACGCCCTGCCCCAGGACGAGCCTCCGGTACGCCGGTATGCGCAACGGCCTGATGTCGACGGCGACCCGCTTCAGGCCTGACTGGACCACCGGTGTTCCTCATCTCGCGAACCCTGGACATATGGGACGTCTTCGGGCACTTTACTCAGGCGAAATGAGCGACGGCTCACGGGGCGAGGCGTTCCACCACCCAGGACTCCCCGGAGCGGCGGTAGCGCAGCCGATCATGCATGCGGTCGGTCTGCCCCTGCCAGAACTCCACCTCCGTCGGCACCACTCGGAACCCGCCCCAGAAGTCGGGCATCGGCGGATCCTCGGGCCAGCGCTCCGCCAGCTCGTGATAGCGCGCGTCCAGCTCGTCCCTCGATCGCACGACCGCCGACTGCCGCGAGGCCCACGCCCCGATGCGCGAGCCGTACGGGCGGGATTGGAAGTAGGCGGCGGAGTCCTCGCGCGGCAGCCGTACCACCTTGCCCTCCACGCGGACCTGGCGGCGCAGCGGGTGCCAGGGGAAGACCAGGCAGGCGCGCGGGTTCTCGGCGAGGTCGCGGCCCTTGCGCGACTCGTAGTTGGTGTAGAAGACGAACCCCTCACGGTCATAGCCCTTGAGCAGGACGGTCCTCGCGGTCGGCAGGCCCCCCGCGGAGGCGGTCGCGAGCACCATGGCGTTCGGCTCCGGAAGCCCGGCCTCCACGGCGTCGGCGAACCACGAAGCGAACTGCGTGACGGGATCGGCGGCGAGGTCGGCCTCTTTCAACGGCTGTCCCTCGTACGTACGGCGGAGCCCGGCGAAGGACGGCGGGCTCGAGGCGGCATCCACAGACCGGTATTCTTCCGCGTCCGGCACCACCACCGAAGCGGCACCCCCCACCAGGGACGATGGCGTTTCGGCGGGTCCGGAGGCGGAGCACTTCCGCCTAGGGGGTTGAATATGACCCGCCGGTATCTCGACATCAAGGCTTTGACTTCAAGAAAGGGAGGCAGCCGCGAATGTCCGACTTCAAACCGGGGCTGGAAGGCGTAGTAGCGTTCGAGACCGAGATCGCGGAACCGGACAAAGAAGGGGGCGCCCTTCGCTACCGGGGCGTCGACATCGAAGAGCTGGTCGGGCGGGTCTCCTACGGACACGTCTGGGGCCTGCTGGTCGACAACAAGTTCAAGCCGGGCCTCCCCCCGGCCGAGCCGTACCCCATTCCTGTCCACTCCGGTGACATCCGCGTCGACGTCCAGAGCGCCCTTGCCATGCTGGCCCCGGCCTACGGCTTCCACCAGCTCCTCGACATCGACGAGACCCAGGCCCGCGACGATCTCGCACGCGCCTCGGTCACCGCGCTGTCGTTCGTCGCCCAGTCCGCCCGTGGCCTCGGCCTGCCCATGGTGCCGCAGTCGCGCGTCGACGAGGCGTCCACGATCGTCGAGCGGTTCATGGTCCGCTGGCGCGGTGAGCCCGACCCCGATCACGTCAAGGCCATCGACGCGTACTGGACCTCCGCCGCCGAGCACGGCATGAACGCCTCCACGTTCACCGCCCGCGTCATCGCCTCCACCGGCGCCGACGTCGCCGCGGCCATGTCGGGCGCGGTGGGCGCCATGTCCGGCCCGCTGCACGGCGGTGCCCCCGCCCGCGTACTGCACATGATCGAAGAGGTCGAGCGCATCGGGAGCGCCGAGACCTACGTCAAGAAGGCCCTCGACAGCGGCGAGCGCCTGATGGGCTTCGGCCACCGCGTCTACCGCGCCGAGGACCCCCGCGCCCGCGTGCTCCGCCGCACCGCCCAGGAGCTGAACGCCCCCCGCTACGAGGTGGCGTGCGCGCTGGAGACCGCCGCGCTGGCCGAGTTGCACGCCCGCAAGCCCGACCGCGTCCTCGCCACGAACGTCGAGTTCTGGGCGGCGATCATGCTTGACTTCGCCGAGGTGCCCCCGCACATGTTCACCTCGATGTTCACCTGCGCCCGCACCGCCGGCTGGGCCGCCCACATCCTGGAGCAGAAGCGTACGGGCAGGCTTGTCCGCCCCAGCGCGGACTACGTGGGTCCCCCGCAGCGCTCGGTGAACGACGTCCCGGGAGCGGACGAGGTCATCGGCAAGAACTGACCAGCTCCACTGAAGAGGGCCCGCAGCCCCCAGTTGCGGGCCTTTCGCGTACACCCCCCACCTGCGCACATCTCACGATCCGGACCCGCGGCGTGACCATCGAGGCAGCTCACTACCCTTGGTTAGGTGGCTGATATCGAGATTCCCGCTGAACTCAAGCCCGCGGACGGCCGTTTCGGCTGCGGGCCTTCGAAGGTACGCCCTGAGCAGCTCGCCGCCCTGGCCGCCGCCGGCGCGAGCGTGATGGGCACATCCCATCGCCAGAAACCCGTCAAGAACCTCGTCCACAGGGTCCGTGAGGGTCTCTCCGACCTGTTCTCGCTCCCCGAGGGGTACGAGGTCGTGCTGGGCAACGGCGGCACCACGGCGTTCTGGGACATCGCCGCCTTCGGGCTCATCAAGCAGAAGTCCCAGCACCTGCACTTCGGCGAGTTCTCGTCGAAGTTCGCCTCCGTCGCGGCCAAGGCGCCGTGGCTGGAGGAGCCGACCGTGATCAAGTCCGAGGTGGGCAGCCACCCGAGCGCCAAGGCCGAGCCGGGCGTCGACGTCTACGCGCTGACCCACAACGAGACCTCCACCGGCGTGGCGATGCCGATCAAGCGGGTGGGCGACGACGACTCGCTGGTCCTGGTCGACGCCACCTCCGGCGCGGGCGGCCTGCCCGTGGAGGCCGGCGAGTTCGACGTCTACTACTTCGCGCCGCAGAAGAGCTTCGCCTCCGACGGCGGCCTGTGGATCGGGCTGTTCTCCCCTCGCGCGCTGGCCCGGGTCGACGAGATCGCGGCCGGTGGCCGGTTCGTCCCCGAGTTCTTCAGCCTGCCCACGGCGATCGACAACTCGGTCAAGGACCAGACCTACAACACCCCGGCCGTGGCCACCCTGTTCCTGCTGGCCGACCAGCTCGACTGGATGAACGGCAACGGCGGCCTGGCCTGGACCACCTCGCGCACCGCCGACTCGGCGTCCCGGCTCTACACCTGGGCCGAGAAGACCGCCTACACCACGCCGTTCGTCGCCGACCCGGCGCAGCGGTCCAACGTGGTCGGCACCATCGACTTCGCAGACGGGGTCGACGCGGCCGAGGTCGCCAAGGTGCTGCGGGCCAACGGCATCGTCGACACCGAGCCCTACCGCAAGCTCGGCCGCAACCAGCTCCGCGTGGCGATGTTCCCCGCGATCGACCCGGCCGACATCGAGGCGCTGACGGCCTGCGTCGACCACGTGGTCGAGCGCCTCTGACGGCTGCCCCGACGCCCGCGACCGGGCCCCGGGAAGAAACCCGGGACCAGGTCTAGGAAGACGGCGGCGGAACCCAGCCGGGGCCCCCGACATGCCTGTGCCGGCCCGTGCGACGGGCCAGCTCCTCGAGCAGGCGCAGCGCGTCGTCGAGATCGACGCTCTGCGCGAAGCAGGAGAGCACGGGGGCCCGGTCGGGGCTCTCCGCGAGAGCCTCCAGCATGACCGCCGTGACGTGCTCGTCGCGCGAGCGTCTCGCGGAGTAGCGGAAGGCCTTGCGCTCGGCCGCGCGGCCCAGCATGCCTTTCTTCACCAGGCGCTCGGCGACGGTCTGCACCGTGGTGTAGGCGAGCAGCTTGTCGGCGTCCGCGTTGAGCACTGACTGCAGCTCGCGGACGAGCAAGGGATGCGCGGAGTCCCAGAGCACTTCCATGATGGCGCGCTCCAAAGACCCCAGGTTGTTCACGCCGACATTCTCTCTCAGTCACCCCGGTCAAGGCTAGTTAAGATGCTTGTTAACGTACTTTGATGCGGTAATAGCCTCTTGACGCATTTTGCGATCAAAAACGCTGCGGGAAACGTCAGGCGAGCGCGGCGGCCCGCCTCCTTCGGCGCAGCACCCAGGCGGCGAGCACGCCACCCACCAGGCCGAACAGGTGGCCCTGCCACGAGATGCCGGGCTGGCCCGGGAGCACTCCCCAGATGAGCGAGTAGTACAGGACGGCGACCCCGATGCCGAGCGCGATGTCGAGCAGGTGGCGGTCGAAGAGCCCGCGCGTCACGACGTACCCGAAGTAGCCGAACACCAGCCCGCTGGCGCCCACGGTCAGTCCGGGAGGGCTGAGGAACCACACCCCGAGGCCGCTGACGACGATGATGATGAGGCTCGCCACGAAGAAGCGCCCGAGACCCCGCAGGGCCGCGAGGAAGCCGAGGATGGCCAGCGGCACGGTGTTCGCCATGAGGTGCGGGAACCCCGCGTGCAGGAACGGAGCCATCAAGATGCCCGGCAGGCCGTTCACCTCGTGCGAGACGATGCCGAACTGGTCAAGGTCCTTCGGCAGGACGTAGTCGGCGACCTCGACGGCCCACTCGACGGCCACCAGGAGCGAGATGACGATGGCGGCCCCGAGCGCTCCCGTCACCAGGCTGACGACGCGCCGCTTGACCACCTCACCCGAGGTTCGACCGGCAGGTGCAACTCCGGTCGCGTAATCGCTCATCGTTCTCCTCTTGTGACTGACCCTGGAATGCTTTGCTCTCCCTTTACCGTACGCAAACCGTGTTTAACCCGCGATTTCGCGTGGGACACGAATAAGGCGCATGTTGCCGTCCATCCGCAACATGCGCCTTCTGTTCGTCAGCGCCTGGATGATCGTTCCAGCGCGGAGATCACTCCCCCGCCCAGTTGGGCGCACGCTTCTCCGCGAAGGCGGCGGCGCCCTCCATCGCGTCCTTGGAGCCGAACACGGGGTTGATGATCTCGGCCTGCCTCGCGAACATCTCGTCGCGCGACCAGTCGGCGGACTCCACCATGACCCGCTTGGTCGCGAGCAGCGCCAGCGGAGCGTTGGCGGCGATCTTGGCCGCCATCTCCTTGGCCACGGCCAGCGCCTCGCCCGCCGGGGTGACGCGGTTCACCAGGCCGAGCTCGTACAGCCGCGAGGCAGGGTAGTGGTCGCCGGTCAGGGCCATCTCCATGGCGATGTGGTACGGGATGCGGCGCGGCAGCCGCATCACGCCGCCCGCGCCCGCGACCAAGCCGCGCTTGGGCTCCGGCAGCCCGAACTTCGCCTCCTCCGAGGCGACGACGATGTCGCAGGACAGCACCAGCTCGAAGCCCCCGGCCAGGGCGTAGCCCTCCACGGCCGCGACGACGGGCTTCTTCGGCGGCGACTCGGCGAGCCCGCCGAAGCCCCGCCCCTCCACGACCGGGAAGTCGCCGGTCAGGAACCCCTTGAGGTCCATGCCGGCGGAGAACGTGCCGCCGGCTCCGGTGAGGACGTACGCGGAGACGTCCTTGCGCTCCTCCAGCTCGTCCAGCGCCGCGACGACGCCGCGCGCGACGGCGCCGTTGACGGCGTTCCTGGCCCGCGGCCGGTTGATCGTGATGACGGCGATGCCGCCCTCGACCTCGACGAGAACCTCGTCAGACACCCTTACCTCCGGTTAGCGGGTCCTACTTGGGCTGGAAGCGGATACCGCCGTCGAAGCGGATGACCTCGCCGTTCATGTAGTCGTTCTCGACGAGGGCACGCACCAGGTGGCCGAACTCGGACGCCCGGCCCATCCGCTTGGGAAACGGCACCGGCGCCGACAGCTTGGCCTTGAAGGCCTCGGACTCGGGGCCGGATCCGTAGATCGGGGTGTCGATGATGCCGGGGGCGATCGTCAGCACCCGGACGCCGACCGCGGCGAGGTCGCGCGCGGCGGGCAGGGTCATGCCGATGATGCCCCCCTTGGAGGCGGAGTAGGCGACCTGGCCGGTCTGGCCCTCGATGCCCGCCACCGAGGCGGTGTTGATGACGACGCCACGCGCTCCGTCGGCGTCGGCGGGCTCGGTCTTCGCCATGGCCGCCGCGCCGATGCGCATGAGGTTGAACGTGCCGATCAGGTTGACGTCGATCACCTTGCGATAACTGGCGAGGTCGTGCGGCGTGCCGTCGCGGCCCACCGTACGGGACGCCCAGCCGATGCCCGCGCTGTTGACGACCGCGCGGAGCGGCTTGCCCGTCGCCACCGCGGCGTCCACGGCCACCTGCACCGAGGCCTCATCGGAGACGTCGGTCTGCACGAAGACGCCGCCGAGCTCGTCGGCCAGAGCCTTGCCGCGGTCGGCGTTCAGATCGGCGATGACGACGGTGGCGCCGGCGCCGGCGAGTTCGCGTGCCGTGGCCTCACCGAGGCCGCTGGCACCGCCTGAGATGATTGCTGCTGCTCCGTTCAGGTCCATATCCGGGACCCTAACGTGGCAACCGAATGAAGTTCTACTGGGGGTGGCTCAAATCTCGCCCGAAATCGCGGCATCGACGTCAGGGTAGACCTTGATGCGCCGGTCGAGGCCGGTCGTGCGCAGGATGCGCGCCACCGGCGGCTGGGGAGCCGCGAGGGAGACCCCGCCGCCCTCGCCGGTCGCGAGACGCCACGCTTCGATGAGCACCGACAGCCCGCTGGAGTCCATGAAGGAAAGGGCGCCCAGATCGAGCACCAGCCGGTTGCTGTCCTGTTTGATGGCATCACGCACCTCGTCTCGGAGGAAGGGTGCCGTGAACAGATCCAGCTCGCCCTCGACGGCCACGACCACGGCGTCTCCGAACGCGCGCCGCGCCAGCCGCAGCTTCATGTGGAACCTCCTCGCGCGCCCACTTTACTTCGCAATCACCGAGATAGAAGTCGCGCGGCCACAAGGTCGTCAGATTCCGGCAATGGACGACCTCCCGACGCCTGACCTCGGCTATGAGCTCCAGTGATGGCCGGACGATGCTCAGTACGGCCGGTCGGCCACCACGAAGCCGTACGGCAGCTCCAGGCGGTGTGCCGCGAGCAGCCCGGGATCGCCGAGGATGTCGCGGGTCGGCCCGTCCGCCGCGATCACGCCACCCGACAGGATCAGCGAGCGTTCGCACAGCTCCAGGGCGTACGGGAGGTCGTGCGTGACCATGAGCACGGTGACGTCAAGGGAGCGCAGGACCTCGGCCAGCTCGCGCCGGGACGCCGGGTCGAGGTTCGACGACGGCTCGTCCAGCACCAGGATCTCCGGCCGCATCGCGAGGACCGTGGCCACGGCGACCCTGCGCCGCTGCCCGAACGACAGGTGGTGCGGCGGCCGGTCGATGACGTCCGGCAGGCCGACCAGTTCGAGCGCCTCCTTTACCCGGAGCTCCAGCTCGGGGCCGCGCACGCCGAGGTTCGCGGGGCCGAACGCGACGTCCTCCCGCACGGTGGGCATGAACAGCTGGTCGTCGGGATCCTGGAACACCAGGCCGACCCGGCGGCGGATCTCCCCCAGGGTGTCCTTGCGCACGGGCAGGCCCGCCACCTCGACCGAGCCGTGCCCGGCGGTCAGGATGCCGTTGAGGTGCATGACCAGCGTGGTCTTGCCCGCGCCGTTCGGCCCGAGCAGCGCCACCCGCTCGCCGCGCCCGATGGTCAGGTCGACGCCGAACAGCGCCTGGGTGCCGTCCGGGTAGGCGTAGGCCAGCTCGCTGACACGCAGAGAAGGTGAAACCGTGGTCACGAGACGCTCCAGGAAAGTACGGCCGTCGCCAGCGCCGCCGCCGGCAGGAGCGCGGCGGTGGCCCAGCTCCGAGCCGAGGCGGTGGCGTCATTCATTATCGGCATCGAGCCGTTGTACCCCCTGCTCAGCATGGCGAGGTGCACCCGCTCGCCCCGCTCGTACGAGCGGATGAACAACGCGCCCGCCGACTTCGCCAGCACCGGCAGGTGGCGCACGTCACGCGCGGCGAAGCCACGTGACTCTCTCGCCACCCGCATCCTGCGCATCTCGTCGAGGATCACGTCCATGTAGCGGAGCATGAACATGGCGATCTGCACCAGCAGAGACGGCAGCCGGAGCCGCTGGGCGCCGAGCAGCATCATGCGCGGCTCGGTGGTGGCTGCCAGCAGGATGCTGGCCATGACTCCGAGGGTGGCCTTGGCGAGGATGTTCCACGCGGCCCACAGCCCCTGCGCGCTGAGCGACAGACCGAGCACCTCGACGCGCTCGCCGAGCCCGATGACCGGCAGCGCCACGGCGAACACCACGAAGGGCACCTCGATCACCATGCGCCGCAGCATGAACGACGCCGGGACCCGGGCGACCGAGGCCACCGCCGCCAGCAGCAGGGCGTAGACCCCGAAGGCCCAGAAGACCTCTCGCGGCGTGGCGACGACGACCACGGCGAAGGCCGCGACCGCCGGCAGCTTGCACTGCGGCGGCAACCGGTGGACGACGGTGTTCCCCGGGCGGTAGAGCTGGTGGCGGTGTCCGGCACCCATCAGGCGCGTGCCCGGTCTGCCACACGTCCGCGGCGGCGCACGGCGTAGAAGATCGCCCCACCGGCCACGACGGTGATGCCGACGCCCGCCACGCCCGCGACGCCTACCGCCAGCCGCTGGTCGCCGACGGCCTTGCCGCCGTAGCCGGCGAGCGGCGAGCCGCCGAGCGGATGGCTCTCCTGGTGGGTGTTGAGGCCCTTGTCACTGGCGACCTTCTCGAGCCCGTCCGGGCTGCTGGAGGCGTAGAACGACACGACGCCCGCGAGGAGCACGGCCACCAGGGCGCCGCCGGCCAGAAGAGGCCAGGCGCTACGCGCCGGCTCCGGTGCCGCCTCGGGGGTCACCTCGGTGCTCTGGCCCCCGGCCGTGCGCAGCACCAGCGGAGCCTTCAGGCCGCGCGCGCCGTAGACGAGGTCGGGCCGTACGGCCAGCACGCTGCTCACGGTCAGCGCCGTGATGACGCCCTCGCCCAGGCCGATCAGGACGTGCACGCCGCCCATGGCGATGGCGACCGACGACACGTCGATCGGGGCGGTGCCGCCGACCCAGAACAGCGCGGTGAAGCCCATCGCGGCGACAGGGACGGAGACGGCCGCCCCGGCGAAGGCGGCGACGGAGACGGCGGTGCGGCTGCGGGGGGCGCTGCGCACGATCAGCCGGAACACCGCATAGCCGACGACGGTGGTCACGATCGCCATGAGGGTGATGTTGACGCCCAGCGCGGTGAGGCCGCCGTCGGCGAAGAAGAACCCCTGGACGAGCAGCACCACGGCGACGCATAGGACGGCGGTGTACGGCCCGACCAGCACCGCCGCCAGCGTGCCGCCCAGCAGGTGGCCGCTCGTGCCGGCGGCGACGGGGAAGTTCAGCATCTGGACGGCGAAGATGAAGGCCGCCACGAGGCCCGCCATCGGGGCCGTACGGTCGTCGAGCTCGCGCCGTGCGCCGCGGAGGCAGACGCCGAGCCCAGTCGCCGCGAACGCGCCGGCGGCGATGGACACCGGCGCGTTGAAGAAACCGTCAGGTACGTGCACCAGGAATCTCCGAGGGATCGAGTTGGGACAACTCTAGGCCATCGGGTTGTAGTTGCAAAAGACTTGCATTAACGATGGATTCATGCTGATCGCGGGGTATCGCACGAGGTGCGGGACCTGGTTCAGCGGCCGATGCGGATGGAGCGGCGGACCACCGCCTTGGGGCCTCTGGCCAGCACGCTCACGACGAGCTTCCGCCGGACCTTGGAGGCCCTGGCCTTCGCCGTCCAGCGCCGCCGCCCGCGCCACCACGCCACGCCGGGGCCGAGCTCCGCCTCGCCGACCTGCACGGGATAGCGCAGGGGCGGCCCGCCGAGGTTGAGCTCGAGGTTGGCCTCCCAGGTGCCCGGGACATCCAGCGTGGCCGTGGCGGTGAACAGCCCCTCGCCGACGACCGACGCGGGCGCCCTGCGCTCGTTGCCCGAGGATCGTTCGCGCCAGACCACCTGGCGGACAGACCGCGCCGCGGGGCACTCGCTCGCGACGGTGACCGTGCCCTCGATCGTCAGCACCCCCTTGCCGCCCCACGTGGCCCGCGTCAGCCGTACGGACGCCGGGACCGTGACGACGTTGCCGCCGACGTCGATGCTGAGGTTGCCGTGCGGCCGGGTGAAGTAGGGCGCGGAGACGGCGGCCACGAGGCGCGGGCCGGGGCAGCCGACCTCGGGCTCGCGTTCGGCGCCGAACCTCGCCACCCGGCGCACCCCCTCGCAGGCGATCACGACGTACATGTCCCAGACGCCGGGAGGCAGCCGTGTCACCTCGACGCTCCCCGCGAAGACGTCGGCCACGCAGGTCACAGGGACACGGCGCTCGGCGGAGGTGGAGCGTTCCCGCAGCAGCAGGCCGACCGCGACGCCGTTCCACGAGTCGGTGAGGAAGGCGCGGCCGGACACCTCCAGCCGGTCGCCCGACCATTGGAGCCCGGTGAGGCTGCGGCGGATCGCGGCGGTCTCCACCCGCGCGAGCCGTACGAGCCGGTCGACGTCGCCGAGCGAGGCGGCCCGGAGCCGGTCGATCGGCCGTAACTTCTCGAGCACCCCGTCGGTCAGCCAGGTGGCGCACATGTCGGACACCTCGCGGACGATGGCCCGCCGGGACGCGGAGTCCGCCGACAAGAAGGGCCCCGCGAGCTGGCCGAGGATGTCGAAACGGAAGTGCCTGCGCATGAGGTGGTCGCGGAGCGGCCCCTCGGGGATGTGGCGGGTCATGAGCTTGATCGGCACGCGGATCATGCGCAGCCAGGCGAGGGGGTCGCGGCTGCCCGGCTCCTGCATGATGCTGCTGCCGTCGGGGCGGGCGACGAGGTGGTAGCAGTCGTGGTCGGCTACCACGGAGATCGTCTCGGCGTGGCAGTAGGCGTGGACGGAGAAGACGATGTCCTCGCCGACGCGGAGGGACTCGTCGAAGCGGATGCCGTGGCGGGTGAGCAGCTCGCGGCGGAAGAGCTTGAAGCACGTGAGGGTGTTGTAGACGGTGGTCTCGCCGAGCGGCGCGCGGTCGCGGTTCTCGCGGAACATCGAGGTCGGCACCCTGCGGCCGTGGCCGACCATCTTCCCGAGCACGATGTCGGAGCCGTTGCGGTCGGCCATGGCGAGCATGCGTCGCAGCGCCTCGGGGCCGAGGTGGTCGTCGGCGTCGCAGAAGAAGACGTAGCGACCGCTGGCTTGGGCCATCGCGTGGTTCCTCGGCCGGCCGGCGCCGCCGGAGGCCTGCTGGTAAGAGACCCGTATTTCCGGAAATTTGGCTGCATAGTCGGCGAGAAGATCGCGGCTGCCGTCGGTGGAGCCGTCGTCGACGATGACGATCTCCTTGCTCACGGGCTGCTCCAGCAGCGAGGCGAGGCACCGGTCGAGATAGGGGCGGCAGTTGTGGACGGGCACCACGATGCTGACGTCGACACGCCGATTACTTTCCGTCTTCATTGCGATTCATTATGTAACCGCTTACCCGCGACACGAGGCCTAATCTCGGCGATGGGATCACCAGGCCTACCTGCTTATTTGGCTATCTGGGCTTATTACCTTTTTGTCCGGGTAACGAGTCCGCATCGGAGGTGATGGCATGGGCCACCCGGCACGCGAGACAGGACTGGAGATTCACGAGAGGCGCCAGGGACCATGCGTGATCGTCGAGATCATCGGCGAACTCGACATGAACGCGGTCCCCCTGCTCCGCGCGCAGTTGGACACCGCCCTGGAGGCGGTACGTCCGCCGTGCCTTGTGCTGGATCTCACCCAGACCCGTTTCTGCGACTCCCTCGGTCTGGGCCTGCTGGTCCACACGCTCAACAGGGTCCGCGAGATGGGCGGGAGGATGGGGTTGGCGGTGGCACCGGGGATGATCTCCAGGCTTCTGACGATCACCCATCTGGACCACCACTTCCAGACCTTCGCGGCCACGGAGGACGCACTCGCGGTGCTGCAGGCGCCCTGACGGGGAGGGCGACAGAGGAAGATGTGGGAGGGAATGCGGGCGAGCCGTGAAGGCCCGTGCCGAGCGGTTGACGCGAGCGACGGCCGAAAGCTGGTACGCTCAATCGTTCAGCGTGGTTTATCGCAGGCTTTTGCAGCACTGCCCGTTAGGAGTATACCACACCGATGGAGCCTCGTGCATCCGAAACGGCCCGCACCGAAGCCATGCGAGCCGAGCAATCCTATGTCTCCATGCTGTACGACCGTCTTGACGCGGTACGGGATCGCGCACAGACGGCCCTGAGCGAGGAACACGGGCGCGGCACGCCGGGCGGGACGCACCAGGCACGGTTCGAGCGTGACGTGTTCGCCGGCGAGCACGCACGGCGGATCGCGCAGCTCTGGGGGGTGGAACGCGGCCTGTGCTTCGGCCGGATCGACGACACCGACAGCGACACGTACTACATAGGCAGGATCGGCCTGCGCGACGCCGGCAACGACCTGGTCCTCATCGACTGGCGAGCCCCGGCCGCCCGGCCCTTCTACACCGCCACGCCCAGCGACCCCGGGCCCCTGGTGCGCCGTCGCCACCTGCACACCCGCGGCCGTACGGTCGTGGACCTCGACGACGAGGTGTTCGACCTCGCGCGGATGAGCGAGCCCGACCGCCGCATGCTGGTCGGCGAGGCCGCGCTCATGGCGGCGCTGCGGCGCGGGCGTACGGGACGGATGGGCGACGTGGTCGCCACCATCCAGACCGAGCAGGACCAGGTGATCCGCTCGGGCCTGCCCGGGGCGCTCGTCGTGCAGGGAGGGCCAGGCACGGGCAAGACCGTGGCCGCCCTGCACCGTGCGGCCTACCTGCTGTACACGCACCGCGACACGCTGGAGCGCCGAGGCGTGCTGATCGTGGGCCCGAACGCCATGTTCATGCGCTACATCGGCCACGTGCTGCCCTCGCTCGGCGAGACCGACGTGGTGCTGACCACCGTTGGCGAGCTGTACCGGGGCGTGCGGGCCACGGCGGGGGACGAGCCGGAGGCGGCGATCGTCAAGGGCGACCCCCGGATGGTCGAGGTGATCAAGGCCGCCGTCCGTGACCGCCAGCGCCTGCCCGACGGCGACCTGGAGATCCCGCTCGACGTCAAGACCTCGCGCAGGGGCGGCGTCGAGGTAGTGGTGGAGCGGATGACATTGCTGATGGACCACGCCACCTGCGTGCGCGCCCGCGACCGCGCCAGGGCGGTGCGCAACCCGCACAACGTGGCACGCAAGCTGTTCATCGACTCGGCGCTGACGGCGCTCGCGTTCGACGAGGCACGCCGGCTGGACCGCGAGCTCGACGCGGACGACCTGCGGTACGCGCGGGGCGCGCTGTGGCGGATGCCCCCCGTGCGGAAGGCCCTGGACGACCTCTGGCCACTGCTCACGCCGGAACGGCTGATCTCCGAGCTGCTCGCCGACCCCCGCGCCTTGGGCTTGGCCTCCACCGCCGGGAGTGATCCAGTGTTGCGGCCCGAGGAGCAGAAGGCGCTGCTGCGGCCGTTGGACTCGCCGTGGACGATCGGAGACGTCCCCCTGCTCGACGAGGCCGCCGAGATCCTTGGTGAGGACGACTCGAGGGCCAAAGCGTCGGAACGGGCCGCGGAACGCGAGCGCGAGGCCGAGGAGGAGTACGCGCGCGGCGTGCTGGAGATCACCGGGATCGCCGAGACGGAGATGGTCGACGCCCGTACGCTGACCCAGCGGCACCACACGGAAGGCCCCGTCCTGACGACCGCCGAAAGGGCGGTGCGCGACCGCCACTGGGTGTACGGGCACGTCATCGTGGACGAGGCGCAGGAGCTGTCGTCCATGGCCTGGCGTACGATCATGCGCCGCATCCCGACGCGCTCGCTCACCATCGTGGGCGACGTCGCGCAGACCGGCTCCGCTGCGGGGGCACGGTCGTGGGCCGAGATGCTCGACCCCTATGTGAAGGGGCGCTGGCGCGAAGCGCGTCTCCTCGTCAACTACCGGACGCCCGCCGAGATCATGGAGGTCGCCGCCGACGTGCTGGAGTCGGTCTTGCCGGGCCAGGAGCCTCCGATCTCCGTACGGGACGAGGGCGCGCCACCTCGTGCCCTGCGCGTCCCCCGCGCGGACCTTCCCACGGCTCTTTCCGCCCTGGTCGCCTCCGAGCTCGCGGAGATCGGTGAGGGGCGGCTGGCCGTCCTGACCCCCGACGCCCGGCACCGCGAGATCGCCGGACTGCTGCCCGAGGCGGCGTCGGCGCTGACGGCCGACGCCCTCGACTCCCCCGCGGTGGTGCTCACGGTGACCCAGTCGAAGGGCCTGGAGTTCGACTCCGTAGTGGTCGTGGCCCCCGACGAGATCCTTGCCCAGTCACCGAAGGGCGGCCAGGACCTCTACGTGGCGATCACCCGGGCGACCCGGCGGCTGACGGTCGTGCACGAGGGGACGCTCCCGCCGATGCTCGGCGGGCTGGCGTAGTTTCCCTGGTTTCCGTCGTCCCTTCTGGCCCCGCTGGTGCGGGGCCAGAGCTTTTCGTACGGAGGAGCGGCGCCGCCGCTGGGTGAGCCTTCTGATGGACGCCGCCGACGACGTCGGGCTGCCCGGTGACCCGTCCGTCTCCTACGCCGGCTTCCAGGACCCCGACGGCAACACCTGGATGCTGCAGAAGCTCCCGTACTGAAAGGCGCCGACCAGACCGGTCAGGCCGGTACCCGGCCGAGCCTTCCAGGAACCAGGGTTCCTCAGACATCAGGTGTCCCACCAAACCGAGGCAAGATCAATCTCCAACTTCATTCGGATTGTTCGAGGTCCTGAGTAAGTGTTAGCTTGCGATCGTGAAGCAGCACGAGGGTGCGGGCATCGCAGTAGACGAGTCCGGCAGGTGGGCCGGCCTGACCACGATCATCACGGTGGTCGCCGTCACCGCCTTCGGTGTCGTTGCCGTCGCCATCTCTGCTCTGGTGGTCTTCTTGCATGTAGGTGGCCTCGACTGATTTGTAGTCCACACACGGCCAGTGGCGTCTCCGTACCGACTCAACCGTTGAGGCCCAAGAAGCCAGTGCGTGATCGTCCGGAAATATCCCCCGTGACCTGAGTGTCCCTATACCCGAGGTTTGCTGTGAATAGTTAATGATCGTTATGTGCTCAACAGGCGATCGTTCCTCGTGATGGGGCTGGCATCGGCGGTGCCACCCCTGCGGGCCTCCTATGGCGACCCGTTCACGCTCGGCGTGGCATGCGGCGACCCGGCCCCTGACGGCTTCGTCATGTGGACCCGCCTGGCTCCCGCGCCACTCGCCGAGGACGGATTCGGCGGCATGCCGCCGGCGCCGGTGCCGGTCTACTGGGAGATCGCCACCGACCCCGCCTGCGCGCGGGTGATACGGCGCGGCACCCAGGAGGCCGTACGCGACTGGGCGCACAGCGTGCACGCCGAGGTCACCGGGCTCGAGCCGGGGCGCGAGTACTGGTACCGGTTCAAGTCGGGGGCCTACATCTCGCCCATCGGCCGGGCGCTCACCGCTCCCGCGGCCGGCTCGTTCGTCAAGTCGCTCAACCTCGCCGTCACGTCGTGCGCGAACTACCAGCACGGGCACTTCACCGCGTACGCCAGGCTGGCGCAGGAGCGCCCGGACCTGGTGCTGCACCTGGGCGACTACATCTACGAGTACGGCAAGGGCGAGCAGCAGTGCCCCGGCGGCAACGCGCGCGACCACGAGGGACCCGAGGCCCGGACGCTGACGGACTACCGGCGCAGGCACGCGCTCTACAAGACCGACCCCGACCTACGCGCGGCCCACACGGCGGCGCCATGGATCGCGATCATGGACGATCACGAGGTCCGCAACAACTGGACGAGGCGCCTGCCGGCCGACCGGCGCGAGGCGGCGTTCCGGGCCTACTACGAGCACATGCCGCTCCGCCGGACCGCCGTTCCGGCAGGCCCGGCGATCAAGCTCTACCGGCGCCTGCGGTGGGGGACGCTGGCCACCATCCACCTACTCGACACCCGCCAGTACCGCGACGGGTACGCCTGTGGCTCCTCCGGCTTCAAGGACTGCCCGGAATCCAGGGATCCCGCCCGGACGATCACCGGGGCCGAGCAGGAGCGCTGGCTCCTGGAAGGATTCCGCGAGTCCAAGGCCTTGTGGGACGTCATCGGCCAGCAGGTCTTCTTCGGCCAGCGCAATAAGAGTCCCGACTCGGGGCTGGTGGTCAGGCAGGACGCCTGGGACGGCTTCTCCGGGTCGCGGACCAGGGTCACCCGCGGCTGGGTCGACGCGGGAGTGCGCAACGCCGTCGTGCTGACCGGGGACGTGCACTCGCACTGGGCCGGCGACCTCGCCCTGGACTACGATGACGACGCGTCGCGCCTGGTCGGCACCGAGCTCGCCGTGACGTCGATCACCAGCGGCGGCGACGGCCACGACAGCGACCGCGCCAGGGACTCGCTTCTGGCCAACAATCCGCACCTGAAGTTCCACCTGAGGCGGCGGGGCTACCTCATGGTCAAGCTGGAGCCCACCGCGCTCACGGCCGACTTCAAGGTCGTGCGATACGTCAGCACCCCCGGCGCCCCCGCGCTGACCGCCGCCACCTTCGTCATCGCGGACAAGCTCCCCGGGCCGCTCCGGCAGACCTGACCTGTCCCGAATCCCTGAACACACGCTGTTCCCTGATCGTGGAGTGCTCGGCACCCCGGATGCCTGTCGGCATTATTTGGGATAGACTCCGCGACTGAAGGGGAGTAGTCCTCCGCCGGTCGTCGACATGCTGGAATCTCACGGGATTCCCGGTTGCCGGGCCCCATGTAGGGGTGGACGAGACCTTCGACCCATAGCGACGTTTGCGTTGCGGCGGGGTCGAGGTCTCGGGACATTACTCCGGGTGCGGCTTCCTCGCGTAACGCGGGAAGGATAACCGGCCCCCCAATGATCCATTTCGTGTTGCTCATCGCCTGTGCCGTGGTGATCTACTTCTCCTGTGAGTGGTTCGTCAACGCGGTGGAGTGGCTGGGCCAGCGGCTGAACGTCGGAGCTCTGGCCGTCGGAACGATTCTCGCCGCCTTCGGAACCGCGCTCCCCGAAAGTGTCGTCACCTTCGTGGCAGTCGTCTTCGGCACCGGCCAGCAGCAAAAGGACATCGGTGTCGGGGCGGCCATGGGCGGCCCGTTGGCGTTGGCCACGGTGGCCTACGGCGTGACCGGCTGGATGATGTGGAGCCGGCGCCGTAACCGGAGCCTGGCCCTGGCCGGCGCCCCAGCCCCGGGTGCACCCGCCGGTGAGCCCATGCCGCCCGGCGATGCCGAACAGGCCGGCGTTGACGCCGGGGATGCCAAGAAGCTGGCCCGGGACCAGACCTGGTTCATGGCCATCTTCGTTGTCAAGGTCGCCCTCGGACTGGTCGCCTTCGCCTTCAAACCCTGGCTGGGCCTGCTGTTCTTCGCCGCCTACGGGGTGTACTTCTGGCGGGAGATCCGCGCCGACGGAGACCAGGGCGACGGCGTCGACCTCGAGCCGTTGCTGCTTCAGCGCCGCCGCGAAACTCCGGACACCTGGGCGGTCATCGTCCAGACCCTCGCCACGCTGGCGATCATCTTCCTGGCGTCCCAGCTCTTCGTGCACCAGCTCGATGCCGTCGGGCCCATGCTGGGGCTTTCCGCCACGGTGACCGCGCTGCTGCTGTCCCCCATCGCCACCGAACTGCCAGAGATCATGAACGCCATCATCTGGGTGCGCCAGGGCAAAACACGGCTGGCGCTGGCGAACATCTCGGGCGCCATGATGATCCAAGCCACCGTGCCGAGCGGGCTCGGCCTGCTGTTCACCCCATGGCGATTCAACGGGCCGCTGATGCTGTCCGGCATCGTCACCATGGTCGCGATCATCTACTTGCTGGTGCTGCTGAAGACCGGCCGGTTCAACGCCAAGACCCTGTCGTTCGCCGCCGTGTTCTATCTGATCTTCGCCGCCTGCCTCATCCCCCTCCTGGCCTGACCGCCGCAGCTCCGCCGTCGGCCAAGGCGGGGCGCCTCCCGCAGCGAGGGAGGCGACCCGCCACCGCCAGCGCCGCTGCCCAGCGGCCCAGGAATGGGGATCTTGCCGTGAGCGCTTCGCTCAGCCTGCGACCGGCAGGCGGCCATGATCTGCGCGGGCACCACGTCGCAGCCGCATCCAGCGGCAGCAGATGTTCATCGCCTCCATGGTCAAAACGGCCGGGAACGCGGATCCGGGGGGCCGGATCCGCGTTCCCGGGGGGTCAGCGTGCTAGTGGTTGGTGTGCTTCAGTCTCATCACTTCTTCTTGGTCGTAACCGTGAGCCTGGCGATCACCGCGTCGGTGTCGCGGGCGAGGACATCGCGGATCTCGGCGGTCGGTACGACCGCCGGGTTGGTGGCGAGGGTCTTGAACTTCTGCAGTTCGTTGACCGTCTTTGAGTCATTGCCCGACGCCTCCGCCTTGCGGGCCTTGGTGAGCTGCGACTGCAGCTTGTTGGCACTTGCCTGGCTGAGCCTGCTGGTCGCGGCGAACCTGTTGATCAGGTTGCTCAGGTCCCGGGTCGAGGTGGCGATCCCGAAGGTGACCTTCTGGCTGCTGACGTTGCCCGCGTAATCGGTGGCGGTGACCGACAGCGCGTGCGTGCCGAGCGTCAGCTCGTACAGCGCCTGCAGCCTGCCCGACGAGTAGGGACCCGCGTCAAGCGTGCCGGTCAGCGTCTTGACCCCGGAGGTGCTGTCCACGGCCTGCCAGGAGATGCGCAGGTCCTGGCTGTCGCCGTAGATCTGGGCATCGGAGATGCCGGACACCAGGACCGTCGGCTTGGTGCCGTCGATCTTGACGGTCGCGGCCTTCTCGGTCTCCACGTTTCCGGCCTTGTCCTTGGCCCGGTAGGCCAGGGCGTGGCTGCCGTCCCCGGTGATGTTGACCGAGTCGGTGTAGGGCTTCCACGCGGCGGAGTCGAGGGAGTACTCGATGCCCGCCACACCGGAGGCGCCGTCGGCCGCGGCCAGCGTGACCGGCACGGTGGCGCCGTGCCAGCCGTCGTCGTTGGCAGGGGCGAACTGGGCGGTGGTCATGGGCGCCGTGGTGTCCTTCTTCACCTGCACGGTGCCGTCAGCGGTGTTGCCCGCCTTGTCGGCCGCCCGATACGCGACGGTGTGCACGCCGTCGGCCGACACGCTCACCGGGTCGGTGTAGGGCGCCCACGGGCCGCCGTCGACGCTGACCTCGGTCGAGGCCAGCCCTGAGCCGCTGTCGGACGCGGTCACCGCGACCGCCACGTTCGAGACGAACCAGCCGTCACCGCCGTCGGGGGCCGCTGGGGTGGTGGCCGCCGAGACCTTCGGCGGCGTGGTGTCGGCCGGCTGCCCCCACGAGGCGTGGAAGTAGTCGAACTTCGCCGTCTTGGACGCCGCCTGGTTGACGCCGAAGGCGAACACGCCGACCTTGGCGCTGCTCACCGCCGCGTTGACCAGTCCGGAGCCGACCTCGGTCCAGGTGGTGCCGTCAGAGGATCCGAACCCTCGGTAGGTGGTTCCCGTCTTGGTCAGTCGCAGCCACCACACGCCCTGGGTGAGGTCGGTGATCTGCGGTTGCGGGTTCTGTATCGCGTCGCCTATCTCGCTGCGCAGCTCCAGCCTGCGCGACGTCGGGCCGTCGGTGAGGTAGTCGAGCTTCACGTAGTCGCCGTCGCCGACGTAGGCGATCAACCCGCCCTGCTGGTATGCCTCGTTGAACGTGGAGCCGTCGACCTTGGTCTGCACGGTCCAGTCCCCGGACGGCGGGGTCTGCAGGATGAAGTTGTTCGGGCCGGTGTTGCCGGCGCCGTAGATGTCACCCTTGCCCGTGTCGATCTCCAGGTTGCCGCCGGTCACCCTGGTCGCCGCCGCGTCCGGGCGGACGATGGTGCTCCACCGGCAAGCGTCGAGGGAGGCGCCGTCGAACTCGTCGTCCGGCGTCAACGGGCCCGCGCTGCCGTCGGGCGTCAGCTGGAACCAGTCGAACGCGGCATCGATGACGGTCCTGTTGCCGGTGCTGGCGAAGGAGGTCAGGCCGATGCGCGGGTTGACGATCCCGGCCATCGCCTTGTCGGTCTGCGGCATCGCCTTCCAGGTCAGCCCGTCGGCCGAGTAGGACGCCGTCAGGTTCGTGCCGTTGCTGGCCAGCCGGACGTACGCCGTGTCGGGGAAGGCTGCTCCGAGGTTGGCGGTGTTGGACGCGGCGACCTCGTTCGGTGTGCCCGCCTCCTCCCTGACGAACTGGAAGACGCGAGTAGCCGGGTCGTTCGCGGTGCGCGCCGAGATGACCATCTTGGCGTAGTTGTCATCATCGCCGTAGAGGATGAGGCCTGCCTGCTGGTAGGCGTCCCGGGCAGCGATCGTCACCTTCGCCGTCGCCTGCCAGGCCCCAGCGGGCGTGGGCTGCAGGACCAGGTTGGGGACGGGGGTGCTGTTGTTGGTGCCGTAGATCTCCGCGAGGGCCGTGGGGATGTGCAGGGCACCGCCGGCCACCCGCAGGTCCTGGTTCTCCCGCAGCACGGTCCACCGCGAGCGGTCGAGCGCGACGCCGTCGAAGCCGTCGGACTTGCCGGTCAGGCAGGTCGTGCCAGGCGTGTCCACCGTGATGCGGACGTGCTCGGTGCGGCTGGCCCCCTTGGCGTCGGTCACGGTGACGGACGCGTCGTAGTTGCCGGGCGCCTGGTAGGTGTAGGTGGCGTCCGGCGTGGTGGGCGCGGGGGCGCCGGACACGCCGAGGTTCCACTTGTAGGTCAGCGGCGTGTTGCCGTCGGGGTCACTGCCCTCGGCGTGCAGGCTGACCTGCAGCGGCGCCGGGCCCTTGTCGGGGGTCGCGGTGACGGTGACGGCGGGGCGCTGGTTGTCGGTGACACCCTTGCCGACGAAGTCGGTCCAGTTGACGTTGAGCAGGCCGCCGGTGTTGGTGCTGCCCGCCGCGTTGCGGACGACGAAGTACAGCGGTCCGCTGGACGTCGGCGGGTCGGTCAGCGTGACCGGGAAGTCACGGTAGGTCTGCCAGCCGCCGGTGTTGGTCACCTCGGCCTTGCCGACCAACGGCCCGTCGACCTTGCCCGCGTGGACTTCGATCGTGCCGCCTGTGGAGGCGGAGGCCGCGCGGAAGCTCAGGCCGCCGATCCCCGTCAGGTTGATCGGGTCGTGGCTCCAGTAGTCGCCGTCTTCGATGAAGCCGATGTTGTTGAAGCCGCCCAGTGTGTCGCCGGTCGCCTCCACCCGCACGCCGGGGTCGCCGGTCCCGATGCCGCCCGGGGCGCGGCCGGTCTCGGTGAAGAACTCGGCCTGCTTGTGCTTGGGCTGCAGGATGGCCTGCGCCCTGCCGGTCAACGGCGCCGAGGACCCGGCGCCGCCCTTGTCGGTGTAGCTGGCCTCCAGCACGTAGAACACGTTGTCGCCGTCGCTGTGCCCGGAGGACAGGGTCGTCTGGACGGTGCCCGAGCAGCCGGTGTACTGGTCGAGCGGGTGGCCGTGGGTGTCGTGCCCAAGGATGGCCTGCACCTTCACGCTGGCGCAGTCGATCGTGCCGTCCTCAGGGTCGGTGACCGTGACGGTGAACTTCACCTGGTCGCCGAACTCGAACAGGCCGCCGTCGGGCGGCAGGTTCACCTTGACCGTCGGCGCCGTGTTGCCGACCACGATGGGCACGTTCGCGGTGGCGGTCTTGCCGCCCGCGTCCTTCACGGTGAGTACGGCGGTGAAGTTACCCGTCGCGGAGTAGGTGTGCGCGGGGTTCGCCTCGGTGGAGTCGACGGTGCCGTCGCCGTCGAAGTCCCAGGCGTAGGTGATCGGCGTCCCGTCGGGGTCGGCCGACCCCGCGCTGGAGAACTGCACGGCCAGCGGCGCGGGACCCGAGGTCTTGTCGGCCTTGGCCTTGGCGGTCGGCGCCCTGTTGCCCTGCACGTAGTCGATCCGGTAGATGCCGGAGTCGGTGTTGTTGCCGCCGAAGCCCGAGCCCCACTCGATGAGGTACAGCGCTCCATCGGGGCCGAACTTGATGTCCATCGGCTTCTTGAAGCTCATCGAGGCCAGCATCGGGTTGATGTCGGCCAGCTGGGAGCCGTCGGCGCTGAGCTGGAAGGAGTACAGGTGGTCCTGGTTCCACTCACCGAAGACGGCCTTGCCGTCCCAGTAGGCGGGCCACTTGCGGTCGGACACCAGCGCGGGGTCGTAGCGGTAGGCGGACCCGGCCATGGGCGCGCCGCCGCCGCCGAGCTCGGGGAAGGCGGGGTCGGCTGCGTAGTGGTAGTAGACGGTGGCCGGCAGCGCCTTGGGGAGATCGGTGATGCCGGTGTTGTTGGGCGAGGTGTTCTTCGGCGCCGCGCAGTCGAACGGCTGCCCCGAGGTGTTCGTCGCGAAGTCGTAGGCGATGTAGGGCTTGTTGTTGCCGATGCAGTAGGGCCAGCCGTAGAACCCCGGGCCGTTGAGGATGTCCCACTCGACGGTGTTCTCCGGGCCTCGCGTCGCGCTGGCCGTGCCCGCGTCCGGGCCGTAGTTGGCGACCAGCAGTTTGTGAGTCTTGGGATCGATGCCGATCCTGAACGGGTTGCGGAAGCCCATCCCGTAGATCTCCGGACGGGTCTTCGCCGTGCCCGCCGGGAACATGTTCCCCGCGGGGATGGTGTACGTGCCGCCGGGCTCGGGGTGGATGCGCAGCACCTTGCCGCGCAGGTCGTTGGAGTTGGCCGCGCTGCCCTGGGCGTCCCACGCCGCCCGTCCCGCGCGCTCGTCGATCGGGGTGTAGCCGTCGGAGGCGAAGGGGTTGGTGTTGTCGCCGTTGGCCAGCCACAGGTCGCCGGTGGCCTTGTCGAACACCATGCCGCCGCCGTGGTGGCAGCACTCCGCCCGCTGCACGGGCACCTCCAGCACGATCTTCTCGCTGGTGGCGTCGAGCGTCAGGTCCTGGCCGATGGTGAAGCGTGAGAGCCGGTCCACGGCCTTGTCCTGCGGCGAGTAGTACAGGTAGGCCCAGCGGTTGGTGCTGAAGGCCGGGTCGAGCGCCACGCCGAGCAGGCCGCTCTCGTTGGCGGTGAAGACGGGGAGATGGCCCGAGGTGACGACACCGCCGTCCGGCTTGATCGCCTTGACGTCGCCGAGCCTGTCGATGTAGAGGACGGTGCCGTCGGCGGCGATGTCCAGCATCATCGGGTTGGAGGTGTTGTCGTCGAGGGTGACCTTCTGGAAGGCCGAGTCCAGGCTCGCCGTGCAGTCGGCCGGCACCACTCCGGCGGCCGTCTGGAGGCCGCCCAGCAGCATCTTCAGGAAGTTCGGCTCGACGTAGGAGGCGTCGGTGTGGCCCAGCGCCGTGTACCAGGCGCGGCCACCGTCATAGTTCTGGCACCAGCTGTTGGGGTGGTCGGCGCCCATCGTGCCGCCGGTGTAGGACGTCTCGTCCATCGACGTCAGCACGTGCACGCTGCCGCGCGGGTCGGTGCGGAAGTCGTACCACTCGTCATTGCGGGCCCAGCGGGTGGGGAGCCCCGCGGTGGACGGGTGGGCGGGGTCCTCGACCTTGACGACGGCATCCTGCGGCGCGGGGTGCTGCTTGAAGTACGCGCCGACCAGCTTGCCGTACCAGGGCCAGTCGTACTCGGTGTCGGCGGCCGCATGCACGCCGACGAACCCGCCGCCGCCTTCGATGTAGTGCTCGAAGGCGGTCTGCTGGGCGGCGTCCAGGACGTCGCCCGTGGTGGACAGGAAGACGACCACCCCGTACTTGGCCAGGTTCGCCTCGGTGAAGGCGGCCCCGTCCTCGGTGGCGTCGACGGTGAAGCCGTGCTCCTGGCCGAGCTGCTTGATGGCGGCGATGCCCGCGGGGATGGAGGCGTGCCGGAAGCCGGCGGTCTTGGAGAAGACCAGCGCGGCGAACGGCGGGTCGGCGGCCGACGCGCTCGGGACGGCGGCGGCCGCGCCCGGGACGGCCGCCGACGCGGCGGCGGTGGGGACCAGGACGATGGAGAGGAGCAGCAGCAGGGCGGTCAGCAGCCTTCTCACGCGGCACCCCTGACTCTGCCGTCGCCGGCGTAGGCCGGCGCGGCCTGCACGTGGTCGTGGTCGCCCGCGGCGCGGGCGGTCACGTGGATGAGCGGGACGAAAATGCGCATACGAAATTCCTCGAGATGGGGGGTGATCGGGTAGGGGGGAAAGCCGGGCCCGGCGGGCGGGCACGGTGGCATGGCCGACGGGGACGCCGGCCGGTTCACGGTCGAGGCGTCAGCCGAATCCGGCGACCGCGCTCACCGGCACGCCGGTGAAGACGGACGGGGGTACGGCGCGCTCACAGTCCGCGTCCGGCCGATGCTCGGCGGCGAAGGAGCCCATGGCCGCCGGTTGCGCCTTCCGCCGGGGCGCGCCGGGCGATGGTACGGGGCCGAGGAGCGCCGTAGGGGCGCCTGGGAGGGGAACCTCGATATACAGATGCATGATGTCCTGACCTCATGGTTCAGTCAGGCAAGGCGCCGCCGCGCTTGTTGCCGGGGGGTGCGGGGATGTCGGGCGGAGGGTGCCGTCTCCGTCGTGCTGTCAGATGGTTACGCCGGTCCGTATCACGGACGGGTCGTCGATGAGCCGGTCGCCGGCTTGGCGAGGTGGCCACCCGATGACTACGGCGCGCGGGGTGCGTCGGCCGGGATCGGGCCGCCGAGCCCGAATGACCGTCTTCATCTCCGCCGTTCCGCAGCCTCGCGGATCACAGATCCGTGGGCGGGAGGCCGTCTGCCGCGCAGATATGTTGCCGTCGCTGTGTCACACCGTCACTCCGCTTTTTTATGTCTGGAAGATTAATTAACTGGGTTGTAACACGTCGGGTTCCGACCTGTATAGGCCCAATTGGGTGCAGATTGGGGAAAAACAGCGACGCTGTGCGGCGATGGAGGGGGGGCCGGCAGGTCCGCCGGGGGCCCGGCGTCCCAAAGAGGCTGGTCGGCTGGCCGCGTTCGCCGTGGAGTCGCCAAGGGCGCACATCGGCCTACGCGAGGACCTCTCGTGGACCCGTCGTGGATCCGGCCCGCGTTCGGCCCCTGCGCGAAGGGGACGCCCACGAGCGGTGAGCCGCCTCGGCCGCCGTGTCAGGACCGTCGCTTTGCCGAAACGGCAACAATATTCGCGTGCGCCCGGGCGCGACCCGCGCCATCAACGGGTGAACGATGTAGCGGCACGGGCCCCGACGATCGGAGGTCTGCGGGCACACCGGTACGGTCACCTTCAGGAGGAAGCATGTCGCAGCCGGGGACGTCCTGCCTCATCGCGACGTCAGGGGCATCACCCCTTCAGAAGCGATGCCAGAATCAACGCATGCAGGTAAAGGCGATCACCTTCGTCGGCACGCGGGCGCCAGATCAGCCGGCCATGTCGAGTTTCGTCAGAGACGTGCTGGGCCTGCGTCCCCTGAACGTCGAAGGCGCGGAGGCGGACTTCTTCACCCTGCCAGACGGCACGACGTTCGCGGTATCAAGCACCGGCGACGCCGATCGACCGGAGCGAACAGTGGGCTTCCTGGTCGACGACGTCGAAGACGCCGCACGAGAACTGAGAGACGCCGGCCTCACCACCGACGACGTCAGCACCACAGACGTCCACCGCTACATCCACTTCCGCGCCCCAGACGGCCGCCTGTACGAACTGGTAGAGCAACTACACCCCCACACCTGACCGGGTCGCCGCGCTTGCTTGGAGTGCACTCGAACATCACCTGAATGCGTGAGGGGTGGACCAGGCCGCCGACGCGTACCCCGCGTGGGTGCGCGGTCTGTTGACCGAGTTGGCCGAGCAGGCAGGCGCCGCCGACCCGGCGTCGCTGGCGCGTCAGCTGCACCTGCTCTACGACGGCGCCGGACTGTCCGCACGCATGGACCACGACCCCGGCGCGGCCGTCGCCGCCCGCGCCGCGGCGACAGCCCTGATCGACGCGGCGCTCGGGGCCGTGGACGCGAGCCGCTGAAGTCACCCGCATGGCGGGATCGCCCGGTCGACAGCGAGTATCCGGAGGAGAACCAGGGTGGGTCTTCCAGCCTGAAGGTGGCCCTATCGCGTTTCCGTATCCCGAACCCTCGAATTCGGGCTCATGTGACTGTCGGCCGCGGAACTCGGGATGGATGTACAACACATATACCTGATCTA
>JAOPYI010000027.1 GCA_025964675.1 Sphaerisporangium sp. | reverse complement strand
CAAAATAGATCATATAGAAATAAGCAGGAGAAACCCCGTGCCCTCTTCCCGAATCCGTACCACCTTCGTGGGCGCCACGGCGGTCATCGCCTCGTTGGCGGCATCCGGTGTCGCGTTCGCCGACCATGGCAACGGACCGAAATCCGCCGCGACGACTGGCCCCACCACGACCGTCTCGCCGTACGTCCTGCCCGTCGCGAAGGGCGTCACCATCTCGTCGCTCTTCACCGTGGCTGACAAGCCCGCCGACAACGGATTCCAGATGGTCGGTGTACCTGACGGCCTCGGTGGCTACCGCAGTGGCGGTGACGTCGCCCTTTACATGAACCAGGAGCTCGGGGCTTCCTCCGGGATCGTGCGCGCGCACGGACAGAAGGGCGCCTTCGTCTCCAAGCTGGTGATCGACAGCAAGACCGGCGCTGTCAAGAGCGGGTCCGACCTCATCACGTCCGTGCGTTACTGGGATTACGTGGGCAAGACGTGGGCGGCCGCTCCCGTGGCGCCCGCCGGCGCGGCCGCGGGCACGCACATCAGTGCCTTCACCCGCTTCTGCTCCGGATACCTCGCCCCGGCCGGTCTGTTCGGCAACGGTTCCAAGGGCTACGCCGGCCGCGTCTACTTCGCCAACGAGGAGAGCGGCGACGAGGGCCGTGTGTTCGGCGTGACCGATGACGGCGTCGCCACGCAGCTTCCGCGTCTGGGCCTGTTCTCCTGGGAGAACACCCTGGCAGCGGCCAACGAGAGCGACACGACTCTCGTTGTCGGCAACGAGGACGGCGGCTCGGGCCAGCTTCGCGTCTACGCCGGCCACAAGCAGTCCACCGGCTCCCCCGTCGAGAAGGCCGGCCTGACCAACGGCACGGTGGGCGTGGTCGACGTTGCTGCCCACGCGGTCGCGACCGATGCGGAGTTCCGCACCACGTACGGCAAGAACAAGCCGGTCAAGGTGACCTTCAACTCGCTCGACTCCACCGTGAACGGCGCGCAGCAGAACGCCACGGCGGCCAAGTCCGGCCTGTCCCTCAGCCGGATCGAGGACGGGGCCTTCGACCCGCGCCATCCCAACGACTACTACTTCGTGACCACCTCGGGTGGGGGCACCGCGCCTTCGCCGGCCGAGGCGAGTGTTCCTCGTGACGGTGGCGGCGTGTGGCGGCTGCGGTTCGCCGACATCGAGCACCCCGAGAAGGGCGGCACGCTGACCCTGCTGCTCGACGGCAGCGAGGCGCCGTACCTGAACATGCCCGACAACGTCACGGTCGACAACCGCGGCAACCTTCTGATCCAGGAGGACACAGGCAACAGCGCGCACCTGGGCCGGATTCTGGCCTATCGGATCTCCGACGGTGCGCGTGGTGTGCTCGCGCAGTTCGACTCCAAGCTGTTCAGCCCGACCGCTGACCCTGCCTCCTTCCTGACGCAGGATGAGGAGTCCAGCGGCATCATTCCTGACCCTTCGGGTAAGCCGAACTCCTACCTGTTCGACGCCCAGATCCACACCGCCAAGGGCCTGCCCGCCGGCACAGGTGCGGGCACGGCTGGGGAGTACGTCGAGCGTGGCCAGCTGCTGTCGCTGACCGTGCGGTCGTGGCCGAAGATCTACACCGAGAAGTAAACACTGGCACGGCCCTCCCCGGCATCGCCCGGGGAGGGCCGTTCCGATGTCCGACGCCATCGTCAAGGCGCGTGAAGCCGGGAGGTGTTCCACGGGTACTCCCGCCATGGCGCTGTGCCAGGCGAGGTCCGCAGGGCGCGCGCCTCAGATGTGCAGGCCGTACGCCGTTTGGGCGGTGGTCGTGAAGACCTGCTCGCGCTCGGGCTCGCTGAGGCCGGCGGTGAGCTGTCGTGCGAGGTCCACAACCTGTGCGTAAGACGCGGCCAGCTCGCACACCGGCCAGTCCGAGCCGAACATCACCCGCTCCGGGCCGAAACAGGAGATGATGTGGTCGGCGTACGGGGCGATGCGCTGAGCGTCCCAGTCCGTCCAGTCGGCCTCGGTGACCAGGCCGGACAGCTTGCAGGTCACGTTGGGCGACTCGGCGATTGCCTTGATCTCGCTCGCCCACGGTTCGACGGCGCCCGACGCGATCGGGGGCTTGGCGCCGTGATTCAGGACGAAGCGCACGCCCGTAAGGTCGCGGACCAACTCGCGAGCCGCCGGCAGCTGGTGGATGAGGACGAGAAGGTCGTAGGCGAGCCCGGCCTGGCCGACGGCCCGAATGCCGTGCCGTACGTCCGCACGTGAGAGCCACGCAGGGTCCGCCTCGTCCTGCACCTGATGCCGGATTCCTACCAGCAGGTCTCCGCCCGGCCCTGTGCGCAGCCGTAGGATCTCGTCCGCCACGTCGGGAGCGGTGATGTCGACCCACCCGACGACGCCCGCCACGAGGCCGTCAGAGGCGGCGGCGGTCGCCAGGAACTCCTCGGTCTCCTCCACCGAGCCCACCGTCTGGACCAGCACCGTGCCCGTGACGCCGGCGGCCGCCGTCTCCCGCCGCAGGTCCTCGACCTGGTACGGCTTGCGCAGCGGTGCCAGCGCCTCCCCCGCCAGCCACGGGTAGTCGCGCTTCGCCGGATCCCACAGGTGGTGATGAGCGTCGATCATGCGTCTCCAGACTCGGACATCGTGATCATTCGCGGTCGGCACCCTCGATCAGGGACTCTTCGATGAGGGCCGTCCAGAGGTCGTCGGGCACAGGGCTCGCGGCGAGGGCCGCGTTGCGCTCGACCTCGGCCGCGGAGCGGGCACCGGCGATCACGGAGACCACGGCCGGATGCCGCGAGGGGAAGGCCAGGGCCGCCTGCGGAAGCGTCACCCCGTAACGCTCGCACACGACAGCGATGCGCCGCGCGCGCTCGACCAGGGCGTCCGGCGCGGGCCCGTAGTTGTACGTGCCGGTCGCGTCGTGCGTGGCGAGGAGCCCGCTGTTGAAGACCCCGGCCGCGAGCACCGAGACGCCACGCTCCACGCACATCGGCAGCAGCTCGGCCGCGCCCGACTGGTCGAGCAAGGTGTAGCGTCCGGCGAGCATGATCAGGTCGACGTCGGTCTCCTTGACGAAGCCCGCGAGCATCTCCCACTGGTTCATGCCGACGCCGACCGCCTTGACCACGCCTTGGTCGCGGAGCTCGGCCAGCGCCGGGTATGCCTCGCCGACCGCCTCCGTCCAGTGGTCGTCGGGGTCGTGGATGAGGACGATGTCGACCGAGTCGTGTCCCAGGCGTTGGAGGCTCTCCTCGATAGACCGGCGCACCCCGTCGCGGGAGAAGTCCCAGACCCGACTGTAGCTCGCGGGCACGTCGAAGCCCTGCTTGTCGCACCCGCCGCCGGAGGAGGGCACCAGCAGCCTGCCCACCTTGGTGGACAGCGTGTACTGGTCACGCGGATGGGCGCGGAGCGCCTCACCGAGGCGGCGCTCGGAGAGCCCGAGCCCGTAGTGAGGGGCGGTGTCGAAGTAGCGGATCCCGGCCGCCCAGGCCGCCTCGACCGCTTCCACGGCTTCCCCGTCGGAGATCGCCGAGAACAGGTTGCCGATCGGCGCGCCGCCGAATCCGAACCCGGTCATCCGCGCGCCTCGGCCCACGATCGCGCTTTCCACTGATTTCTCCTTCGTCGTCGGGCCAGGCCTGTCCCCGGCCGGGCGCGGGTGGCGTGCCTGTACGGAAGGCCCGCTGCCCGCGCCGTTGGAACGCTCACCCGGCCAGGGTCCTACATCTCCCAGCGCACGGCGATCCGCTGCATCAGACTAATCCTGCGCCTTTCCGCTGGTGACACGGGCCAGCATGAGGGCGACGAGGATGATGCCTCCGTAGATCGCCTGGATCCACTGCGCCGAGACGCCGGCCAGCGTGAGGATGTTGTTGATCAGGCCGAGCACCAGCACGCCGCAGAGCGCGCCGAACAGCGTGCCCTTGCCACCGTCGAGGCTGACCCCGCCGATGACCGCCGCCGCGAACACCGTGAAGATCATGCCGTTGCCCTGGGCCGCAGCGACCGAGCCGAGGCGGCCGGTCATGAGCAGGCCGGAAAGGGCGGCCAGCAGCCCGCCGATCATGAACACCGCCCAGACCACCCGGTCGGTACGCACACCGGCCGCGCGGGCGGCGTCGACGTTGCCGCCGATCGCGTAGATCGACCGGCCGTGCCGGAAGTATCCGAGTGCGAGGATGCCGACGATGTACGCCACCGCGCAGATCCAGATCGACGCCGGCAGCCCGAGCCAGCGCGCGTTGCCGAGGTACAGGAACGAGTCGGGCAGCGCGAACAGGTTCTGGCCGCCGGTGAAGCCGATCTGCAGGCCGCGCAGCACGATCAGCATGCCCAGCGTCACGATGAACGCCGACAGCTTGAACCGCAGGATCAGCAGCCCGTTGAAGGCTCCGATGAGCACGCCGATGAGCAGGCAGATCGGGATCCCGAGTGCCGTCGGCCAGTCCGTGCCGAGACCGTTGGCCGCCGCCGGAATGACCAGGCCGACGCCGAGCGCGGGGGCGAGCCCCACGGTGGACTCCAGCGACAGGTCGAACTTCCCGGCGATCAGGATCATCGCCTCGGCGAGGACGAGCAGAGACAGCTCGGTCTGCTGCTGCAGCACGTTGGTCAGGTTGTCGCCGCTGAGGAACGCCGGGTCGATCAGCGCGCCCACGACGATCAACAGCACGATGGCCGGGACCAGGGCGAGGTCACGGAACCGTACGAGCCGGAGCCCGGAGAGGCCCGGCCGCGTCGTCCCCGGCGAGCCGGGAGAGTCGCCTGGAGTCCCGGGTGAGGCCACGGTCGTTTCAGTCATCGTGCGTCGACACCTTCCATGACCGCCACGAGCTCGGCGTCCGCCCAGCCGCGTGGCACTTCCTTGACGACCCGGCCGTGGAACATCACGACGACCCTGTCGCAGATGCGCAGATCGTCCAGCTCGTCGGAGACGAGCACGGCTCCGGCGCCGCGCTCGGCGGCGTCCTCGACCGCGGCGAGCAGTGCCTGCTTCGCCCGCACGTCCACGCCCGAGGTGGGGTTGATCACTACCAGCGCCTTGGGGTCGTCGGCGAGCGCGCGTGCCATGACGACCTTCTGCGCGTTCCCACCTGAGAGGTCCCCGACGGGCTGGGACGGTCCGGTGGTCTTGATGGCCAGGTCCTGGATCATCCGCTCGGCTTTCGCACGCTGCAGGCGCGGGGACACCGAACCGAACCGCCCAAGCTTGTGGGAGATCGGCAGGGTGGCGTTCTCGGCTATCGAGAGCAACGGCACGAAGCCCTCCTTGTGCCGGTCCTCGGGTACGAAGCCGAGCCCGGCTCGCAGCGCCGAGGTGACGTCCCCGGGGCGGGGCCGGCCTCCGTTGATCGTCACCGTGCCGCTGTCGGCGGCGTGCAGGCCTACCAGCGTCTCCGCCAGCCGGATCTTCCCGCTGCTGCCGGAGCCGGCCAGGCCGACGATCTCCCCGGCGCGGACGGCGAGGTCCACGTCCCGGTAGCGGTCGCCCAGTGAGAGCTTCTCCGCGCTGATCACGATCTTCGCCCCGGCGTCGGCCGTACGGGACCTGGCCTGGTACCCCGCGCCGGCCTCCCCGGTCATGGCCGAGACCAGCTCGTCGTGCGGCAGGTCGCCGACCGCGCTGGTGAGGATGTGCCGGGCGTCGCGGAACACCGTGACCGACTGGCACACCTTGTACACCTCCTCCAGATGATGCGAGATGAACATCATCGTCACGCCCTGGGACCGCAGCGCCCGCATGTGGTCGAACAGCCGCTCGATGGCCGGGCCGTCCAGCCGCGCGGTCGGCTCGTCGAGGATGACGAACCGCGCGCCGAACGACAGCGCCCGGGCGATCTCCAGAAGCTGGCGCTGCTCGACGTCCAGCTCGCCCGCGAGGCGGCCGGCGTCGACGTCCACGCCGTACCGGTCGAGCAGGTCGCGGGCGCGGGCCCGCATCGCCCGCCAGTTGATCGGGCCGTGGCCCGCCTGGCGGTTGAGGAACAGGTTCTCCGCGACGGTCAGCGTGGGGATGATCGTGGACTTCTGGTAGACGCAGGCGACCTGCCGCCGCCAGCCGTCACGGTCGGCGGTCACTGGCGCGGGACGGCCCGCGAACAGCACCTCACCCTGGTCGGGGCGCTGCAGGCCGGTGAGGATCGACACCAGAGTCGACTTGCCGGCACCGTTGCGGCCGACCAGGGCGTGCGTCTCGCCCTCTTTGATGACGATCCCCGCTTCGTCGAGTGCCGTGGTCGGCCCGAAGCGCTTGGTGACGCTCCGGGCCTCGACGGCCGGGGTGGTGTTTTCCGGCATCACTTGACCTGGTTGCCCCAGAGGTTGGGATCGTCGACGTTGTCCTTCGTGACGAGCGGCGCGGGGAGCTGGTCCTCAAGGCGGCCCTGGCCCACGTCCACGATAGTGCTGTCGTGGTCGGTCTTCCCAGGGGCGAAGGTCTTGCCCTCAAGGGCGGCCTTCGCGTAAGTCAGCGCCCACTTCGCGTACAGGTCGGCGGGCTGGGACACCGTGGCGTCGATCTGGCCGTCCCGGATGGCCTGGAACTCCTGCGGGATGCCGTCGTTGGAGATGATGAAGATGTGCTTGGGGTCGGTCGGCGGCACCAGGAGGTTCTTGGACTTCAGGAGCTGGAGGGTCGGGGCGAGGAAAACGCCGCCCGCCTGCATGTAGATGCCGTTGATGTCCGGGTGCTGGGTGAGCCGGGTCTGCAACGCGGCCGAGGCCTTGGCGCCATCCCACTCGGTCGGCTCGGCGAAGATCGTGATGCCCGGGTAGTTCGTCTTCATGCAATCGGCGAACGCCTCCGAGCGGTCACGGCCGTTGACCGACGACAGCGCACCCTGGAACTCGACGACCTTGCCCTTGCCCTTGAGCTGATCGCCGAGGAACTTGCAGGCCTTCTCGCCGTACGCCCGGTTGTCCGCGCGCACGACCATGAACGTCTTGCCCTTGTCCGGCCGGGTGTCGACGGTGACCACGGGGATGTTCTTGGTGGCGAGCTGGTCGAGGGTGGTGGCGATGGCGCCGGTGTCCTGCGGGGCCATGACCATGGCCTTGGCGCCCTGGCTCACCAGCGCCTGGGTGTTGGACACCAGCTTGGAGACGTCGTTCTGCGAGTTGGTGGGCGGCATGAGGTCGATGCCGAGATCGCCGGCCAGCTTCGGGACGTACTTGTTGTAGGAGTTCCAGAAGTCGGAGTCGGCTCGGGGGAAATCGATGCCGACCTTGCCGCCCGCGGCGGCGCTGGAGGCTCCCCCGGCCGGGGCCGAGGGGGTCGACGGGGTCGAGGACCCGCACGCGGAGAGCGTGAAGGTGACCGCGAGCAGGGCCACGCAGGTGGCCGACGATCGTAATTTCACTTGTCGCCTCAATTCAACGGAGTTGGGGGGTGCTGGCCGCTCATGGGAGCGTCCGGGTCTTTTCTCGTATGTTGATCAGCCGGTCCGGGTCAGGACTTGGGGCGCGGACGGAGGCCGTGCATGCCGCCGTCGACGGCCAGAACGGTGCCTGTGGTGCTGCTCGCCAGAGGGCTGGCGAGGTAGGCGATGGCCGTGGCGACCTCCTCGGCGCTGACCAGCCGGCCCATGGGCTGGCGCTGTTCGAGAGCTTGGCGTTCGGCGTCCGGATCGGTCGCGGCGGCGAGCAGCCGCTGCACCCAGGGGGTGTCGGCGGTGCCCGGGTTTACGCAGTTGACCCGTATGCCCTCGGCGATGTGGTCGGTCGCCATGGCCAGCGTGAGCGACATGATCGCGCCCTTCGACGCGCTGTAGAGCGCGCGTTGGGGCAGGCCCGCCGTGGCGGCGATCGAGCACGTGTTCACGATGGCCGCGTGACCCGATGCCCGCAGGTACGGCAGGGCCGCCCGCGTCACCCGGACCATGCCGAGAAGGTTGACGTCGAGGACGCGGAACCACTCCTCGTCGGGGTTCTGCTCGACCGTGCCCGCCGCGCCGATGCCGGCGTTGTTGACCAGGATGTCGATGCCGCCCAAGCGCTCTGCCGCCTCGGCGACGGCCGTGCGCACCGCGGCGTCGTCGGTGACGTCCGCCTTGACGCCGACGAACGGGGCGCCCGGCGGGTTGACGTCCAGGCAGGCCACCCGGGCGCCGCGGTCGGCGAGGATGGTGGCCGTCGCGAGGCCGATGCCGGAACCGCCGCCGGTGACCAGCGCGGCCAGACCGCCGAACTCACTCATCTCGCTTCTCCTTCTCTTCGGCCGGCCTCATCGCGACTCCAGCACGTGGCTGCCGGCGTCGCGCCACACGGGCCCGCCGGGGTAGGCGTACTCTGCGATCGACTCCGGGCGCATGGCGGCGCTGAACCCGGGCGCCAGCGGCGCCTGGTAGCGGCCGTCACGGATCACCACGGGGTCGACGAAGTGCTCGTGCAGGTGGTCGACGTACTCGATCACCCGGTCCTCGAGGCTGCCGCTGACCGCCACGTAATCGAACATCGCCAGGTGCTGGACCAGCTCGCACAGGCCGACGCCGCCCGCGTGCGGGCAGACGGGCATCCCGAACTTGGCCGCGAGCAGAAGGATCGCGATGTTCTCGTTGACACCGCCGACGCGGGCCGAGTCCAGCTGGACGACCGAGAGCGCGCCTACCTGCAGCATCTGCTTGAAGACCACGCGGTTCTGGACATGCTCGCCGGTCGCCACCTTGATCGGCGCGAGCGCCCGCGCGATGGTGGCGTGGCCGAGCACGTCGTCGGGGCTCGTCGGCTCCTCCACCCAGTACGGGTCGAACTCGCTGAGCGCGTTGACCCACCTGATCGCCGAGCCGACGTCCCAGCGCTGGTTGGCGTCGATCGCGATGCGGAAATCGGGACCGCACACCTCGCGGGCGATGCGCATCCGCCGCCTGTCGTCCTCCAGATCGGCTCCGACCTTCAGCTTGATCTGGGTGAACCCCAGCTCGATGGCCTCCTTGCACAGGCGGCGCAGCTTGTCGTCGTCGTAGCCCAGCCAGCCGGGCGAGGTGGTGTACGCGGTGTAGCCGTTGGCCTTGAGATGGCTGATCCGCTCCTGCCGCCCCGGCTCGGCCTTCCGCAGGATGCGGAGGGCCTCGTCGGGCGTGATCGCGTCGCTGAGGTAGCGGAAGTCGACCAGCGAGACGATGTCCTCGGGGGACATCTCACCCAGCAGCAGCCAGAGAGGCTTGCCCTCGATCTTGGCCTTGAGATCCCAGAGCGCGTTGACGACCGCGGAGATCGCCATGTGCATGACGCCTTTCTCCGGGCCGAGCCAGCGGAGCTGGGAGTCGTGGACCATCTCCTTGTAGGGCGCGCCGAGGTCGTCGAGCCGCCTGCCGACGACGAAGGGCTCGAGTGCCTTGATCGCCGTGGTCTGGACGTCGTTGCCCCGGCCGATGGTGAACGCGAACCCGTGTCCCTCGATGCCGGCGTCGGTCTTCAGGACCACGTACGCGGCGGAGTAGTCGGGGTCGGGGTTCATCGCGTCGGAGCCGTCGAGCTCCTTCGACGTCGGGAAACGGATGTCATGGGTCTCCATCGCGGTGATCAGCGGCGGGCCGCTCATGCCTGTCCCACGGTCTGGCGCTGACGGCCGAGGCCGTCGATCTCCAGCTCCAGCACGTCACCCTCCTTGAGGTAGGGCTGGTCCGGCATCCCGAGGGCGACACCCGCGGGCGTGCCGGTGTTGATGACGTCACCGGGCTCGAGGACCATGAACTGGCTCAGATAGCGCACGACCTCCGCGACGCCGAAGATCATGTTCTTGGTGCCGCCGTTCTGCCTCACCTCGCCGTTGACCCACAGCCGCAGCCCGAGGTTCTGCGGGTCGGGCACCTCGTCGGCGGTGACGAGCCAGGGACCGAGCGGGTTGAAGGTCTCGCACGACTTGCCCTTGTCCCACTGGCCGCCCCGCTCGAGCTGGAACTCCCGCTCGGAGACGTCGTTGGAGATGGCATACCCGGCGACGCAGTCGAGCGCCGCCTCGTGGGAGTCGAGGTAACGCGCGGTCCGGCCGATGACGACCGCCAGCTCGACCTCCCAGTCGGTCTTCACGCTGCCGCGCGGGATCAGCACCTCGTCGTTCGGCCCGATGACGGTGTTGGGGGCCTTCATGAAGATGATCGGCTCGGCGGGGATGGCGGCTCCGGTTTCCTCCGCGTGGTCGCGGTAGTTGAGACCGACGCAGACGACCTTCCCCGGCCGCACGATCGGTGAACCGATGCGTCCTCCGAGGGCATCGGTTCGCGTTCGCGTGTCGAGGAGCGGCAACTGGTCTCTCAGCAGCGCGCCCGCCACGCGCGCCGCCTGCCCCGAAGCGAAGAAGGACCCGTCGAGGTCGGCTTCCTGCCCGAGCAGGCTTCGCAGGTCACGCGGCCGCCCGGCGTCGTCCAGGACCGCGGGACGCTCCTCTCCGGGTGGTCCGACTCGCAGTAACTTCACGCGTCTCCTTCGTATTCATCGGATGTCTTGAGAGAGAAGACTACGCGCAGATGGCTCACCGTCAAGTCCACCCAGGTCAGGGACCGTTATTCATCCGATGGATATTCGGCTTCCCCTACACGTGTCCCTAACAATCTTGACCTGGCGCCGTGAAGGCTCCACACTGTCCGGCCGCGGCGGTTGGTGAGAAGATAGGCCTGGCTTGACGTGCCGGCACCCTCGTAATAGAACACGTTTCAGAAACAACTTCTGACCAAGCGCTTGATCAAGACCCCGGGTGGTCATATGCAAATCAACCTCGTCGACCAGGATTCGTACGCGAGGGACGGCGTTCCGCACGAGCAGCTGAGCTGGCTGCGGGCCAACGATCCCGTCTTCTGGCACGAGGGCGACCGGGAGCGCGACTGGCCGGGCTTCTGGGCGGTGACCAAGCATGAGGACGTCGTCCACGTCTCGCGCCACTCCGAGATCTTCTCCTCCAGCAAGAGGCTGGCCCTGTTCAACGAGATGCCCGAGGAGCAGCGCGAGCTCCAGCGCATGATGATGCTCAACCAGGATCCCCCCGAGCACACCCGGAGGCGCTCCCTGGTCAACCGGGGCTTCACACCGCGCCAGATCGGCATGCTCGAGGACCACATCCGCGAGATCTGCCACAACCTGGCCGACGAGGCCTCGGCCAAGGGCGGGGCCGACTTCGTCACCGACATGGCGGCGCCCCTCCCCCTCTATGTGATCTGCGAGCTCCTCGGGGCGCCCGTCGAGGACCGGGACAAGATCTTCCAGTGGTCCAACCGGATGATCGGGAGCGAGGACCCCGACTACGCCACGACGCCCGAGGAGGGCCAGGTGGCGGCCGCCGAGGTGTACGCGTACGCCAACCAGCTCGCCACGCAGCGCCGGGAGCACCCGCGCGACGACATCGTCACCAAGCTGCTCCAGCCCGGCGACAACGGCGAGGCGCTCAGCGAGGACGAGTTCGACCTGTTCGTGCTGCTTCTGGTCGTGGCCGGGAACGAGACCACCCGCAACGCGGCCTCCGGCGGCATGCTCACCCTGTTCGAGAACCCTGCGCAGTGGGAGCGGCTCGTACGCGAGCCCTCCCTCGCGCGCACGGCGGCCGACGAGATCGTCCGGTGGGTATCACCGGTCAACCTCTTCCGCCGTACCGCCACCCGCGACACCGTCATGCGCGGCAAGGAGATCAAGGAAGGCGACAAGGTCGTGGTGTTCTACTCCTCGGCCAACCGGGACGAGGACGTGTTCGCCGGGCCTTCGAGCTTCGACGTCGGCCGTGACCCGAACCCCCACATCGGGTTCGGCGGTGGCGGCGCCCACTTCTGCCTGGGCAACCACCTCGCCAAGCTGGAGCTCCGGGTCCTGTTCGAGGTCGTCGCCCAGCGCATGCCCAACCTGCGCCAGGTGGGAGACGCCAAGCGCCTGAGGTCGCACTTCATCAACGGCATCAAGACCCTCCCCGTGGAGGTCTGACCAGCCCCATCTGTCACCGCTATGATCGCCGAGAGGCCGATCAGCCCATTTATCCGCTCATATCGGGTGGGCAGCGGCGGTAGAGGAGAATGCATGTCAGGCCACCGTCCAGCGCCGGCGGGCGTCGACCCGAACACCCCGAGCGCCGCGCGGATCTACGACTACGCGCTGGGCGGCAAGGACAACTACGCGGTCGACCGCGCGGCGGCCGAGAAGGTCTTCGCCATCGCCCCCGAGATGCCGCTGATGGCCCGGCAGAACCGCGAGTTCCTGGGCCGCGCGACCCGCTTCCTCGCCGGCGAGGCGGGCATCCGCCAGTTCGTCGACATCGGGTCGGGCCTGCCGACGCAGCAGAACGTCCACCAGGTCGCCGAGGACATCGCGCCGGAGTCCAAGGTCGTCTACGTCGACTACGACCCGATCGTGGTGGCGCACGGTGACGCGCTGGTCGCCACCACCGGCAACGTGACGTTCGTACGCGGGGACCTGCGCGAGATCGACGACATCCTCGGCCACCCGGACCTGCGGAGACTGATCGACTTCGGCGAGCCGGTGGCCGTGCTGCTGGTGGCCGTCCTGCACTTCGTCCCGGACGGCGACGGGCCGTACGAGGTGGTCGCCCGGCTTCGGGACATCATGGCCCCGGGAAGCTACCTGGCCGTCTCGCACGTCACCCCCGATCCGCATCCGAAGGAGACCGCCGAGCTCGTCGAGGTCTCCACCAAGGCCGGTGCGCCTTGGGTCGCCCGCTCGCACGCCGAGCTGATGCGGTTCTTCGACGGCTTCGAGCTCGTGGAGCCCGGCCTGGTCACCGCACCCGAGTGGCGCCCGTCCATCGCCAGGCGGGTCGACCCGGACAAGATGTGGGTCCTCGCGGGCGTCGGCCGCAAACGCTGACCTGTCGGCGATGCCCGTACGGCGTAGAACCGTCCGGGCGGTGTACTCCCCAGGGCGTAGAAGAGGTGTCGCTGCACGACGGACGACCCGGCGGGCCGTATCGGCCACCATCGCGGTAACCACCCAACCAATGGAGGTAAACCGTGCGCAGGGTCTATGCCGTGCTTGCCGGCCTCATGCTTCTCGCCGTAGTGGCGCAGTTCTACTTCGCGGCGGTCGGCGCGTTCGCCAAGCCACAGGAGGACAACTCGTTCGCCTTACACAGCATGACCGGTGTGATGATCATCCCGGTCCTCTCGTTGCTCGCCACGATAGCCGCGGCGGTGGCGCGGGCGCCCGGCCGGTTGATCGGCCTGACCATCCTCCCGCTCGGGCTGGTCGTCGTCCAGATGCTGATCATCGCCGTGGGCGGCGTGCTTGACGAAAGCACCGGCAACACCACCGCGGGAAGCCTTGCCATCCTCGGCCTGCACGCGATCAACGGGCTCGCCGTAATGGCCGTGGCCGGCATCGTGTTCCGCCAGGCCCGGCTCTTCTCGACGGCGGCCGCCCCCAGCGAGACCGCACCCGTGCGATGACCGTCGCGGGGCTGACCGCGCTCGACCTTGTCGCCGGGGTCGCCGCCACGGTGGTGTGGCTGGGCGCGGGGGCGACGGCCGCCGCCCGGCGCTCCGGCCTGGCTCTGGCGCTCTTCGGCGTCGCGGTGGCCGCGTCGCTGGCCCGGGTCTGGCTGGCGCTCGCGCTGGTCCCCGCCGGGTCGTGGTTCGTCCAGGAGAAGGTCACGCTGACGCTGCCGCTGCTGCTCCTCGCGGCGCTCCTGGCGGGCGTGCTGGCCGGTCCGCGCCTGATCTCGACCGCCCGTGGCCGGGAGGGGGCGTCATCCGGTCCTGCCGTCGTGGTGCCGTTGCTCGGCGCGGGTTACGCGGCCGGGGCGGGGCTGGTCGTCACGCTCCTGATCGGGTACCCGGCGACGTGGAGCACCGGCCTGATAACGGTGGCCCTGGTCGCAGCGGCGGTACTGGTGACGTGGCGGCTCGTCTCCGCGTCCGTACCTGGACTGCGTGCGACCGCCGCCGTGGCACTCACGGTCGGGCTGATCGGCGTGGGTCTGGCCTTCGTGCCGGCCGAAACCACCGACACCGGCGGCGGTCCGTCAGGGGCCATGGACACCGGTGGCGCCTCGGACGGCGATCAGATGCACCACGGTCAGCCGGTGACCGCGTTGCGGGGGCCGTCCACGCCCGCGGCAGGCGGAACGGCGCGCCGGTTCACGCTGACCGCCCGCACCGCCACCATCACCCTGTCCTCGGGGCGCAAGGTCGCCGCGTGGACGTTCGACGGCCGCGTGCCGGGGCCGCCGATCACCGCTGCCGAGGGCGACCTCATCGAGGTACGGCTGCGCAACGCCGACATCACGGCGGGCGTGACCCTGCACTGGCATGGCTACGACGTGCCCTCCGGCGAGGACGGCGTCCCCGGCCTGACACAGGAGGCCGTGCTGCCCGGGCACGAGTTCGTGTACCGGTTCCGCGCGACCCAGGTGGGGACGTACTGGTACCACACACACGAAGTGTCCGACCTGGGCGTCAAGATGGGCCTCTACGGCACGCTGGTGGTCACTCCTCGAAAGGCCACCACAGAGGGAGCCCAGCAGGGAGCCTCTGAGGGGGCCGACCTCACCGTCCCGGTGCACACGTTCGCCGGGAGAACCGTGCTCGGCGACCATGACGAGCCGTTCCAGCAACGGGTTGCGCCTGGCGAGTCCGTACGGCTGCGCCTGATCAACACCGACGACACCCCGCACCAGTTCACGCTCAGCGGCACGCCGTACCGCCTGGCGGCGATCGACGGCAGGAACCTGAACGACCCGGGCGAGCTGAGCCGGACCAGGCTGCGCCTCCCTGCGGGTGGCCGGTATGACCTCGTGTTGGCCATGCCCGCGAGCGGAGCGGTCCTGCGCGTGGACGACCGCGCGGGCAGCCTGCGGCTCACTCCGGACGGCTCCCGTGCGAGCGGGGACAGCGGCGCGGACGCCCCGGCGACCGCAGGTGACGCTTCCGCTGTACCGGTGACCGGCGAGGACACCTCCGGCTGGCCGGAGTTCGACCCGTTGACGTACGGCAAGCCGACCGCCACACCCTTCAGCGGGGGCAGCCGCTTCGATCGGCGCTTCACGCTCGTGCTCGACCGGGGTCTGGCCGTGTCAGGTGGCCGGCCGATGTACGCGCACACGGTGAACGGCTACGCGTTCCCATCCATACCCACGCAGCTCGTGCGCGAAGGGGACCTGGTCCATATCACCGTGGTCAACAGGGGACGCGAGACCCACCCCTGGCACCTGCACGGCCACACGGTGCTGGTGCTGGCCCGTGACGGCAACGCGCCCACGGGCAGCCCTGTGTGGCTGGACACCTTCGACGTACGGCCGGGCGAGGTCTGGGACGTGGCCTTCCGCGCCGGCAATCCCGGCATGTGGATGAACCACTGCCACAACCTCAGCCACGCCGACCTCGGCATGGCACTGCACCTGGCGTACGAGGGTGTCACCACACCGTTCCACGGCACCCACGGGGGCTGAGCCGCCCGGTCGGTCGATCAGTGCCGGGTGCTGTTTCGCCGGAGACCGCGGTGGGGGTGTGCCGGCAGCCGCTTGCCACCGATTTACCGTTATATGAGGATTTGCCCGTGACGGAACGTATGCCACCTCACGGGCCCGCCTCAGCCGCCGCCCACGGCCAGGAGCCCGCCCGGCGACCGGCCGGCGAATCCGGCGGATCCCTCGCCACCACCGTCGCCGACGCCCACAGGACCACGCCAACCTCCCCTGGCACCGAACCGGTCTCACCCCAGGACCGGTCTGCCGAAGGCCGCCGGTGGTCGCCGCGGTTCCTGGACGACGCCGCCGACCAGCGGGCGTTGCTCATCTGGTTCTGCTCCCATGTCGGGTTCCTGATCTACACCTACCTGGCCGGCCCCGGCCGTACCGTGGACCCTTTCCTCAACCGGCTCACCCGGTGGGACGCCGAGAACTTCATCGCCATCGCCGACTTCGGCTACGACGGCCCACCGGGCATGCAGGACAGCGCCAAGCTGCCCGCCTTCTTCCCCGGCATGGCACTGCTGATCAGACTCATGAAGCCGGTGGTGCACGACGGCCGCCTGGCCACCGTGATCATCTCCTTGGTGGCCGGCGCGGTCGTCGCGGTGGCGTTGTCGCGGCTGGCCGAATCGATCACCCAAGGCAGCGGCACGTTCGCCGTGGCCGCCCTGTTCCTCAGCCCCTTCGCCGTCTTCCTCTACGCCGGATACTCCGAAGCGCTGTTCCTGGCCCTGGCGCTCTCGGCCTGGCTCCTGGCCCGAAAGGGCCGCTGGGAAGAGGCCGCGCTGTGCGTCACGGGAGCGGCCACGGTACGCATCTCCGGCGTTTTCCTGGCGTTCGGCATGCTGGTCATGTTCCTGGTGGCCGACAACGGCCGGAAGTCGCCGGGCGGCTGGCGTCACTTACCCTGGCTGGCCCTGCCCGGCGTGCCGATCGTGCTGTACACCGTCTACAACTGGACCCGTACCGGCGACTGGCTCGCCTACAACACCGTCCAGGACCAGTTCTGGGGCCGGCACGCCGTCTGGCCGTGGGAGGCCTTCCTCAACACCTGGAACATGTCCGACGACGTCCCCACGCTCACCACGTCCTACTACGAGGAAATGATCTCAGCCGCGGTGCTGCTGGCCCTGGCGATCTGCCTGGCGGTACGCCGCCGCTGGCCCGAGCTGGCCTACATCACACCGCAGGTGCTGTCCTTCCTCACCCTGTCGTCGTTCTACATGTCGATCGGCAGGGGATCGCTGACGTGGTTCCCCCTGTGGGTGGCCATCGGCGTCGCCGGGGTCAAACGACCATGGGTCTGGTACGTGAGCATGGCCATCATGATCCCCGTCATGGCCATCAACATGGGGAACTTCACCACCGGCGCCTGGATCGGCTGACCAGCCACTCCAGGACCCGTCCGGCGATCGAGCCGGCCGGTGGGCTTACGGCCAGGAGGAGTCCTGTTCGAGGTCGATGCCGGCGGACAGGAGCCGGAGGTCGGACTCGACCATCATCGCGACGAGTTCTTCGAACGCCACGGTCGGTTCCCAGCCGAGTTGGACGCGGGCCTTCTTCGGGTCGGCGCACAGGAGGTCGACCTCGGCGGGGCGGTGCAGGGCCTGGTCGCCGACCACATACTGCTCCCAGTCGAGCCCGGCCGCCTCGAAGGCGGCGGCGACGAGCTCCCGTACGGACTGCGTGTGGCCGGTGCCGATGACGTAGTCCTCGGGGGTCTCGGCGTGGAGCATGAGGCGCATGGCCTTGACGTAGTCGCCGGCGTAGCCCCAGTCGCGACGGGCCTCGAGGTTGCCCAGCCGCAGCTCGGAGGCGAGGCCCAGTTTGATCCTGGCGACGCCGAGCGTGACCTTGCGGGTGACGAACTCCGCGCCGCGCCGGGGGGACTCGTGGTTGAACAGGATGCCGGAGACCGCGAACATCCCATAGGACTCGCGGTAGTTCTGGGTGAGGAAGTGCCCGTACGCCTTGGCCACGCCGTACGGCGAGCGCGGGTGGAACGGCGTGCGCTCATTCTGCGGCGTCTCGCGCACCTGGCCGAACATCTCTGAGGATGAAGCCTGATAAAAGCGGATCTGGCCGGAGCCGGAGGACCGGGAGGCGGTGATCCCCGAGCAGACCCTGATGGCCTCCAGCATGCGAAGCACGCCCATGCCGGTCACCTCAGCCGTCAGCTCGGCCTGTTCCCAGGACATCGGCACGAACGAGATGGCGCCCAGGTTGTAGACCTCATCGGGCTGAACGCGTTCTACCGCCGAGATCAGCGACCCCTGGTCGAGAAGATCACCCCGGACGAGCTGAACGTCCTGGAGAAGCTTGCGAACCCGTGAGACCCGGGGATTGGCCTGCCCGCGCACCAGCCCCCAGACGTCGTAACCCTGGTCGAGCAGGTCCTCGGCGAGGTAGGAGCCGTCCTGCCCGGTGATGCCAGTGATCAGCGCACGCCTGGCCAACGGGTCCTCCTTGTTCTTCGAGCTTGCAGCTTGTACTGCTTCACCCGAACTTTGAGCTGTAAGACGCGAATGTACCGCCACGGCCCCCGGCAAGCGCTACGGGATGCCCACGATCCCGGGGTCCCTGGACATAGAACACGTTCTACCGAGCAGCGCTCGGTTCTGCTAACTTCCCAGTTCGCGGCGCGTGAGGGTGGCGTGAGGCCTAATTCCATATTAGAGATGCGTCCACTACCAGATGGTAAGGTTCGCTCCTAAGATCAGCTTTCGCGGTACATGCCCCTTGCGGGCCGCTACCGAGCACCGCTCTCGAAAGGGGTGTCCGTGGAGGTTCCAGACGACGCGCGAGAGCACGAGGCTGCCCGGGAGCCCCGTGACGGCCGGCTGAGGGTCGCCCTCCTGTCGTACCGGAGCAAGCCCACCTGCGGCGGCCAGGGCGTCTACCTGCGCCACCTCAGCCGCGAGCTGGTCGCACTCGGGCACTACGTCGAGGTCTTCTCCGGCCCGCCGTACCCGGACCTGGACGAGGGCGTCGTGCTCACCAAGGTGCCGAGCCTCGACCTCTACCGCGACGAGGATCCCTTCCGCACCCCGCCCCTCGCCGAGTACCGCGACTGGATCGACCTGCTCGAGGTCGCGACGATGTGGACGGCGGGTTTCCCCGAGCCGCTGACCTTCAGCCTGCGGGCACTGCGCGAGCTGAAGAAGCGTCAGGGCGACTTCGACGTCGTCCAGGACAACCAGACGCTCGGCTACGGCCTGCTCGGCATCCAGAAGCTCTTCCCGGTCGTCGGCACGATCCACCACCCGATCAGCGTGGACCGCCGCATCGAGCTGAAGGCCGCGCCGCTGCGCAAGCAGCTCTCGATGCGCCGCTGGTACGGCTTCGTGCGCATGCAGAGCCACGTCGCGCCCCGGCTGAAGCCGATCCTCACGGTCAGCGAGTCGAGCCTCGCCGACATCCACCGCGACTTCAACGTGCCGCAGAACAACATGCGGCTCATCCCGCTGGGCGTCGACACCCGCTACTTCCACCCCCGCCCGCACCTTGCCAAGCGCAAGGGCTCGATCGTCGCCGTGGCGAGCGCCGACTCCCCCATGAAGGGGGTCTCGACGCTGTTGCGCGCGGTCGCCAAACTCGCCACCGAGCGGGACGTGAACCTGACCGTGGTCAGCAAGCCCACCGCCGGCGGCCCCACCGAGAAGCTCGTCCAGGAGCTGGCCCTCGGAGACCGCGTGAAGTTCGTCCACGGCATCTCCGACGACGAGCTGGGCGAGCTGATCGCCACCTCCGAGATCTCCGTCGTGCCGTCGCTGTACGAGGGCTTCTCGCTGCCCGCCGTCGAGCACATGGCCTGCGGGACCCCGCTGGTCGCCAGCCGTACGGGCGCGCTGCCCGAGGTCGTCGGCGACGCGGCCGTCCAGGTGGCCCCCGGCGACCCCGAGGAGCTGGCCTCGGTGCTGCGCCGGCTGCACGACTCCCCGGACGAGCGGGAGCGCGTCGGCAAGGCCGGATACGACCGGGTGATGGAGCGGTACACCTGGAACGTCGTCGCCCAGCGGACCGTCGAGGCGTACCGCGAGGCCATCGAGGCCCGCGGGAAGGCGAAAGGGGAGCGGTAAGTGCTGACCGTCGACTTCCGGAAGCTCCCGGTCGGTCCTGGTGTGCGCGTGCTGGACCTGGGCTGCGGCGGTGGCCGCCACGCCTTCGAGGTGCTGCGGCGCGGCGCCGACGTGGTGGCGTTCGACCAGGACGCGGCCGAGCTTTCCAGCGTCGCGAACATGTTCGCCGCCATGGACAAGGCGGGCGAGGTTCCGCCGGAGGCCACCGCCGAGACCGTGACAGGTGACGCGCTCGCGATGCCCTTCCCCGACGCCTCGTTCGACCGGGTGATCGCCGCGGAGGTGCTGGAGCACATCCCCGACGACATGGCCGCTATGCGTGAGATCCACCGGGTGCTCAAGCCGGGCGGCCGGGCGGCGATCACCGTGCCGAGCTTCCTGCCCGAGCGCATCTGCTGGGCGCTGTCCGAGGCCTACCACACCGCCCCCGGCGGCCACGTGCGGATCTACACCCTCGCCGAGCTGACCGCCAAGCTGAAGGCGACCGGCATGGAGGTCGGCCCGCACCACCACGCTCACGGCCTGCACTCGCCGTACTGGTGGATCAAGTGCGCGGTCGGCGTGAACGACGACGACCATCCCCTGGCCAAGGCCTACCACGAGCTGCTCGTCTGGGACATCATGAAGCGCCCCGCGGCCACCCGCATCGCGGAGGCCGTGCTCAACCCTCTCATCGGAAAGAGCGTGGTCGTCTACGTCCGGAAGCCCGCTTGACCACCCATGTGAGCCGGGCCGAGGTCCCGGCCGTACCCGGGGTCATCACAGCGGAGCAGATCGTCGAGACGGCGCGCAGCATCGCGGCCGTACAGGAGGCCGACGGCGGGGTGCCGTGGCCGGAAGGGCACGTCGACGCCTGGAACCACGTCGAGTGCCTGATGGCCATGACGGCCGCCGGGCTCACCGCCGAGTCTCGTAAGGGGTACGACTGGCTCGCGCGTCACCAGCGTGACGACGGCTCCTGGCCGATGAAGATCGTACGAGGCGAGGCCGCCGAGAGGAACGGCGAGAGCAACCACGCCGCGTACGTCGCCGTGGGGGTGCGGCACGAGCTGCTGGTCAGCGGCGACGAGCGCTTCGCCCGCGCGATGTGGCCGGTCGTGAGGAAGGCCCTGGACTTCGTCGTCGACCTCCAGACGGCCCGCGGGGAGATCGTCTGGGAGCGCTCGGCCTCGGGCGCCCCGGCGGAGTACGCCCTGCTGACCTGCTGCTCCTCGATCTACCAGGGGCTCCGCTGCGGCGTGCTGCTCGGCGAACACCTTGGCGAGCCGCAGCCCGACTGGGAGCTGGCCGCCGACCGGCTCGGGCACGTGCTGGCCGCCCACCCGGAGGCGTTCGCCGACAAGAGCCGGTTCTCGATGGACTGGTACTACCCCATCCTCGGAGGTGCCGTACGCGGAGCCGAGGCCCGCGAGCGGCTCGAGGAGGAGTGGGACACCTTCGTCGTACCCGGGCTCGGCATCCGCTGCGTGTCCGACCAGCCTTGGGTGACGGGCGCGGAGTCCTGCGAGCTGGCCATCGCCCTGCACGCGGTCGGTGACCGGGACCGCGCACTGACGGTCTACCGGGACATGCAACACCTGCGGCACGAGGACGGCTCGTACTGGACCGGCTGGCAGTTCGCCAACGAGAAGCATTTCCCGAACGAGCAGTCGGCGTACACCGCGGCCGCCGTGATCCTCGCCGCCGACGCCCTCTCCGGCACGACCCCGGCCTCAGCCCTGTTCCGCGACGCCGGCCGATACACCGTTCCCGTCACCGACCCCACCACCTGCGGCTGCTCCCCCGCCTCCAGCCGCACGTAAGAACCCCTGCTCCGAGAACGTTCACCGGGTTCTCGCCCTACCGCCCCGCCGGCTTCGCCGTGACCACTGGTCGTACCGGCGCCGGACACGGACGAGCAGGACGGAACAAGCGGTCACCCGGCGAACCTACGTGGCCGCGCCGCTAGACGCAGGCCCGATCGGAACGCGTGCAGGCGACGGCCCCGACTCTCTTCCAGTTGTGACGGCCCTCGTTGCTGATGTAGAGCCGGACGCTCGCCGAAGCGACTCCGCCGCGCACGTTCAGCTGCAGCTGGAACGAGTAGCCCTTCTCACCGGAGCACTTGATGCGGGAGTCCTTCTTCACCAGTGAACCGTGCTTGGCCACGACCTCGATCTTGGCGCAGTTGTACTCGATGGCGTTGACCGAGCCGCCGACGACGATCGTGCGGTTGAGCCACTTGATGTTGCCCTGAGCCACATAGTCGCCATGGCCGTAGTTGAGGTAGTAGGAGGATTTCGGGAAGGAGGCGGCATCGGCGGTCGCCGGAGCGGCGAGCGGAACTAGGCCGAGCGAGGCGATGGCAGCCGCAGTGCAGGTTGATGCGAGCCGAACACGCATGTCGAGTGCCTCTCTGAGAGCGCTGGTGTCAACGCTTCAGTACGACGGTGCTCGTTGCCGATTTGTTCTGCCGGGCTCGGAGAATTTCCGGTGAACGCAGGGAGTCGCGCTCATGTCAGACCCTCGGATCGGCTCCAGGACGGAACGGCTCCGCCGACTTGTTCACTGCGCACGATCACGACCTGCCGAGCCGACACGCCGTCCAGCCGACCGACCCGTCAGTGTCAGTCAGCCGGCGGCGTGCTGACGCGCTCCAGCACCCGCAGCGAGCCCTCGGTGCCGGCCTCCTTGAAGTCGCCCGAGCTCAGCGCCCGCTGGAACACGCGGAACGGGGCCTGACCGCCCTTGGCCGGGTCGGGGTAGATGTCGTGGAAGACCAGCGCGCCGCCCGGCATGAGGTGCGGCGCCCACCCCTCGTAGTCCTTGGTGACGGGCTCCTCGGAGTGGCCCCCGTCGATGAAGAGCATCGCGAGAGGGGTGTTCCAGTAGCGCGCCACCGTCTCGGACCGCCCCACGATCGCGATCACGTGGTCCTCCAGCCCGGCCGACGCGATGGCCGTGCGGAAGAACGGCAAGGAGTCCATCTTGCCGAAGCGCGGGTCCATCAGGGTGGGGTCGTGGTGTGCCCAGCCGGGCTGGATCTCCTCCGAGCCGCGATGGTGGTCCACGGTGAACAGGACGGATCCGGTCTCGCGGGCTGCGGCGCCGAGGTAGATCGCCGACTTGCCGCAGTAGGTGCCGATCTCGCAGATGGGGCCGAGGGAGCCGTACTGGCACGCGGTCTCGAACAGGGCCACGCCTTCGTTCGGCGGCATGAACCCCTTCGCACGGTCGGCCGCGTGACGTAGGTCTGCCGGCAAGGACACGTGAGTCATGATCTTTCCCTTGTATACGGCAATGCTGATGCACCCTACTTGTCAACGCCGTCGAGGTGGGAAACGTGCCTGGTTTCTTGATCGAAACGAGCCGAACAATATTCCACCCCCGCGCACCCGGCCGTCCAGCCGGTGAACTTCCACCTGGACCAGGAGAAGATCGTCATCCGGACCGCGGGTGGCTCCAGGCTGGCCACCGCGGCCGCAGACGCGATCGTCGCCTTCGAGACCGACGAATACGACCCCGCCACGCGTACGGGGTGGTCGGTCACCGCGGTGGGCCGCGCGCGCACCGTGGACGACCCCGAAGAGCTCACGCGCCTGTCGCGGCTCCCCCTGAACCCATGGGCCACCGGCGGCCGCGAGCACTTCATCGTGGTGGTCCCCGAACAGCTTTCCGGCCGGCGCATCCACCGCTAGGAGAGTGGCACTCGCCAGTGCAACCGGGTCCCTCCGGACTCAGGAGATGTGAGCGCGAAGGAGCGTCCGCGCCTGTTCGCGCACCGTCTATTCCTAGGACGATCTTCGGTCGGGATCGGGCAGGAAGCGGGCGGACCACGATCACGGGACAGTCGGCGTGCCCCGATACACCGAGTGCCACCGATCCCAGCAGCAGGCCGCGGAACCCACCCAGCCGGTGGTTGCCGACCACGAGGAGCTCGGCGTCCTTGGCCGCCATGATCAGAGCGGGTCGAGGGTCGCCGGGCAGGCGGGCTGAGCTCACGGCTATCCCTGGCTCGGCTGACCGAGCCTGTTCCAGCGCGTCTTTCAGGACTGAATCGGCACTGTCGCGCATCCACTGTGCGACCTCGGCATACGGTCCGTCCTGAGCGTCACATGCCCAACCGGGCATCGCGTTCACCACGTGCAACGCACTCGCACGTAGCGCCGCCTCCCGGGCAGCCCAGCGCACGGCTTCGAGACCGGCTTGCGAACCGTCCACTCCTGCCACGATCACGATGTCCTCCCTTCGCACTCCGTCCCATCACACCGACTGATGCCATGGACCGGACAGAGCCGAAGGTCCCATCAAGATGGCCCCCACAACCCTCGGCTGGAACGGGTCAGATGCCGTGGGGCAGCGCGTGCGACGCGCTACGACCCGGCCCATTTAGGGGTGTCGTCCTCCTCGTAACCGATCTCGTCGACCACATCGACGACTCCGTTCACCCGCTGAGTCATCCGTGCGGCCATCTGGGCTTCGCTGCGGAGTCGCAGGTTGCCGGTGAGGGTCACCACTCCGCGGCAGGTCGCGACCTTGACACCGGCGGTCTCGATCCACAGGGAACGGGTGAGAACGTCGTCACGAACTTCGCGGGAGATGGCCTCGTCGCTGCGGACGAACACCTTCAGCAGGTCGTGGCGGCTGACGATGCCCAGGAGCTTGTCTTTGTCATCGGTCACGGGCAGCCGTTTCACTCCGTGCTCGTCCATGAGCCGGGCGGCCGTGACGACCGTGGTGTACGGCTTGACCGTGTGAACCGGGGTGCTCATCAGATCCGCGGCGGTCTCGCCGTGTGCCTTCTCGTCGGCCTTCCTGCCGTGCCCGCCGATCTGGTCGCGCAGACGCGCGCGCAGCGGGGGCCGGTACCCCTCGCGGTAGAACCGGTCCCTGAACTCCTCCTTGCGGAGCAGGTCCGCCTCGGAGACCACTCCGACGACGTGGCTCTCCACATCTACTACGGGAACCGCGCTCACTTCACGGGCGATGAGCATCTCGGCGATGTCCTTGAACGGCGTGCGTTCATCGACCGACGCGACATCCGTGGTCATGACGTTCTGCACCTTCATGCGCATGACGACCTCCTTCAGGTGCCCACGGGCCCGCGTTGGGGCGGGCCCGCGAGCGGGTGTTTCAGCTCTTCTTCTGGGGCTTCTCGGTGGTGGTGCCGACGAGGATGCGCCTGCCTTCCTGCTTGTTCTCGGCGAGCTTGACGCTGACCTCGAGAATTCCCTGGTCGTAGACGGCCTTGATGTCCTTTTCGTCGGTTCCGGGCGGCAGCGCGATCGAGCGGGTGAACGAGCCGTACCGGAACTCGGTGCGGTGCCCATCCTTGTCCTCGTGATGACGCTCGGCACGGATCGTGAGGATCCCGCCGGCCAAAGTGATCTCGACGTCCTTGTCCGGGTCGACGCCCGGCAACTCGGCACGCAACACGTACCGGCCGTCCAGGACGTAGTCCTCGAACCGGATCGCCTGCCCCAGGGCCGGCCGCAGACCGGCCAGCGGAGCCTCGAGCCAATCGATGAGGTCGGGGAGGAACCCCCTTGGCTCTCTGCGCACTGGTGTGCTCATCCGTCCACCTCCATCTTCTGTTCGACCTTCAACTCCATCCCATCTCCAGGGCAGCCCCAGGCAAAGAAGGCGGAAGTCCTCTAGGGCAGGGTCTTTGGGCTCGACCAGCGACACCCCAGCCTCGGGGAGGCCCCTCGTGACACAACCGGGCATGCGAAGGGCCTGCCGGCGGGCATCTACGTCACTGCCATCGGAGCCGGGCGTCCAGGTGCGCCCGCCTTGTGTACGTGGCAGCAGACAAGGGTCCACCCCACGTGATCGTGGGGTGGACCCTTGGGGGTGCGAGTGAGGCGGCTTTCGGTGTCGCAGCGAGGGAGATGGCGAGACGACCTCGTGGACCGATGCCGGTGTGAGCTGGTTCGGTCCGGCCGCCACGCGGTCTATCGTGCTGCGGTCTGATCGTGGCGAATGCGGCGGCCGGTGAGCTGAACGGGGTGGACCCGGATGTACAGCCGCCGCTCACCGCCGGCCCACGGCTCGGCGGCCGATGAGCTCAGGGTGGCCAGTTCCTCCTCCGAGACACGGTGAGCGGCTCCCTGGATCAGGACGCTCCATCCCTCCCGTACCGCTGTGTCGATCTGGTCCACCTCGAAGGCGATCTTCAATTCGACACCCCTGACCCCCGTGCTCAGGTCCTCGTCCATCGGCCCGCCGAAGGCGGTCCTGAACAGCACCGCCCTGCCGTCCATCGTGTAGTTGACCGGCAGCACGGTGGGCCCGGCGGCGGTGTTGAAGCCGACCCTGCCGATGCCCCCAGGGGAGATGAGTCTCAAGCATTCCTCGGTGTCGAGCTCTTCCAGTACGGGAGTGGCGCTGCGGTCGCTCATGGGATTCTCTTTCTGTGAGGTCGTGGTCGGGCGTTCGCCTTCGTGGTGGTTCTCAGCGCAGCCGGCGGCGGAACGGCGACCGGCGCGGCGGGGCGGGCGCGAGCCGCACACGCACGTCCACGGCGACCGCGCCGGCAGGCGTGACGATCACCGGGTTGAGATCGAGTTCGGCCACCTCGGGAAGGTCGTCCATGAGGCGGCCTACCCCGATGATCTGTGCCTGCAACGCCTCCACGTTCGCCAAGGGGCGGCCGCGGTAGCCGCGAAGCAGCGGCTCGCAGCGCAGCTCCCCCAGCATCCGGGCGGCGTCCGCACCGCTGATCGGCGGAACCCGGAAGGCGCGATCGGCCAGAAGCTCCGCGGTCACTCCACCGAGTCCCACCATGACCAGCGGTCCGAAGACGTCGTGGGCCACACCGCCGACGATCATCTCCACGCCGTCGGCGGCCATGTGCTGGACCAGCGCGCCGGTCATATCAGACCCGACCCGCTCTGCCATCTCGCGGTAAGCCTGCCGCACCTGCTCCACACTTCGCAGGTTCACCTGCACGCCTCCGACGTCGCTCTTGTGCACCAGGCCCGGTCCGGTGGCCTTGAGCACGGCGGGCAAGCCGAGCCAGGCGGCCGCCTCGCAGGCGGAGTCGGCGCCGTCGACCGAGACCGCCTCGGCGACACGAATACCGTAACAATCGAGCAGGCGCGCGGCCGTCTGGTAGTCGAGCCAGCGGCCCTCGGGGTGGTCCGCCAGGTCGGTCTCGACGATCTGGCGTGCGGAGGCGGCATGTACGGAGGGCACTTCGACGGACGGGTCCTGGAGCCGCGAACGCCATGACGCGTACTCCACGGCACGGCTGAGGGCGTGGACGGCCTGCTCGGGAAAGGCGTAACTCGGCACGTGCGAGCCGATCAGGCCGTCGTGCCCCAGCACGCAGGCCAGCACGGTCTTGCTCGCTCCCTGCGAGGCGGCGGCGATGGCCTCCTGGGTCGCGGTCAGGCCCGAGCCGAACGGCGGGGTGTAGACGACCAGCACGGCGTCGACATCAGGATCGGCCAGCACCGTTCGCACCGTGTCCGCGAGTTCGCCGGCCTCACCGTCGGCGGTCACGTCCACCGGGTTGCCGACCGCCGCGGCCGTACGCAGCCGCAGGCGCAACGCCTCTCGCGTGGCCCCGGACAGCTCCGGGACCAGAAGGCCCCGCTGCTCGCAGGCGTCGGCGGTCATGGCCTGGGGACCGCCGGAGTTGCCGACGATCGCGACCCGCCGGCCTTTCGGAAGCGGCTGGTGGGTGAGCAGCCGGGCGGTGTCCAGCAGGTCTTGCACGCTGTTCTCCCGGATCACCCCCGAGGCCCGCAGCAGCGCGTCGACGGCCGCGTCCGGGGTCGCCGCCGCGGCCGTGTGCGACCGTACCGCACGGCCGCCGGCGTCACCTCGACCGCTCTTGACCACCAGGATCGGCTTGGTGGCGCTGACCCGGCGCGCGATGCGGCCGAACCGGCGCGGGTTGCCGAACGACTCCAGATACAGCGCGATGACGTCCGTCGCGGCGTCGTCCTCCCAGTATTCCAGCAGGTCGTTGCCGCTGACGTCGGCCTTGTTCCCGACGGAGGCGAACGAGGAGATGCCCAGGCCGATCCCCGCGGCACGGTCGATCACCGCGGCGGCGACCGCGCCGGACTGCGACATCAGCCCCAGCCGCCCGGCCTGCGGCCGATCGGGAAGGAAGCTCGCGTTGAGCGACGCGGCCGTGTTCACAACCCCCAGGCAGTTCGGCCCGACCAGACGCATCCCCGCCTCCCGGCAGACTTTCACCAGCTCGGCCTCCTGCTGAGCGTTCCCCATCTCGGCGAATCCCGAGCTCACCACGACCAGGGCGCGCACGCCGTGACGGGCGCAGTCGCGGGCCACGCCGACCACCGCGGTGGCCGGGGTGGCGACCACCGCCAGGTCCACCGGACCGGGGACGGCCGGCAGGTCCGGGTAGGCGGGAAGGCCGCACACCTCTGTGGCCTTGGGGTTGACCGGATAGATCGGGCCGGAGAAGCCGCCGTCGACGAGGTTACGCAGCACTCGATGCCCTACACCGGCGACGGCGCGGCTCGCTCCGATCACCGCCACCGAGCGCGGGGCGAACACGGAGGACAGCGAGTTGCGTTCCGCTTCGTGCTCACGGGCGTCGATCCTGGCCAGCAGCTCAGCGCTGGTCGCCGTGGAGATCTGGAAGTTCACCCACCCGTCGGAGTAATGCCGCCGCAGCTCCAGGCCGGAGTCCTTCAGCATCTGGATCACCGGCGTGTTCTCCGCGAGCACGTCGGCCATCAGTTCTTTGATCCCGTCCTCGGCCGCGTTCAGAGCCAGGTGCTCCAGCATGACCGTGCCAAGACCGTGGCCGTGGGTCTCATCGTCGAGCAGGATTCCCAGATCGGCCCGTACACCGGCGTCATCGCCGATGTATTCGGCCACACCGACCAGACGGCCCCGTACCAGAGCCACCAGCGCCTGTCCTCGGTAGCCCGGCCCGGTCATGCGGTCCATGTAGGCGTGTGCCGTGGCGGTGCCGCCGGTCGCGAACCGCAGGTAGGTGGATTGTTCGGACGACCTGTCGACCAGATCGTGTAGCGCGGCCCGATCGGAGACGCGCAGCAAGCGGATGTGGGCGATACCGCCGTCACGCAGCAGCACATCGCATTCCTCGGGCAGAAATCTCGTCATGCGTTCAAGGCTCCGCCAAGAACCACCACCACCCACAGGGTCCAAGTCCCCTGCGACTAAGGACTCTCGTCCCTGACCCGATCTCCTGGTCATCCCAGGAGAACCCGACGCCCACCTTTCAACAGCGCCGTTGGGCGAGGACCTTGGTCCCCGCACGGCGGGCCGAGGGGCACTGCCTTCGATCATCCCTCCGCTGAAGGCTGTGACTGGTGGAAGCTCCCCCGACGCATCAAGGAGACGACATGAAAGCACTGGTGTACGAAGGTCCCGGGCACAGGACCTGGACCGAGGTGCCCGATCCCACGCTCATCGATCCGCGTGACGCGATCATCCAGGTGGACGCGGTGACCATCTGCGGCACGGACCTGCACATCCTGGCCGGCGACGTGCCGGCGGTGAAGCCGGGGCGCGTCCTCGGCCACGAGGCCGTGGGTACGGTGGTCGAGATCGGCAGCGGCGTCAACGGGGTTGCCCCAGGCGACCGTGTCGTGGCCTCCTGCATCTCCGCCTGCGGCAGGTGCGAGTACTGCAGGCGAGGCGTCTACGGGCAGTGCCGCGATGGAGGCGGGGCGCAGTCCTTCGACGATCACAGCTGACATGCGTCCACCATCCGTCCGCGCCGCAGGCCGCGGTAGGGGGCGTGTGGCGCTACTCGCGGGGACTTTGGTCCCCTGACGCGAGAGAGAAGTACGCTTCCTCCTCCTGGGAGAAATACAGGACGAGAACGGCGTGCAGGCCGTAGAGGCAGGTGCGGAGATCGTCGAGCTGGGCGGGAGAGCCCTGCCGACCGGGCCAGGTCCAGGTGCCTGCCGAGCCTGCTGACCAGCCTGCCGATCTCGGCGTGTGCCCTGCTCATGGTCACCGTCGACTCCGGGTCGCTGAGCAACGCGCCCAGCGCCGGGTAGAGGCGACGCTCCTCCTCCCGCTCGTGCGGGAGGATCTCGCCGGTCAGGAACCCATGGAGCTGCCGGAGCCTGTCCATGGCGTCCGGCTCACCCAGCCGGTCGGCTGCCTGCCTGATGAGGTCGAGGGGCGGGCGCAGCGCGCGGCGGAAGGGTGAACGCGAGCGAGGCGTCATCCGTACCGTGGTCAGTGTGCAGACGGCGCCCGCCTGGACAGCCAAGCGTCCGGGGTTACCGGTCGGGGGCCGCCCACGCGTCCAGGGTGCGGTGGATCTCGGCCAGGCGCTGGTCGTCCCACTCGGCGGTCGGGTCAGGTTCGAGGAACGCCATGGCGATGCTCGCCATGCCGATGGCGGGCAGGGACCACGGGTCCTTACCGGCCGCGCCGAACGGGCTGGCGACCGTCAGGTGGGTGGCGACCTCGGGGGTCGACAGCGCTGTGATGACCAGGCCGCGCATGGTGGCACTGAGCAGCGTCGCGAGGGTCTCGAAACTCGTGGCGAGTTCGGGCCGGAGCCGGAAGCCGAACAGGCCGGCAATTTGGTGCCAGGCGCGGGCGACGAGTGCGACATGGCCGGCCTCGGCGTGCGCGAGCGCTGCCTGGACATGGTCGCGTAGCTCCCCTTTGGACAGGCCCGAGAACGTCGCGTGCAGGGCCAGGTAAGTCCGCCACTCGGGCGAGGCGAGGATGCTCTGGAAGTCCAGCAAGGCCAACCGGCGGATCAGTTCGAGGATCAGGCTGTGGCGCAGTTGCGGCGTTTCCAGCCAGTCCAGATGCTCGCTCAGGACCTGCTTGATGAGCGAGATCTCGTCCGAGATGATCGCCGGGCTGGCGCTGCGGGCCAGCTCCTTGACCAGGTCGCTGAAGAACAGATCCTTGTAGGGCCAATGCCGGTACGCCGTGCTGCGCGAAACGTCCGCGTCGCGGATGACGTCCTCGAACCTGATTTGGTCGAGGCTCACGGTCAGTCCGGTCCGGTTGATCATGTCGATGGCGGCCCGCAGCATCCGGTCGCGTGTCTCCTGGTCGGACAGGCGGCGGTTCCGGCGACCAAGACCGGTCGGGGCGGGTGGGCGTTCCCTCATGACGACCTACTAACGGGACTTTAGACTCTGTATCTCAAGTCTAATATCGCGCACCCTCGGAGGCAGGAAGACAACGCCGCGCGAGCGGCACGTCGAGGGAGGACGCGATGGCACGCTGGCCCTACTCCGATGACGACCTCCGGGCCATGTACGCAGGTGGGCGCGGCAACGCGACGGCCCGCCGGTTCGCGCGTTTCTGGGCGGTCGTCCATAGCGCCGGCCTGTTCCCTCAGCGGTGGGTGACCCTTGAGGTCGTCGGGCGCCGCACCGGCCGGGTCACCCGGTTCCCGCTCGGCAGCGTGCGACACCAGCTGCACACATTGGACAGCCCGCCTCGTCAGGCCCACGCCGCCTCGGTGGCCTGATGAGGCGCGGCCACCAGACTTCAGGAGAGTGACATGCACGATCTCAGCAGCGAGCACCCCTCGCCATGCATCATCGTCGGCGTCGACGGCTCGGAGTGCTCGAAGACAGCCCTGCGGTGGGCGATATCGCAGGCACAGCTGACCGGGGCGACCGTCGAAGCCGTTGCCGCCTGGCAGGACCCAGCAATGTACGGGTACTCCTACGGGTGGGCGCCAATGCAATTCGCCGAAGGCGACAGCATGCAGGCCATCACCGAAAAGACCCTCGCCGAAACCGCCGCCGAAGTCGCCGGGCCTGAAGGCCAGGCGGCGAAGATCCGCACCCGCGTGGTCCAGGGTCATCCGGCTCAGGTCCTGATGGATGCCGCGGCCGGGGCACAAATGCTGGTCGTGGGCAGCCGCGGGCACGGCACCTTCGCCGGAATCCTGCTCGGTTCGATCAGCCAGCACTGCGTGCAGCACGCACCCTGCCCGGTGACCGTCATTCCGCAATAGCAGCACCGTTCTTCTGCACGGCAGCGCCGAGCCAACCCGCCCAGCCCCGGCCGGCCCGGCGTTCCCATTTCAGCCTCACCACGGGCGGACGATTTCAAGGAGCACACGATGAAAGCCCTCGTATACCAAGGAGAAAACAGCAAGGAATGGGCCGAGGTACCCGATCCGGTCATCCGTGACAACGGCGACGCGATGATCCGGATCGACGCCGTCACCATCTGCGGCTCCGATCTGCACATTCTCAAAGGCGATGTGCCCACCGTCACGCCTGGACGGATCCTGGGCCACGAAGCGGTCGGCACCGTCATCGAGGCCGGCAGCGCGGTCAGCACCCTGCAACCCCGGCGACCGCGTGGTCGCGTCATGCATCTCCGGCTGCGGCCGCTGCAGCTACTGCCGACAGGGCCGCTACGGACAATGCCGGGCCGGCGGAGGCTGGATCCTCGGACACCTCATCGACGGCGTGCAAGCCCAATACGCCCGTATCCCCTTCGCTGACATGTCCACCTACCCCCTGCCGGCCGGGATCAGCGACGAGCACGCCCTGCTGGTCACCGACATCCTGCCCACCGCCTACGAAGTCGGTGTCCGCAACGGACACGTCGAGCCCGGCGACACCGTCGTGATCGTCGGAGCCGGCCCGGTCGGCCTGGCCGCGGTCATCACCGCACGCCTCTACTCACCGTCAACCATCATCGTTATCGACAAAGCCGTCACCCGGCTGCAGGCAGCCAAAGACCTTGGCGCGCACATCGTCGCCGGACCTGACAGCAACATCGTCGAACTCGTCCAGGCGGCCACGGATGGACTTGGCGCCGATGTCGTCATGGAAGCCGTCGGTACACCGCAAACATTCGAGCTGTGCACCACCCTCGTGCGCCCCGGCGGGCGGATCGCCAACATCGGCGTACACGGCAAACCCGCCACCCTGCACCTGGAAGACCTGTGGATCCGCGACATCACCATAACCACCGGACTCGTCGACACCCAAACCACACCGAACCTGCTGCGCATGCTCGCCCACGGGCAACTCGACGTGGCAAACCTGATCACACACCGGATGCCGCTCGACAGCATCGTCGAGGCATACGACATTTTTGCCCGCGCCGCCGACACCGGTGCTCTGAAAGTCGTCCTGACCCGGTAGCCCAAGGCCGAATCGAGACAAAGGAGACGGCTGTGAGGATTCTTGTCAGCGCCGCAAGCAAACACGGGTCCACCGCTCAGATCGCCACGCGCATCGGCGAGGCGCTACGTGCGTGCCTGCCCAGCGGCGCTGTCGTGCAGGTGGGCACTGCATCAGAGGTCAGCGACGTGACGCCGTACGACGCGATAGTGCTGGGCAGCGCTGTCTACATGGGACGGTGGATGCAAGATGCCCGCGAAGCCGCCGCCAGAATTGTGACCTATCCGCGGCGGCCGGTGTGGCTGTTTTCCAGCGGCCCCATCGGCGACCCGCCGAAACCAGACGAGGAGTCGGCCGACGTCCGCGACATCAGCAAGTCCACCAACGCCCGCGGACACCGGATTTTTGCCGGCCGCCTCGACCGCCATCAGCTCGGCTTCGCCGAGAAAGCGATGGTGATGGCGTTGCGGGTACCAGATGGCGACTTCCGCGACTGGGACGCCATCTCCGCCTGGGGCGCGCACATCGCCAGCGAACTCAACGAACCCGGAAAGAGACAAGGATCATGACTGCGCAACTGGCCGCCGCCCAGGCACCGAATGCCACACAAGCACCCGTGCCGTACACGGGGACGGCCGGGCCGTGGCTGTGGATGTCGGTTGCCGCAGCAACGATTGCCGCCGCCGCCAACATCGCCGCACTCGCCGGAATCGGCGACGTCTACGCCAGGGAAACGGCTTCGTTCGTCAATCAGGCCATCGCCCAGGACATCGTCAGCCTCACCATCGTCTGCCCAGCAATCATCGTGTCCGCACTGCTGGCCCGCCGCGGCTCCATGACCGCCTACCTGCTGTGGCTGGGCGCGATGTCGTTCACCGTCTACAACTACGTCATCTACACCCTGTCGATACACGCCGGAGCACTGTTCCTGCCATGGGTTGCCGTCCTGGGCCTGTCGCTGTTCGCCCTGACCGGCGGACTCGCGGCCCTGGACTGGCACGCCGTCAAAGCCCGCTTCGCCGCCGCACCACGCCGCACCACGGGATGGTTCCTCATCGTCGTCGCCGTCCTGTTCACCGGACTGTGGCTCAAAGACATCATCCCCGCACTCCTATCCGGACAGACCCCGGCAGGTGCCCGAGACCTGGGGTTGCCATCCAGCCCAGTCCACGTGCTTGACCTGGCGTTCTACCTGCCCGCCACGTTCGCCGCCGGACTCGGGCTCCTGCGCGACCGGAAGCTCGGATATGCCACCGCACCGGCGCTGCTCATCTTCCTCGCCCTCACCGCAATGCCGATCATGCTCACCCCGTTCATCGCCAGCGCACGCGGACACACACCAGGCTGGGCAATCCTCGCGCCAATGGCCGCGATCACGGTTGCCAGCCTCACCATCGTCATACGCCTGCTGTCGGCCGCACGCAAACAGCGCCGTCCCTTGCCTCCTACGGCGGTGTCAGCATGATCCTGGCTTCAACGCATGCGGCAGCCGCTGAACCTTCACGGCCGCCCACGCGCCGGCCCGCATCGGTGTGGGTCACCTTCGGCCTACTCGCGTTCCTGAGCCTCAGCGCGATATTCGGCGGTACCGGGCTGATCTTCGGGATCTGGGGAATGCAGCTGATTCCCCGTGAACCCCTCGACCGCATCCCGGTGATAGACACCTGGCTCATCCCCGGGCTGGTGCTAGGGATCGGTTTCGGGCTGGGCTCGCTGGCCACCGCTTACGGCATTTTGCGAACGCCACCGTGGCCGTGGCTGGAGTTCGTCCGGCAGCTGACCGGCCGGCACTGGTCCTGGCTGGCCACCATCGCGTTAGGACTCGGCCAGCTGGCGTGGATTCTGATCGAATGGATCTACATCGGCATATCGCCACTGCTGATCATCTACGGTGCCGTCGGTGCCGCGCTCACACTGCTGCCGTTGCAGGCGTCGGCACGCCGGTATCTCAAGACGGCCAGGGCTTCATGACGGCGGCGGCCCGCCGCCGCTGATCCGGGGCGCTCGATACAGTCATCCGGCTGATCCTGTACAGCCGAGCGCACCGCCTGCTGCATGGCGACTTGGTGGGTGCCGCCCGCTCGCACCTGGTCGCGCTGCTGGGTGGGGTGCAGCTCTTCTTCAGGGAGCCGGGTAGTCAGGCTATGAGGCGGTATCTGTCCTGGTAGCGGGTGTGATGGACGCGCTCGTGTTCACGCGCGAGGTGGAAGCGGAAGTACGCGGGGAGGTGGCCGTTGGCCTGCAAGGCACGGAGCTTGAGGACCGCCTCCGCCCCGGCCAGCCCCCACCTCGCACCGGTAATGTCCAACCTGTCAGCGACGAGATGGCGGCAGGCCCCCTCGATCACGCCCGTCGCGATCGGCCAGCCGGCCGCCAGCGCACGGTCGTAGCGCAAGAACTCCTGCTTCGCGCGCAGGTAGCTGACGCACGCCTCAACCCCGCGGCGCCGCTCGCCGTCCAGATCCTCCTGCGCCGCCTGAGCCTCGATCTCGCCGGCCACCTCGGCGGCGCGCCCGGCCAGCAGCGCCAGCGCCTTGACGGCTACCCAGTCTTCCGCCGGCGGATCGTCAGCGGCATGGAAGCAGAACGCGGCCTTCCACAGATACTCCAGGCAGTGGACCAGGTCCACGACGATGTGGATCGCCACTGCACGGCGCTTGGCCTCGGCGCGCACCAGTTCGATCTGGTGCCGGTCGCCGTCGACCAGCACCACCCACCTACGCCGGTGTCCCGCATCGCGCGCCTCGGCCTGGTCGAACACCGCCGCCACCACCTCGGCCGTATCCCTGGCGACCGAGCCGATCAGCCACTTGGCCCGCGCCGTCGGCCCCGGCCGCAGCTGCCGATCCCCGCTGCGCCCGCCGGGCGGGGCGATCACATCGTGGCCGCGGCGCGGCGCCGGAGCGGCGTCGTAGACCGCGCACATTCGGTACGCCCGGGGCGCGCCAGGCACACCGTGTGACGGTCACCGTCCCGAAGATCGTGGCCAGCAGCCGGTGATGACCCGCTTCCACCCGGCGCCGCACCACCCGGTCGGCGCCGGCGACTGCGGCGCCCTGACGGCAGGCACGCACCACCGACTGCCGCTCGCGTGCCGCCCGCAGCTCCAGGTGGGCCTGCAGCAACAGGCGCAGCAGCTCACGCCCCTGCTCGGCGAGCATCTCCTCCAGATGATCACGGGTGAACGCCTTGAGCTGGGAGCTGGACCAGCGGGGTATAAACGCCGCCACCATCAACGAACACCTGTGGCAATTCCACGGCTGACCAGCGCTGGACTACCCCTCACCTCTCCGACGGGGACTTCATCTGCCTTGCCAGGCCGGACGACACCTGAACCGGCCTGTACCAGGCTCCGAGCTCAGCCTTCTGTTGATCAGACCAGCAGACCGTGCGAGGCCGTACGCGAGCGAGCCGCTGAAGCACCACCCCCGCACCGCATCCCTGGAGCACCGATGACATCCCTGCGTAACCGTCGCCTCGCCGCCATCCGGCTGTTCCTGCACAGCCTTGACTGCGCCTCCAACTGCGACCCAGACCAGGCCCGGGACCACGCCCGCCGGACGCAGCACACAAGAGCCAGGACACTGGTCGACACCTACCCCGGCACATCGAGCACTCACGACAAGCAGTGGCGGATCCCGCTCCATGAGCACATGTGTCCCGCGCTCCGGCGCGGAGCCATCTGCGATGACCCCGACCGGCACGCGGTCAAGCTGGCCGGTTCTGAGCTGGTGAAGAAGCTGTACCAGACCGTTGGGGAGGCATGAGGCCGAGCTTCTTACGGGCCGAGGAGGCAGTGACCAAGCTCGACGCCCTGCCACCGCACAGCTGAGAGGGCTCCTCGATTCGAAAGGACTTCAGCCACATGGCGAAGATCGCCGACTTATTGAAGACCTCAGATCCGCCGGAACCGCTACCGCACCGAGTTCCCCGGCTTCGGCGTCTTCTTCGGCAACACCCGCGCGCTGGCCCAGGAGGCTGCAGTCGCAGCGTTCCAGAAGTTCCACCAGCAGCACGACGACCGCAAGCGGGCGTTCTTCGTGCACTGCTACCCTTGCCGGACCTTGTGGAACATGTTCTACTTTGCAGCGTGAACCAGCGTGCTCGCATAGTGATGTCCGACGACGAGGTGACGGCGTTCGTGCGGGAGTCTCGCAAGCTGCAGCTTGGCACGATCAACCCCGACGGGACACCGCACATGGTGACGATGTTCTACGGCCTCATCGACGGCCGGATCGGGTTCTGGACGTACGGCAAGGCCCAGAAGACGCGGAACCTCGAGCGCGACCACCGGGTGACCTGCCTGATCGAGGCCGGTGACGACTACTTCGATCTCCGCGGCGTCCTGGTCTACGGCATCGCGCACCTGGTCGACGAGCCGAAGGAGATCCTCGACATCGGCATGAACGTCACCAAGCGCATGACGGGGCTGCGAGACGCCGACGAGCTGCGCGGGTACGTCGAGCAGACCGGCCGCAAGCGCGTGGCCTACATCGTCGAGCCGACACGCGTGGTTTCGTGGGACCACCGCAAGCTGGCGACCCCCGCTTCGGCCTAGTCTCGCTCTAGCCGTGAACACGCGAGGAGGGCTCCGATGAAAATCAAGGTCGACTACGACGTATGCGAAGCCAACGCCGTCTGCATGGGACTCGCTCCCGAGGTCTTCGAGGTGGACGACGACGACAACCTGAACGTCCTGCTTCCCGAGCCCCCGCCGGAGATGCTCGACCGCGTGCGCCACGCGGTCCGCTCCTGCCCCAAAGCCGCGCTCTCCCTCGAAGGAGAGTAGGCCCCCCCAAGGAGGTACCCCTTTATGCGAGCCGCGCTGTTGCACGCCGTCGGCGACGACAAGCTAGACATCCGCGACGACTTCACCCTCACCCCGGTGGGTCCGACGGACGTCCGCGTGAGGATCAAGGCGACCGGTGTATGCCACTCGGACCTGTCGGTGCTGTCGGGCGTGCTGCCCATGGCCCTGCCGGTGATCCCCGGGCACGAGGGCGCGGGCGAGGTCGTGGAGGTCGGCGACCACGTCACCTCGGTCCAGCCGGGCGACCACGTCATCATCAACTGGACGCCGGCCTGCGGCACCTGCCCGAACTGCATGGTCGGCCAGCCGTTCCTCTGCATGACCTACGTCATGGAGAGCTTCTCGCTGCCGAGGTTCCGCTTCGGCGGCGACACGCCCGCGTTCGGCATGGCCGGCTGCGGCACCTGGGCCGAGGAGATCGTGGTCCCCTGGCAGGGCGCCATCAAGGTCGACCCCGAGGTGCCGTACGAGGTGGCCGCCCTGATCGGCTGCGGGATCACCACGGGCGTGGGCGCCGCGATCAACACGGCCAAGGTCAGGCCCGGCTCCACCGTGGCCGTGATCGGCTGCGGCGGCGTGGGCCTGTCGGTCATCCAGGGGGCGCGCGTGTCGGGCGCCACGACGATCCTGGCGGTCGACCCGCTGGAGTCCAAGCACGCGCTGGCCAAGAAGGTCGGCGCCACGCACGCCTGCACCCCCGACCGGCTGATGGAGGTCATCGGCTCGGCGACCGGCGGCAAGGGGTTCGACTACGGCTTCGAGGTGGTCGGCAAGTCGGCGTCCATCATGTCGGCCTGGCAGGCCACCCGCCGAGGTGGCGACGTCATCGTGGTCGGCGCGGGAGCCATGGACGACATCGTGCCCCTGTCGGCCTTCAGCCTGCTGTTCGAGGGCAAGAACCTCCGCAGCTCGCTGTACGGGGGTAGCGACGTGCGCCGTGACTTCCCGTTCTTCGCCGACCTGTGGAAGGCCGGCAAGCTCGACCTGGACAGCATGATCAGCTCCCGGATCAAGCTCGCCGACCTCAACGACGCCGTAGCGGCGCTGAAGTCCGGCGAGGTCCTCCGCCAGATCGTCGTCATGGACTGACGCACGCGCGAAAAGCCGTGGCCCCGCCCTCAGGAATCAAGAAAGGGCGGGGCCACCGCGGGTCAGTCGGAGGAGAAGGCCGCGTCGAAGGCCGCGGTGGGCGGCGTGATGGCGTTGAGGCCCTTGACGAAGCCAAGGGCCTCGGGGGCGCCGGACAGCCGGTCCATGCCGGCGTCCTCCCACTCGACCGAGATGGGGCCGTCGTACCCGATGGAGTTGAGGGCGCGGAAGCAGTCCTCCCATGGCACGTCTCCCCTGCCGGTGGAGACGAAGTCCCAGCCTCGGCGCAGGTCCGCCCAGGGCAGGTGGGAGGACAGCCTGCCCCGGCGCCCGTCGCCGGACCGTACCTTGGCGTCCTTGCAGTCCACGTGGTAGACGCGGTCGGCGAAGTCCAGGATGAACCCGACCGGGTCGACCTCCTGCCAGACCATGTGGGAGGGGTCCCAGTTCAGCCCGAAGGCCGGCCGGTGCCCGATGGCCTCGAGCGTCCGCACGGTGGTGTGGTAGTCGTACGCGATCTCACTGGGGTGCACCTCGTGGGCGAAGCGCACGCCGACCTCGTCGAAGACGTCCAGGATCGGGTTCCACCGGTCGGCGAAGTCCTGGTAGCCCGCGTCGATCATGGACGGCGGCACCGGGGGGAACATCGCGACGGTGTGCCAGATGGACGACCCTGTGAAGCCGACCACCGTGCTCACGCCGAGCTTCGCCGCCGCGCGAGCGGTGTCCTTCATCTCCTGCGCCGCGGCCTGGCGCACCTCCTCGGGGTCGCCCGATCCCCAGATGCGCGCCGGGAGTATGCCCTTGTGGCGCTCGTCGATCGGGCTGTCGCAGACGGCCTGCCCGACGAGGTGGTTCGAGATCGTCCAGACCTTGAGGCCGTGCTTGTCGAGGACTTCCAGCTTGCGGGGGATGTAGGACTCGTCCGACAGCGCCTTGTCGACCTCGAAGTGATCGCCCCAGCAGGCGATCTCCAGGCCGTCGTATCCCCAGTCGCCCGCGAGGCGGCACACCTCCTCGAAGGGAAGGTCGGCCCACTGGCCGGTGAACAAGGTGATCGGTCGTGTCATCGAATGCCTCCAACGTTTGCAGAGGGGATCGCTCAACAGCGATCCCGGAATCGGGGCCCCGGGAAGGCTACGCTCCCCGGGGATCCGGTTCCAGGGACGGTCTCTACGAGATCGGGGTCCAGCGGCTCTCGTTCGCCGCACTCGCCTCGACGGCCGCGAGCACGCGCTGCACCGCGAGCCCGTCGGCGAACGACGGGACGGGGTCGGTGCCCGTGCCGATCGCCTCAAGGAAGTCCTTCACCTCGTGGCTGAACGTGTGCTCGTACCCGAGCCCGTGCCCGGGCGGCCACCAGGCCCCCGCGTACGGGTGTCCCGCCTCGGTGACGAGGATGCGCCGGAAGCCGGCCTCCTCGGCGGGAAGCGTGTGGTCGTGGAACCACAGTTCGTTCATCGACTCGAAGTCGAAGTACAGGCTGCCGTGGGAGCCGTTGACCTCGATCCGCATGGCGTTCTTCCGTCCGGTGGCGAAACGGGTCGCCTCGAACGACGCCAGCGCCCCCCCGGAGAGCCGGCCGATGAAGACGGCCGCGTCGTCCACGGTGACGGTGCCCGTCGACTCCGCGTCGTCCGCCGCACCCGCGGCGAGCCCGGCGGACTGGTCCGCCAGCGGGCGGTCGCTGATGAACGTCTCGGTCAGGGCCGAGACTCCGGTCAGCTTCTGCCCGGTGACGAACTGCGCGGTGTCGACGATGTGGGAGCCGATGTCACCGAGCGCGCCCGATCCCGCCTTGTCCTTCTGCAGCCGCCACACCAGTGGGAACTCCGGGTCGACGATCCAGTCCTGGAGGTACTGGGCGCGGACGTGCCGCAGTTCCCCGAGCCGTCCGTCGGCCACGAACCGCCGCGCGAGTGCGATGGCCGGGACCCGCCGGTAGTTGAAGGCCACCATGCTCCGCACGCCGCGCTGGGCGGCCCGCTCCGCCGCCGCGACCATCGCCTCGGCCTCGTCGACGGTGTTGGCCAGCGGCTTCTCGCAGAGAACGTGCTTTCCCGCGTCGAGCGCGGCGATCGCGATCTCGGCGTGCGAGTCGCCGGGCGTGCAGATGTCGACGATGTCGACATCGTCCCGGCTGATGAGGTCCTTCCAGTCGTTCTCCACCGCAGCCCACCCGAGGTTGGCCGCGGCGGCGGCTGTACGGTCCTTGCTCCTGCCGGACAGCACCGCCATGACCGGCACGACCGGCAGGTCGAAGAACGCGCCCACGCTGCGCCACGCCTGGGAGTGCACGCGCCCCATGAACGCGTACCCGACCATGCCGACCCCGAGCGCCGGCCTGTTGTCACTCACGAAATAACCCCCGATTAGGATTCGAAGCCGAGCGGCAGATACTTCTGCGCGTTCTCCTTGGTGACGGTCTCCGATGCCAGCGTGATCGACTGCGGCACCGAGTTCTCGACGAGGTCGCTGAGACCCTTGCCCTGGGCGATGAGCCGGGCCAGCTTGATTGCCGAGGAGGCCATGGTCGGGCTGTAGGTCACGGTGGCCTTCAGCACGCCGTTGTCGGCCGCGATGTCGCGCATGGCGTTGGCCGATCCGGCGCCGCCGACCATGAAGAACTCGCTCCGGTTGGCCTCCTTGATGGCGGCCAGGACGCCGATGCCCTGGTCGTCGTCGTGGTTCCAGATGGCGTCGATCTTCTTGTGGGCCTGGAGCAGGTTGCTCGCCACCTGTGTGCCCGACTCGACGGTGAACTTCGCGTCCTGCTTGGCCGTCACGGTGAAACCGAAGGTCTTCAGCGCGTCGGCGAAGCCCTTGCTGCGGTCCTGGGTCAGCGGGAGCGTCGCGATCCCCTGGATCTCCAGGATCACCGGGCTGGCGACGCCCTTGTCCTTCAGGGTCTTTCCGATGTACGTCCCGGCGGCCACGCCGAGGCCATAGTTGTCCCCGCCGATCCAGGTCCGGTACGACAGCTTGTCGGGGAAGACCCGGTCCAGGTTGATCACCGGGATGCCGGCGTCCATCGCCTTGCGGGCTACCTGGTTGAGCTGCTCACCGTCGTTCGGCAGGATCACCAGCACGTTGACCTTGGCGGCGATCAGCGACTCGACCGCGGAGATCTGCTGGTTGATGTCGTTGGTCGGCTCGACCGGCTTGAACTCCACATCGGTGTACTGCTTGGCCTGACTCTCAGCGTTCTTCGCGATGGCAGCGATCCAGCCGTGGTCGGCGGCGGGGGCGGAGAAGCCGATGACGACCTTGGTACCCGGCTGGTCGTTGTCGGTGCCGGCCGTGGTGGCCTGCGGGGCTGCGGAGCTCGGGGCTGCCGCGGGGGCGTTGCTGGTGCAGGCGGTCACGAGGGCCCCTGCGCCGACGACGGCTCCGCTGACGAGGAATCCTCGCCGGCCGACGCTCTTCTTCATGATGACTTCTCCTTTTGGTACGGGGGGGTTACCGGGCCTCGGCGCCGGCATATGGCGGGATTCAGGCGCACCGAACGGACCGCGGACCCCCGCGGCCGTACGACGTGCCCTGTGGTACGCGATTCCGGGCGCCGAGCCCTACGTTCGAGATTCCAGGCTTCGCCGCTGCAACAGGACGGCGACAACGATGATCAGGCCCTTGGCGATGAGCTGGTCACTGGTGTTGAGGCCGTTGAGGATGAACAGGTTGGTGATGACCGTGAAGATCAGCAGCCCGAGGATCGAGCCGATGATGGTTCCCCGGCCACCGGTGAGAAGGGTTCCCCCGATGATGACCGCGGCGATGGCGTCGAGCTCGTACAGATCGCCGTGGGTGCTCGAGCCCGTGGTCGTGCGGGCCATGATGATCACTGCGGCGATACCGCAGCAGAGGCCGGACAGCGCGTACAGCATCATCGTGTGACGCCGTACGTTGATCCCGGCGAGCCTGGCGGCCTCCGGGTTGCCGCCGACCGCGTAGGTGCGCCGCCCGAAGGTCGTGCGGTTGAGCACGAGCCATCCGATCACGACGACGAGCGCGAAGATGTAGACCAGCAGCGGCAGTCCGAGCACACGCGTGGTCGACAGATCGACGATGGCGCTGTTGTCCGGCCCGACGAGCTGGGTCCTGCGGTCGGACATGCGCTGCGCGAGGCCGCGCGCCGCCACCAGCATGGCCAGCGTGGCGATGAACGGCACCATCCTCCCGTAGGAGATCAGGAAGCCGCTGACCAGACCCGCGCCCGTGCCGACCAGGATGGCGCAGATCGCCATCACGACCGGCCCGTACGCCTGGGTGGCGAGCGTCGTGGCCCACACCGAGGCCAGGGCCATCACCGCGCCGACCGAGAGGTCGATGCCGCCGCCGATGATGACGAAGGTCATGCCGACCGTGATGACGCCGATCGTCGAGGCCAGCGCGAGGATGCTCACGAGGTTCGACGAGGTGGCGAAGTTCGCAGGGGTGGTCACCAGGCCCACGACGGCGAGCAGGATCAGCGCCACGACGAGGCCGAGGTGGCGCGCCTGCCCGACCCTGCTCAGCACGCCGGGCTCCGCGGGGTGGGCGGCTCGCGCCTGCTCCTCCACGCGGGTGTGCTCGTCGGCGGGCGGCTGCGTGCTCTGGGGGTTGCCACCTGAGGCGCGTGCGTCCGTCACAACGCGCTCCCTTCCATGATCATGTCTAGAACGCGCGATTCGTCGAGTTCTCGAGCGTCCGACTCGTGGATGACCTTGCCTTCGCGAAGCACGAGGACCCGGTCGGCGAGGCCGAGGACCTCGGGGACCTCACTGGACACCAGCAGCACACCCACGCCCTCGTCCGCGAGCCGCCGGATCACGGCGTACAGCTCGGCCCGGGCGCCGACGTCGACTCCCCGGGTGGGCTCGTCGAGGAGCAGCAGCTTGCGATCCTCGACCAGCCATCGGGCGAACACGGCCTTCTGCTGGTTGCCGCCCGAGAGGGTTCTCACGGGACGGCGGGGATCGGGTGGCCGGATGTCGACCGTCTCGGCCAGGCTCGCGGCCGCCGCGCTCTCCTTCTTGCGGTCGACCCAGCCGAACCTTGAGTACTTGCCGAGACCGGCGATCGTGATGTTGCGCGCGACGCTCTCGTTCATCAGCAGGGCCTGCGACTTGCGCTCCTCGGGCGCGAGCCCCATGCCGAGCCGTACGGCCTTGGAGGTGCTGCCGGGAGGGACGGGCTCGCCCGCGAGCAAGACCTGGCCGGAGGAGGCCCGGCGCGCGCCGTACACCGTCTCGACGATCTCCGAGCGCCCGGAGCCGACGAGGCCGGCCAGGCCGACGATCTCGCCTTCCCTGACCGTCAGCGAGACGTCGGAGAAGCGGCCGGAAAGCGTGAGCCCCTCGACCTTCAGCACCTCAGGCCGGTTGTCGTGAGAGCCGGGGGCCGGACGCGACGGGAAGACGTACTCCACGTCCCTGCCCGTCATCAGCGACACGACCGTGGAGGTCGGCGTCTCGCGGGCGGGAAGCCCGACGGCGGCGGTCCTGCCGTCCTTGAGCACCGTCACACGGTCGCCGATCTCGCGGATCTCCTCCAGCCGGTGGGAGATGTAGACGACCGCGACCCCCTGTGCCGTCAGGTCCCTGATGACCCGGAAGAGGTTCGCCACCTCGTCGTGCGCGAGCGCGGCCGAGGGCTCGTCCATGACGATGAGGCGCGTCTCGTGAGACAGCGCCCGGGCCATGCTGACGATTTGCTTCCCGGCGGCGGCGAGGCGCCCGACCTCGATCGTGGGTCGCATCTCGCCGTGGCCGAGACGGCCCAGCAGCTCCGAGGCGGCCTTGTTCGTCTCGCCGCGCCGGGTGAAGCCGAACGCGGCGTGCTCGTGGCCGAGGAAGATGTTCTCCGCGACCGACAGGCCGTCGACCAGGTCGAGCTCCTGATAGATAGTCGATATGCCGGACTTTATGGCCGCGATGGGCCCGGCGAACCGGACCGGCTCGCCGCCGAAGGTCACGGTGCCCTCGTCCGGCTGGTGGGCTCCGGCGAGGACCTTGATCAGGGTGGACTTACCGGCGCCGTTCTGCCCGAGCAGGCAGTGAACCTCGCCCGCGCGGACGTCGAGGTCGACGCCGTCGAGGGCGCGTACGCCGGGAAACTGTTTGACGATCCCGCGCATGACCAGCAGGTCGCTCACAGGGCCTCCGGAAGGTGGATCGAGAGGGGTGTTCTGAGGGGCTGGAGCCATCATGAGTGTTTCATAGATCGGAGGTGTGAGGCAGATAGGCGATGGAACGTCGCAAATAAGTTTCAAAAAGATGCAAAAGATCGGACGTTTGAGGATTAAGAGGCGGAGAAGACATGGTCGCTGATCAGCCGGGCGCCCCCGATGACCCCCGCGGTGTCCCCCAACTCGGAGAGCACGATGGGGAGGTTTCCGGTGGCCAGGGGCAGTGACCTCCGGTAGACGACGCTCCTGATCTCCGCGAGTAATACATGGCCCAGACGGGCCACTCCTCCCGCGATGATCACTAGGCCTGGATTGAAGAAGCTGACCAGGCTCGCGAGCACCTGTCCCGCCTGGCGCCCGCCGTCGCGGATGAGCTGGATCGCGGCCGGGTCCCCGAGGGTCGCGGCGGCGGCGACGTCCTCGGCGGTGAGCTTGCCCACCAGCGCGAGGCGTTCGCCGAGGTACGCCGACCGAGGAGCGATCCTGACCGCCTCCCTCGCGAGCGCCGCGCCGCCGAAGTACGCCTCCAGGCACCCGGTGTTGCCGCATGTGCAGGTCGGCCCCTGGTCGTCGACCCTCATGTGGCCGATGTCCCCGGCGCTGCCCGACACACCCCGGTAGATCTTCCCGTCGACCACTATCCCGCAGCCGATGCCGGTGCCGATCTTTATGAGCAGGAAGTCGTCGACCTGCCGCGCGAGGCCGGCGTGCAGCTCGCCCAGCGCCATGAGGTTGACGTCGTTGTCCACCATGGCTGGGCAGCCGAGCTCCTGGCTGATCGCCTCCTTGACCGGGTAGCGGTCCCACCCGGGCATGATCGGAGGCGCCACGGGCATGCCCTCCCTGAAGCTGACCGGGCCGGGCACTCCGATCCCCGCGCCGTGGGGCTGGGCGAACAGGCCCTGCTCCCGCAGCTTGCCGACGAGCTCCATCGCGCGGTCGAGCACCGCGGCCGGGCCCTCGCGTACGTCGCAGGGCTCGCTGACGTGTCCGAGCACTTCCAGCTCGCCGTTGGTGACCGCGACGTCCACCGAAGTGGCGCCGATGTCGATGCCGACGAACCTCATGTGGGGCGACAGCCGGACCATGCCGGACCGCCTTCCCCCGCGCGAGGCGGCCAGCCCGGCCTGCTCGACCACGCCCGTCTCGATGAGACGGTCGAGTTCGAGGTTGAGCTTGGAGCGGGACAGCTCTACGACGTCTCCGAGCTCCGCGCGCGACCGGCCGCCGTCCCGCAACAGGCGCAACAGGGTCGCCTGGTGGACGTTCTCCGGCCGTACCGGCATTCGCTTCACAGGGCCTCCGGGATCGGAGTGATGTGAGGCCGAAGTTAGTTCACTTCCGCTGTCCCGGGAAGCCCTTTTTGATGACAATTCATAACTTTCGCCGTTATAAACGAAAGCGGGTGACGGTGCTCACCCCAACGGGGAGCCCGCATGGTGATCGGGGAGGAGCGCCCGGGCCCGATGACCATGCGGTCTGCGGTCGATTCGCGTGAAGGATTTCCCGCGTGTCCGTCCGACTAGATCACAGCATGGCCTTCATGGAGGCGGTGGCCTGCTCCCCCAGAGTGGTCGGCTGGACGTACGGCTGCTCGGCCAGGATGGCGTCCCAGTTGTCGTGGATCGCCTCGATGGTCAGGTCGTCGGTACGCCAGCCGGGGCCCTCGGCCACGAACACGCGGGCGACCCGCCCGGCGCCCACGCTGAAGACCTCGCCGCTGGTCTCGCAGCTCTCGTGCGCGAGGAAGGCGACCAGCGGGCTCACCCGGTCGGCGGTGAATCTCTCCTCGAACTCCGCAGGGAACAGGGCCTCGGTCATCCGCGTCCAGGCGATCGGCGCGATGGCGTTGGCCTTGATGCCCGCGCGGGCGCCCTCGATGCCGAGGGTCTTGGTCAGGCCCACCAGCCCCATCTTGGCGGTGGAGTAGTTCGCCTGGCCGAAGTTGCCGAACAGGCCGGCGGGCGAGGAGGTGTTGACGATGCGGCCGTACCGCTGCTCCTTCATGTGGGGGAACGCCGCGCGGCTGACGAGGAAAGAGCCCCGCACGTGCACGGCGAGCACGGCGTCGAACTCCTCGACGGTCATCTTGCCGAAGGACCTGTCGCGGAGGATGCCGGCGTTGTTGACCACGATGTCCACCCGGCCGAAGGCGTCGCGGGCGGCCTGGACGATCGCCTCGGCGCCCTCGGGCGTCGCGACGTTGTCGGCGTTGGCGACCGCCTCGCCACCGTTCTTGGCGATCAGCTCGACGACCTCGGCCGCGGGCCCCGTGGAGGCGCCGGTGCCGTCGAGCGACCCGCCGAGGTCGTTCACGACGACCTTGGCGCCGCGCTCGGCGAGCAGGAGCGCGTGCGACCGGCCGAGACCGTGTCCGGCGCCGGTGACGACCGCGACCTTCCCGTCGAACCTGAGTTCAGGCATGTCGCCCACCCTTCGAGGAGAATAAGATTCTAGTGATCACACAATAGCTCGCACCTTGCTCCGTACCCAGGGCCGATTGAGGACATGGCCTCTGACGTAGCGGATAGTGATCAGACAGTTCAAGATCTGCTATAGTTTCTCCCCCGCATGGGCGTGGGTCAGCGTCGACCCCTTTCTCCGCACGGCCCCGTCCGAATCATGGGCTGGAGGCCCCGCATGCCCGCACAGCAGCCCCTCCGCGTGATCCAGTGGGCCACCGGTGCCGTCGGCAGCTATGCGCTTCACAGCGTCATCACCCGGCCGGAGTTCCAGCTTTCCGGCGTGCTCGTATACGACCCCGACAAGGTCGGGCTGGACTCCGGGGCGCTGGTCGGCCTGCCAGAGACGGGCGTCCCGTGTGTCGACGACGTCGACCAGATGCTCGCGACCGAGGCCGACTGCGTGCTGCACATGCCCCTCCCCGCCGCCTACTTCGGCGGTGACTACGCCGCCGACCTGGAGACGGTGTGCGCGCTGCTGGCCTCGGGAAAGAATGTGATCACCACTACGGGGTTCATCTACCCGCAGGTGTACGGGGCCGCTGTGGTCGAGCGCCTCGAGACCGCCTGCCAGGCCGGCGGCACGTCGGTGTACGGCACGGGCATCAACCCCGGGTTCATGAGCGACCTGCTGCCGCTGGCGCTCACCGGGCTGTCCACGCGGCTCGACCACATCTACGTACGCGAGTCCTCCGACTACCTCGGGCACCCGTCGCGGCAGATCGTCATGGACCTGATCGGGTTCGGCCGCGCGCCGAGGGACTACGCCACGACCGTGCGTCCCTTCAGGACCGTCCAGCGCGCGCTCTTCTCCGAGAGCGTCCAGCTCGTCGCGGCCGCGCTCGGCGTCAAGCTCGACGAGGTCGAGGAGACCGACGAGTACGAGCTGTCCTCCGAGGAGTTCGAGATCACCGCGGGCCTCGTACGGCCCGGCACGGTATGCGCGTCCCGGTGGATCTTCTCCGGGCTCATCCGGGGTCGGCCGTTCATGACCGTCGAGTGCGTATACAAGGCCGACGCCGCCAAGGTGCGGCGGTGGCCGGAGCCGGGCTTCGCCATCCACATCGAGGGCCGCCCGCAGATCATGATCAAGATCGACGAGATGCCCCACGGGCTCGCGGGCGCGGCGGCGCACGCCGTCAACTCCATCGCCGCGGTGTGCGCCGCGCCCGTCGGCATCCGCACCCTGCTCGACCTCCCCCTCGCGACGGGACGGGGTGTCATCCGCCTGGCCTGAGGCTCACGAGAAAGCGCCACCTGCCCTCCCGCGACGGGATCTCGCGCCGGATCAGCCGGAGCGCGGAGGAGGCCGCGCTCCGCTCATGACGAGATACGCGGGTTCACGCTGAAGGGTTCAGGTATGCGGGGTGAAGCGGCCGAACCTGCCCTGGTGGTACAGGAGGGGACGGCCCGAGGTGTCGATGCCGGTTCCGGTCACCAGGCCCACCACCAGGACGTGGTCGCCGATCTCGACGGTGGTGTGCGGCACGCAGACCAGGTGGGCGGACACGCCGCCCAGCAGGGGGACGTCGTCGGGCCCCGGCGTCCACCTGGTCGGTTCGGCGAACCGGTCGGCCCCCTTGCGGGCGAACCGGGCCGCGAGCTCGGCCTGGTCGCTGGCGAGGACGTTCACCGCGAAGGTCTCCGCCTGCCGCAGCCACGGCCAGGTCGTGGACGACTGGTCGACGTAGAACGACACCAGCGGGGGGTTGAGGCTGACGGAGGAGAAAGAGGTCGCGGTCAGGCCGACGGGCACACCTTCGGTCTGCGCGGTCACGACGACCACCCCGGCCGCGTGCACCGCCAGCGCCCGGCGGAACCCCTCGTTGTCCACAGCCCGTTCTGAAAGTGTCTCGGTCATACCGTCGCGCCTTCTCTCAACACGATCTGGGGCACCACCCGGTCCGCCCACCGGCTCAGCACCTCCTGGGGAGCGGCGATCTCGGACTCGAGCAGCGCCAGGCCGGGGGTCGGAACGGCCGCGCCCAGCTCCACGAGCAGCGGCCGCAGGTGGGTCTCGACCGCCAGGGCGTGCCGAGGATCGCCCATCACAAGGACAGGAAGCGCCGTCGTCCCGGCCAGCGCCTGCGACGACAGCCGGTCGAGGAAGACCTTGAGCAGGCCGGTGTAGGTGCCCTTGTAGGTGGGGCTGGCCACCAGCAGGACCTGGGCGCCGACGACCAGTTCCAGCGCCTTCCCCACCTCGGCCGGGGGCTTCGGCTCGAGCAGGACGGGGGCCAGCCCGGCCAGGTCCACCACATCCCGCTTCCCCTGGTAGTCGAGCCGTTGGGCCACCAGCTCGGCCGCGTGCTCCGCCGCCGTCCGCGTGCGTGACCCTTCTCGCGGATTGCCGACCAACGTCACGAAGCTCATCTGCCGCTCACCACTCATCTTCTCCCGGTTCCCGCGACGGCACCGGCCGTGTGGAGCCGATGCCAGGAGTGCACAGAGGTTGTCGTTCTCAGCTCGCGAGGCGACACTGGGCACTGGTGACGCGACCGAAGTCCACGTGTGCGCGCCTGGTCAGGGCAATCTGGCTCATGTTCGAAAATCTACGTAGACCAAGCCGTAATGTCAATATTCCCTACTGGTTTTGCCTGAAATACTAAATGTCCGGATACCAGAGTTCCGGCTCTCCCTGCACGCGGCGAAGCCTCCCGCGCGCCTCGAGGTAGACCAGGTGGGCGAGGGTCTCGTTGGTGGCCGCCCGCCGCATGAACGCCGGGATCGTGTCCCATGGCCTCGACCAGGTCAGCCGCGTGGTGATGTCCCAGCAGGCGGCCCCGTCCGCGCTCGACACGGCCGACTCGATCTCCGCCAGCCGCTTCGCGTGGTGGGCCATCACGTAGTCGACCCGGTCGGCCAGCTCCAGGAAGCGGAACTCGTGCGCGGGCAGCACCTCGTCCACCTCCAAGTCCCTGACGGCGGCCAGGGCGTCGAGGTAGTCGGCGAGCGGGTCGGGCCCCGACTGCGGGTGGACGGCCACGATCGGCGTGATCCTGGCCAGCACGTGGTCGCCGGAGAACAGCACCCGCCGCGAGGGTGAGACGAAGCACAGGTGCCCTGGCGAGTGGCCGGGGGTCCATACGGCCCGCAGGTCCCATCCGGGCAGGTCGAGCGTGGCGCCGTCCTCGATCAGCCGGTCGGGCCCGGCCATCGTCACGTACTGCCGGATCATCCTCGAGGCCCCGCTCAGCTCGTCGAGGGTGAGCGGCGGCACTCCCGAGCGCGCCAGCATCGCCCGCTCGCGAGCGACCAGCGAGTCGATCGCCGACTCGTCGTAGCGCTCGTGCAGCAGCCCCGCGTCCGCCGGATGCAGGCCGATCCACGCACCCGACGCCTCGCGGACCCGGCCGGCGAGGCCGTAGTGGTCGGGGTGGATGTGGGTCACCAGCACCGCGCGCACGTCGGTCATCGCGTACCCGGCCACGGCCAGCCCGCCGGCGAGGGCGGCGTACGCCTCCTCGGTGTTCCAGCCCGCGTCGATGATCGCCACGCCGTCCGGAAGCTCCAGCGCGTACACGAGGACGTACCTGAGCGGGTTGATGGGGATGGGCACCGGGATGGACCACAACCCCGGGCGGACCCGCTCCACCTGCGGCATCGCGCCGCTCAGCCAGGCATCCCGCTGCTCCTCATTGGCCGGCGTCACCCTCCTCCCGGGCTCCGCGGCCTTGTCGTCCTCAACCCTGCTCTGTGCCTGCTTGTCCTGTGCCGCGTTGTCCTGTGCGGCCCTGACGGCAGGTGTCGGTTCGCTCACAGCCGGTCCCGCCCCCTGATCGCTCATCCCCGCGCTCCCTTCGGCCTTCGACGCCATGATTGTGCCCCGATCACCGAATCATGTTCTACTCGGGGTCGGCTTGGGTGGCTGGTAGCCGTATGTACAGCAGGGCTGACAGGAGCACCACGGCGCCGCCGGCCCACCAGGCGGCGGCCGTACCGGCCCGGGAGGCCAGGAATCCGAGAACCAGCAAGCCGAGCACGCCGCCGAACTGCAGCTGCAGCGAATCCATGGACACCAGCGTCGCCCGCCGCGAGGACCCGACCCGGCGGTGCATCATCTCGGCGCGCAGCAGCTCGGCGACCCCCACGGCCGCGAACATCACCACATAGGCGGCGCCCGCGGCGACGATGCCCCGGACTCCGGTCAGCACGGTCGTGGCTGCCAGGGCCCCGAACGCGGCGGCGCCGACCACCATGCCCGTCATGGCCGCCGGGACGGATCCTTTCAGCAGCCGCGCCGCCCACGGAGCCAGCGAGTGCCCGAGACCGCTGGCGGCGAACCCCGCCGCGGCGACGAGAGCGTAGACCGAACTGGCGGACTCCGCCCCTCCGGTCAACGAGGCCAGCCTCCCCGGTGTCAGCACCTCGACCGAGTAGAGCCCCACCCCTATCGCGGAGGACACCAGCAGCAGCCGGCTTAGCGCTCGGTCCCGGAGCCCCAGCCGGAGCCCGGCCCCGATGGTGACCGGCACATCGCGCAACACCGACCCGATCGAGGGACGCGGGTGGGGCGGCTCTGGCATGGCGACGAGGACGACGACGAAGAGCACGGCCGCCGCCACCGCCGCGGCGATCATCGGCGTGACGAGGCCACCGGGCAGGACAAGCGGCATGACGCCGCCGGTCAGCGTGGCCAGGCAGAGCGACACCGACCCCATGGCCTCCCCCCTGGCCAGGCCGGGCTTGAGATCCGCCTCCGGTCCCCGTGCGGCGTGCAGCATGTCGACGTACCAGGCCTGGGCGGGCCCGCTGGACAGCGCACGTGCGATCCCCCTGAGTACCGAGGCGAGCACGAACAGCCAGACCGAGGTGGCAACGGCGAGCAGCGCCAGTCCGGCGACGCTGAAGAGTGCGGACACGGCGAGAATCACCCGCCGCCCGAGCACGTCGGCGAGGCCGCCGGTGGGGAGTTCGAGGACCACGACCACGATCGCGTGCACGGACATGACCACGCCCGTCTCCGCGAGGCTCAGGCCGCGCGAACTGAGAAGCAGGACGATCGACGCCATCATCAGGCCGGGCGGGAACCACGTCAGGAAGCTGATCAGGGCGTAGCGCCGCAGCGCGGTCCGGGGGGAGAGGATATGGAAGCCGCCCCCGCCGACATCCGCGACGGCGCCGTCGACGCGGCCGTCGACGCGGCCGGACGGCTCCGCGCCCTGCTGAGCGGTGCTCATCGGCCGTACCCCCGGGACGGGAAGGCCGCGAGGTGCACCGAGACCCGCTGCACGTCCGGAAGGCCGGCGTCGCTCGCCTCCATGTCGTGGACCATGGTTTTGAGGCGGTCGTACAGGAGCTTGACGGACGCGGGGGTGAGCCGGGCGATGTCGTCGGACATGCCTGCGGCATCGACCCACTCGGGGCTCCAGGTGCCGCGCTGGCGCTCGAACCGCTCCCGGTCGCGGATGAGGACCTCGATCTGCCGGTTGCGCATGAACCCGGCCGCCTCCCGGCCCTCCGGGCTGCCGCCGAGCTCCAGCTCGCTCCAGGACGTGTAGCTGTGGACCGACCGCCACCGGCGCTCCCGCGCGTCCCGCTGCTCGGGGTCCTGCTCGACGAAGCCGTATCTCGCGAGCTGCCGAAGGTGGTAGCTCGTGGAGCCGGAGCTCTCCCCGAACCTGGCGGCCAGCTCCGTCGCCGTCGCCGGCCCGTCGAGGCGGAGAGCGCCGAGCAAACGCACCCGCAGCGGGTGCGCCACGGCCTTCAGCACCTGGGGATCGCTCACACGGTAGGTGTCCTGAGATACGGTCATAAGACAAAGGTAACTTTGCAAAACTACGTTTGCAAAGAGTCCTTTGCGAATTGCCCGCGATGAAACTTTCATGGCGGGAGCGGCCCCCGAAACAGGTCGTACTCCCGTCATCGGCGTCGGGCGGCCCCGGTTAAGGTATGCCGCATGATCGAAGCCATCTGGATCGACAAGGCCGTCACCGAACTGCGGCCGGACTTCAGGGTGCTCGTCATCGGGGCGTACGGCCTGCGCAACGGGCCGTCCGACGACCGCTCCCGTGACCTGCTGGCCGAGGCGGCGGCGGAGGCCGTGACCCCCGATCACGAGAAGATCGTCGCCTGGTCGGACGCCTACCGCGCTTTCGGCGCCAAGCCGCAGCGCACCCGCCCGTCGGTGGACGCCCTGGTGCGCCGGATGCCGCCACCCGAGATCAACCTCGTCGTCGACGCGTACAACGCGGTCAGCATCCGCCACGCGCTGCCCATCGGCGGCGAGGATCTTTCACACTACGAGGGCACGGCCAGGCTCGTCCGGGCGGGCGGCGACGAGCCGTTCGACGCGATCGAGAGGGGCGAGGCGGTCATCGACCACCCCGAGATCGGCGAGGTGGTCTGGCGGGACGACCGTGGCGTCACCTGCCGCAGGTGGAACTGGCGTCAATGTGTGCGCACCCGCATCACGGAGAACACCGTCGACGCCCTGTTCCTTCTCGAACGGCTCGCGCCCATGTCGCTGGAGGAGCTGTCGGCGGCGGGAGACGAGCTCGCCGGGCTGCTGCGGGTGATCAGCCCCGCGGTGCGCGTCGAGTCACGCCTGGTGGGGCCGTCCGCGTAAGGCCTGCGCCGCGGTGACGCTGGGTGGGACACTTATAGCCATCGCGTGACAACGTCCCGGACCTCAACGTAAGCATGTCCTCACCGCCCGGACTGACTACCCGGGCGTGACCAGTTTGAACGGTCCTGGGATGATCGGGCGATGAGGGCCGACCGAGACCGCACACGCCACTGATTTGGGCGAGTAGCCTTGGACAGGTTCTCTAATCAACAACGCCGATCTGCGGAAGAGGGCGATTTCCGCCGTGTCGTCTGAGTCGTCGCGGACAAACCCACTGACCAACTTTGGACAGAACGAGTGGCTTGTCGACGAGCTGTACCAGAAGTACCTCCAGGACCCGGAGTCTGTTGACCGTGCCTGGTGGAACTTCTTCGCTGACTACAACCCCGATTCCGGTACGAGCCGCACGCCGGCGCCGGTGGGGTCCAACGGCGCGACGGCCGACGCCGCTCCCCGGACCACCATCGCGCCACCGGTCGAGCGACCCGCTCCGGTGAAGGCCGCTCCGAAGGCCCCCAAGACGACGACCCCTGCTCCGAGCTCGCAGGCCGACAAGGCCAAGCCCGCCGCGGTGACCCCGTCCGGCGCCGAGGAGGTGCGACTGCGCGGTGCCGCAGCCCGCACCGCGGCCAACATGGACCTCAGCCTGGCGGTCCCCACCGCCACGAGCGTCCGCGCGGTCCCGGCGAAGCTGCTCATCGACAACCGCATCGTCATCAACAACCATCTGTCGCGCGGCCGCGGCGGCAAGGTGTCGTTCACCCACCTCATCGGTTACGCGATCGTCAAGGCGCTCGCCGCGATGCCGGAGATGAACTACTCCTACGCCGAGATCGACGGCAAGCCGATGCTGATCAAGCCTGAGCACGTCAGCCTGGGCCTGGCGATCGACGTGCACAAGAGCGACGGCACCCGCCAGCTCCTCGTGCCGTCGATCAAGGGCGCCGAGTCGATGGACTTCCGCCAGTTCTGGGTGGCGTACGAAGAGATCGTCCGCAAGGCCCGTGCCGGCAAGCTCGGCGTGGACGACTTCGCGGGCACCACGATCAGCCTGACCAACCCCGGCACGATCGGCACCGTTCACTCCGTGCCGCGCCTCATGCCAGGCCAGGGCACGATCATCGGTGTCGGCGCGATGGAGTACCCCGCCGAATACCAGGGCGCCTCCCCCGAGACGCTGACCCGCCTGGCGGTGAGCAAGGTCATGACGCTGACCAGCACCTATGACCACCGCATCATCCAGGGCGCCCAGTCCGGCGACTTCCTGCGCCGCATCCACCAGCTCCTGCTCGGCGAGGGCGGCTTCTACGACGAGGTCTTCCAGGCCCTCCGGATCCCGTACGAGCCGGTCCGCTGGGTGCCGGACATCTCGGCCACCCATGACGACGACGTGGCCAAGTCGGCCCGCGTCATCGAGCTGATCCACGCCTATCGCGTGCGCGGCCACCTCATGGCCGACACCGACCCGCTGGAGTACAACCAGCGCAAGCACCCCGACCTCGACATCAAGTCGCACGGCCTGACCCTGTGGGATCTCGAGCGCGAGTTCGCCACAGGGGGCTTCGGCGGCAAGCCGCTGATGAAGCTCCGCGACATCCTCGGCGTGCTGCGCGACTCCTACTGCCGCACGGTCGGCATCGAGTACATGCACATCCAGAACCCCGAGGAGCGGGCCTGGATCCAGTCGAGGGTCGAGAAGCCCCACGCCCGGCCGAGCCGGGAGGAGCAGCTCAACATCCTGCGCCGGCTCAACACCTCCGAGGCGTTCGAGACGTTCCTGCAGACGAAGTACGTCGGGCAGAAGCGCTTCTCGCTGGAGGGCGGCGAGTCGCTGATCCCGCTGCTCGACTCGGTGATCTCCTCCGCCGCCGACGAGGAGCTCGACGAGGTCGTGATCGGCATGGCCCACCGCGGCCGCCTGAACGTCCTCGCCAACATCGTCGGCAAGTCCTACGCCCAGGTGTTCGGCGAGTTCGAGGGCAACCTCGACCCGCGCAGCGCCCACGGCTCGGGCGACGTGAAGTACCACCTCGGCGCCTCCGGCGTCTTCACCGCCCCCGGTGGCAAGAAGATCGCGACGTCCGTCGTGGCCAACCCCTCGCACCTGGAGGCTGTCGACCCGGTCCTCGAAGGTGTCGTCCGGGCGAAGCAGGACCTTCTGGAGCGCGGCGAGGAAGGCTTCACCGTCCTCCCCGTGCTGGTGCACGGCGACGCGGCCTTCGCCGGCCAGGGTGTGGTGGCCGAGACGCTCCACCTGTCGCAGCTTCGCGGTTACCGCACCGGCGGCACGGTGCACGTCGTGGTCAACAACCAGGTCGGCTTCACCACCTCGCCCGCCTCGTCGCGGTCCAGCGTGTACGCCACCGACGTCGCCCGCATGATCCAGGCGCCGATCTTCCACGTCAACGGCGACGACCCCGAGGCCGTCGTGCGCGTGGGCCTGCTCGCCTACGAGTACCGCAAGACGTTCCGCAAGGACGTCGTCATCGACCTGGTGTGCTACCGCCGCCGGGGCCACAACGAGACCGACAACCCGAGCTTCACCCAGCCTTTGATGTACGACCTGATCGACGCCAAGCGGTCTATCCGCAAGCTCTACACCGAGGCGCTGATCGGCCGTGGCGACATCACGGTGGAGGAGGCCGAGCACGCGCTGCGCGACTACCAGGAGCAGCTCGAGCGGGCCTTCACCGAGACCCGCGAGGCCGGCAAGAAGCCTCTGGAGCCCGGCGCGGTCGTCAAGCCCGCACCGGACGAGGTCGTGCCGTGGTCGCACGACGACACCCCGTCCGCCATCTCCGAAGAGACGGTGAAGCGGGTCGTCGAGACCCAGCTCAACCTTCCCGAGGGCTTCACGGTCCACCCGCGTCTCTCTCCGCTTCTGCAGCGCCGTGGTCAGATGGTCACCGAGGACGCCATCGACTGGTCCATGGGCGAGACCCTGGCCTTCGGCTCCCTGCTGATCGACGGCCACCCGGTCCGCCTCGTCGGGCAGGACTCCCGCCGTGGCACCTTCGGCCAGCGGCACGCCGTGCTGGTCGACCGGATCACCGGTGAGGACCACACGCCGCTGAAGTCCTTCAACGAGGGCACCACGAAGTTCTACGTCTACGACTCCCTGCTGTCGGAGTTCGCGGCGATGGGCTTCGAGTACGGCTACAGCGTCGTGCGCCCGGATGCCCTGGTCGCCTGGGAGGCGCAGTTCGGCGACTTCGCCAACGGCGCCCAGTCGATCATCGACGAGTTCATCTCGGCCGGCGAGCAGAAGTGGGGCCAGCGCTCCTCGCTCGTTCTACTGCTGCCGCACGGGTACGAAGGCCAGGGTCCCGACCACTCCTCCGCCCGCATCGAGCGGTTCCTGCAGATGTGCGCGCTCGACAACATGACCGTGGCGCAGCCGAGCACCCCGGCCAACTACTTCCACCTGCTCCGCTGGCAGGTGTTGTCGAACCGCCACAAGCCGCTGATCGTCTTCACGCCGAAGTCGCTGCTGCGGCTCAAGGCGGCGGCCTCCGCGGCGGCCGACTTCACCTCGGGCGCGTTCAGCCCGGTCATCGGTGACACGACCGTCAACCCCTCGAACGTCCGGCGCGTGGTGCTCTGCTCCGGCAGGATCTACTACGACCTGGCGTCCGCCCGCGACAAGCAGGAGCGTACGGACGTCGCGATCGTGCGGCTGGAGCGGCTCTACCCGTTCCCCGCAGAGGAGCTGCGCACCGAGCTCTCCCGCTACAGCGTCGACGCCGAGCTGGTCTGGGCGCAGGACGAGCCGATCAACATGGGCCCGTGGCCCTACCTCGCCCTGAAGATGACCGAGGACCCCGTCCTGCTCGGGGGCCGGGGGCTGCGCCGTGTGTCGCGCGCGGCCAACTCCTCGCCGGCGGTCGGCTCGCACGCCGCCCATGACGCCGAGCTGGAGCGCATCGTCACCCAGAGCCTCGGCTAGCGGAGGCTGGTGTCACGTAAGACGGAAGTCCCCCACAGGGGTTCTGTGGGGGACTTCCTCATATGTCCTGTTATGGAGACGCAATGTATTTCACCGATAGGGGCATCGAGGAGCTCGTCCAGCGGCGCGGCGAGGAGGAGGTCGGCATCACCTGGCTCGCCGAGCGGCTGCGCGAGTTCGTCGACCTGAACCCCGAGTTCGAGACCCCCGTGGAGCGCCTGGCCACCTGGCTCGCCCGCCTCGACGACGAGGACGAAGAGGGCTGACCTTACGGACTCAACCGGGTGCCGGTGCCGCCCGTCCCTGGGCCGGGGGGGTTCTCCTCGGCGAGATCCCTCGCCCAGGGGGGATTGGCGCCGGCGACCGAGCAGGTGAGCGCGGCGACCCGGGCGGCGAAGGTCGCGGCCGACACGGCCTGGGAGAGGTCGAGGGCGTCGAGTCGCCCGCCGAGCGAGCCGTTGGAGTGCAGGCGGTGCAGCAGCCCGGCGGTGAAGGAGTCGCCGGCCCCGACGGTGTCCACCACGTGTGTGGCGGGCGCGGACACCTCCGCCCGCTCGCCGTCCACCGAGACGACCGCGCCGCTGGAGCCGCGGGTCACCACGACCAGGCGTACGCCTGCGGCATGCCAGGTGTCGCATACCCGGTCGATGCTCTCGCCGGGGTGGATGTGCGCGAGGTCGTCGTCGCTCAGCTTCACCACGTCGGCCAGCGCGCACCAGCGCGGCATCCGGGCCCGGTAGACAGCGGGGTCCACCAGCGCCGTGCGCACGTTGGGGTCGATCGACACGGTGGCGTGGAGGGCGGCGGCCGCCAGCAGTGTTTCGATGTGCTCGGCGCCGGGTGCGCGGACCAGTGCGAGGGAACCGGTGTGCAGGCAGACCGCCCCGCCGAGCCGCTCGACGGTCAGTTCGGCCGGGCTCCACTGCCAGTCGGCGGTGCCTTCCGGGCGGAAGGAGTAGACCGCCTTGCCCTCGCCGTCGACGGTGGCGACGGCCAGCGTGCTTGGCTCGGAGGCGGGCACGGAGCCGGTCAGATCGACCCCCGAGGCCGCCAGGTGACGGCGGAACAGGGCGCCGAAGGCGTCGCCGGAGATCCGGCCGAGAAACCGGGTGGGCGTGCCGAGCCGGGCGACCGCCGTCGCCGTGTTCGCCGGCCCTCCGCCCGGCAGCACGCGGAGGGCCAGTTCGCCCGGATCCGGGGTCTCGACGACGAAGGCGTCCGCGACGCACTCGCCCAGCACGGCGACCTGGTTGACGGGCATGGCCTGGCCTTTCTGCCGGAAGGTGTGTGGGTACGTGGCGACGTTGCCAACTCGTTGCAGGTCAAGGGCATTGACGTTTCGTCGGGCGGGGTCGAGAGCATCGTATGGCCCCGCGGCCTCACCCTCATCGTCGGATCCTCGCGGGAGAGGTTCCAGGGGTACCGTGACGCGCTGGCCGAGGCGAGCATTCCGTACGACCGGTCCCTAGTGGAGGACAACCACGCGGGCCGCCGCGGCGGCCGTGGCCCGCGTGCTCGCCGGCCGGAACCCGGTCACGGCCGTCTTCGCGGCCGGCAACCTGTACGAGAACGCGATACATCTTGACTTTTCCTTCACGCGATATATCGTGTGTTATGAAGGATAGCCGTGTAGAGCCGTCGAAGGGCGAGACCATGCCCAAATGGACCATTGAGAAGCCCCAGAAACTGACGTTCGACAAAGTCAGCGTGCTGAGCGTCCGCATCGTCGCGGGCCGCCTCGCCGTGCTGGCGAGCGACGGGCCCCCGACGCTCGAGGTGAGCGACATCGGGACTCCTCCGCTCCTGGTCGAGCACGATGAGACCGGCCGCCTGACGGTGGCGTACAAGGACCTGACCTGGGATGGCATCCTCGGCTGGCTGCGTCCGGGCCGGCGCGACACCACGCTGACGCTCACCGTCCCGAGCGACTGCACGGTCCAGGCGGGCGTGATCTCCGCTTCGGCGGTGGTGGCCGGGTTAGAGAAGCGCACCAACGTGAAGAGCGTCTCCGGCGAGATCGTGCTCGACGGGGTGAGCGGCGAGATCGAGGCCGAGACGGTGTCCGGCACCGTCGAGAGCCGGGGCCTGGCGGGGGATCTCTCCTTCACCAGCGTGGCGGGCGAGCTGACGGTCGCAGGCGGCACGCCGCGCCGCCTGCGCGCCAACACGGTGTCCGGCCGCATCACGGCCGACCTGGAGCTGCCGCCGACCGGCCACGTCACCCTGCACAGCGTGTCCGGCACCATCCTCGTACGGCTGCCGCGCTCGGTCGACACCGACGTGACCCTGCGCTCCACCTCAGGCCGGCTGCACAGCGCCTTCTCCGGCCTTGACAACAGCAGCCGCCCCGGGGCCAAATCGGTTTCCGGCCGGCTGGGCGGAGGGATGGCCTCCCTGTCGGCCACCACCGTGTCGGCCGACGTCACGCTTCTGAGGAGGGACCAGTGAGCCCGGTCTTCGCGCACGGACGGCTCCGGCTGTACCTGCTCAAGCTGCTCGAAGAGAGCCCCCGGCACGGCTACGAGGTGATCCGCCTCCTGCAGGACCGCTTCCTCGGGGTCTACTCCCCCTCCCCCGGCACGATCTATCCCCGCCTCGCCCGCCTGGAGGAGGAAGGCCTGGTCACCCACGAGGTCGTGGACGGCAAGAAGGTCTTCACCATCACCGACAGGGGCCGTGCCGAGCTGGAGGCGCGCATGGACGAACTGGCCGACCTCGAGCAGGAGATCTCCCAGTCTGTCCGTGACATCGCCCGCGAGGTCAAGGAGGACGTGCGCGACACCGTGCGGTCCCTGCGCGACGAGCTGACCCACATGGCCCGCGAGGTGCGCCAGGGCGCCCGCGAGGAGCAGCCCCATAGCAAGGACGACGTCCGTGCCGCCAAGGAGGACTACCGCCACGCGTGGCGCGAGCAGAAGCAGGCCTGGCAGGACCAGAAGCAGGAGTTCCAGCGCCAGAAGCGGGAGTGGAAGGAAGAAACCCAGCGCTGGAAGCAGGACTGGCTGCGCGGCGTGTGGGGGGAGACCTGGCAGGGCCGGGGCTCCCAGGACCGCGACGCCGAGCTCGGGCAGATGCTCGCCGAGTTCGTCGAGGAGATCCGCGGCGCGGCGGCGGCGTCCTCGGTCAGCGAGGAGGCTCTGGCCACCGCTCAGGACGCTCTGTACGAGGCCGCCATCCGGATCCGCTCCGCGCTCCGATGATGATCCTTTACGGCTTCCGCCCGCCGCTGCTCCGGCTCGCCCCGCAGCAGCCCGCCCCGGGGCGACCTGCCCCGGAGCGGCCCGCGGCCAGGAACCGAGCCTGCCGCGCACGGTCACTCACTGCCCGGTGAAGACGATCTTCCCGAAGACGTCGCCCTCGTGAAGCGCGGCGAACCCCTCGTCCGCGCGCGTCAGCGGCACAGTGCGGTCCACGACCGGACGTACGCCGGTCTGCTCCAGGAACGTCCCGAGGCGCCCGAGCTGGTCCCGTGTCCCCATAGTGGAGCCGACCACCGAGAGCTGGAGGAAGAAGACCCGGTTGAGGTCGGCCGGCGGCACCGCGCCGCTGGTCGCGCCCGAGACGACGATCCGGCCGCCGGGGCGCAGTGATTTGAGGGAGTGGTCCCAGGTGGCCTGCCCGACGGTCTCCATCACGGCGTCCACGCGCTCGGGAAGGCGGGATCCGGGCGCGAACGCCTGGTCCGCGCCGAGCTCCAGCGCCTTGGCCCGCTTCTCCTCAGAGCGGCTGGTCGCCCAGACGCGGTAGCCGGCCGCCCGGCCGAGGGCGATGAGAGCGGTGGCCACGCCGCCGCCCGCGCCCTGTACGAGCACGGTCGACCCGGGCTGCAGCCCGGCCTTGTCGAACAACATCCGGTACGCGGTCAGCCATGCCGTCGGCAGGCACGCGGCCTCCTCGAACGACAGCGCGGCGGGCTTCGGCACGAGATTCCCGCGCGGCACCGCGACCCTTTCCGCGAACGTGCCGTCGTAGATCTCCGAGAGCAGCGAACGCTTGGGGTCCAGGGTCTCGTCCCCGTGGACGGGAGTGCCGATCACCGAATGCACCACGACCTCGTTGCCGTCCTCGTCCACACCGGCGGCATCGCAGCCGAGGACGATGGGCAGCCGGTCCTGCCGGATGCCGACCCCCTTGAGCGTCCAGAGGTCGTGGTGGTTGAGGGCGGCGGCCCTGACGGTCACCGTGGTCCACCCGTCTGGGACCTTCGGCTCGGGGTGCTCGCCGAGCGTGAGCCCGGCGAGAGGGTTGTCGGGGTCGGTACGTGTGCACGTTACGGCGAACATGGCGGAACCCTATCCCCGCACCGGACTCCGCCCCACTGCGGGCCGAACCTCCTGGCGTACGCCGGCGGGAAAACTCCCGCGAGCCACCGCGAATTCGTGGATAGCGTCCGTAGGCGTCATAACCATTCGTACCGCGTGATAGCCCGCACCCGCGGCGGTTACCGGAGTAAGGCCGCACTTCCGACCAAAACCTAACTTAGCGCTCCGCCGACACGCCGACACGAGAAGAGATTCGAGCGATCGAGCTGAATCCCTGAAGCTCCACGCCAGAGTTTTTACGCTATGCGGTTTCTCCGCTGTGACAGGGCTTCCAGCCTGCGCAGCGATCAGACCGCCACCCGATTTATCACGACAAAAGGGCGATTAGTCGCCTTATATTTTTTGCAATTAACTCGCTGGTCGCGCGAATCTCCCGCATGTCGGACAACGGTATTGAGGTCGTCCATGAGTAGGGTCGAACTTGCAGGCGCGCCCTCATCGAGGCGCTCCTTTACTTTGAACTGCAAAAAGAAAAGGACCGCTTTATGATAGACGTCGGTCACCCTCGGTCTCTACAACGTAATGTCGGTCGTTCATGGCTGACGGCAGCTCTCACGGGCGCTCTCGCGATGGGCGCACTCGTCGCGACACCAGGCAGCGCGAACGCGAACCAGGCGCCGCAGAACCTCGGCACGAAGGCAGCATCCCTGCTTCCGGCCGCGCCCGTGAAGCCGGCATTCGTCGTCACCGTGCGACGGGCCATCGCGACCACCACGACGCTGACCTCGTCACAGAATCCCTCTAAGAAGGGACACTCGATCACGTTCACCGCCACGGTGACCGCGACCGGCACCAACATGATGCCCACGGGCACTGTCGTGTTCCGTGACGGCTCGAAGGATCTCGGCACGGCTGAGCTCGAAGGAGTCGCCCAAGCCGTCTACTCGATCTCGGGTATGGAAGAAGGCACGCACAACATCACCGCCTTCTACAAGGGCAACCTTTCGTTCGACCCCAGCACCTCCCAGGTGCTGATCCAGAAGCTCGACCCCGAGGAGAAGAAGAAGAAGGAGGAGGAGAAGAAGGACGACGTCCGGGACGACGAGGAGGAGAACGAGCCGACCACCGTTCGCCACCACGACGACAACCTCGACGAGCACCGCTGCCGCCGATTCAGGAACGACGAGGAGGATGACCAGGAAGGCAGCCTGGGCAGCGGCTCCCAGCAGCACAGCAGGGCCTGGGAGGATCTCCGGCGGCGCTGCCACAGGTGGTGGCAGCACCACAACAACGACTTCACGACCCTGATCGACAGGGGCATTCGACGACACATCGAGGGCCACTACGACAGGGGCGGCGGCCACCGTGAGTACTGGGACTCCCACCGTCACAGGTGGATGCCGGAGCACCGCGAGCACCACTACGAGAAGCCGTACCACCACAAGAAGCATTACCACAAGCATGTGGTGCATAAGCCGGTGCAGCATTTCGCCGTGACCGGTTGATCAACCCGCAAGACGCCCAGGAGGGCCCGCCCGACGTGTTTGGGCGGGCCCTCAGGCGCACCACAGCCAATCTGTCCAGGCGGACCCTCACACCCGTTCGCCCACCAGATCCGTTCGGAAGCCCTTGATCTCACCCGGCCCTTGCGCTCCCTCGCACACTGACGCGTTTGGCCGAACCTCACCGTCCCTCGAACCGCAAACAGGAGCCAGTATTTTCCCGGGGGTCCCATGTACGTTCGCCGTCGATCCGCGCGCACAACCATCACGATCATCGCGGTGGTCACCGCGGCCCTAGCGGGGCTCCTGGTGATCGTCATCCTCACCAACAGGAAAGTCGACCGCGAGCTGGCCAAACCGCCGGCACCGCCCGCCGCACCGGTGGCCCCCGTCAAGGTGACCTCCAAACAGCTCGCCGCCCTCCCCCGCACCACCACCTGGACGAAGGTGGCCAAGGCGCGCCTCGACCCGCAGCCGTTCGCCGCCAGCGACGGGCTCATGCTCCACCCGGAGACGTCCAAGGTCGTGTACGCCGAACCCGGTGGCCCGCCGATCGCGGTCGTGCCCACCACCCAGCTCGACGACCCCACCTGGCTACCGGTGATCGAGGCCAGGCCGGAATGGATGCGGGTGCTCCTCCCGAGCAGGCCCAACGGGTCGACGGGCTGGATCCACACCGGCGACGGCAAGACGAAGCAGACGTACAGCCCCTATCAGGTACGTATCAACCTGACAGAACGGCGGCTCACCCTCCTCAAGGCCGGCCAGGAGACCGGGTCGTGGCCCGTGGCGATCGGCACCAAGGAGACCCCCACTCCGATCGGCCGCACCTTCCTCCTGGCGTCCCTCTCACCACCGGAGATCACCTACAGCCCGGTGATCCTTCCGCTGGGGACGCACTCCGAGAAGCTGGAGACCTTCGACGGCGGCCCCGGCACGGTCGGCCTGCACGGCTGGCCCGACAAGGACGGCTTCGGCAAGGCGGTCTCCCACGGCTGCGTCCGGCTCCCGAAAGACGGCCTCGACGCCGTCTCCCACATCCCCCTCGGCAGCCTCATCATCATTACGCAGTAGTCAGGGCGTCCAAGGTCACCGCGTGGCCACGGCCCGGCGGTACGCGCCGGGGGTCACCCCGAAGTAGCGGGTGAACCAGCGGGTGAGATGGCTCTGATCGGTGAACCCGGTCATGGCGGCGATCTCCGCGAGCGAGTGGCCTTGGACGAGGAGCCTGCGGGCGGCGCGCAGCCGGAGTTGCCGCTGGTAGTCGCTGGGCGCCATGCCGTACGCCGCCTGGAAGGAGCGATAAACGGCGAATCGGCTGCGCCCCGCGGCGGCGGCGAGATTACTGGAGGAGATGTCCTGATCGTCGGTGTCGTGCAGCAGCTCCCGCACGACCCGCGCCACCCTCGCACCCGAGCGCCCCATCGCGCCGCTCCCACGACGGTCCATCTCCGCACGTACCGTCGTGTCCAACCCTCCCTGTGCCGTCCCTCCGGGTGCCCTCGCCTCCTTCGCCTGCCACAGCCCAGCCCCCGGCACCCACCCGGTCGCGCGCCGCGCCATCTCGATCACCACGGTGTCGAGCAGCTCATCCCGCCGTAGCGCCGTCGCACCGCCCAGCAAAGCCTCGTGCAGTCCTCGGAGGCTCCGCGCCATGCCGGGGTCCGGCAACACGGGCTGGACGAAGAGCGGCAACCCGACCCGGCGCTCCGCCGCCTCCCCGAGGACGTCTCGGACCAGGTCAGGACCGATGTGGACCATGCGGTACGTGAAACCCAGCTCGTCGGTCGCGTGCCCGTCGTGCGGGTCGTCGGGATTGAAGACCATGACCATGCCCGCCGCGCTCGTATGGGCCGCCCCCCGGCAGGTGAAACTCTGCGCCCCCTCCTCGGTGAAGCCGAAGGAGTACGTCTCGTGGCTGTGCCGGTGATAGACGTGCCGCTCGAAATGAGCGTGCATCGCCTCCAACGGCCGGTCAGGCGAACGCCAGTACCGAGACCAGTCCCCTCCCATACCCAATATTCTCGCCCCCGTCCTTCCCCACACGTCCGCGGCGCCCCTAAGACCAAGGACTGGAGCCGGGGCCACCTGCTCTCCCTCCCGCACGGCCGTACAAGACAGACCGCGTCGCACCCCGCCAGGCTGGCCCCATGCGTTTCGACACGAAGATCGGCATCGTCGTCCGGGAGGACCTGGCCGTCTGGCAGAAGCTCAACGTGACCGCGTTCCTGGCGAGCGCCGTGGCCGGTGGAGCCGATGAGGTCATCGGCCAGCCGTACGCGGACGGTTCCGGCAACGCCTACCTCGCGATGTTCCGCCAGCCGGTGCTCATCTACTCCGCCGACGCCGAAGGACTCACCCGCATCCACGCGCGCGCCCTGAGCCGCGAACTCCCTATGGCCGTCTACATCGAAGAGATGTTCAAGACCGGCCACGACGACGACAACCGCGCCGCCGTGCTCGCCGTACCCGCCGACGACCTCCCCTTGGTCGGACTCGCCGTCTACGGCCCCCGCAACGCAATAGACAAAACCCTCAAAGGCCTA
>JAOPYI010000020.1 GCA_025964675.1 Sphaerisporangium sp. | reverse complement strand
CGGCCACACAGGAGCTCATCGGCCGGCTCCAGGCTCAGCTCTCGGACATGCAGGCGACCCAATCGCGTCAGCTCCTGATCGGCTCGGCGGTCGCGCTTGCCGTCATGGCCGTGGTGTCGGTCGTGCTCGGCCGGGTCGTCGCGGGCCGGGTGCTGAGCCCGTTGCGGACGATCACCGTGGCCACGCGGCGGATCTCCGCCGACAACCTGCACGAGCGGCTGGCCGTCCCGGGCCCCGCCGACGAGGTGAAGGACCTCGCCGACACCATCGACGGGCTGCTGGAACGCTTGGAGGGCTCCTTCGCCGCGCAGCGCCGATTCGTCGCCAACGCCTCCCACGAACTGCGCACCCCGCTGGCGACCATGCGGGCATCGCTGGACGTGGCCGTCGCCAAGCCCGAGCCCGTACCAGCGCAGACCATCGCCCTCGCCGACCGGCTCCGCACCGAACTCGACCAGGTCGACCGGCTCCTGGAAGGCTTCCTCATGCTCGCCCGCACCCAACACGGCGCCCTGTCCGACCGTGCGACTGTCTCGCTCGGTCGCGTGGTGTCCGCCGCCATGGACGCCCGAGCCGCCGACATCACCGACAAGAGCCTGACCGTCCACGACCGCGACGTCCATGACAGTGCCTGGACGCAAGGAAGCCGGACCCTGCTGTCCCGTATGGTCGACAACGTGATCGACAACGCGATCGCCCACAACCACGATCGCGGCTGGATCCGGGTCGCCGCCACCGCCGACGGCGCGACGGCGCGGCTCATCGTGGAGACCGGCGGGCAGGTTCTCGACCACGAGCAGCTCGCCCGGCTGGCCCAGCCGTTCCAGCGGCTCGGCGCGGACCGGACCGGCTCCGACAACGGCTCCGGGCTCGGACTGTCGATCGTCGCGGCCATCGCCACGGCGCACGGCGGCAGCCTGGAGCTACATGCCCGGCCCGAAGGCGGCCTCCGGGTCGCCATCTCCCTGCCTTCGGCGGCCACGCACACAGGTGTCTCAGCGTGAGGGTACTGGTGGTGGAGGACGCGCGCTCCCTCGCCGCCGTCCTGGTCGAGGGTCTACGCGATCAGGGCATGGCCGTGGACGTGGCGCACGACGGCCTGGAGGCGGCGGCCAAACTCGACCTCAACGCCTACGACGTGGTCGTCCTCGACCGTGACCTGCCGGGAATCCACGGCGACACCCTCTGCCAGATGATCACTGAACGGGACGACCGCGTCATGGTCCTGATGCTGACCGCGGCCGGCTCGCCCGGCGACCGGGTCAGCGGCCTGACCCTCGGGGCCGATGACTACCTCGCCAAGCCGTTCCACTTCCCCGAACTGATCGTACGCATCCGCTCCCTGGCCCGCCGCCAGCCCTTCGCCCGCGGCCGCACCCTGCGCGCAGCAGGCATCGAACTGAACCCCCTGCGCCGCACAGCCACCCGCGACGGCCGTCAACTCGACCTGTCGGTCAAGGAATTCGCCCTCCTCGAAACCCTCCTACGCGCCACCCCCGCCTTCCTCAGCACCGAGGCCCTGCTCGAACAGGTCTGGGACGAACACGCCGACCCGTTCACCAACACCGTCACTGTCACCATCGGCCGCCTACGCCGCAAACTCGGCAACCCCTCGATCATCACGACCACACCCGGCGTGGGCTACCGCATCACCGACCCACCCGGTTAGCGCGTGCGGCAGTTAGAACACCGTGGTCCACTGAACCCGCGATTAGCAACCTGTGTTGACTAATTCAGAATTAGTGAACACAGGTTGCTTGCATGCCCGCTGTTGAGATCCCCGCTTCCCACGAGCCCGCTGATGCGCTGGCGGCTGTGGCGGCGTTGAGGCGTCTGGCCGACCAGCTAGAGGACGCCGCTGTCGAACAGGCGATGCGAGTTGGCTGGAGCTGGCCGCAGGGTCGCCGAGGCGCTCGGAATAACGCGCCAAGCGGTCCACAAAAAGCATGCCAAACGGCTCATCGCCGCCGGCGTCACGCTGAGGAGGCGCTGACGATGTCCGCATTCGACCATTACGTCAACACGATCGTCAACCAGGGAGCACACGAAGCACACACCGACGGATCGGCGACGATCGAGGCACAACATCTCCTGCTGGCGATCGCCGCCGAGCAGGAAACCACCACACATCAGGTCCTCACCTCGGCCGGGCTCGATCATCAAGCGATCCGCGACGCGCTGGACCGCGAGTTCGAGCACAGCCTGGGCGCGGCCGGAGTGTCCCTCGCCGCCTTTGACCTCCCGCAGCCGAGCAGCGCCCCCAAGCTTCCGTCGCAGCTCGGGGCGTCGGCCAAGCTCGCGCTTGAACGAGGCTTCGCATCCGTTGCCCGCAAGAAAGACATGCGGCCGGCGCATCTGCTGCTCGGGGTCTTGCATGCTCAGGTCGGCACCGTGCCACGTGCGCTCGCCCTGGCGGGTATCGACCAGGCCGGCCTGATGGCGCGCGTGCTGCAGACGCTCACGAACGAGGGCGAGTAACGAACAGACGCGGCTGAGGCCGTCCCGTTTCCCGACGCCAGCCCCGCGACACGCCAGGCCAGGAACGGTCGCCCGCACAGCGATGCGAGGCGAGTCCCTGAAACGCGGGCCGCGATGGATCGCGCGCTCCGCTAGGTCCAAAAGGCGGCGCAGCCAGGCCCCGGGCATGCCCACTTCGTCCTGTAGTCGGCGTGCTTCGTTGCGAGGGCGTTAACCGAAAGGTCACATGATGACGATGAGCGAGGAAGTGGTGCTCGATGTCGAAGGGCTGCGTATGCGTTACGACACGAACGACGTCCTGCACGATGTGACGTTCCAGGCGCACCACGGGAAGGTGCTGGCCCTGCTCGGTCCGAACAGTGCGGGCAAGACCACCACCATCGAAATCCTGGAAGGTTTCCGGATGCGGTCGGCAGGCCGGGTCGAGGTGCTCGGCGCGGATCCGGCGCACGGCGACGAGCAATGGCGAGCGCGACTGGGGGTCGTGCTGCAGTCCTGGCGCGACCACGGTAAGGGGGTGGACCTGCAACGGAACCGTTTCGTACGGTAAGCGCATTCCCGCAGGCCGGAGTGGGGGTACCGTACGAGGCCGCTCGGGAGCGCTGGCGTACGTTCCGGTACCGACGCAGCTCGCTTCTGATCTTGGTTTCGAGGGTGGGTGGGCGTCAGCGGCGTGCGTCGGCCTGAGCACAACCGTCTCGGTGTGGTGAAGGGGGGAGGGCGGCCGGTGTTGGTCTGGGATGATCTGCGGCATGGCGCGTGGTGATGGTGGCGGCAGGGATGGCAGGGGCGAGCCGATCTGGTGGCCGGTGAGCGACGTGGACATGATGACCGCGGTCGTCCTGGAGCAGTTGGCCGCCAATCGCGAGCAGTTGCGAACCCTGGAGCCGGCCAGGCGGTCTCCGCAACTGCTGGATGACCACACCGTCGGGCGGATCAAGCAGGTGTTCGGGGAGCAGCGCGATGACATGTGGCTGTGGGTCGAGACGGGCGAGCGTTGGCAGGCCCAGGATCTGAACGCGGTCGTGGCCGCGAAGGTTGATCAGTACGTGGAGGCGTTCGCGGCGAGCAACACGGTCATCCTGGCGCTGGCCGATGAGTTGGCCGCGGGCACGATCGAGAAGACGCTGGCCAAGTCGGACCTGGAGTTGGGCGTGGAGACCGTGGTGGCGGCGGTGTCGCGGGCGGCGAACCCGTTCCCAGACGCGACGTTGGTGCAGGTCCGCCATCCGCTCACGGAGGACGACAAGGACGAGACGTCGTGGCCGTGGCTGCCGGGAGTGGTGCTGGGCATGGTCGCCCCGGGCCGGTGGGAGATCGTGGTGATCGACGACCGTCTGGTGGAGGGGTTGGACGCTGACGGCGATCCGGTCTACCCGGTCTGCCACCGCGCTGCCGGGGCGATCCGCTTGCGGTAGGCCCCGCCGCGTTCGACCCCCGGGGCTGGGGGCGTGGCCGGTCAGGTCACGGTCTGTTGGTCGTGGTCGCGGAGCATGCGCATGACGGTCGCCGGGGAGGGGTGCCGGCCCTTCTTCGCGCCGCTGGTGATGACGAGCCGGGCGGCGGTGTCGCGCAGGCTGAGGTCCTGGCCGCGCAGGTGGAGGGCCATGGAGAGCATGGCGTCGTCGGTGACGCAGGCGCCGCCGATGGTCTTGCCGCGGTTGCGGGCGGATTCGTGGCCTTCCAGGGTGCGGTCGCGGATGTATTCGCGTTCCATCCCGGACAGGGCCGCCAGCACGGTGAACACGACGCCGGAGGGGTCGTGGGAGCCTTGCAGTTCCCCGGTGAGGAACTCCAGGCCGACGCCGGCCGCCTTCAGTTCTTCGGCGAGGGTGGCCAGGTCGATGCCGCGGCCGAGTCGCTTGTGCTCGTGGACGACGAGGGTGACCGCGACGCCGGAGGCCCGTAGTTCCCGGGCCAGGGTGACGGCGCGTTCGAGTTCGGGCCGCCGGGTGGCGCGGGTGGAGATCTTCTCGGAGAAGATCCGGGTGACGCCGCTTTTGGCCAGGGAGTCGAGTTGGGTGTCCAGGGACTGGCGCAGGGTGGAGGCTCGGGCGTACCCGATCCGCACGTGCCCGGCCGGCTCGACGCCCGCCGCGGGGCGGGGTAGTTCGATCCAGGCGGTCCCCGGCTTGCGCACGGCCGGGATGGGGACGTTGAGCACCTTGGCGAGCGAGGGCACGAGCCGGAACCGGGCGGTGTGGTACTGGACGGCGACCTTGCCCTTGCCGGTCCGGCACGGCGAGCCGGCGGGAGCGGCGCAGGAGGACATCGGGCAGTCGCGGGATTCCACTCGCTGGAAGTCGTCCTGGACGTTGTCGGGCACCGCCCAACTGTTTCATGGGTGCGTTTCATGAATCAAGCTGTTTGCACCGACCTATGAAACGGAGAATCCCCTGGACGCGTCAGGCGGTGAGTCGTGTTTCATGGGTCCTCGCCTATGAAACAGGTCCGGATAGCCTCTGTAATTACAATCGGTGATCATAATTACAGAAGTTACTTTAGGGCTGGCGGCATGGACCCGAATGGGGGCAACATCGCATACGGAGGCCACCGGGCCCAGATCGTTCGTCGGTGCGCCTCGCACCTGCGCACCGCGGGCGCCCACCTGGCCGCTGCACCGGCCACCATCTGCGCATGCCGGCTCCGCCAGAACCCGACCCGCAGCGGAGCAGCTCCACGAGCATGGTCTTCGCGCTGCTGCTCGCCGGGCACTGTCGCCAACCTCTTGGTGTGGATACGGATGGCCGGTGTGCTCAGGCTTGAGGAGGGTCTGCGGCTGGGGTGGTGTGCGGGTGTCGGTTGGTGAGGCTAGCAGGCCATCCACGTTCGAGGAGGCTGGTGACCACGTCCAGGGTGCGGCGGGCGTCGGCGGTGGCGGCGGCGAGGTCGGGTATCTGCAGGACGCAGCGGGCCAGGAGCCGGGCGGTGAGGTCGTCGGCGAGCAGCGCGGCCTCTTGAGTGATGGCGGCGGTGAGCGGTTTCTGGGCCACGGTCCAGGAGCGCAGCGCGTAGTCGCGCAGTTCCGGGGTGGCGCGGATGAGGTCGAGCACGCGTTGCTCATCGGGCGTGGGGTTCGCCTCGAACGGGCCGCGCCCGGCCATGTGGTCGTGGAGCGCTGCGAGTACGGTCTGCCCGGGGCGGCGGAAGCGGACGGCACGGACGAGAGCGGCGATGTGGTCGCTGCGGTCGCCGGGGAAGACCAGGCTGGCCTTGCCGTCGGGGAAGTAGGTGAACAAGGTCGCGATCGAGGTGCCGGCCGCCTCGGCGATCTCGCGAACCCCGACGTTGTCGTAGCCACGCGCGGTGAACAGCTCCACCGCGGTCTCGGTGATGGCCTGCCGAGTGGCGGCCTTCTTGCGTTCGCGTAGCCCCGGCGGGCGGGCCGGTGACGGCGGTGCCGAGGAGGATGGGGCCGCGCGGGGCGGGGGGTGCGGCGTGGCGTGCAGTTCGGGTGCCGGCCAGCCGTGGGTGAGCAGGGTGAAGGCGGCATCGAGCTCGGCGTGCGGGTCGTCTCGCTCCCAGGGCTGGGCGCGATCCAGGACGAACCGGGCCACCGCGCGGGCGGTGATGTCGGCGCCGGGGGCGTCCGGCCCGGCCTGGCGGATCGCTTTGCCCAGTTCTTCTTCGTGCCGCCGCCACATGCGGCGGGCGTAGTCGCTCAGCGCCGGGGTGCGGGCGATGAGGTCGAGGAACGCGGCCATGCGCGGATCGGCGGAACCCTCGCGGGCGCGGGTCAGCAGCCAGGCCCGCAGGGCCTGCAGGACCGATGTTCCCTCTGGGTGGTCGCGGACCGCGGAGACGAGGCTGGCCTGGACGTCGTCCTCCTCGTCGAAGACCAGGGACTCCTTCGTCGGGAAGTGCTTGAACAGCCCGCTCATCGACACATCCGCCGCCTCGGCCACGTCCTTGATCGCGACCTGGTCGAAGCCGCGCTCCAGGAACAACTCCAGCGCGGCGTCGGCGATCGCCTGCCTGGTGCGGGCCTTCTTGCGCTCTCTGCGCCCCATGGTGGCCTCGGTCATGCCACCAGTCTAACGGCACTGGCCGAAACAACTCCCTCAGTAGAGCTGTTATAGTTTCGAAGTGACAGCATGAATGTGCTCATTCTTGTTCTCTTTGGGGGTGAACGGCCATGGCCGACACGGCCGTCCCGCTGGCGCCCGCGCCGGCCGGGCGCTCGATCCGGATGATCCTGCTCGGGGTCATGCTGGCGATGCTGCTCGGGATGCTCGACAACGCGATCGTCGGCACCGCGATGCCGACGATCGTGGGCGACCTCGGCGGCCTGGACCACATGGCCTGGGTGGTGACCGCCTACACGCTGCTGACCGCGATCTCCACGCCGGTGTGGGGCAAGCTGGGCGACCTTTTCAGCCGCAAGCCGGTCTTCCTGACCGCGATCGCGGTGTTCATGGCCGGGTCGCTGCTGTCGGGGGCGGCCTGGTCGATGCCCGCCCTGATCGGCTTCCGCGCGCTGCAGGGCCTGGGCGCGGGCGGCCTGATGGTGGGGGCGTTCTCGATCATCGGCGCTCTGGTGCCGCCCCGGGAGCGGGGCCGCTACCAGGGGATGACCGCAGTGGTCATGGCGATCGGCACCATCGGCGGCCCGTTGCTGGGCGGGGTGATCTCCGATTCCCTCAGCTGGCGGTGGGCGTTCTACATCAACATCCCGCTGGGCCTGCTGGCCTTCGCCTGGTGCGCGGCACTGCTGCACCTGCCCGCCACCCGCCGCAACGTCACGATCGACTACGCCGGGATCGCCTCACTGGCGGTGGCCATCGGGGCTCTGGTGCTGGCGGCGACCTGGGCCGGCGTCCAGTACGCCTGGGTCTCCGCGCCGATCCTCGGCCTGGCCGCGCTGGCCGCGGCCGCGCTGGCGGTGTTCGTGGCGGCCGAGCGGCGGGCCGCCGATCCGGTGATCCCGCTGCACATGTTCCGCAGCGGCAACTTCACCCTCGCCTGCGTGCTGTCGCTGGTCACCGGCGTGGTGATGTTCGCCGCGGTGCTCTACCTGCCGTTGTTCCAGCAGAGCGTCCAGGGCGCCTCCGCCTCGTCCTCGGGGCTGTTGCTGCTGCCGATGATGATCCCGATCCTGGTGATGGCGCAGGTCGTCGGCAGAGTGATGAGCGGCACCGGCCGGTACAAGATCTTCCCCGTCCTCGGCGGCCTCGCACTGACCGCGGGCGCGGCCTGGCTGGCAACGGTGGACGCCGGCACCGGACGCATCGCCACCGCCGCCGCCATGGCCCTGCTCGGCGCCGGGCTCGGCCTGACCATGCAGCTGACCGCCGTCATCGGCCAGAACAGCGTGCAGATGGCCGACATCGGCGCCGCCTCCGGCACCGTCACCCTGTTCCGCACCATCGGCGGCTCTGTCGGCGTCGCGGTCTTCGGCGCCCTGTTCACCCGGGCCCTGGACGGCCGGACCCCCGCGACGGGCCCCGCCTACCCCGCCTACCTGGACGCGGTCGCCCACGGCACCGGCCAGATCTTCCTGGCCGTCGCCGCCGTCACCGCCGCCTGGTTCGCCCTGTCCTGGCTGATCACCGAAGTCCCGCTGCGCAGCGGACCGCCCAAGCCCGCACCCGCCCCACCCGAGCCAGCAAAGACGCCTTGACCTCCACCCGTCCGTAGGCGCGCCGCCCACCGCCGGGCATGGCCAAAATGCCCAGTTCAACGGGCCGGGCCGGGACGAATGACCGAGTTCTTCGTCGGCGGCCGGTGAGCCGAGCGGCGCCGCGCAGCCCCGTCCACTCCTCGATCTGGGAGAAACGCCATGACCACGCCGCTTCGGCGCACCGTCCAGCCCCGGCCCGGCCTCGATCTTGTCCTGCGCGAGGCCGGCGGCGGCACCCCGGTCCTCCTTCTGCACGGCGCCCCCGGCCCCGGCAGCATCGCCCCCCTCATCGACCATTTCTCCCCTCATCACCGGGTGCTGGCGCCCGTCCACCCGGGCTGGGACGACACCGCACGGCCCGACGACCTCGACTCCGTGACCGCCCTCGCCGCGCTCTACCTGGACCTGCTTGGCCACCTCGACCTGAGCGACGTCACGGTCCTCGGCACGTCCTTCGGAGGCTGGGTCGCCGCCCAGATGGCCGTGGACGACCGCCACCACCAGATCGCCCGGCTCGTCCTCATGGACGCCATCGGACCAGTGGTGCCCGGCCAGCCGCTCACCCTACCCAGCGGGCCTCCCCCTGCGGACCCCTCACCCGCAGCCGCCGCACCGGCACCGCGCAACGGCCCGTCCCCACAGACCTTGACCGCCCTGCGCGCCTACGCCGGCCCTCACCTGCAAGACCCCGGCCTGCTGCCCCGCCTCGCCGCCTTCACCTGCCCCGTGCTGGTGCTCTGGGGCGAGAACGACCAGGTGGTGACCCCTGCCTACGGGCGGGCTTACGCAGCCGCGTTCCCGCACGCGCAGTTCGAACTCATCCCCGGCGCAGGACACCTGCCCCTCCGCGAGGAACCCGAGGCCACCTTCGCCGCCGTCGACCGCTTCCTGGCATAACCGGCGCAGCCGCCAGCGGCCGAACCCGACCAACCCCGCCGCCTCGCCTGAACCGCACCGCCGCTTCGGCCCGAGATGGCTGCCCCCGCCCGCACGTTCACCCGCACATCCAGCAAGGGACACCGTCATGACCACTGCACACCACCCCATCGCGATCATCGGCGCCGGCCTCGGCGGCCTGACCCTGGCGCGCGTCCTGCACACCCGCGGCATCCAGGCCGCGGTGTTCGACCTGGAGGCCGGCCGACACGTCCGAACCCAGGGCGGCATGCTCGACATCCACGAGGAGAACGGGCAGATCGCGTTGCACGCCGCCGACCTGTACGAGCCGTTCCGCAAGATCATTCATGAGGGCGGGGAGGCGATGCGGCTGCTGGACCACCACGCCGACGTCGTCCTGCAGAAGCCCGACGACGGCACGGGCGGGCGCCCGGAGGTCGATCGCGGCCAGCTGCGCGACCTGCTCCTGGACTCCCTGCCCGACGGCATGATCCGCTGGGGCGTCCAGGCCGCCGGCGCCCGTCCGCTGGGCGACGGGCGTCACGAGGTGACCTTCGCCGACGGCTCCACCATCACCGCCGATCTGCTGGTCGGCGCCGACGGCGCCTGGTCGAAGATCCGGCCACTGGTCTCTGCGGCGCACCCGGCCTACACCGGCATCTCCTTCGTCGAACTCGACCTGCTCGAGGCCGACACCCGCCACCCCGACAGCGCCGACCTCATCGGCGGCGGCTTCTTCATCGCCCTGGACGGCCCGCGCGGAATCCTCGCCCACCGCGAAATCGACGGCAGCCTGCACGTCTACACCGCGCTGCGGACCGAAGAGGACCACCTGGACGGCATCGACTTCACCGACACCGCCGCCGCCAAGGCCGCGCTGCTGGCCCACTTCACCGACTGGGACGCCCGCTTCCAGACCCTCATCACCGACGCCGACGGCCCCCTGACCCCGCGCCGCATCAACGCCCTGCCCATCGGACACCGCTGGGACCGCGTCCCCGGCGTGACCCTGCTCGGCGACGCCGCGCACGTCATGTCGCCCTTCGCCGGCGAGGGCGCCAACCTCGCCATGCTGGACGGCGCCGAACTCGGCCAGGCCATCGCCGACCACCCCGGCGACATCGAGAACGCCCTGGCCGCCTACGAAAAAGCGCTCTTCGCACGCAGCGAGACCTCCGCCACCGAATCGGCCGCATCCCTGGAGCTGATGTTCGGCCCCGACGCCGTCACCCGCCTCGCCGAGATGTTCACCGGCCAGCCAGGCTGACCACCCCGGCCGCTGCCGGGCCCACCCACGCCCTAGGCCGCCCGGCCCGGCAGCGGCCACCATCCCCCGCACCCGACCTGAAAGCCACCACACCATGATCAAGATTGCTGTCGTTCTGGCCAGCACCCGCCCCGGCCGCCGCGGCGAGCCCGTCGCGAACTGGGTGCTCAAGCACGCCAGCCAGCGCGAGGACGCCCGTTTCGACCTGATCGACCTCGCCGAGTTCGACCTGCCCGACCTGGACGAGCCGCTGCCACCGGCCACCGGCCGCTACACCCACGACCACACCAACTCCTGGGCCCAGACCATCGCCGGCTACGACGGCTTCCTCTTCGTCACCCCCGAGTACAACCACTCCGCCCCCGGCAAGCTCAAGAACGCCCTCGACCGCGTCCACGCCGAATGGAACAACAAGGCGGCCGCCTTCGTCTCCTACGGCTTCGACGGCGGTGTCCGCGCCGTCGAAGCGCTCCGCCCCGTGCTGGGCGCCCTGCAGGTCGCCGACGTCTCCGCCCAGGTCGCGCTCAGCCTGCACCACGACTTCACCGGCTTCGCCGAGTTCACCCCCGCCGACCACCAGACGGCCGCGCTGGCCACCACGCTCGACCAGCTCGTCGCCTGGTCCACCGCGCTGGCCACGCTGCGCACCCCGGCCTGAACCACCCTCTCGCCGCCCCAGACTCTGATCCCGGCGGTCGGCGGGAGCCGACCACCCCGAGACGGGACGGCCTCGCCCAACCAGCATGACACCACGGCGGACAGGAACAGCCAGGAAAGAAAGACCGAACTCGTATGGCGGATCACACAGAGACGGATCACGCGCCGGCACTCCCGTGACTCAAGCCGCACCGGTCCCCGCAGCTGGCGACGGCAGCTCAGCCAGAACCTGATCATCCAGACCGCGCTGCCGATCCTCGACGCCGAAGGGGGCCCGGCGCGCTCAGCGAGACGAGTGGACCGGGCGATGGCCCGCGCACCGCGCGGGCCATCGTTTGCGTTCGGGCCCGGCGCTACCGGTCGGCGAACCCTGCTCAGCGTGAGGGCTGGAAGCGGCGGAAGAAGAAGCGTTCGCCGGCGCCGGGCAGGATGCGGGAATGGACGCCGAAGACCATCCACAGGTCCAGCGGCGCCCCGGCCTCCATCACGTCGAAGCCTTGTCGGCGGTAGAAGGCGCTCAACCCGGGCGTCGGCGGCATCGCACCATACAGCAGCAGGTAGCCGCAGTGGACGTAGATCTGCCGGCAGCGCTTGAGCAGTGCCGCGCCGATCCCACGGCGACGTTCGGCCTCGGCTACGGCCACCCACTCGACCACGCTCCAGTCACCGGACAGCCCCGCCTCCGCGACATACCAGGGCGGCGTTCTACCAGGAGTCGTCCTCGTCGAAGTCCTCCTCCTCGTCGCGGGCGTCGGGGTCGCGTAGCTGCCGGGTGGCGGCGGCGCCCTTGGCGGGGCCGGCGGGGTCCATGGCCGTGAAGGAGTACTTCCCATGGACGTTGATGTGCTTGCGCATAAACGGGCTGAGGCGTGCCACGTCCTCGTCCCGCACCGGATATCCCTGAGCGCGTAACTGGCGTAATGCGGCATCAATATAGACGGTATTCCAGAGAACGACGCAATTCAAAACAATACCCAGCGCACCGAGCTGATCCTCCATGCCCTCCCGGTAACGCTGGAACAACTCACGCCGACGACCGTGGAATATCTTCTCGGCGAGCGCGTGGCGTCCCTCCTGGAGGTTACGCATGCCCTTGATGCCGCGCCGGTAGGGTTCACTGTCGATGATCGACAGGATGTGGAGCGTTTTGAAGATTCTGCCGTACGTGGCGATCGCCTCGCCCAGAGCGGTGGGACGTCCATCGCGTTGCAACGCCCTGACCACGTCGGACGCACTGACCTTGCTGGTGTAGATGGTGGCGATCAGCCGGAGGATCTCACTCCAGTGCCGCCGCACCTTGTCCAGGTCCAGCTTTCCCCTGACGAAGGTGTTCAACGGCCGTAGTCAGCCGCGGCGTCGGCTCGCCATCCTTTCTGATCGGGCAGGTCGGCCAGCGCCGGCCGGTAATCAACGCCCAGCAATTGAGCGATCCCGAATACCAGATCCGAATAGGATCCGGTGTCGGTGACGAGCACCTCGGGAAGGTTCGCGGTGCCGGAGCCGAAGAATAGGTCGATCGCGTGCAGGCAATCCCGGTCGGTCCCGGCGACGATTTTGTGTCCCGTCCCGAATGCCTGATCATTGCAGGTGCCGGCAGAACTGCTCCAGCACCGCGAAGATGTAGGCGCCGCGATCCACGCTCCCGTCCGGGCGGGCCGGGTGCCCGAAAACCAGGTGCTTCCACGGGCCGCTCACCACCTGCGGGTGGATCCGCTCATTCTTGACATTCCACCGCGCCTCGGTGGTCAGTTGCCGCCCCAGCGCGGTCATCGCCGCCAGCGCCGGCGCGCCCTGGGCGTTGGCGCCGAAGGTGATCGTGGCGGTCAGCATCCGGCACAGGCCCACCACCGTCGAGGCCTTCTTGGCCAGCTCCGCCCGCCAGTCTCCGTCCGGCACCGCCTCGGGTGGCGGCACCATCCCGGTCACGGTGGCCACCGCGGCCCGGACCTGCTCGCGGGGCATCCGCGCTTCGATCGCCTCCCACACCTCCGCGATCCGCACCTGGTCCTCATCGCCCCAGGAGCGGGCCTCCAGCAGCACCTGCGCCACGACCGCCAGCGTCGCCGAGGCCTTGGCCAGCCGGGGATGCTTCTTGATCGTCTGCTTGTTGGCCTCGGTGCGGGCCTTGCCGACCAGTTCGGTCGCCCACAGCAGCTCCAGCAGTTCCAGGGCGTCGTCGGTGGCGCTCGCCTCCAGATGCGCCACGGTGGCCACCAGCGTCGCCATCCGCCGCTCGTCGCCGTGCCGTTTCAGCTGGGCCACGTCCGTGCCCATCCCGTAGCGGGCCAGCTCGGCCAGCCGCCGCGGCGTCACCGTGACATCCGGCTCCACTCGCGACAGACCCGAGGCGATGATCGCGGCGACCCGGCCGAGAGCCTTGACCATCTGCGGGCCCGAAGCGCGCGCCGGCCCGGTCCGCCATTCCTCCAGTGGTGACACCCGCCGTCCCGGCGGCACGATGAGGAGCTCGTCCAGCTCGCGGACCTGCTGCTCAGTCAGCGCCGCATGCAGCGTTTCCCACAGCCGCTTCGTCGCGGCCTCTCGTTCCCGCGCCACCAGCCGGGCCAGGCGCGACACCCCGAGCAGCAGCACATCGCGCTCGCGCAGCCACCGCACCGCGTCGGTGAAGATCGCCTTTGGCCCGTCCCCGGTGACCCAGGCCCGCTTGCCCACATACGCCGCCAGTTCGGCCTCCACCTGGCCGAAGTCCTTCAGCTTCAACGCTTTTCTGATCTTTCCCGCATGCTCCCGGTGCGTGGGCTCGCGCTGGGCATAGCGCTTCACACAGGAGGGATCGGCCACGCCGAGCTGCCTGGCCAGGAAGTCGATGACCTCGGTCGGCACTCCGTCCAGCGGGTCGGGCAGGAACCTGCCGAGATAGCGGGCCGTGGTGAGCTGAACGCTGAAGCCGAGACGATTATGATCACCTCAGAGTTTCGCCCGCGCCATCAGCTTGTGGTCGCCGTCTCCCAGGTAGAAGAACAGCTCGAGATCCGCCTGCGACACCGAAGCGCCGTAGTGGCCGAAGGCGGCCGCTTCCTGATCACTGAGGAACTCCACCGGCATGGCCGCACCGTAGGACCAAACCCCTACAGCCTGATCAATAAGCGATGAGACCGTTACACAGCGTTCATGAACTTGTTCCTCACATGGCCGACTGCGCCCTGTGCGTCGTGATCAGGAGGCCCAGGCTCGCGGCACCCCTGGCATGCGGGAATGCGCTTCCCGTACGAAACGGTTCCGTTGCAGGTCCACCCCCGGTAAATGGCGGGTGCGTGAACTACTCGCCCACCTCGGCACGTACTACGCCCCCTACTCCACCGAGGCGATCCAGCGGCCGTGGGACGCCGACGAACTCATCCAGGCAGTCGGCCTGACCGAGCACGCGGACAAGAAGATCAAGATGTTGTCCGGTGGTCAGCGGCGCCGGCTGGATGTGGCGATCGGCATCGTGGGGCATCCCGAGCTGCTGTTCCTGGACGAGCCCACGACGGGGTTCGACCCGCAGGCCCGGCATGAGTTCCACGACCTCGTGCGGAGCCTCTCCAACGGCCACGACACCACCATCCTGCTCACCACACACGATCTGGACGAGGCCGAAAAGCTCGCCGACCGCATCGTCATCCTGAACGGCGGCCGGATCATCGCGGATGGCTCGGCGGAGGAACTGGCACGGCGGATCGCGGGCCAGGACCAGGTGCGCTGGACCCGCGACGGGCAGCGCTTCACGCAGTCGACCACCAAGTCCACCACGTTCGTGCACGGCTTGTTCAACCAGTACGGCGAGGCGATCGGCGAGCTCGAAGTCCACCGGGCCTCGCTGGAGCAGACCTACCTGGCACTGGTGCGCCAGGCCGAATCCGGTCAGGGCCAAGCGTCGGCGCGCGAGCGGGCAGAGGTGGCCCCATGAACCCGACTGCTGCGGCGATCCGGGCAGGCTGGTCCCGCGGCCTGATCGAGCTGCGGCAATCGTTCACCAACGGTGGAGATCTGTGGGGTCACTTCTTCTGGCCGGTGTTGATGCTGGCCGTCATGTATTTCATGCGAGACACGGCGTTCGGGTCCAGCGGGCTCCTGCTCGGCACCCTGGCCCTGCCGAGCATTGTGGGGATGAACGTCGCGCTCGGCATGGTGAGCATGAGCCAGCAGCTCACCGCCGAACGTGAGGACGGGACCCTGCTGCGGGCCAAGGCGACGCCGAACGGCATGCGGGGCTACCTCGTCGGCAAGGTAGTCACGGTGGCCGGCGGCCTGCTCGCCGACCTTGGGATCTTTCTGATCCCCGGAATCTTCATCATCGAAGGCCTGGCGGTCGGCCCGGCTTCCTGGCTCACCCTGGCCTGGGTGCTGGTGCTGGGAATGGTGGCGACCCTGCCCATCGGCGCGGTCCTGGGATCGGTGTTCTCCAGCGCGCGTGGCCAAGGACTGATGCAGCTACCGATCCTGGGCATGATCGCGATCTCCGGCATCTTCTACCCGATCACCTCGATGCCGGAGTGGCTGCAATGGATCGCCCAGGTTGCTCCTATCTACTGGCTCGGCCTGGGCATGCGTTCGGCCCTGCTCCCGGACGCCGCGGTCGGCGTAGAGATAGGGGAAATCGTGGCGGCACCTGGAAACCATCGGGGTGCTGGGGGCCTGGGCCGTGCTCGGCCTCGTCGTGGCGCCGATCGTCCTACGCCGGATGGCGCGCCGGGAGTCGGGATCGAGCGTGGCCGAGCGCCGCGAGAAGGCCTTGCAGCGGGTCGGGTAAGGCGGATGATGTGGCTGTGGGCGGTGATAAAGGCGACAGGAAGCCGTCAAGGAATACAGATCGCTGGATCACTGAACCCTGCCAGTGCCGCACCCGTGGGCCCGCTTTCAGGAGTGGCCGGCCCCTGCCGCCGGGGCTTTACGCATACCGCGCAGCAGAGTCCGGCTTTCAGCCACGGCGAGATCCGCGACCGCATCGATGCCGTTGTGGCGGCGGGCGAAGAATTCGTCCCTGTAGAGCGTCACGTATCCGTGTGCGGCCACCACATGCTGCTCCACCAGCGTCAGAGATGCCTCCGGGCCCTGGCCGGTGGCCTGCTGGGCCAGCTCCAGCAGCAGGTTCATCAGCCGGCGCCCGGCGTCGGCGAGAGCGCGGTCGTGCAGGCGTCGTGGTCCGGCGGCGAAGATGACGTTGAACCCGGCGCCGCGAGCGCCCACGAAGCGCACGTAGGCCCCGGCGGTCGCCGCGAACCGCTCGGCCGGATCCTCCCCCGTGCGTTCGGCCGTCTGCCTGAACTCCTCCGCCAGTTCTGCGGCTGCCTGCGTCGCGACCGCGGCCATCAAGTGGTCACGGTCGGGAAAGTGCCGGTACGGCGCCGCTGTGCTGACCCCCAGCCTGCGGGCGACCTGCGCCACGGAAAAAGCCGCCAGTCCCGACTCCGCGAGCAGGTCGAAGCTGGCCTCTATCAGTGCCGCCCGCAGCTCGCCGTGGTGGTAGCGGCGGCCCCGCTGCGGACTGCTGTCTGAACTCGGGTTCACGGCCGCCTCCTGATCAATTAGACGTGATAGCCCTCTTACAGTACCGTAGTGATAGCCCACTTACATGACCCTTCACGCTTGGTGGTGATGGGCCGCACTGGGTGGGTGTTCACGCTGCTGTCCGGGCGGCGCTGGTCAGGAGGATGCGATCCTCCAAATCGCACAGACTGGAAAAGAAAACTCATGTCGGGAATCGAAGACAAGGTTGTCGTAATCACGGGCGCAAGCAGCGGAATCGGCGAGGCGACTGCGCTTCTGCTCGCTGAGCGCGGTGCGAAAGTCGTTCTTGGGGCGCGCCGATCAGATCGCCTTGAGGCTCTGGCGGCCCGCATCGCGAATGTGGGCGGTGAAGTGGCCCATGCACGCACAGACGTGAGGCGGCGCCAGGACGTGTCCGACCTCGTCAGGTTGGCATATGAGCGGTACGGGAAGCTAGACGTTCTCGTGAACAATGCCGGTGTTATGCCGATTTCCCCCCTGGACGACCTGCGCGTCGAGGATTGGGAGGAGATGATCGACGTCAATATCAAAGGCGTTCTGTACGGCATCGCGGCAGCGCTGCCTGTCTTCCGCAAGCAGGGTTTCGGGCATTTCATCAACACCGCTTCTACAGCAGGACATCGCACTGTACCGAACCAGTCGGTCTATTCCGGCACGAAGTTCGCCGTGCGCGCCATCTCCGAGGGTTTGCGCCAGGAGGCCGGCGATAAGCTCCGCGTGACGATCATTTCGCCCGGCTACACTCGGACGAACTTCGCGGAAGCTGTGACAAATCCGGAGGTGAAAGCCCAGCTCGCCGAGTCCCGGGACAAGTTCGCGATGTCTCCGGACGCGATCGCCCGCGCTATTGCGTTCGCGATCGAGCAGCCTGCCGATGTTGATGTGAACGAGGTCATCATCCGTCCTACTGCGCAGGGGTAACCGGCTCTTCGCACCTGGTGCTGATGGCAGCGCTGCGCAGAGCACCGCCCCAGCCCGCGCAAGGTCTACAGGCGGGGCTGATCGATCGTGGTGCCGGTGAGGTGTTCGCCTCAGCTTCCAGAGGCGGGCGGCTGCTTCAGGAGCGATGGCGTGCGGCTGGTAACTGGCCTCCGCCATGGAAACCGAGCTGGCCGCCCTGCCGCCGACCGACGACGCGGCCGAGTCCGCCACCGGAGCCGGTGGCCTGACCGCGTTCCAGCTCCTGGGCACCGCACTGGAGGACCTGGCCGTACTGCTCATCGACGGCCCTCTGCGTGGTCTGCTTCCCGTACAAGCCCTTGAAGCCGAACAACGACTCATGGACTCAATCGAACGAGGCATCTGACCTGCGCACAGACACCCCGGCCGAATCCGGGAGAAACCGACATGCTGGGCCGGTACTCCTTCCTGCTCCTGAATCTGCCCGGCGGTATGCGCAGCCTGCGCGACCCGGGCGTCAAGTGACGCCGGCCGCCGACAGCGCCGGCACGCGGTGGCTGATCAGTGCAGGCCGGCGTGTCGTGCCTGGTCAGTGGCGGCGCGTGGGCTGCCGGCGAAGGGCTGTCCGTGGCCGGGAAGGAGCAGGGAGGCGGGAAGCCCGTCCAGGCGGTCGAGAGAGGTCAGGGCTGCGGCGCTGTCGTGGGTGAAGCCGCGACAGACCAGGGTCGGGCCGCTGTGTCCGGTCAGGCTGTCATGAGTGACCAGGGCGTCGCCGGTGAAGAGCAGTCCCTGGTCGGCGAACAGATAGGCGGTGCTGCCAGGGGTGTGACCGGCAAGGACAACGGCCTGCGGGCGGCCGGGAACCGTGTCCAGTCGTTGATCGCCGCTGAAGGTACGCGCACCGGGCACCGGCGGGGCGGTGAAGCCTCCCTTGCGGGCCAGGTTCAGCAGGGTACCCATCGCGGCGGGCCGGCTCAGGAGGTAGGGCAGCATGGAGCGCTCCGGCTTGGCGTGGCGCATGGCACTACGGGGCCCGTCTTTGAGGATGGGGGCATCCTCCTCGTGAACCCAGATGTCGACGCCGGCCTGGTGAAGGGGCCCGGCCAGACCGGTGTGGTCGGGGTGGCCGTGGGTGAGGAGCACGGCACGGATGTCTCGCACAGAGCGGCCTGAGCGGGCCAGATGGTTCTGCAGTTGCCGGAGGTGGCCGGGCAGCCCGGCGTCGATGAGCGTGAGGCCGTCGGGGTGTTCGAGCAGGTAGAAGCTGACCACGTCGTCGCCCAGGCGGTCGACGCCGGGAGCGACCTGCCGGCCGGAGTTCCGGCCTTCGGGAGTGGGTCGGGGCACGGTTCCTCCGGGATCGGGGTGACACTAAGCGCCCACGCGGGCCGAGCGCCTTCTTTTCGATACAATAGACTGTAACGGAATGGAGAGGAGCCCGGCCCATGCCGACCCGCAGGCCATACGACTCCCGTGGACGCCAGGACGCCGCCCGGCGCAACCGCGCCGCCGTCCTGACGGCATGCCGGGACCTGCTCTTCCTCGACGGCTACCGGAGCACCACCATCCGCTCCGTCGCCGACCGAGCGGGCGTGTCACCTGAGACCGTCTACAAGGCATTCGGCAACAAGCCGGGCCTGCTGAAGGCACTGTGGGACGTCACGCTCGCCGGTGACGACGAACCCCTGACCATGGCTGAACGCCCCGCCCTCCATGAGGTCTGGCGCACCCGGGACCCGCAAACGAAGCTGCGTCTGTACGCCGGATTCGTCCACGGCGTCCACGACAGACTGGCCGCGCTCTTCGCAGTGCTGACCCAGGCGGGCCCTGAGGTCGCGCAGGTCCTGACCACCAGCGAAGAGGAACGGCTGACCGGGGTCGCCGCCTTCGTCGCCCATCTCGCACACGAGGGCATCCTGCGCCCCGATACCGACCAGGTGCGGACAACGGACGCCTGCTGGGCGCTGACCGGGCCGCACTTGTTCACCGAGCTCATCATCGGCCGTGGCTGGGACGCCGACACCTACCAGCAGTGGCTGGCCGACATGCTTGCCGCCACCCTCCTGAACGCCCTTTGAGATCCCCGTCGTCGTTTCCGCTCACTCGGGGTGCCGTTAAACGAGCTGGCGTTCGCGTTGCTGCTGAAGTTCTAGGTCAAGCGCTCGCGCGGCGCCACCACCCGCAACAGAGCAGTCGTCAGCCTCGTCCTTGGGGGCTCAATCACGATCCACAAGCACGTCCTAGCCGTCGGTGCCGGTGAAGGGGCCGTGGCTCCCGAAGGCCTGGGCGGCGAAGCGCTCGCCGATTCTGCGGTGGCCGGCGGAGTCCGGGTGGAGTTCATCGGGCAGTGGCAGCTCGGCGTAGTCGGCTTCGCCGTACAGGGTGCGACCATCCAGGTAGTGCAGGTTCGGGTCGTTCCGGTTCGCGACGATACGGGTCAGCTCGTCGCGGATGACGGTGAGCGTGAGGCGTCCGTCCTTGGTGTCCTGCGGGGTGGCCACGGAGCGGAACTTCAGCCGCCCGCCGTCGAAGTGCGGCGTGATGGGGCCGGGGGTGTCCTCGAGGAAGGGGCACAGGATCGGCGAGATGACCAGCAGGGGCGTGCTGGGGTGACTACCTTCGCGGATGGTGTCGAGGAAGCCGTGCACCGCTGGACCGAAGGCGCGCAGGCGCATCAGGTCGTGATTGACCAGGTTGATGCCGATCTTGACGCTGATCAGGTCGGCGGGGGTTTCGCGCATGGCGCGGGCGGTGAACGGGTCGAGCAGGGCGTTGCCGCCCAGGCCCAGGTTGATCAGCTCTACCCCGGCTCGGGCGGCGGCCAGCGCCGGCCAGGTGGTGCTGGGGCTGTCGGCGGCGGAGCCGTGGCTGATGGAGCTGCCGTGGTGCAGCCACACCCGGCGGCCCCTGCCTGATGTGGCCACGAGCGGGGCGTCGGCGCGTAGCGCGACAAGTTCGGTGATCTCGCGCAGCGGCAGCCAGATCTCCACGTCCTTCTCGCGATCGGGCAGGCCGGTGAACCGGACCGTCTTCTCGGGAGTGGGTTGGCCGGTGAACCGGGCCGTCTTCTCGCGGACGGGCTGACCGGTGATGGTGGCAGTGCCCCGGCCGGTCAAGTGGCCGTCGACGAGCAGGTCGTAGATGCCGTCCTCCGGTTCGGGGAAGCCGGGATGGATGACCTTGGTCGGTAGCACGTCCAGCTCGACGGTGGTGGCCCGGGTGCGGAAGGCCAGCCGTACCCCCGACGGCTGGGCTTCCACGGCCGCCAGGTAGGCGTCGGGGAACTGGGCGCGGGCGCGGGCCGGCAGCCGGTGTGGCAGCAGGCCGTGCTCGGTGCCTTCCAGCTCCAGCGCGCCGCGCACGAGGCCGGACGTGATGGGGATGTTGATCACTGGGTGACCTTCTGGAGGAACTCGGTCACGTTGACCGCGGTCCTGTCGATCTTTTCTTCGAGCGTGAGCGACTCGGGCATCCGCCCGCCGGGCCCGACGTCCTTCTTGCCGCGCAGGTAGAGGGAACAGGCCAGGTCGGTGCAGATGTAGGCGCCCACGGAGTTGCCGTTGCCGCCGGTACGGCGGGCGGTCATCAGCGACACGCCATCGCCGGTGTGCGTGGTCAGGCAGAGTGAGCACATGCTGCGCCGTGCATGTCCGGCATGCGCGGTGGCCCGTCGCAGCGCCACCCCGACCAGCCGGTCACCGTGCTCGGCGACCAGGTAGGCGCGGCCGGGGGATGAGGGGTCTTGCCAACCGAGGAAGTCCAGGTCGTCCCATGGCCGGGCGTCAAGGTCCCTGGGTATGGCAAGGCGTTTGGTCTCGCCCTTGGTGCAGTTGACGAAAGAGGCGCGGATCTCGCGCTCGGAAATCGGTCCCATAGCTGAAAAGCTATCCCCCCTATACTGAAACGGCAAATCACTATGTGAATTCCTAGGAGCCCTAGGAAAAGGAGGGTGGCCCATGGCACACGCGGGAGTGACCGTCGAACGGCTGGCTGAGGCGGCGGCAGAACTGGCCGACGAGGTGGGATTGGAGAACGTGACCGTCTCGGAGCTGGCGCGCAGATTCGGCGTGAAGGACGCGAGCCTGTACTCGCACATCAGAAACGCGCACGAGCTACGGGTTCGGGTGGCCGTGCTGGCGCTGGCCGAGCTCGCCGATCGGGTCGCAGCGGCGCTGGCCGGCCGGGCGGGCAAGGACGCACTGGTCGCCTTCGCCAACGCCTATCGCGACTACGCCAAGGAACATCCGGGCAGGTACACGGCAACGCAGGTCGAGCTCGACCTGGAGACGGCGAAGGCGAGCGCGGCGCGTCGGCACTCGGACATGACGCGGGCCATTCTGCGTGGCTACTCACTGGCGGAGCCCGACCAGACCGATGCGGTCCGGCTGCTGGGCAGCACCTTTCACGGGTTCGTAAGCCTGGAACAGGCAGGCGGCTTCCGCCATCATCCCCGCGGCGCGGACGAATCCTGGGGCCGGGTGCTCGACACACTCGACGTCGCGCTCCGCAACTGGCCGACGCATGCAGGCGATCCCGAGGCAAGCCGCACACCATGACAGCAATTCCGGTTTTAGGGATTCAGCTTTACCATCTGGAATGGGGCCTGGTGATGGCCGGGCTCGACGAATGAGTAATCCCGTGACTCGATGACCAGGCCATCGGGGTCGAACTGCAGCACTGTGCAGCCGGAGATGGTCAGCGGGCCGCTGTCATAACGGGACAGTGCCCAGTACTCGACGGTCGCCTGGTCACCCTGGACAACCGGCTCGGCAAAACGGGCCCGTGTCGGCTCGATCTCGTCTCCGAACACGTCGTCCTGCAGGTATTTCCTGAGCCCGGCGCGTCCTCGGTGAGGAGCGCGGAAGGGTGAGGACCAGTGAATGCCGTCTTCGGCCTGGCAGGCGACGATGGCTTCGGCGTCCTGAGTTTCCCAAGCTGTGGTCCATGTGTGGGCCCAGCGCAGCGCGGCTTCACGAACATCCACGACAACCTCCGTGACTCATGATCGATCTTTACTCGGACGTGGAGCCTACAAGGCCCTTGAGGAACGGTGAAGAGAAAACGCACGCTAAGGAATGATCTTGAGGATGGCTGAGGTCATCCCGATCGTCCGGGCATCGGGCTTGACGTGCGTTGCCGCGACGATGCGCTCTCCTGGGCGCGGCTTGCGCCCAACTGAGCGTCTCGGGAGCCGGGACCTTTACAGCTCTTCCACGTAGCCGGCGGCGATGTGTTCGGGTGGGTTGGTGTAGCGGTCGATGTAGCGCTGGGAGGCGTGGCCGAGTCGGCGTTGCAGCTCGTAGGCATCCGCGCCGGTCTGTTGGGCGAGGTTGAAGGCGAAGGTGTGGCGCAGGTCGTGTGGGCGAAGCGGTGATAGGTGGCGTGCGGTGTCGGTGTGTTCGGCGTCGTGCCAGCGGCCGATCTGTTCGCAGATGGTGTTGATGGACCGCGGGGACATCCGGCCGTCGGGACGGCGCGAGCCGATGGAGGCGGCCGACAGGAACAGTGCCGTCGCCGCGGGAACGGCGTCGGTGGAGCGTTCGTCTTGCGGGTAGTCAGCCAGCGCGGTGCGAGCATCGGCGGAGACGAACACGTTGCGCTGAGTGCCGCCCTTGCCGCGCACCCCGGTGACCCTCACCTGTTTAGCAGCGCGCAGCCCAGCCGGGGTGGTCGCGCTGAGTTGGGTCAGATCGAGGCGGACGAGTTCTTCGCGGCGTAGCCCGATGGACAGCAGCAGGTAGACGATGGCCCGATCGCGCAGGGGTCGGCTGTGTCCGTGGATGTCTCCGGCTATGGTGCGGCGGCGCCCCTTGTGCTGATGGAAGCGTGGCAGCCGGTCGAGCAGGTTCTTCAGGGATCGGACCTGCGCGGCGCTCAGTGCGCGCGGTTCCAGGGGCGGCAGCGGCAGGTCTGCGACCTTCGCGCAGGGATTTCCGTGTGGCAGCGCCGCCGGGTCGTGGGCGATCACCCAGGTGCAGAACCCCGACAGGGATGCCAGGTGCGCGTTGACTGTCGCCGGGGCCAGGCCGAGACCGCCACCGGAGTTGTCATCGGGCTCGGGGTCGGCGGCCAGGTGGGCGCGCCAGGCGAGGACCTCGCGGCGCAGTACCGTCGATAGCCGTTCTTGGCCGTGGGCGGTGTGGAAGTAGTCGCGGAACCGGGCCAGGTTCAGGGCGATCTTGTCGGCCACCTCGGCGGAGCGGACACCGCGGACGGCGGCGTCCAGGTAGCGGCCGGCCCAGACTTCGATCGAGTCGGGCGCGTCCGCCCCGGTGATCGGGAGCAGGACAACCTTTCATGAAGGCAATCTGCGGCGATCCGGCCGGGGCGCGGGCGCGGCGGGCTGGGCGGCCGGTTGCCTTCACAGAAGAGACTTTCCCTGAAGGCAACCGGCGCATTCGCCCGGCCGCCCCCGCGGTGCGGAGCGGGGACCAGGTGCGGAGAAGAGCCCGGCGTCGCCGACAACCTCAGCCATGGGATCCGCAACAGCGGCGAAGCGAAGGGGCTTGGGAGTGTTAGGCGCCCTTCCTCATGATCATGTAGACCAATGTCAGGGGTGACAAGCCATCAGGCTCGGGTAGAACGAACGGTCCGCCCGCAGCGGACTTCGGTTGCGCTTCAGGTAGTGGCGCCGTGGGGCTTCGGCGCGCTTCGCCGCAGCATCGGGATGAGCACGGCCGCCACTGCCAGGTGCATGAGAGACAGCACGCTCTTTGTGCTGGAGATCGCTTCGACGCCGAGGATCGGCACAAAGGACAACATCAGTACCGCGATGGCAATCACGGTCCAGATGGTCCTGGCCCGGCGGATGTACCGCTCCAGCACAGCGAGCGCACCCCAGCCGAGTAGGGCCAAGACCAGCGTGAAGCCGATGATGAGCGGCAGGCCCACGATCATGGGGGGTTGTCCGTTGCGCTGGTCGACCCTGAGATCGATGTCCAGCACGTAGGCGGCGAGCCACACCAGGCCCGTGGCCAGCACCGCACCACCAACCGCGATGGCTCTGACGCGCCGAGTAGAGGTGCCGGTCATCACGGATTGGGGCGTCTGGGTCGTCGTAGTCATGATCTGTTCCTTAATGAGGTGGGGTATCCGAAACGACTACTGACGAAGTGGCTGCAACGCCTCGCCCCAGGCGACGACCTGGTCCAGCATGGCCGTGATCGCGTCCTCCTGATGCGCCGCCGGATTCAGGACGCTGAAGTGCTCGAAGTCGGTGAACAGCGACAGCGCGACCTGGGCACGCACGTCGGCGACCTGGAGCTCGCCCATCACCAGCCGTAGGTGTTCCACCGCGCGGGTGCCACCGGCGCTGCCGTAGCTGACGAACCCGGCCGCCTTGTTGTTCCACTCCGCGTACAGGAAGTCGATCGCGTTCTTCAACGCTCCCGACGTCGAGTGGTTGTACTCGGGCGTCACGAACACGTACCCGTCGAAGGAATCAATCGTCTCAGCCCAGGCCCTGGTGTGCGGGTGGCTGTACTGCCCCATCGCCGCCGGCATCACCTCATCCAGATGCGGCAGGCCGAAATCTTTGAGATCCACCAGCTCGAACTCGGCGTCCTGGCGCTTGGTGGCGATGTCGTGCACCCAGCGGGCCACGGCCTCCCCGTTGCGCCCTGGCCGCGTGCTCCCGATGATGATCGCAATCTTGGTCATGACGATTCTCTTTCTTCGGACGCCGTGGTACCCGGGTCCGAGATGCTTGCGTTCAGGGGAAGATGGTGATCTTGCCGTGGGTCTGGCCCGCCTCGCTCCTGCGGTGGACCAGCGCGAGGTTAGACAGCGGGTGGGATTCGGCGACGTCGACGATGAGCGCGCCGGCGTCGAGGAGTTCGACGATCTCGCTCAGTTGCTTGGCGTCGTTGCGGGCGACCATGTGGAGGGCGGTGACATCGGCGTCGGCGGGCGGCTCGATGGGGGTGGCGACGGAGGCGATGACGCCGCCCGGTCGCAGGAGGGAGACCAGGCTCACCGCGGCCTCGGGGGAGATCGGAGCGAGGTTGACGACGGCATCGATCGGGCCGTCCAGCGCATCTGCGAGAGCGGTGGTCGTGTAGTCGATGATCTGGTCGGCGCCGTACTTGCGGACCGCCGCGGCGCTGCGGCCGCTGGCCGTGGCGACCACTGTCGCGCCGGCGTGCCTGGCGAGCTGGACGGCGAACACTCCCACGCCGCCACCGGCGCCGTTGATGAGCACGCGCTGGCCCGCGGTGATACGAGCGTGCTCAAACAGCGCCTGCCAGGCGGTGAGCGCGGCGACGGGGATCGCGGCCGCGTCGGCCAGGGAAACAGTGGCAGGCGCCTTGGCCAGCACGCCGGCCGGGGCGGCGACGTACTCGGCCGCGGCGCCGCCCGCGTCGAGACGACCGATGACCCGGTCGCCCACGGCCAACCCCTCCACGTCGTCGCCGACCTCGGCGATCGTGCCGGAGACGTCCCAGCCGAGGATGTAGGGCAGGTCCACCGGCAGCGCGGCTCGCAGTATCCCGGACCGCAGCGCCGTTTCCGAAGGATTGAACGAGGTGGCGGCGACCCGGATCAGGACCTCGCCCGGCCCGGGGGCGGGCCGCGGTACATCTTCGTATCGGATGACGGAGGCATCGCCGTACTCATGGATGCGGGCGGCCTTCATGGTGTCGCGGAACTCGCCCGCGTGGTCGGTCACCCAGGTGCGGAACGTGCGGGTCGGGACTCCAGTGACCTCTGCCACCGTGGCCGTGGCCGCTCTCGGCTCGGTCACCATCTCGGCCTGGGCCTGGAGGATGCCGTCCACGGCCGCGGGTGGCCAGCCCCGGGTGAGCATCTGCTGCCTCGCGGTCTGCGGCGAGGTCTCCTCCCAGCGCACCGGGCGGCCGATCACCTCCCCGATGATGCCCACCTGTTCGGCCTGGGTCAGTATCTCGGGCCCGGTCAGCTCATAGATCGCGCCGCTGTGCCCGCCGTCGACGAGGGCGCGCACAGCGACCGCCGCGAGGTCCCGCTCGTGCAGCGGAGGCATGGCGGCCGCGCCGTACGGCTCACGCACGAGCGCCTCGGTGCGGATCTGCCCGGCCCATCGCAGGGCGTTGGCCGCGAAGGCGTGCGGTCGCAGGAACGTCCATTCCAGCCCGGACCGCTCGATCAGCTGCTCGGCCTGTTGTTCGTAGCCGCGTACGGCCGCCGAAGACAGGTAGACGATGCGGCGGGCATGCGTGGCGACCACATCCAGAACCGCGGGCATCCCCTCGGCCGTGGCGAACGGCCAGAGGAGAAACACGGCCTCGACCCCGTCCAGGGGCGCGTGCAGGGTGTCCGGATCGGCCAGGTCGCCCCGCACGACTTCGACGCCGTCCGGAAGGCCGGCCGCTTCGGGATCGCGGGCCAGCGCACGAACCTCAGCCCCGGCCTCCAGCAGCTGCGCCACGACCTGCCGTCCGACCGTGCCGGTCGCCCCGATCACCAAAATCTTGCGTTGCCCCGGCATGAAAGCTCCCAACGGTTGATCACTTCGCGTGTGATCAACCGTATGGCGATGAGGAGAGACAACCAATGCGCGAGAATCTCATATTTATACGCGTACATCTTCGTAGAGCCATCCAGATAGACTCTACCCGTGGACGTACTCAGCGATGTGATCGCCGCGATGCGCGCCGGCGAACCCCGCTCGGCGCGTGTTCAGTGGCACGCCCCCTGGGGGCAGCGGTTCCCCACCGTGCGTGGCTCCGCCGGCTTTCAGGTGGTCCTGCAGGGATCGTGCCTGCTGATCCCCCCGGACGGCGGTGCCCCCATCACGCTGAACGTCGGTGACGTGGTGTTCCTACCCCACGGAAGCGGCTACGCGCTGGCCGACAGCCCCGCCACCCCGCTGACCGAACCCGTCTGTGACCCACTGAACGACCCTCGATTCCAAGACCGCTACGCCTCCGCAACCGTGGGGAAGACCGGACAGGACGGCGCACAGGCGGTCACCGTGACCCTCTGCGGTGGATACCAGCTCGACCCCAGCCGAGCCCATCCGCTCCTGGGCGACCTGCCCGAGATCGTCCACCTGCCCGCCCGCCTCGGGCACCGCCCCGAACTACGCGCCGCCGTCGACCTCCTCGGCGGCGAACTCGACAACCCCCGCCTCGGCGTGGACACCATCGTGCCCGCCCTGCTCGACATGCTGCTGCTCTACATCCTGCGGGCCTGGTTCGACGAGCAGTCTGAACGCGGCACGACCGCCGGCTGGGCCGCGGCACTGGGCGACCCGGCGATCAGCGCCGCACTGCACGCCCTCCACCGCGACCCCGCACTCCCCTGGACGGTTGAGACACTCGGCGCCCAGGCGAGACTGTCCAGGGCGGCCTTCTCCCGCCGCTTCACCATCCTGATCGGCCAGCCGCCCCTCACCTACCTGACCTGGTGGCGCATGACCACCGCGGCCCGGCTTCTCCGCGAGTCCGACACCTCACTCGCCGAGGTGGCCACCCGCATCGGCTACACCTCGGAGTTCGCCTTCGCCAACGCCTTCAAACGGGAGTACGGCACCGCACCCGGCAAATACCGACGACAGAGCCGAGCGGAAACCCAGAGCAGCGAACTCGACGTAATGGCACCACAACCAGTGGTCACTTCGTCGGTGAGGAGCGCGGAACGATGATCAAAACTGATTATCACCATCTTCGCCCGCATGTCCAGCCGATGCAGGAAGGCCGCCCAAGCTCATAGCGAGCCGCCCCGCCCTGCTGCGCTTCTCTCTAGCAGTGCTCCTACCAGGGAAAATACTCGGTTTACGGCTGGCAGCAGATACCTTCACGACAGGCCCGTTCACAGTTAACCGTGCCGCTGACTAGTCGTGCAGCGCGTCGGGGGCACACAGCTCGCGGTGGCCACCGCGCAGGTCGGGGAGCTGGAAAGAGTAGTGGCCGTGGACGTTGATGTGCTTGCGCATAAAGGGAGACAGACGGACCACATCGTCCTCGAGCACCGGGTAGCCCTGGGCGCGCAGCTGGTCCAGGGCGGCGTCCAGGTAGACGGTGTTCCACAGCGTGATGCAGTTCAAGACCAGGCCGAGCGCCCCGAGCTGGTCTTCCATCCCGGCCTGATAGCGGTGCCGCAGTTCGCCCTTGCGGCCGTGAAAGACGTGTTTGGCCAGGTCATGGCGGCCCTCTTGGAGGTTGCGGATCGCCTTGATGTCACGCCGATAGGGTTCGTCGTCGACGTAGGTAAGCACATGCAGGCTCTTGAAGATGTCGACCATCTCGGGCCGGCGGCGATCACGCTCGCCCCACCGGGTGGGGTCGATCATCGTGGCGCTGGCGGCTGCCTCGGCGTCGGCCCGGAAGGTCTGCGGCAACGCCCGCACGAGTTTGCGCAGCGCCGCTTTGGCCTCACCCGAGACGGCCGCGGCCGGGCCGACGAGCAGAAACAGCGCCTGCGCCTCGGTTGCCGACAGGCCGCTGAGGTCGGTGCGGGCGCCACCGACGAGCGACCAGCCGCCGCCGCGTCCGGGCTGCGGGTATACCGGGATGCCCGCTGCGGACAGCGCCTCCAGATCGCGGCGAGCAGTGGCAACGGACACCTCGAGCTCGTCGGCCAGCTTGGCGGCGGTCACCCGGCCACGGGCCTGCATGAGCAGGAGGGCGGCGACGAGACGGTCAGCGCGCATGTCCCCAGCTTCTCTAACAAAGCGCTCAGTTGGTGAGCACTTTAGGCCGGAGGATGGTAGCTGTCACTGACCGAAAGAAGGAACCACCAATGTTGCGAGGACTGGCCACCGTCAACTTCTGGGCCGACGACCTGGAGGCGGCCAAGAAGTGGTACGTCGAACTGCTGGGCGTCGAGCCGTACTTCGAGCGCCCGGGCAACGGGCAGCCGGCCGCCTACTACGAGTTCAGGATCGGCGACTACCAGGCCGAACTCGGCCTCGTCGACCGGCGTTACGCCCCGCCAGGCGCGCCCGCCGCACCCGGAGGCGCGATCATCCATTGGCACGTCGACGACGTGCAGGCCGCCCTGGACCGGCTGCTGTCCATGGGGGCCACTCCCTACATGCCGCTCACCGAGCACGGCCCCGGTTTCGTCACCGCGGCCGTGGCCGACCCGTTCGGCAACGTGCTGGGCATCATGTACAACCGGCACTACCTGGAAATCCTGGGCCGATGATGCACTTCGCGGACGCCGCCCAGTGGGAGTCGTGGCTGGCCGAGCTCCACGAGGCCGAGGGCGGCGTCTGGCTGAAGATCGCCAAGCAGGGGTCGGCCGTCGCCTCGGTCACGGCCGTGCAGGCGCTGGAGGTCGCGCTTTGCTACGGCTGGATCGACAGCCAGCGCAAGTCCTATGACGAGCACTGCTTCCTGCAACGGTACTCGCGCCGCCGCAAGGGCAGCCCCTGGTCGCGGGTGAACGTTGAGCGCGTGGAGGCATTGACCGCCGCCGGGCGTATGCGGCCGCCCGGCCTGGCGGAGGTCGCCGCCGCCCAGGCGGACGTCCGGTGGGCGGCGGCCTACACCGCCCAGCGCAACGCCACCGTCCCGCCCGACTTGGCCGAAGCGCTGGAGGCCCATCCGGAGGCCGCCGCCCGCTTCGAGGCGCTCGACAAGACCGGCCGCTACCTGGTGATCCTGCCGCTGCTGAAGGCCAGGACCCCGGCCGGGCGCGCGGTCCGCCTGCAGAAGGCGATCTCCGGCCTGCTGGCGTGAGGAAGCCCATCGGCCTCGTAGACCTCGTTTACGGGTGCTCGTCGCGTTGTGGCGACCTTGCTCCGCTCCCCGCCCGCAGGGGCGACCTTGCGGCCCAGGCCAGCCAGTTCCCCCGCGATGCGCCGGTATCCCCAGATTGGGCAGTCGGTCGCCAGGCGCAGTATCAGGGCGCGGACCGTGGACCAGGTCGGTGGTCACCCGGTTCACGCTTGGGGGTAGGTCCCCCTCTGAACCGCGTAATGCGCGCTCCTGCGGCTCGCGGTAACGTCGGAATCAGTTTCTCTGAGCGGCAACGTCGCTTTCGGTCCCGATATATCGTGCGCGAAGTCGGAGGTGATCACGGTGCATCCGGTCTCATGACAGCCCCAGCCCGGGGCGTCACGGAGCCGAAAGGTGACCGTATGAGCAAGACCGACAAGACGCGGCCCTGGTGGGTGCGGATGGCCGACGCGCCGATGGTGACCTGCCTGCCCGTACATGATCATCGGTTCGGGCCGTGCGCGCTGCCGGACGAGATCACCGCCGACAGCGCGTCCCTGAGCCGCCGCACGAGCGGCTGTTACTGGGGCGCCACCGACTACGCCTACTACCTGTTCCATTGCGGCAGCAGCGATGGGGGCCGGGAGTGGTACTACTTCCGACGCGAAGAGCGCCGCCGCAGCCGTCACCAGGCACGCCGCGAACTGCGCGCCTATCAGGGCCGCCCGTAGTTTCCAGCCCAAAAACAACGCTAAGGCTCAGCCATTGATCTAGATCGTGCCGGCCCGTAGCGTGCCGTCCGTTTGGTGGCGGCAGCGAATGCGTCATGGTTCAGGCGATAGCGGAACCGTCCGGAAGGAGCCACGCGGGAACTACCCAGGTTGTCTGCACTCGCGCCGCCGGCTCGGGCTCAACCTTACGATGTGGCTGTAGCAGTTATGGCACGCCGTGACCCCAGACGGTGGGCGGGTCGATCGAGAAGCGATCGGTCGCCGACGGAGCGGGGGTACCCCGCCTTAGGCCGACGTAGTGATGATCTCCTCGGCGACCCACCGTGCGACGTTGGTGGGGTAGGGCGCTGGCAGCCCCAGGACGATGTGCTGGAAGCCGGCGGCGATGGCTTGGCCGACCGCGTCCCGGGTGGTGCTGGGCTGGTCGTAGGAGAGCGGCAGGACGATCGAGCGGGTGACCGATGCGGGGTCGCGGCCGATCTCGGCGCAGAAGCGGTCCAGCAGTGCGCCGCGGCGGACGGCGTCGTCGATGTCGCCGCCGGGGATGTTCCACACGTCGGCGTGTTGGGCTACCACGCGCAGCGTCGCGGCAGAGCGTCCGCCGATGAGAATCGGCGGATGGGGGCGCTGGACGGGCTTGGGGTTGCAGAACGCTCCGGTGAGGTTGAGGTAGGTGCCATGGAAGTCGAACGGTTCGGCCTCGGTCCACAACCGCCGGATAACCGTGCACGCTTCGGCGAGGCTCCCCACTGCGTGGCCGGAGTCGTGGAAGGGCAGGCCGTGTGCCTCGTACTCG
>JAOPYI010000306.1 GCA_025964675.1 Sphaerisporangium sp. | reverse complement strand
CACTCGGACCCTAGGTGTAGTGATGAACGGTGTCACCGGCCGCATGGGTTACCGCCAGCACCTGGTTCGCTCGGTGCTGGCCATCAACGAACAAGGCGGTGTCGCACTCGGCGGCGGCGAGCGGGTCATGCTTGAGCCGGTCCTCGTCGGCCGCAGCGAGTCCAAGCTGCGCGACCTGTGCGAGAGGCACAGCCTCAAGCACTGGACCACCGACCTCACGGCAGCGCTCCGCAACCCGGACAACGTGCTCTACTTCGACGCGCAGGTCACCCCGGCGCGCGTCGGCGCGATCACGCAGGCCATCGAGGCCGGCAAGCACGTCTACACGGAGAAGCCGCTGGCCGAGACGCTGCAGGAGGCCGTGGGCCTCGCGCGCCTCGCCGAGCGGGCAGGCGTCAGGAACGGTGTCGTGCAGGACAAGCTGTTCCTGCCGGGGTTGCTGAAGCTCAAGCGCCTCGTCGACGGCGGCTTCTTCGGCCGCGTCCTTTCCGTAAGGGGCGAGTTCGGCTACTGGGTCTTCGAAGGCGACTGGCAAAGCGCTCAGCGGCCCTCGTGGAACTACCGGGCCGAGGACGGCGGTGGAATCACCCTCGACATGTTCTGTCACTGGTCGTACGTGATGGAGAACATCTTCGGGCGAGTCGAGGCGGTCACCGCGCGCGCCGTCACCCACATCCCCGAACGGGTCGACGAGAACGGCCAGGCCTACGCCGCGACGGCCGACGACGCCGCCTATGGCATCTTCGAGCTGGCGGGCGGCGCGATAGCCCAGATCAATTCGTCGTGGTGCGTTCGGGTCAACCGGGACGAGCTGGTGGAGTTCCAGGTCGACGGAACGCACGGCAGCGCGGTGGCCGGCCTGCGCGGCTGCCGCATCCAGCACCGTGGGGGCACCCCCATGCCCGTCTGGAACCCCGATCTCCCGGTCACCCACTCCTTCAGGGACGACTGGCAGGAGGTTCCGGACAACGAGGAGTTCGACAACGGGTTCAAGACCCAATGGGAGATGTTCGTGCGCGCCGTGGTGGAGGGGTCGCCGTTCCCGCACGACTTCCTGGCGGGCGCGCGCGGTGTGCAGCTCGCCGAGTCCGGCCTGCGCTCGTCCGCCGAAGGCCGCCGCATCGAGCTTCCGGAGATCTCCCTGTGATCGTCCTGCCCACCTCCGGGGGAAAGCTCTCGGCGTACGAGCTGCGGGCCCCCGTCGTCTGGCCGCGCCCGCCGCGACCGCCCCGGTCCCGCGTCGCGTACGCCGCGGCGCACGTCGTGGCCGACCCGCTCGGCGACAACACCCCCGGCACGGCGGCGGCCGTCGACTGGGACGCCACGCTGCGGTTCCGCCGCCACCTGTGGTCGTACGGCTTCCGCGTCGCCGACGCCATGGACACCGCCCAGCGCAACATGGGCCTGGACTGGGCGGCGACGCGCGAGCTGATCCGGCGTACGGCGGCTGAGGCCAAGGGTTTCGGCGATCCGGCGGAGCTGGTGTCCTGCGGGGCGGGCACCGATCACGCGCCGCACGCCACCACGCTGGCCGACGTGCTCAGCGCCTACGCCGAGCAGATCGACGTCGTCCAGTCCTCCGGGGCCGGAGTGATCCTCATGGCCAGCCGCCAGCTCGCCGCGCTGGCCCGTACCCCCGAGGACTACCACTCCGTGTACGGGAGCCTGCTGTCGCGGGTGGACCGACCGGTGATCCTGCACTGGTTGGGAAAGATGTTCGACCCGTCCCTGGCGGGTTACTGGGGCTCGCGCGACGTCTCCGCGGCCACGGAGTCACTGCTCGGGCTGATCCGTGACAATGCCGCTCGCGTCGACGGGGTCAAGGTCTCGCTCCTGGACGCCGGCCATGAGGTACGGCTGCGCGACGCCTTGCCCCCCGGGGTAAGGCTCTACACCGGGGACGACTTCAACTACACGCCGCTGATCGAGTCGGGCAGTGACGCGCTGCTCGGCATCTTCGACCCGATCGCCCCGGCCGCGTCCGCGGCCCTCCAGGCGCTCGACGACGGCGAGATCGGCCGCTACAGGGAGATCCTCGAACCCACCGTGCCGCTGTCCCGGAAGATCTTCGAAGCCCCGACCTACAACTACAAGACCGGCATCGTGTTCCTGTCGTGGCTCGCCGGGCACCAGGACGGGTTCACCATGGTCGCCGGGGCGCAGTCGGCCCGCTCGATCGTCCACCTCGCCGGGGTTTTCCGCCTCGCCGACCAGGCGGGCCTGCTCCCCGACCCCGAACTCGCCGAGTCACGCATGCGCGCGCTGCTCGCCACAGCGGGGATCGCCGCATGATCGGGTGGTATGCCGCGATGAGCGGGGCGACCGCATGACCAGGACGAGCCGTACCGGTGGCGGACGCCGCCTGAGGAGGGAAGCCGTATGAGCGGGGAGAGTCGTGCGGGGGACGCGGGCCGCTACGGTGTCGACGTGCCGAGCGGGAGGCCGGCCTCGATCGCGACCCCGGCGCCGGGGGATGCGCGTCTCGCGCGCCTCTCGCTGAACCAGTGGACCACCCGTCACCTCGGGGTGGCTGAGGCGGTGGACGGGTGCGCGCGCTTCGGGATACCCGGGATCGGGCTGTGGCGGCAGCAGGTCGCGGACCAGGGCCTCGCCGCCAGCGCCAAGCTCGTCCGGGACGCGGGGTTGCGCGTGTCGTCGCTCTGCCGGGGCGGCTTCCTCACCGCCGCCGACCCGGCCGCCTCGGCCTCCGCGCTGGACGACAACCGCCGGGCGATCGACGAGGCCGCCACGCTGAACGCGGACTGCCTGGTTCTGGTCGTCGGCGGGCTGCCGGACGGCTCGCGCGACCTCGCCGGTGCCCGGTCCCGGGTGGCGGAGGCACTGGACCAGCTCGTCCCCTATGCCCTCGACACGGGAGTACGGCTGGCCCTGGAGCCCCTGCATCCGATGTACTGCGCCGACCGGGCCGTGCTGTCGACGCTCGGGCAGGCCGTCGATCTCGCGTCCCGCTGGCCCGTCGAGGCGGTCGGAGTGGTGGTCGACACCTTCCACGTGTGGTGGGACCCCGACGTGACGGCGCAGATCTCCAGGGCCGGTGACCGCGTCGCGAGCTTCCAGGTCTGCGATTTCCTCGTGCCGCTGCCGGCCGACGTGCTGCTCGGCCGGGGCATGATGGGCGACGGCGTGATCGACTTCCGGCCGCTCTCCGACGCCGTCGCGGCCGCAGGCTACACAGGCCCCATCGAGGTGGAGATCTTCAACGCCGACGTGTGGGCCGCCGACGGCGACGAGGTGATCGCCACCCTCATCCGGCGCTACATCACCGAGGTGCTCTTCTAGGCAGGGGTCACGTCTGCCCGCTTGGTGATGTGCGGCATGAGCCCCAAGGCATCGGCCCAGGTGGGAGCCGATGAAATAGGGGGGATCCATCGGCTGGACGGGGTCCACGGTTCGGCGAACATTGTTCTCTCAGGCGCCTCTTCCATGCGAACTTTCGCGGGAACGGGGGCAGGGGCGCCCTGCCTGGTACGGCTTTGCCGTGCTGTACGGCCCTTTGTGAAGTTGTCTGTTGCCTTGCTTCGCCGGTTACGATGCAATGGCTTCTGCTCTGGCATCTCTACCCGCGAGGAGACCAGGCGAAATGGGGGAGTTTGTCGGCATAAATCCGCAGGGCGCGCGGTTTCTGATTTCTGCCA
>JAOPYI010000286.1 GCA_025964675.1 Sphaerisporangium sp. | reverse complement strand
CTCGGACGACGACTGGCAGGACTGCCCAGGCGTCTCCCCGCACGCCGCCACACCGCAGGCTCGACGGGTTGAGTTGTCCTGGTGTGACGACTCCCCGGGTGACGGGCGGTCGATCGAACACACCTGCATGTGCGTGATGACCGTGTACGAACTGATGTCGTACGGCGGGGTCTACCGGATACGACGCACCACCGAACGGCGTGACGTCCCCTCGGTGTCGTACGCCGGATGGTGGCGACGCCCCGATGCCTACATGTGGTGGGCACGGCTACTCGCGGGCCTCGCTCGATAGCAATCGGCCGTTGAGTCATGGCTACGGCTCCGCACCATTCCTTCCCCGCCCCCGATAGCTGCCGAACCAGTGGCCCGACCGAGGTGTCAACGTCGTCTTCGCGTGTCCGTTCGCCAACGACGTGTACCGTTCCCCGTGCCCAACCCGGAACAGACGGCGTTGACACCGACCGAGGGTCACAAACAATTCGGCAGCGGGGGCGGGGAGGTACGGCGCTCAGCCCTCATGGCCTTGCAAGAAGCTCAGTTCAGCGGTGGCGCGATGTCGGCGACGCTGACCTTGAGCTGCGCGGTCGAGGTCAGCACGCTTCCCACCGGGGCCTTGGCCTTGGCGGCGTCTACCACGACCGACCGCTCGCCGAGGAACTGGTAGGTCTTCGGATCGAAGATGTACTCCTTCCGGATGCCCTCTTCCTTGAAGACCATGGCCGCTGCGACACCCTTGCGGCCCGCCGCGTCTGTGGACTCCTTGATCGACGTGACGCCGGGGATGGTTGCTGCCGCGCGGAACAACGCGGCCCGCTGTGCGGCGGGCAGGTACGCCTCCCTGAGCAGGTTGATGACCTGGTTCCAGGCGTCGTAGTACGGGTTGCGGGTGTCGTCGAGAGGCTTGAACAGGTACCGGCGCATCCCGGCCGTGTCAGTCGGCAGGCGGCTGAGGTGGGCGTAGTCCGTACGCGCGTCTTCGGGGGTCTCGTCGAAGTCCACGAGCTTCTCTGGACCGGTCTTGGTCAGTGGCCCCTTCGCCACGGCGGGCAGCGGCCAGCCGGGGTACGGCCGCGACGGCAGCATCTCTTCGACTACGACCCCGTCCACGGGGCTGCCGGACACCGGCAACCACACCGTACGCTTGCTGCGGGCCAGGTAACGGTAGTAGGTGCCCCCCTCCGTGCCCCCCTCGACGGGGTTCATCGACAGGGACTCGTACACCAGGAACTGGCCTGGCTTCGGATGCAGCTCCGGAAATCTGCCGGCGTTGTCCGAGGCGCGCACGAGAACCTCGACGGCCGACACCGGCTGCGAGGCGAACGTGGGGACCGGACGCGGGTTTTGTTGGTGAGTATCGACCACCACGATCCCTGCGGTGACAGCGAGGACGAGCCCGCCGGCGAGAACGCTCGCCGTGCCCCACCTCAGCCGTCGCGGGGACGGGGTGGCGACTCCGGAGTACATCCGGCGTCGGCCTTCGGCGATGACCTCGGCGGACGGCGGGGCCTCCATCAGAAGCGCGCGGATCATTCGGTCGTCATTCATTGCTGTCCTCTCCGAGTGCGGCCTGCACCTTCGCGCGAGCACGGCTCAGCCGCGAGGTCACCGTGCCATAGGGAATGCCGAGTACCTTCGAGATCTCCTCGTTCGAAAACTCGCTGATCGCGCTGAGCAGCAGCACGTCGCGCTGGCCGTGTGACAGCGACCTCAGCGCCTTGGCCAGCCGGGGCTGCAGGCCCTCGGCCCGTATCCAGCTGATGACCTGGTCTTCGTGCCCGCCGTTGATCGTTTCCGGGCCGACCCTGGCCAGTGCTCGGTACCGGCGCGACTCCTGACGACGGTGCTGCGCTACCAATTTGGTGGCGATCCCGAACAGCCACGGGCGGATATCGCCCCGCTTCGGGTCGAACCGGTGCTGCTTGCGCAACGCGATGACGAAGGTGTCGGCGGCGATGTCGTCGGCCACATCCCGGCCGAGCCGCCCGGCGATGTAGCGGTGGATGTCGCCGAAATGCTCGTCATAGTGCGCCGCAAAATCATCGGCCTGACGTGTGTCGGGCCGCGCGACGCTGATGCCTTTCACGTCCGGTGTCCTGTCATGAGGTGCCCCTCCTGCGATCGAGTGTGGAGTCACCCTCTACTCCGGCGCACGCCCGTTCCTGCTCCCGGAAATCGGGGCTCAAATCGATTCGGACCGCGATCCTGCGTGGGGGTTGCCGTCCACCCATAGCGGGATAGCTCCGCTAGCATCCTGTTTCAGCCATTGCGGTGCCGGGCTGACGTAGGCGACCGTCACATTCCGCTGGTCGCGGGCGGCGGCGGGCGAGAACACGCCCTAGCGTGGAGCGCAGCCCGCCAGGCGGCAGGAGCGGCCAGGCGGCAGGTGAGCGCAGCGAGCCCCTTGAAGACGTGGAGAAAGTTCTCATCCGCGGACCATGGCTTCTGATTGTCGTGTCCCGGGAGATGCTTGACACTCGAGTCCCAAGACATGGGTGACAGGTGCTGTTGTCGGTCAGTCTGTCGTGCGTCGTTTGCAGGCGTCGCGCGTCGGGAGGCCGGGATTGGCCCTGGTGGATATGTCTGTTGTGGAGCAGCGGTATCGGGCGGTGCTGGCGGTGTTGGCCGGTGCGACGGTGACGGAGGTCGCCGGTGAGGTGGGGGTGGCGCGGCAGACGTTGTCGGGGTGGGTGTCGCGGTATCGGGCCTCGGGTCTGGGCGGGTTGGTGGACCGTTCGCGGCGGCCTGGTTCGTCTCCTTCGCAGATGCCGGCGTCGGTGGAGGTGCTGGTGTGTGAGCTGCGGCGGCAGCATCCGCGGTGGGGGCCGGTCCGTTTGGCGCACGAGGCGGAACGTCGTGGTGTCGTGCCTGCGCCGTCGCGGATGGGGGTGTATCGGGCGCTGGTGCGCCATGGCCTGATCCAGCCGGGTGCGGGGCGCCGCAAGCAGGTGTTCCGCCGTTGGCAGCGGGACGCTGCGATGGAGTTGTGGCAGATGGACATCGTCGGCGGGGTGTTTTTGGCCGATGGCCGTGAGGTGAAGGTGGTGACCGGCGTCGATGACCATTCGCGGTATTGCGTGATCGCCAAGGCGGTGGTGCGGGCCACCGGGCGGGCGGTCTGCCTGGCCTTTGTCGAGGCACTGCGGGCTTTGGGTGCTCCGGGTGAGGTGCTGACCGACAACGGCAAGCAGTTCACCGCGCGGTTCGGTCATGGCGGCGAGGTGCTGTTCGACCGGATCTGCCGCGACAACGGCATCGTGCACCGGCTCACCCAGCCCCGCTCGCCGACGACCACCGGGAAGGTCGAGCGGTTTCATCTGAGCCTGCGCCGGGAGCTGCTCAACGACGCCGGTCCGTTCGCCGATCTGGCCGCGGTGCAGGCCGCGCTGGATGGGTGGGTGGTGCACTACAACACCGTCCGGCCGCATCAGAGCCTGGAGATGGCCTGTCCTGCCGACCGATTCAGCCCGGTCCCCGAGGCCGACCGGGAGCTGCTGCCGGTGCGGGTGCCGGCCATCTTGACCGGGGCGCCGCAACTTTGGTCTGCCGCTGTTGAGCCACCGGCCGAGACGGCTGATTCAGAGCTCCAGGAGCGGCCTGCGCCGGTCCGCGGCGAGGAGCACGGGGCTGGGCGGCAGGTGGAACAGGGTGTGGCTGTGTGGCCGGGCGGGCCGGTTCAGTTCGAGCGGGTGGTGCCGGCCAGCGGCAACCTGGGCGTGGCGGGCAAGCAGTTCTGGCTGGGGACCTCCCGCGCCGGACAGGTGATCACCTTCTGGGCCGATGCGGATGTGATCCATCTGCTGGCCGGCGGAGTGCGGCTCAAAAGCCTGCGTTCGCACCTGTCGACAATGGACCTGGCCATGTTGTTCGCCCGTGGCGGGCGCCCGGCCGGGCCGTCCCCGCTGCCTCAAGCCGAGACCGATGCCGCGCTGGAGGTCGAGCGGACCGTGAACAAGTACGGCATGGCGAGCCTGGGCGGACGCTACCTGCTGGCCGCCGAGATCCTCGCCGGGCGGCGCGTCACCATCCGCATCGAGGACAACACCCTGATGTTCCTCGACCCCGACACCCGCGAGCTGCTGCGCACCCGGCCCAACCCGCTGGGCTGGCAGGCCTGCCTGATGCTGCGCGGCGCCCGGCCCGCCGGTCCGCCTCCAGTCACCGCCCGGTCACCGGTCACGGTGCAGCGCCGCGCCAACTCCTTCGGCGTGATCATGGTGTGCCGTCAGACCGTCTCCCTCGGCCGCCAGCGCGCCGGCCAGGTCGTCACCGTCCACGTCAGCGACACCACCCTGACCATCGACCTGGACGAAGGACCACGCACGGTCCGGCGGACCACCGACATCCCGATCCGCAACCACAAAGCCAACCGGCCCCGCAAAGCCGACCATGTTTCCTAGATCACCTGTCGCCCATCTCCTGGGACAGAAACGTCAGGCATCTCGTGGGACTAGACAGTCGCTGGCAGGTCTGCCCTGCCCCGGTTGATGGTTGACACTGCGGCCTCAGTTGATGGTTGACATGATAAATCCGGAGTCGTGCCGGGGATGCGACTCGCGGCAGATGAGGATGTTCGCGGATGTGGTGGCTCTAGTTGGGCTCATCGTGGTCGAGGTTGATCGGGCGTTCGAAGGC
>JAOPYI010000265.1 GCA_025964675.1 Sphaerisporangium sp. | reverse complement strand
ACCAGCCTGGTCGCGATGGGCCTGGTCCCCGCGGTGGCGTACATGCTGACCTGGACCGGGTGGTTCGCCACCGCCTACGGCTACGGCCGCAACTGGGCCCAGGCCACCTCCAGCGGATGGGCCTACTTCGTCTTCGACTCCCTGCGCTCCTGGTGGAACTACCAGTGGATGGTGCTCAACTTCCACACCGGCCTGAGCTCGACCCACCCCTACCAGTCACAGCCCTGGCAGTGGCCGCTGCTGCTCCGGCCGGTCGCCTTCTTCTACGAGAGCCCGGGCGGCTGCGGGGCGGGGAAGTGCTCGCAGGCCGTGCTGGGGGTGGGCACCCCGGTGATCTGGTACGGCGCGGTGATCGCTCTCATCGCCCTCATCGCCTGGTACGTCGCCAGCCGTGACTGGCGGGCCGGCGCGGTGCTGCTGGCCTACGCCGTGGGATGGCTGCCGTGGTTCTACTACGCCATCTCCGACCACCGCACGATGTTCCTCTTCTACACCGCCCCCATGCTCCCGTTCATGGTGCTCGCCCTGACCCTCGGCGCGGGGCTGCTCATCGGGCCCGCCGACGCCCAGCCGGTGAGGCGGATCATCGGAGCCTCGCTTTCGGGTGCCTTCGTGCTCGTAACACTGATTAACTTCTGGTGGCTGTACCCCGTTATCGCCGCCGAGATCATCCCCTACGACGATTGGCACCAGCGCATGCTGCTTGACCGCTGGATATGACGCCCCAACCCGCGCAACCCAGCCCTTCTGCTCTTTCTGGTCTTACAGGTAGGTGACGTGGAAATCGTCCGTGGCGGTGGTCGTCGTCAGGGCCCAGGCCTATACGGCAGACTGCGTGGCATGCCCGCACCCGACGTCGCCGCGCTCCTGGTCGAGCTCGAGCGCACCGATCCGGACGTCGCCGACGACGCCAGGGTCGCCGTCGAATGGCTGACCGGCGGCGAGCCGCTTGAAACGATCACCCAGCTCGATGTGTGCGAGTTCCTCTGGTACACCCTGCCCCTGAAGGTCACCGGCGACCACGGCGACATCGCCCGGGCCCTCGGAAGGCTGCTCAGGCTCGGCGGCATGGACCGCTACGCCGCGCTCTGCGCCTCGCCCTCCACCTCGCAGATCCTGCGGACCTACGCGCGCGACGGTGAGGACGCCGGCACGGCGGCCTACCAGCGCGCCCTCGGCGCCACCGGCGTGCTCCCCCCCGATATCCCGGAGCTGCGCTGGAGCTCGATCATGGGGCCGGAGGAGTTAGGCGCCCATCTCGCGTGCTCGGCCGCCCTGGAGCTGGCCATCGTCTCGGGCGAGCTCGAGCCGGAGGCGACCACCTGGAAGTCCCACGCCGAGGCGCTGACCCGCCGCTGGCTCACGTCGCCCCGCACCGAGCTGGGCGGCGACAACTGGCTCAACCGCGTGCACGGCGAGCGTCTCAACCGTTGGGTGCTCGGCCGCGGCGCGGCCCGCCGTGAGCTCGCGCAACCCTTCGAGGTACGCCTCCACGCGCCGATCCCCGCTCCCTCCGGCGATCATTTCTCGGCCCTGCGCTGGCTGCTGGAGATCGCCGGCCGTCCCGAGGGCATGCCCCTCACCCAGCGGCACAACATCGCCCGCGTGCTCGTCGTCGAGGCGGCGGAGCGGTTCGGCTGGGAGATGACAGGCACACGCAGCGAGAACGGCGTCACCACCCTGCGCACCCTCCGCCGGATCGCCGAGCACGAGATGCGGGCCGTGCACCGCGCGGGCAGGAGGCTCGTGATCACCCCGGCGGGGAGCCGGCTTCTCGACGACCCCGCCGCCATGTGGCAGGCCGCGGCATCGGCGCTGCTGACCCCTGCGACGGGCGAGCGTGAGATGGAGATGTCGGTACGCGAGGTGGGGCTCATGCTGCTGACCGACGGCAAGGAGCTGCCCTGCGGGTTGCTCGCCGAGCGCGTCACCGAGGTGGTCGTGGGAGAGGGCTGGCGCACGGCCACCCCGTCCGACGTCGTCGGGCCGCTGGTGGAGCTGCGCCGGCGCCTGGATGCGTTCGACCTGTGCGTCTCCGCAGGCAGGCCGGCCTCCGCCGAGATCACCTCCCCCGACGGCGCCCTCACCGGTCGTACGCCCGCGGGCGCAGGCCCCGCCGAGCTCGCCCCGGCCGAGTTGACCTCCGCCGGGCGCGCCGCCGCCCTCACCGCCCTCCGGGGCCAGGCCCTGCGCCCGCGCCAGTACGTCACCCTGACCTGAGCGTGCGGTGTGATCAGCCTCGGGCGGTCCCGAGGCCGGGGGCCGCGATGGCCGACATGATGTTCTCCTCGGTCACGTCGTAACCGGTGAGCTCCCGGGCGATGGCGCCGTCCCGCAGGATCACCACGCGGTCGCAGTTGCCAACCAGCTCGGCGACGTCCGAGGAGATCAGCAGGACGGCGAGCCCTTCGACGGCCAGCTCGTCGATGAGCGCCCGCATCTCGGCCCTGCTCGGGATGTCGACCCCCTGGCTCGGCTCGTCCAGGAGCAGGACCTTCGGGTTCATCGCGAGCCAGCGGGCGAGCAGCACCTTCTGCTGGTTGCCTCCCGACAGCTCTCCGGCCCGCTGGCCGGGTGACACCGCCTTGATGCGCAGCCGCCGCATGAAGGTGGCGACGATCCGGTCGACGCGGGCGTCGGACACGATGCCGGCTCGCGAGAGACGGGGCAGCGCCGCGAGCGCGATGTTGTCCCGTACGGACAGGGTGGGCACGATCCCCTCGGTCTTGCGGTTCTCCGGGACCAGCCCGACGCCGGCTCGGATGGCGCTTCTGATCGACCACTTGCCAAGCGGGGTGCCGGCCACGGTCACCTGCCCGGCGTCCACGGGCTCGACTCCGGCGATGGCCCGGACGGTCTCGCTGCGCCCGGCACCGAGCAGCCCGCCGAGGCCGACCACCTCTCCCGGGCGCAGCGCGATGGAGATGTCGGCGAGCACGTGGCGGCGGCTGAGACCTCTGGCCTCCAGGATCGGCAGGTCGGCCGGCTCGTCCGCTGGGCCGCCGCCGATCTCCACTGGCTCCCTCGGCGGGTGGAAGGGCCTGCCCAGCATGAGCGAGACGAGCCGGAAACGGTCCAGACCGGCCATCGGGCCGGTGTGCACGACCTTGCCGTCACGCAGGACCGTGGCCCGGTCGCAGATGCGGTAGAGCTCCTCCAGTCTGTGGCTCACGTAGATGACCGACCGCCCGCTCTCCCGGAGCGCGCTGATCACGCCGAACAGCGTCTCCATCTCGGCGGGCTCCATCGACGACGTGGGCTCGTCCATGATCACGACTCGAGCGCCGGCCGAGGCGGCCCGCGCCAGGGCGACCATCTGCTGGGTCCCGGCGCCGAGCGAGGCGACCGGCCTGCGTACGTCCGCACGCACGCCGTACCCGGCGAGTATCGCTTCGGCGCCCGCGTGCATCCGGGCGAAGTCGATGAGACCGAATCGCCCGCGCGGCTCCCTGCCGAGGAAGATGTTGCGGGCAACGCTCATCTGGGGGGCGAGGTTGCCCTTCTGGTAGATCGTCGCGATGCCCGCGCGCAGCGCCTGGATCGGGCTGCCGAACCTCACCGGCTCGCCGAGGTAGCGCAGCTCGCCGCCGTCAGGCTGGTACACGCCCGAGAACAGCTTCACCAAGGTGGACTTGCCCGCGCCGTTACCACCGATCAGCGCGTGGACCTCTCCCTCTGCGACGGCCACGGAGACATGATCGAGCGCTCGGACGCCGGGGAAGCTTTTGAGAACGCCAGCGGCCTGGAGAACCACGCTGCTACCTGTCACAAGCTTCCTCCCCGGACAACCTGGCTAGGCGAGAGGAGCACCTCGTTGAGACCGATGGTGATCGGAGAAGGAAACAATCCCGTAACAGAAGGAAACTTATCTGGTCACGGCCGATCAAAAGCAGTCAACACGATTGGCCTTCAGCCGAGCCTGGCCACGTGCAGCCGTACGCCCCTGCTGCTCAGCTCGTCGAGCACGTCTCTCGGGGCCGCGTCGTCGGTCACCAGATGGTCGATGTGCTCGGTCGCCACCGTCTGGACCATCGTGTCGATGCCGATCTTGGTGTGGTCGGCCAGCACGACCACCTCCTCCGCCGCCGCCGCGAGCGCGCGGTCGACGCTGGCGACCTGCACGTTGGGGGTCGAGAGCCCGCGCTCGGCCGACAGGCCGTTGCCCGAGATGAAGGCCCGCCGCACGCGCAGGCCGGCGAGCGAGTGCTCGGCGGCGCTGCCGACGAGCGCGTGGATCGAGCCGCGCAGGGTGCCGCCGGTGAGGACCACCTCGATGCGCGGGGATCCCGCGAGCGCCTGAGCGACGAGGAGCGAGTTGGTCACGACGGCGAGCTCGGTGTTCCTGCTGAGCCTGCGGGCGAACTCCTGTGTGGTGGTGCCCGGCCCGACCACGATGGCGTCGCCGTCCTCGACCAGGGACGCCGCGAGATCGGCGATCACGCTCTTCTCGACGGAGGCGACCTGCGCCTTCTGCGAATGCGTCGGCTCCCGCGACAGCTCGCCGGGCAGCGTCGCGCCGCCGTGGTGGCGGTTCAGCAGGCCCTCGGCCTCCAGCGCCCGCAGGTCACGGCGGACCGTGACCTCCGACGACCGCACCGCCAGAGCGAGCTCCCTGAGGGAGACCGCTCCGTTGACGCGCACCAGCTCGATGATGCGCTGCCGGCGCTCGGCGGCGAACACGGGCCGACGGACTTCCCCCGGCCCCTCGGCGTCGCCCACGGCTCCCACCTTGTCATCCGTGCCGAACGTACAGAAGTTGCCCGATTCTGATCATAGTCGCCACCCAGGCCACCGCGAGCAGCAGCCCCAGGGCCTGCTTCCCGGTCAATGATGACCGAGTACGAACGTTTGTGATCGGAAGTCTTGACTATTTCCGTTCATCGGTGCTTATTTTGGGTCAGCACGAGGCCGGATCTGTTCGGTTTTGCGCGAAAAGACGCCGGCCGCTCGTCTGTGCGGAAAGGACCCCCCTGGATGAAAGTCAAGAGACGTAGTCCCCTTCTCCTGCTGGCCGTACTCCTCAGCCTGGCGTGGCAGGTGGCCGGAGTGACCGGCGCGTCCGCCGCCGACACCGCGCGCCACGGGCTGCGCGGTGACTACTACCTCAGCACGGCCCCCGGAGCCTTCGACTTCGGGCAGCTCAAGGCCACCGTCGTGGACCCGTCCATCGAGTTCGCCGATCTCGAGCCTGTATTCCAGGACCTCACCGGCCGCGTGGACGACATCACCGTACGGTGGACCGGCCAGATCGAGCCGAAGTTCTCCGAGGCCTACACCTTCTCGATGATCGGCGACAACGGCTTCCGGCTCTGGGTCGACGGGAAGCTGCTGATCGACAACTGGACGGACACATGGGACGTCGAGAAGACCGGCACGCCGATCACCCTGGAGGCCGGGCGGAAGTACGATTTCAAGGTCGAGTACTTCGAGCACTTCGGCGGCTCCAACCTCCGCCTGCGCTGGGAGAGCCCGAGCCAGCCCAAGGAGATCGTCCCCACGGGGGCGTTCTTCCTGCCCGCGGGCTTCGACCCGCCCGGCCCGAAGTCGGCGGCGATCGAGGCTGCCGGCGACACGGTGACGCTCGACTTCGGCGCCGACCTCGCCACGCTTCCCGCCGGAGCTCGCGATCACCTCATCCTGACCGTCGGGGGGACCGCGTGGCCGATCACGTCCGTGTCGCAGGACACCACGAACCGATCCTTGCTTCGGCTGAAGCTGTCCTACCCCGTTCCCGGCAAGGCGGGTAACTCCGTACGGCTCTCCTACGACGGCCAGGGCGGCATCGCCTTCGCGGACGGCACGGCGCTGGAGTCCTTCTCCCACGTCGTCGTGGCCAACGGCTCGACGTACACGCTCAGGACGAAGTGGGCCAAGGACGTCGACCCGGCCAACCCGCTCCCCGAGTACCCGCGCCCGCAGCTCACCCGCGACCAGTGGCGCAACCTCAACGGGACCTGGCAGTTCGCCCCGGCCAAGCAGGACGAGGCGCCGCCGTTCGGACGCGACCTCACAGAGAAGATCGTCGTGCCCTACCCCGTGGAGTCCGTCCTGTCCGGGATCGGGCGGCACGAGGAGCGGATGTGGTACCGCCGCACCTTCACCGTCCCGAACTCGTGGAAGGTCCGCGCGGGCGGTGACCGGCTGCTCCTGCACCTGGACGCGGTCGACTGGGAGTCCACGGTGTACGTCAACGGCAAGCAGGTCGGCACCCACAAGGGCGGCTACGGCCACTACAGCGTCGACGTCACCGACGCGCTGAAGCCCTCGGGCAAGCAGGAGCTGGTCGTCGGGGTGTACGACCCCACCGACAAGGCTCACCATCCCATCGGCAAGCAGCGGCTGAACCCCGGCGGCATCATGTACACCTCCGCGTCGGGCATCTGGCAGACCGTATGGATGGAGCCCGCGGCCGCCGCGCACATCGACGCCCTGCGGCTCACCCCGGACGTCCCGGGCAAGGCACTCAAGGTGACCGTGGACGCGACCGGCGCCGCCGGCAAGGTCGCCGTGGTGACCGCCCGCGCCAAGGATCGCGTGGTGGGCACGGTGACAGGACCGGCCGGCACCGAGCTGCGGCTGCCGGTGCGCGACCCCCGGCTGTGGTCGCCGGACGACCCCTTCCTGTACGACCTCAGCGTCGCCCTCAAGGACGGGCACGAGACCGTGGACTCCGTCGGCAGCTACTTCGGGATGCGCTCGATCTCGCTCGGACAGGTGAACGGCGTCAACCGCATGCTGCTCAACGGCAAGCCGGTCTTCCAGATGGGCCCGCTCGACCAGGGCTTCTGGCCCGACGGCATCTACACCGCGCCGACGGACAAGGCCCTCAAGTACGACCTGGACCAGACCAAGCGGATGGGCTTCAACACGGTACGCAAGCACGTCAAGGTGGAGCCGGACCGCTGGTACTACTGGGCGGACAAGCTCGGCCTGCTGGTGTGGCAGGACATGCCGGCGATGTTCGACACGTCGAGCGCGGACGACAGGTCGCAGTTCGAGGCCGAGCTGCGGGAGATGGTCGACCAGCACCGCAGCATCACATCCATCGTGATGTGGGTGCCTTTCAACGAGGGCTGGGGCCAGTACGACCAGGCCAGGATCACCGACACGGTCAAGGGCTGGGACCCGTCCCGGCTGGTCGACAACATGAGCGGCGTCAACTGCTGCGGCGCGGTCGACGGCGGCAACGGCGACGTCAAGGACTTCCACATCTACCCGGGCCCCGGGTCTCCGGAGCGGCCCACCGGCACGCGGGCCACGGTCCTCGGGGAGTACGGCGGGCTCGGCATGCCGGTGATGGGGCACACCTGGTCGGGTGGCGGATGGGGCTACGCCGTCGAACCCGACCCGGTGGCGCTCACCAACCGGTACGTGGACATGGGCAAGCGGCTCCAGCAGCTCCAGACCTGCGACGGTCTCAGCGCGGCCATCTACACGCAGACCACGGACGTGGAGACGGAGCTCAACGGCCTCATGACGTACGACCGGGCCGTGACCAAGCCGGACGTGCAGCGGGTCCATGACGCCAACAAGGCCGTCACCGACGGGACACCGGTCGGCTGCGGCTGACAGTCGTCCGTCACGCGGGGAGGGGCCGTCCGTAGGGCCCCTCCCCGTGGCGGACCAACCGACCAGGTTTCGCCGCACATGGCACGTCAGCGCACAAGGACGTCGCCGCACAGGGCACGTCAGCTCAACGGAAGGAACGCCCATGACCATGGAGCCCGGCCGCCACATCCGGACGGCCGCCGTCACCCTTGCCGTGGTCCTCGCGGCCGTCGGCTGCGCCAAGTCAGAGCAGACCACGGCCGCCCCGGCCGCCAGCGCCACCCAGGGCCGGCAGGTGGTGCAGACGCCCACCGGCGACGCCGGACCGACCTGCACGCTCGACCAGTTCGGCGGCAAGAAGTTCGACCTGAAGTCGGCCACGGTGGGCTTCTCCCAGTCGGAGAAGGAAGCCAACCCGTTCCGCATCGCCGAGACCAAGTCGATCAAGGACGAGGCCGCCAAGCTGGGCATTCAGAAACTCAGGGTGACCAACGCGCAGTCCCAGTTCTCCAAGCAGATCACCGACGTGCAGCAGCTCATCGCGCAGGGCGCGCAGTTGCTCGTCATCGCCCCGCTGAACTCCGACGGCTGGGAGCCCGTGCTCCAGCAGGCGTCCGCCAAGAAGATCCCGATCATCACGGTCGACCGGAAGATCAACGCCAAGTCGTGCGGCGACTACCTGACGTTCATCGGATCGAACTTCTACGAGCAGGGCAAGCGCGCGGCCGACCAGATGATCAAGGCTCTCGGCGGCAAGGGAAAGGTCGCGATCCTGCTGGGCGCTCCGGGCAACAACGTGACCACCGAGCGCACCAACGGCTTCAAGGAGCAGGTGCAGAAGCAGGCCCCGGGCATCCAGATCTCTTTCGAGCAGACCGGCGAGTTCGCCAGGGAGAAGGGCCAGCAGGTCACCGAGCAGCTCATCCAGTCGAACCCGGACATCAACGGGATCTACGCGGAGAACGACGAGATGGCGCTCGGAGCGGTGACCGCACTCAAGGGCGCGGGCAAGGAACCCGGCAACATCAAGATCGTTTCGGTGGACGGCACCCGTAGCGCGGTTCAGGGCATCGTCGACGGCTGGCTGTATTCCGTGATCGAATCCAACCCGAGGTTCGGCCCGCTCGCCTTCGAGACCGCCCAGAAGTTCCTGGACGGCCAGCCGATCCCGGACAAGGTCATCATCTCCGACCGGGAGTACGGCAAGGACACCGCCAAGACCGGCCTGGACGAGGCGTACTGACCGTGGCCATCCTCACGGTGAGGCGATGCACGTACCGCTAGGACGCGTCCCGTACGCGGAACCGAAGTGGAGGGGGAAGCCATTGGGCGCATCCGATGAGCCCGTGCTGGAAGCCAGGAACGTCACCAAACGCTTTCCGGGGGTCCTGGCGCTCGACGACGTGTCGTTCGCCGTGCGTCCGGGCGAGGTGCACGCACTGGTCGGCGAGAACGGCGCCGGAAAGTCGACACTGATCAAGATCTTCACCGGTGTCCACCAGCCGGACGGCGGGGAGCTGCGGTATGGGGGCGGGCCCGCAGCCTTCGCCACCCCGATGGAAGCCCAGCGGTCCGGCATCTCGACGATCTATCAGGAGGTCAACCTTGTCCCGATGATGAGCGTGGCCCGCAACTTGCTGCTCGGAAGGGAGCCGCGCAACCGGCTGGGGGTCATCGACGCCACCCGCATGTACGGCGAGGCGGAACGCGCCCTGGCCGGGTACGGCGTGAAGGCGGACGTGCGGCGCCCCCTCCGGACGCTCGGGATGGGCGCCCAGCAGATGGTGGCCCTGGCAAGAGCCATCTCGATCGACGCCCGGGTCGTCATCATGGACGAGCCGACGTCGTCCCTGGAGCCGCGCGAGGTGGAGACGCTGTTCGGGGTGATCAGGCGGCTCCGCGACGACGGGATCGCCGTGATCTACGTCAGCCACAGGCTCGACGAGCTGTACCAGGTCTGTGACCGGGTGACGGTGCTGCGCGACGGGCGGCTCGCGCACAACGGGCCGATGGCCGGCCTCGCGCGCCTCCAGCTCATCTCCCTCATGCTCGGCCGCGACCTGAACGAGGTCAGGGCCAGCGGGGCGACGAGGTTCTCCCGCGATCACGACGCGATCGCCACCGGCGAGCCCGTCATCGAGGCTCGCGGGCTCACCCGCAGGCACGTGCTGCGTGAGGTCTCGGTCAGCGTGCGGCCGGGCGAGGTCGTCGGGCTCGGCGGCCTGCTCGGCGCGGGCCGCAGCGAGACCGCCAAGGCCATCATGGGGGCGCTGCCGCTCGACTCCGGAGAGGTGATCGTGGCCGGGCTGCCGCTGCGGCGCCGTTCCACCGCCACGGCCATCCGGGCCGGGGTCAGCCTCCTGCCCGAGGACCGCAAGGCCGAAGGCATCATCCCCAACCTGTCGGTGCGCGAGAACATCGTCCTGGCGTCGCTTCCGCACCTTGCGAGGGGCGGTGTGGTGTCGGACGCCCGGATCGACGAGGTGGTCGACGCCTTCATCCGCAAGCTGCGGATCAAGGCCTCCTCGCCGCACCAGAAGGTGTCCGAGCTGTCCGGCGGCAACCAGCAGAAGGTGCTCCTCGCCCGGTGGCTCGCGATGCGGCCAAAGGTGCTGCTGCTCGACGAGCCCACCCGGGGCATCGACGTGGGCGCCAAGGCGGAGGTCCAGGCCCTGATCGACGAGCTGGCCGAGGAGGGTCTCGGCGTGCTGCTGATCTCGTCCGATCTGGAGGAGCTCGCCGAGGGCTCGGACCGTATCATCGTGCTCCGCGAAGGAGCGGTCGTGGGCGAGCTGTCGGGTGCCGACGTCACCGAGGAGGGCATCATGGCCTCCATCGCCGACCATTCCCCGTCCGCTCCCCCTTCGACGACACCGGCGGATCACCCCTCCAGAGCGGAAGCCCATGACTGACACGACCACCACGGCGGCGCTCCCGAGGGTGGACCGGGCGCGCCTGTTCACCTGGCTCCAGGAGTACGGGGTCTACGCCGCGGTGCTGACCCTCCTGCTCCTCAACGTGCTCTTCACCCCCCGGTTCCTGGAGGTCGCCAACTTCCGCACCCAGCTCCTCCAGGTCACCCCGATCGTCATCGTGTCGCTCGGCATGGCACTGGTGATCGGCACGCAGGGCATCGACCTGTCGGTCGGGTCCGTCATGGCGCTGTCGGCCGCGATGGTGGTGCTCTACCTCGGGTACGGCGTGCTGCCCGCCCTGCTGGTGGCGCTCGTGGCGGGCGCCGCCGTCGGAGCGGCCGGAGGCTCTCTGGTCGCCTACGTCGGCGTGCAGCCCATCGTCGCCACGCTCGCGCTCCTCGTCGGCGTGCGGGGCCTGGCCAACGTGCTCGTGCCCCAGCTCATGGAGTTCCGCAACCCGGACCTCATCGCGCTCGGCAGCAGCTCCCTGGCCGGCGTGCCCATCATCGTGATCATCGCGGCGGCGCTCACCCTGGTCATGGCGTTCCTCGTACGGCGGACGACGTTCGGCAGGCAGGTCGTCGCGATCGGTGGCAACCGCACCGCCAGCGAGCTGTCCGGCCTGCCGGTGAAGCGCGTCCTCCTGACGGTCTACATGATCTCCGGTGTGCTGGCGGCGCTGGCCGGGGTGCTCGCGACGGCCCGCCTCCAGGCCAGTGACCCCACCTCGCTCGGCCTGTTCATCGAGCTTTCCGCGATCACCGCCGTCGTCGTCGGGGGAACCCCGCTGGCCGGAGGGCGCATCAGGGTGCTCAGCACCGTGATGGGGGCATTGCTGATGCAACTGCTCTCCGCGACCCTCATCAAGCACAACCTGCCCCAGTCGTGGACCCAGATGGTTCAGGCGGTCATCATCCTCGCCGCCGTGTACGTCACCCGGGAGCGTGGTGCGCGATGACCGACTCCAAGGTGTTCCCCGCGCACAAGGTCCCGGCGGTACGGGCCGCGGGCGCCGCGCGCCGCGAGCACGTGGGCCGCCTCCTCCAGCAGCACGGGGCCCTCATCGTCCTCGTCGCCGTCGTGATCGTCGGCAGCTTCGCGTTCGATTTCTTCGCCACCGCGGGCAACGCGGCGAGCGTCGTGGTCTCGTCGTCGTTCCTGGCCGTCATCGCCCTCGGCATGACATTCGTGATCATCAGTGGCGGGATCGACCTGTCGGTCGGGTCGCTGTTCGCCCTCGGCGGCGTGCTGGCGGCGTACGGCTCGCAGGCGGGCGTCGTGGTGGCGCTACTGCTCCCTCTCACGGTGTGCGGGACGGTCGGCCTGGTCCAGGGGCTGATCATCGCCCGTACCGGCATGGCGCCGTTCATCGTGACGCTCGCCGGCCTCCTCGGCGTACGTGGGCTGATGCTCGCCATCTCCGACGAGGGCGCCACGACGTACCTGGTCAAGGACACGGCCTTCGCCCGCCTCGGGCAAGGAGAGCTGTTCGGCCTCACCTACCCCGTCTACATCGCCGCCGTGCTGGCGCTGCTGTGCATGCTTCTCCTGCAGCGGACGGGGTTCGGCCAGAACGTCTTCGCCATCGGGGGCAGCGAGCACGCCGCCAGCCTGATGGGCGTCCCGGTCGTACGGACCAAGGTGCTGGTGTACCTCATGTCCGGTCTCCTCGCCGGGCTCGCGGGAGCGCTCAACGCGGCCAGGCTGTCCTCCGGAGTCACCATCCTCGGCATCGGGCTCGAGCTGGACGTGATCGCGGCGGTGGTCATCGGCGGCACCCTGCTCACCGGCGGCGCGGGCAGCGTGACGGGCACGGTCTCCGGCGTGCTGCTGCTCGGAGTGATACAGAGCCTCATCAACCAGGTCGGCGACCTCACCTCGTCCTTCCAGCAGGTGGTGAGCGGGGGGTTCCTCGCCCTGGTGGTGATCGCGCAGCGGCTGCTCAGCAAGGCCCAACGGATCACCTGACGCCGGCTCTCTCCGTACGGGCCGGCCGCATGCCTCCCTCCTGGCGCGCGGCCGGCCTGTGCCATGTCAGGGGTGATCGCTGCTAGACCCCAGCGGTCATGCGGCCGCCGAGGCGGCGGCCCACACGATCCTGCTGGCGTCTCTCCTCGCCGGTGCGCCCGGTCATGACCTCGTCGCGTGTCTCCTCGATCCTGAGGGCGACGCCCATGGCGAAGAAGGTCGGCGCCCACTCGCCGACGAACAGGCCCCAACGGTCTGCGCGGGCGAGGTCGCCTTCGTACTCCTTGGACAGGATCCACGAGACGAATGACGCGCCGACGGAAACGATGCCGGCCGTATACATCATGCCGGACCGAATGCCCATTCTGTGGAGTGTCCTGATCATATGCCCCCCTTGATAGCGGCGTGTTGACGCTACCTTCCTACCCTTCGTCATGGCTCGTAACGATAGGCATGGATGAGGAGATAAAAGCCACTTCCCCCAGACGCCGACATTGCCCGGAAATAACGGGGGGTGGATGGATTTATCGGGATAATTGGTGTTACGTCTTCACCGTGAATACGGCGAGTGCCTCCAAAGTCTTGAAGACGCCGTCCTCGACTTGGTTTCGCGCGGACACGGATGTGACGCTGAAGTCGGCCGGCACCAAGACCAGGTAGATATGCCAGACCAGCCCCTTGGACCCGCCGTACGAGGGGGTGAGCGACATCGCCGACCAGCAGTGCGCCTGCTCGTCGACCTGTAACTCCTGCTCGTAGTAGTAGCGGCCGTCCCCCGGGTGACGCTCCGGCGTCGAGTCGTACGAGCCGGGATCCGCCTTCGCGATGACGACGACGCGCTTCCCCTCGTCGACGACCCCCTGGTAGCTGCCGGCCAGGTCGATGCGCGGCCTGTCCCCCGCCTCGTCGATCGCGTACGACGCTTCCGGGAACACGATGGCGCCGCTCATTTGGCGTACGAAAGCCTTGGAGGGAAGCCGGTCGCAGGACCCCGCCGAGGGAGGCGGCATCGACTGAGGCGAATTCGCCTCAGTTGTGGCGGAATAGCCGATCGCGGAGGCGATGAGCACCGCGGCGGCGCCAACGACGGCGGGCACGATGACCCGCGGCCATCCGGAACGCTTGCCGTCGCCGCTGTCGACTGTCGCCACTCAGACCTCCGACGGGCCAGACCGGTGCCGGTGTGAAACTTGCCGAATATCGACGCCCGAACCGAGCGCCCGGTTCACCACTGTGGCACGCCATGGAGGATCGTTCAGCGTTATACGGAAACACCTGCCAAAGCAAAAGAGGGTTATGCACCTGCCCATAGGAAAAGAAGCCATTCTTGCCCGTTTATCCGATTTCCGAGTGAGCACGGTTGGTACGGGAGCCCGGTACCCCATCAGGCCGCGCCTCGGTGTCCTACCTTGCCGGCGGCACCGCTTCGAGCGGTCCGGGCGGGCGTTGAATAAGCTGGAGCGAGGGTGAGACATCGTGATGGCATCGAGAGTGAGGCATCGTGATGGCTGAGCGATCTCAGGACACCGCGTTTTCCCCCTCGGAGCAGGCGACCATGCGGAGCCTTCTGGGCGCCGACCGCGAGCAGACCTTGTCGCGCGTGGCCTCCCTGACTGGCGACTGGGACGACATCGTCGAATCCTCGGCACTGGTGTCGACCGACGACGAGCACGACCCCGAGGGGTCCTCGACGGCCTTCGAGCGGGCCCACATCCAGTCCCTGCTCGACCAGGCGCAAGCCCACCTCGCCGACCTGGACCTGGCCCTCGAACGCCTGCACGACGGCACGTACGGGGTGTGCGAGAGATGCGGCCGGCCCATAGCCCTCGAACGCCTCAAGGTCCGCCCGGCGGCGAAGACCTGCATCACCTGCGCGTCCCGGGGGCGCTGAGCTCTGGCCGTCGTGACGGCAAAGAGCGAGTAACCATCTGCGCCATGGATGACCTGGCGCGGGACCGACGCCAGGTCACGGGGTATGGAGCCTGACGTCGCCGATGTCCGAACAAGATGGAAGTGCCCGCCACCAGATTGCCTGAAGGGGCAGGTGCGCAACGAAATGACTCGTCACTGTGCGGAGAATCCGCTTGCCGGTGTGGTAGTGAACGTGGGACGGCTGGCGCTGACCACGCTTGCGATCGTGATCTCGGGGGCCTTCGCGTGGCCCCAGTCGAGCGCGAACGCGGTGGCGATCCCTCAGGGCCTCCACGCGGCCGGCACCACCGGCGACCACGGTCCCATCACCATTGGAAACGGCAAGTACAACAAGAACTACTCGCAGGTGTTCAGCCCCACCAACATGTACGGCGTGCAGCACGTGTCCAGTGCGAGCGTCTCGGGAAGCGTCCCTTCCCAGAGCGCTTTCTGCAAGAAGAGATACCGCGTCTGCCACATCTCCCAGAAGCTCTGGGTATCCCGCCGACATTGATCCGGCGCCCCCGACCCCCGCCTCGAGCGCAGCGCACTCTAGTCCTTCACGCAGGTGGACC
>JAOPYI010000259.1 GCA_025964675.1 Sphaerisporangium sp. | reverse complement strand
CCCGGGCGGAGCACTCCGTGCGATCTTGGATCCGATCGTCGACGGGGGGCCTCAACGTGCTCAAGGCCGGTCTGCCGGCCGCTGCGGCGCTGGCTGTCACCACCCGGCCGTGGGAGTCGACGAGCTGGAGGAGGTCGATGCGCGTCTTCGGAGTCAGCCGCGGCATGCTGCCGGGCTGGAAGGACACGGCCACGTTGGTGGCGACCCTCTGCGCTTCCTGGAAAACCTGGGCCTGGATCCTGTCGAGGACCAGGAAGTCGAGGCTGGCACCGATCACGGCAAGGAAGATCAAAGCCAGCCCGCCGATACCGAGTGTGGTGCGTGCGCGGATTGAGTCTGGAAGAAATGATGCCCGTCTGCCTCCCAAGGTGGCCGTCCCTTCTCGCAAAAGTCCAGGTCAGGTCACTATTGAAAGGTATCCGTCAGAGAAGTCACCGTGCAATGAGCGGCCCATATCCGGACCAATACAAGGCCTGCGCATTACCAGCGCCAAAACATCGCATCCTCATGGGTGAGACGCGGGTCACATTCGGGGATTTACTGTCACACTCCGGGCCCGGAGTCGCTCTCAGGATGTGACCGTGGCGACCGTGGCAGGGAGGAGCCCACGATGTCCGACACCGCACCGGGGGCATGGGAACAGATGGCGACGCGGGTCTTCACCGGCCATCGCGAGCTGCTGTTCTCCATCGTCTACAACATGCTGGGCAGCGTGGCCGACACCGAGGACGTGCTACAGGAGACCTGGCTGGCATGGGCTGCCAGAAGCCAGGCGCCCTCCGGCGAGCAGATCGCCAACCCCCGCGCCTACCTGGTGCGGATCGCGGTCAACCAGGCGCTGGCCCGCCAGGTCAGCATCAGCCGCCGCCGGGAGGAGTACGTCGGGCCCTGGCTCCCTGAGCCGCTCATCACCCCGCCGGGCGGCGGCCCGATCGAGGCCGACACCGGTGATGCCTCCGATACGGCGGTACGGGCGGAATCGGTGTCGATGGCACTGCTGGTGGTGCTGGAAACGCTCACCCCGCTGGAACGAGCGGTGTTCGTGCTGAACGAGGTGTTCGGCTACGCCCACACCGAGATCGCCGGCATCCTCGACCGCCGCCCCTCGGCGATCCGCCAGCTCGCCCACCGCGCCCGCGAGCACGTGCACGCCCGCCGCCCGCGCTACCGCACCGACCCTCGGGTCCGGCAGCAGGTGACCGAGCGATTCCTCGCCGCTGTGGTCGGCGGCGACCTCGGTGCGCTCATGCAGGTCCTGGCGCCGGAGGTGACCCTGTGGGCCGATGGCGGAGGCAAGGCACGGGCGGCGGGCCTGCGGCCGATCCACGGCCGGGACAAGATCGCCCGTCTGATCGTGGGCAACGCGACCCGGCGCCCTGTCCCAGATCTCGGCATCCGCCTCCGGAGCGTCAACGGCGACCTCTCAGCGGTGCTGTTGTCCGGCGACGTCACCTACGCGGTCATCTTCCTCGACCTCACCCCCGACGGTAGCCAGGTGTGCGGGATCTACGCCGTGACCAACCCCGACAAGCTTTCCCACCTCGTCTGAACACCGACGAATAGCGGCTCTCCCGTTCACTGGGGCGACCGCGCCCCGGTGTCTACAACGCTCAGGTGGAGATCCGCCAGGCGCTGATCGAGTACGCCACGGCCTCCGGCATCATCGATCCCGCCACCTTCGCCGGCCCGAACTGGAAGCTCGTCCGCGCCGGCGTACCCGTCTTCTAGGCCACGTCGTCCAGCGGTCCGGTGTCCCTCCGTGAAGGACACCGGACCACGAAGGCCGGTGCCCCCTTCCCCAGGGCGGTGCCGGCCTTCCGCCGTGAAGCGACAATCTCTATCACCCATGAGATCAACACGGGCTATCATCACCTAACGTAGCGAAAGTCGGCATTCGTCCGGCCAGCACCCCGTCGGGACTTCGTGCCATGTCCGGAGGTGCCCCGGTCACGCCCGGCGACGCCTGCCGGATGAACGAGCCGTCTGCCAGAGGTGCCAGAGGTTGAGCCCCGCGATCCACCCGGAACCGTCCGTGAAGTTCCAGGTCATCGGTGACATAACCGTCGTCGGCGGCATGGGCCCGGTGCCGCTGGCCTCCCGGCGCCAGGAACAGCTTCTGGGCCTGCTCATCTGCTGGCGCGGCCGTACGGTCCCGGCCGAGACGCTGACCGACGCGCTCTGGGGCGAGCGGCTCGCGTCGCGCCCCGGCAAGAACCTCCAGGTGCTCGTACATCGCCTGCGCCGCACGCTCGGCCACGCCGACCACATACGGCACGACCGCTCGGGGTACGCGTTGCTCGCGCGGAACGCCGAGGTGGACGCCTGGCATTTCACGGACCTGGCCGAACGAGGCAGGCGCGCGCTCGGCCGGGGCGACGCCGAGACGGCCTCGGCGCTGCTCCAGGAGGCGCTCGGGCTCTGGAGAGGGCCCGCATACCCGGGCCTGCACGACATCTCGCAGCTCGCCGAGGCCGCCCAGCACCTGGACCAGGAACGTAGGCGCGTGCTGACCGACCGGATCGACGCCGAGATGGCACTGGGCGGGCATGCCGAGGTCATCCCCGAGCTGGCCGCCCTGCTCGCCGAGGACCCGCTCGCCGAGTCGTCCGCCGCGCGTCTCATGGTGGCCATGCACCGGGCGGGTCAGCGCGCCGGAGCCCTCGGCGTGTACCGGCGGACCCGCAGCGTCCTCGCCGAGGAGCTGGGGGTGGAGCCCGGTCCCCTGATGCGGGAGCTGGAAGGCGCCATCCTGCGTGGGGACGAGGACCTCGTGCCGGTGCTTCTCCGTCAGGTCAGGCCGGTGTCCGTCGTGGCCGACCAGACGGGGACGGGCCCCGCCCCTCCGAAACACACGGCTCCCCCCGATCACGGCGCGACGGGCCAGGAAGGCGCGCCGGCCCAGGTCCCCGCCCTGCTGCCCGCGCCGATCGGCGACCTCACCGGCCGGGACGCCGAGCTGCGCCAGATCACCGGCATGCTGCTCAACCCGCCCGTGGTCTGCGTCGTCTCCGGCATGCCCGGCGTGGGGAAGACGGCGCTCGCCGTACGGGCCGCCCAGCGGATGCGGGACAGGTTCCCCGACGGCCAGCTCTTCGTGAACCTGCGCGGCGCCGGTACCGAGCGGATCGAACCGCACCAGGCGCTCGGCCGCTTCCTGCGCGCGCTCGGCGTGGCGGGGACGGCCGTACCGGACAGCCTGGACGAGCGGGCCGAGGTCTTCCGCGGCCTGCTGTCCGACCGGCGCGTGCTGGTCGTGCTGGATGACGCCGCCGACGAGGCACAGGTGGAACCGCTCCTGCCCGCCGGTGGCGGCTGCGCGGTCCTGATCACCAGTCGCGGGAGGCTGACCGCGCTCCCCGCAGCGAACCTGATAGCGCTCGGCATGCTAAGCACAGGCGCGGCCATCGAGCTGCTGAGCACCATCACCGGCCGGGTCGAGCTCGGCGCGGGGGGCCCCGACGCGGAGGAGCTGGCCGAACTGTGCGACCGGCTGCCCCTGGCGCTGCGGATCGCCGGGGCGAGGCTCGCCGCCGGGCCCCACTGGACGGTGTCGCGGCTCATCTCCCGGCTGGCGGCCGAGCACGACCGGCTCGACGAGCTGACGCACGGCGCCCTGTCGGTCCGGGCGGGCCTCGCGCTCGGATACTCCGGGCTGACCGAGCCCGGCCGCTCGCTGTACCGCAGGGTCGGGTTGCTGGAGACACCGGACTTCGCGGCCTGGGTCGCCGCCGCGCTTCTCGACGCCGGTACGCGCAAGGCCGAGGACGTGCTGGAGAGCCTGGTAGACGCACAGCTCGTCGAGTACGCGGGCACGGACGGCATCGGCGAGCCACGCTACCGGATCCACGACCTGGTGCGGCTGCACGCCAGGGAACGGGCCGTCGCCGACGAGGCGCCGGGCGCCGCCGACGAGGCACTGACCAGGCTGACGGGCGCCTACCTTACGCTCGCCGAGCGGGCACACCGGCTGCAGTACGGGGGTGACTACACCGTGCTGCACGGCCGCGGTTACCGGTGGGACTTCGAGGAGCCCACCGCCGCCCGCCTGCTGGCCGATCCGGCGGGATGGCTGCGCAGCGAGCGGCTCGGCCTGGTCGCGGCGGTCGAGCAGGCGGCCCGGCTCGGCCTCAGCGACACCTGCTGGGACCTCGCGATGTCCACGGTCACGTTGTTCGAGTCGCAGGGCCACTTCGACGACTGGGCCCGCACCTCGGAGACCGCGCTCGCCACCGCCCGCCGTATGGGAGATCCGCGTGGCGAGGCCGCCATGCGGTACTCGCTCGGCACGCTCGAGATCTTCCGGCAGCGCTACGCCACCGCCCGGCCGCACTTCGAGGCGGCGCTGCCCATCTTCGAGTCGGCGGGCGACCTGCACGGGCAGGCGCTCGCCCT
>JAOPYI010000243.1 GCA_025964675.1 Sphaerisporangium sp. | reverse complement strand
GGCGCGATCTACGTAGAGGCGGAAAAGGCCGAGAGGCTTATGCTCAAGTTCGACGGAATCTATCGTGATGCACTTGAATCGGATAAGTCGGTCGAGCTGATCGCGTCGGTCGCCGAAGAGCTTGGCTAACGTCCGGGGACGGAGCCGCCCTCATGCCTACTTCTGACGCTCGCACTCTCCATGTCGCGTGGCACATCAGCACCTTCAGCGCCGATGGCGGCGGAGGAGACTGTGTCGCAGCCGGCCCTGTATTGGATGGCACCGGTCGTATCGCCGTACGGCATAGTCAGCATCCTGAGGGACCCACGATCGTCTACACCCGCACCGAATGGGAGGCCTTCATCTCGGGAGTGCGGGCTGGTGAGTTCGACTTCACCGAGGTGGTTCCAACCTGACGCGGCAGGTCACTGGCTCGTTGCAGTTAGACGATCTTGATCACACGTAGACGAAGCTTCTGGCGAGTGCAGGTCTGCCGCTTCTGTGGTTGGACTGCGGCGAAGTACTGCACGTCGAAGCCGGCCGCGCGGCGCAGGTTCTGTGCGAACCGGTCGACCAGCTTGGAGAGGTGCAGCGCATCACGAAAGCCCGCGCATTGGTCATCGCCGTCCGGGTCGACAGGGATGCCGTCCTTGACCCGCCCCGTATGACGGAAGCGTGAGCCTGGCCGTTCCCGTCCACGCGAGGTCAGCTTGTCTAAGGGGGATAGACGCGAAGAGATTCGTGTCGCTCTCACGCAGCGTCGTCGTTGACCGTCACGTACACGGCCGTGGCGTCATCGAAAGTCTTGCCACGAGGCCATCGAGTGCTGTCCAGATCAGACTGTTCGGCGTGTCGTACGCGGCGGATCAACTCAGCTGGGCCGGACCCTTCGAGGATGTCGAGGGCCTGCTGCCACGTCGCGAGGCCGAACTGGTCGACCAGGCGGGATGCCCCATCGCTGAGCAGCGCAGCTGCGCGGACGTGGCCGGCGGGCATGGCGCGTTGGATCCGTGGGATGGGCGCATGAGGTGCGGGTCGACGGGCTGGTCAGGGTTGACGCTGATCGGGTCAAGGTGATCGGCCTCGCCAGCTCCGTCGTGCCCGCAGAGGTGATAGATGGTGCCGTACATCAGGAACATCTGCCTGCGTGCCCGCTGGTAGGGGCGTCCCGCCCTGTGCCGGTTGTTCCGTGCCACGGGTCACCAGATGCTGAGCAGGATGTGCGGGACGAACCAGGCGACGAAGCCGAGCAGCACGACGGCGAACGCGGGAACCGCGTAGCGGCGCACAGGCCGGTAAGGGTGGATGCCGAGCCACCTGCGGATGTTCTCGCTGAGGGTGTCGCCGGTGCGCCGGTTGGCGAGGGCGACGGTTTCGAGGGCGGCGAATACGCCCAGACTGGCTACTGCCCAGGCGATCCATGCCCATGCGGGGACGTGGGGCATGGTGACCTCCCGAACATGCAGAAAGGGCCCGGTGGTTAACCGAGCCCTTTCGCTACGTGTCCCAAGCTAGCGAGTTAGATCATGTCAGTCAGTTGCCCACTTAGGCAACATGGTGTAAGTCGGCCAGCTCGGCATGTAGCCGTGACCTTGCCTCGAAGCTGCTCGTGGAGGAGCATCTGTAGCTGGCTGTGCGTGGGAGATCGATGACAGCTATCCCTGTACGTCGTCGCCGCGCAGGATCGCCTCAGTCTTGGATTTGATCATCCTTGCCTCTTGCTCGGCGGCCCATCGGCCCTGCGGCGTTGAACCCGTGATCCTCGCGGCATCCCCCCTCATCCCGGCCGAGTCGTATCCGGGCGAGCTGTAGCTGCTGGGTGAAGGGGCTACAAATGGCCGCTGTTGCTCAGCGCGCGGTTCGAGCTTCGCCTGCTGCTCGCGCTCCGCTTGCTCCTCGGCCGCATTCCACTCCTGCGGCGTCATAGTCGCGGCTTCGATGATGGCATTGTGCACACGCTTGTACTTGAGCGGGTCCTCGCGCATTTTCTTGAGGATTTTCTGTAGCTTCTCCATCTTCTCTGCTGACCAGTCTTCGCTCATGGAAAGCCTCCTTGATGACTGGAAAGCGTCTCACAGCCTGAATGGGCCGTACAGGCAGAATTCTGTGGCCTCGTTACGCTGACCAGCCAGTCCAGGAGTGCAGTCAGGTCATCAGTCACCCTGCCATCCTCTTTGTCTTCGCCTTGCCTGCCTGGAGCATGAGGGCAGCCACGTCGGGGATGCGGAAGCGGCTATGTCCGCGTTCGTCCACGGAGACAGGGGACAGCTTGTCCCTTGCGTGCCAAGTGTGGATCATTGCGGGCTTGATCTCCCGGATGAGGACGGACAGGGCGTGTGCCGCTTGGGGTGTGGTCATCTCCAGGTCTTCGATGGTGGCGAGCATCCACTGTCGCCGCTCTGTAACCTCGTAAACGGGGCGTTCCCCGTCGGGGGTGACGCAGGTACGGCATGCGGCCTGCGATGCGCCTTCTCTGGCGTACAGCCCTTCCCCGCAGTCGTTGCAGGCTCCCAGGTAGACGCGGACGTTCGGCAGGTCGATGGCGTGGCGTACGTCTCGCACGGCGTCGCGGATCTCGGTGACGGCGTCGGCGCCGGCGGGGTGGTGGCGGAGCCATTCCACGTTGCCGAGCAGGTAGCGGGCCAGGGTTGCCGCGCTATGCATGGGGACCGTCACGCCACGCTCGTCGGACACCATGCGGGTCCAGGACGCGAGGACCGAGCCGAGGAGGGCGCCCCTGTCGGAGGCGTCGGGGTCGAAGGGAGACGTACCTCGGTGCTGCGTCCTCCGCCTCCCCCGCTGCCCATGCGTGACTGGCGGGTGACGGTGACCTCGATCTCGGCCATGAGCGATGAGACGTCGCCGAGGTCGGCCTCGAGGCCGTGGGCGCAACTGGTGCACACGTGGGCTAGGTCGGCGACTCGCGAGCCGCACAGGTCGCAGGTGGTGGCGTTCACGGTTCCCCCGAAGGTGGTGCGGGTTGTGGTGCTGCGGGCCGGCGCACCCTCACCGGAGAGCACGGGTGCGCCAGCCTGCGGGTTAGGAGTCGGAGTCACGGACCAGCGGCAGGGCGGGCTGCGGGAAGTCGTCGAGGGCGAGCAGGCCGCGGTTCTCGGCGTCCTGCAGGTCGAGGCCAGCGTCAACGAACGGGAAGCCAAGCTCGTCGTCGAGCTTCCGCGCGGCCGGGCCCAGGAACTGGGCGACGACCACCCGCAGGGACACCTTTAGGTAGGCGGCGTGCAGGCCCGTGGAGTGCTTTGCGAGCTCCTGCTCAACGAGCTCCCGGACCTCGTCCTCGTTGTCGCGGGCCCGGCACAGGGCGACGCAGAAGTCGACGCGACCGTTTTCGACCTGAGCCAGTTCGGCGCCACCGACCTTTTCTACAGCTCACTCGGATACTCGCTGCTCCCATAACCGGCGGCCACGATGACCGCCGGCCTCATGGCTCCCTCTGCGCGCGTGGCGCAGGGTCGCCTACGTAGACAGGGGTGGCGTGCTGCGCGGTGGTTTCCGGGTCTTCGCGGCCTGCTCGTAGGCGTAGGCGAGCGAGAGCAGCAGCGGCTCGCTGTACTCACGCCCGAGCAACTCCGCGCCCACCGGCACGCCCAAAGGAGCTGTCGCCGTGGGGGTGGAGAACCCGCCGGGAAAGCAGATGGCCGGGAAGCCTGTGCCGTTGGACAGGGTGCCGTTGCGTTCCGGCTGGGGTATGCCTACCAGGGAGACGAGCACCTTCTGCAGCGGGTACAGGATCGCCTGAAGGTTGAGCTCGGCCATCTTGGCCGACACCGCCACCC